>CAIKWZ010000026.1 GCA_903831255.1 uncultured Alphaproteobacteria bacterium
CATGAACCACTCTGGTCGGGCGATTGGCGAGGCGATGTCCTTCTACAAGATCGCGCCCTCGGAGGTCGTCGTCTTTTACGACGAGCTCGACCTGGCGCCGGGACGACTAAGAATGAAAACCGGCGGCGGCGCGGCCGGTCATAACGGCGTTCGCTCCATTATCGCGGAAGCCCATCCGGACGTGAGACGCGCCCGCATTGGAATTGGACACCCCGGGGACAAGTCGCTTGTCCACTCCTACGTCCTGTCCGACTTCGCCAAAGCGGATGCGGCATGGATCGATCCGCTCGCCGACGCATGCGCTGAGGCGATCACATTCCTCGCCTCTGGCGAGGACGAACGCTATCAGACGGAAGTCATGCGCCTCGCCCCTGCGCCGAAGGGCGACCCGCGCAATTCTCTTGCGGCGCCCGAGGATAAACGCTGATGGGCTTCAAGGCGGGGATCGTAGGACTTCCAAACGTCGGCAAGTCGACGCTGTTCAACGCGCTGACGCGGACGGCGGCGGCGCAGGCCGCCAATTATCCTTTCTGCACCATTGAGCCGAACGTCGGCGATGTGGCCATGCCCGAACCGAGACTGAAAGTGCTCGCAGACATTGCGGGATCGCGGGAAATCATACCCACCCGAATGAACTTCGTGGACATCGCCGGCCTGGTGAAGGGCGCATCGAAAGGCGAAGGGCTCGGAAACCAGTTTCTCGCCAATATCAGAGAAGTCGACGCAATCGCCTACGTCCTGCGTTGTTTCGAGAACGAAGACATCACCCACGTTTCGGGTCGTATCGACCCCATGGCGGATTTCGAAGTTGTCGAGACCGAACTTATGCTGGCCGACATGGAGAGCCTCGAGAAGCGACGCGCAGCAGCGGAAAAAAAGGCGAAGGGTGGCGACAAGGACGCCAAGCAGACACTGAGCCTGATCGACCTCGCCCTCGAACAGCTGAACGCCGGCCTCCCGGCCCGACGCGCCGTAATCGCGCCCGAGGACCAGAAGGCCTGGCGCATGATGCAGCTTCTGACCGCCAAACCCATCTTCTACATCTGCAATGTCGAAGAGGCGTCTGCCGGATCCGGAAACGCGTTTTCAGATGCGGTGATCGCTCATGCAAAAGCGGAAGGTTCGCAGGCGGTCGTGATATCGGCCCAGATAGAGAGCGAAATGGCGGTGCTGGAAGACGCCGAGCAGGCGGAGTTTCTCTCATCGCTGGGTCTTGTAGAACCAGGCCTGAACCGCGTCATACGGGCAGGCTATGATCTGCTGGGCCTGATCACCTATTTCACAGTCGGCCCCAAAGAGGCCCGGGCGTGGACCGTTCGCAGGGGCGTCACCGCACCTCAGGCGGCTGGCGTGATCCATGGCGACTTCGAGAAGGGCTTCATCAGGGCCGAGACGATCGCCTACGAAGACTATGTCCGTTGTCGGGGCGAAGCCGGCGCCAAAGAGGCCGGCAAAGCCAGACAGGAAGGCCGGGATTACCTCGTGCAGGATGGCGACGTGATGCACTTCCGCTTCAACGTCTGACGCGCAGAGAGACGAAACACGCTGCTGGCCCCCTTCCGGTGCGTGGGCAGGACCGGGCGGACAGTGAGCGCGGGTTCAACGCCGTGGCTTGCATCACCACTGATTCCTCCATCAGGTTTGGAAAATCTCTACCCACCGGCGGGGAATGCGCGTATCGCCCGCTTGTAGAGCCGCGTCATCGCCGGCGTTCAGAAAGCAAGCTGCGTGTCACAGCCCACGACCGAAGGGACCCCAGGCCGTCTCCCGCTTCCGGAATTCGTCGCCCTTGCGGCGATGCTGATGGCGCTGAACGCTCTGGCGATCGACATCATGCTCCCGGCGCTCCCGCTGATCAGCGAGGACTACGCGCTCGCATCGCCGAACGACCAGCAGCTGGTCGTGATCTGTTACCTCCTCGGCTTCGGCGCCTCGCAGCTTGTGTATGGCCCGCTGACCGACCGCTACGGACGCAGGCCCGTCCTTTTCCTTTCGCTCATCTGTTACGCCATCGCGGGTGTCGCCTGCGTTCTGGCGCCGTCCTTCGAGTGGCTCCTGGCTGCGCGGGCCTTTCAGGGAGCGAGCGCAGGAGGAAGTCGGGTGATCGCCGTGTCTGCGGCCCGAGATCAGTATTCTGGTCGCACCATGGCGAGGGTGATGTCGCTCGTCATGATGGTGTTCATGTCGGCCCCCATTCTGGCGCCCTGGTTCGGTCAGATGCTCATGCAGGTCATGGACTGGCGGGGCATATTCTGGTCGCTTGCAGCCTTCGGAGTCGTGATGTTTGTCTGGGTCCTGCTCAGGCTTCCTGAAACTCTCCCGGCGGACCGGCGCTCGCCCCTGAATCCAGCAAGCGTCTTTGGAAATTATCGAAAGGTCGCCTCAACTCGCGAGACCCTCGGCTACACCTTCGCCTCTGGCCTGATGTTCAGCGCGATGATGAGCTACATCTCTTCCTCCGAACAAATCTATCACGACGTCTACGACACCGGGGACTGGTTCCCTCTATGGTTCGCCGGCGCGGCGTTCGCCATGTCCGCTTCGAACCTCATCAACTCCCGGCTCGTCGAGCGTCTTGGAATGAGGCGGCTGGCGCATGCCGCTCTCATCGGCCTGGTTGCGGTATGCCTGGTCCACTTCCTGATCGCGCTTCAGGGTCCCGTGCCCTTCCCGCTCTTCTATAGCCTGATCCTCCTCGAATTCTTCCTGATGGGCTTCCAGGGACCAAACTACAACGCAATCGCCATGGAGCCGCTCGGACGGCTGGCCGGATCGGGCGCCGCGCTGATGGGGTTTGCATCGTCTTTTGTCTCGGCAATCATAGGAGGTCTGATTGCGCGAACATTTGACGGCTCGCTGACGCCGATCCTGTTCGGCCACGTGATCGTCACTTCGCTTGCCCTGGCGGCTGTTGCCCTCACCGAACGCGGCCGACTGATGACCTCCCAGGCCCGCGACTGACCCGATCACGTCAGCCCGGCAATGGCCTCACGGTTGCCAGAGCCGATCCGGACTGCCAGACAGACGCTAGGACAAAGCGGGAGCAGCAGATGATCACCGTTCATCACCTGAACAATTCCAGGTCCCAACGGATTCTCTGGCTGCTCGAGGAACTCGGCGTTCCCTACACTGTCAGACGTTACGAGCGTAATCCGGCGACGATGCAGGCGCCTCAGGAGCTCAAAGCCATTCATCCGCTGGGCAAGTCGCCTGTGGTCACTGACAACAACCGCGTCATCGCCGAAACAGGAGCGATCGTCGAATACCTTCTCGCGCGCTTCGGAAACGGTCGCCTCATTCCTCCGCAGGGGTCTGACGACAGGCTGCGTTATCTCTACTGGCTTCATTACGCAGAGGGCTCCGCTATGCCGCCCTTGCTCATGAAGCTTGTATTCTTGAGGCTGCCTGCAGGAGCGCCCATGCCGCTGCGAGGGATAGTCGCACGTATAGCCGCCATGGCTCAGCAACGCTTCACCGATCCCCAGATACGGGCTCACATGGATTACTGGGATACTGAGCTGGCGAAATCGGAATGGTTTGCAGGAGCAGAGTTCACCGCGGCCGATATCATGATGAGTTTTCCCCTTGAGGCTGCGGCTTCGCGGGCGGATGCCCGCTCTCGTCCGATGGTCAAGGCGTTCCTCGATCGGATTCACGCGCGCCCGGCCTATCAGGCCGCGCTTCGGACAGGCGGACCTTACGACTTCGCTTCCTGACACACGCGAGGCTATGCGCCTTCCGGCTCAGGAACGGCGCTCACAACACGCCATCCCGCTTCGGATATCCCGGATCCCGCAGGCGTCTGGTCCAGCGCCTGCGCGAGCCAGGGGAGCAGAGCGCGCAGTTTCTCCTCGAGTCCGAACGGCGGATTGCAGATGAGAAGCCCTGCCCCGGCGAGGGGACCCGGTCCCGGCGCCCTGACCCAGAGATCGACAACGAGAAGCTTATCCGCGGCGACCCCCATCTCTTCGATGAGGACGGTGGCCATCCGGCCGTCGAAATCCTCAACCGCTTCGAGATCCTTGAGCGGACGCCAGAACAGGTAAATTCCGCCAGGCCAGCGACGGACCGCCTTCTTCGCCGAAACGATCATCCGGTCGAAATCCGCCTTGCGTCCGCTGGCTATCTCTTCAAACGGGGGATCAACCAGCACAAGTCCGCGACGCTCAGGCGGTGGCAGATAAGCCGCGAGAGCGTCAAACCCGTTCCGCTCCTCAATCCGAACACGTCGGTCCCGACCGATCGTCTCTTTCAGACGCACGCACGTTTCGGGGTGCAGTTCGCATAGACGAAGCGCGTCCTGCTCGCGCATCATCAGTGCGGCGAGCTGCGGCGAACCAGGATAGACCCTAAGCGCCCCATCAGGATTGAGCCGGTGAAGCTGGGTCATGTATGGCGCCAGAGCCGAGATCACATCGGGAGGCGCCCCGCCTCCGGCCACCCACAGGCGACCGACGGCTTCCCGCCATTCGGGACTTCGCTCGGCCTCCTCCCCGCCCAGATCATAGCTTCCGACCCCGGCATGGGTATCGATGATCCTGTAAGGCGCAGGCTTTGCGTTCAGCCGCTCAAGACAAAGGCACAGAACGGCGTGCTTGAGCACATCCGCAAAGTTACCGGCATGGAACGCGTGACGATAATTCATGCCGGAAAGTCCTTCCCTCAGCCCTGCGATAGAGCCCAAATCCGAGACGCGCAATCAGGCGACCCGGATCAGCGGCTTGAACAGCGCTGCATAGCGCCCCATGTCTATCGGAAGAGTTCCATCGAGGAGTCGCCTGTGCCGCTTTTTCTCTGCCCAAACGACAACGAGACCATGAAGAAGGTGGAACGGGACGGTGTTGAGTTCGACATCTGCCCAACCTGCCGGGGGGTCTGGCTTGATCGCGGCGAGCTTGAAAAACTGATAAGCGCGGACCGGGGCGCGGAAACCGCCGCCCCCCCGCCTCAGGCGATCAGAGAACGACCAGCCCCTCAGCGAGACTATTCGCCGGAGCGTTCCTATAAGGACGCTCGTCGCGATGACGACGATGATGACTATCGCTACCGTCACAAAAAGCGGCGCGGTTTTGATCTGTTCGACATCTTCGATTGACGCGCCATCCACGCCTGGGGCGGATCAGTCGCCGAAACCAGGGTCCACGTGGTAGGGATTGGGCGGAGGCAGGCGACCGACCAGGTCGTGCGGCCCGCCCAGGCCGCCCGGCCCGGAGGCCATAGGCGAGACACGATCGACGGGCCGTGTCCCGTTGAGGTTCAGGATCTGCGCGGCGGCGCCACACCCCAGATGAAGGGAACAGAAGACGCCGTCCGGCTTGATGCCCGGAAAAGCCTCCGCCAGCTCTTCGAGGATCTCAGCAGAAACACCGCCTCCAGGGGCCATGGCCCCCGCCCATCTCAGGCGACAGTCCTTTTTAAGTCGCTCAAGCGTGTCTTCGCATGGATCGACCGAAAGCAGAGAACGCAGCCCCGCGGGAACCTCTCCGACGATCCCTGTCGGCCCGGGCGTCACGAACTCAGTGAGACTGTCGGCCTGCCCCCCAGAGTCTGAAAGGGCAGGATCCGCCTTCCCTCGAGCGCCGGCTCCGGAGGCGCCGCCGGGAGACGAGACGACCGAGGCTGGCCGCGCCAACGCCGGAGACGGTCTTGAAAGAGGCGCCGTGATCAGATCGACGGCCAGGGGACCCGATATCAGGGTACGATCACGGGGGGCGATCGATACCGAAAGGCCCCACACGAAGAGTAGGTTCAGGACCGCAGAGGCGAGAAACGCCCATGCAGCCTGTCCTGACACCCCAGGCCAGGATAACCTGTCTGAAGTCGCCTCGCTCACAAACCCGGCCCTGGCCGGAAAGGCTCAGGCGATATCGCTGGACGACGTGACGATCCGGCCCACCAGCCCATAATCCAGAGCTTCCTGAGCCTGCATCCAGTAGTCGCGATCGGTATCCTTGCGAATTCTCTCGATCGGTTGCCCGGTTGCAGCGGCAAATATCGCATTAAGACGCTCCCGCATGCGAATGATCTCACGAGCCTGAATCTCGACGTCAGACGCCTGTCCCCCGACCCCGCCGCGGGGTTCATGAAGAAGGAAGCGCGTATTGGGCAAGGCGAAGCGGTTCTCACGAAGGCCCGCCGAGTAGATCAGCGCGCCGGCCGATGCGACCCACCCCGTCCCGAGAATTCTCACAGGAGCCCGGACAAAGCGGATCATGTCATGGATCATGTCCCCGCTCTCAACGTGGCCGCCGGGAGAGGACAGCACGAGCAGGATCGGCTTATCGCTGACAGCGGAATAGGCCAGCAGCTGAGCGCACACGCTCCGCGCCTGCTTGTCGTTGATCTCGCCCGTCAGAAGGATGGTTCTGGACTCAAAAAGCGCCTTCTCCATCAGAGAAGAAGGAGATTCCTCCCTCTTCGAGGGGGCGTCATCATCGTCTTCGTCCAATCGCACGCTCATACCGGCTCCGATCAAGTGTTGCCTTCATAGGTGGCCGTCCTTGGCTTCCGGGTCAATGCCCTGCAGCCTCCAGATCCCCCTGGGGAGCGGCTCAAATCAGTCAGTGCCCCCCAAACCAGGTCAGGTAGGTCACTTCGACCCCCACCCCGGCGAGCCGGCTGTCGCCATTGAGCTCAGGCAGACCGACGAGAAAGGCGGCCCCGACAATCTTGGCGCCGGCCTTCCGCAGAAGTTTGACAGCCGCGATCGCAGTTCCGCCGGTGGCGATCAGATCGTCGACGAGAAGGACGCGCTCTCCGGGTATGAGGGCATCCTGATGCATCTCCATCGCATCAGCCCCATACTCAAGCTCATAGCTTTCAGTGATCACGGCGTGAGGAAGCTTACCCTTCTTACGCAGAGGCACAAAGCCCGCTGAGAGCTGATGGGCGACCGCTCCCCCGAGAATAAACCCGCGCGCCTCGATCCCTGCCACCTTGTCAATCTTGGCCCCGGCAAAAGGCTGAACAAGCTCGTCCACCGCCTGACGAAAGGCCCGCGGATTGCCCATCAATGTCGTGACATCCCGGAACTGGATCCCGGGCTTAGGGTAATCCGGAATGGTCCGTATGGTATCCTTCAGGTCCACAGTCCGCCTCCTGAGGGCGCCCGGAACGGGCCCTCCCCCCTTTATGCCGTCTCGTATCGTTCAAGACTACGGCCTTCTTTCAGGGCGAGGTTGATCCACTCCTTCATATGAGGCTCCTCCATGAGCCGCGCGATATAGGCAGAGGCCTCTTCCGAACAGTCGATGGCGTAGGTGACGAAGCGTGTCGCCGCCGGAGCAAACATCGCATCAGCGATCGACCAGTCGCCGAAGAGGAAGGGACCACCCGATCGTTGCAGCCAGGAACGCCACAGAGCATCCATCTCCGCGGCGTCCGCAAGCGCCGCGGGCGGCAAACGCGAAGAATCGCTCCGACGACGAATATTGACGGGCGCGGCGGATCGAAGAGCGGCAAATCCAGAGTGCATGATCGCAGCCGCAGACCGGGCAAGCGCCCGCTCGAGGCGCGCTTCAGGCCAGAGCCCAGGGTTCAGTTCCGCGGCCCACTCACAGATGGCGAGACTGTCGGCGATCACGACCCCGTCTATGTCCAGAGCGGGAACACGACCCGTCGGAGAAATGCTCCGGAAGGCAGGCCCTTCCGGACTGACCGCCTCCGGAAGCGGGTGCATCGCCTCATCGAATTCAATACCGGCATGCCGGAGGGCGAGCCAGGGCCGAAGAGACCAGGAAGAGTAATTACGATCAGCGATATGCAGGATTGGACGGGCCATCAGGGTCTCCGCATCATGAGGAAGCTGGCGAAAAGCCAGGCGGTTTGATCGCATAAAGCGAGGCGAAGCGGCGACCAGCGACAGCTTCAAGCCGGCGGCGCCCTTCGGGTGTCAGACGCGGCTCGGACGTGAGCACCGCGCCGTCCAGACACGTATCAATCCCCTGGGGATCCGGCGTACGGGGACGGGCGACAAGGTGCGACGCCGCACGCCGCAGCAACGATCTCGCAAACTCGGCATTGCTCGAGAGTAGTTGCGAAACGTCGGACACTTCAACGCCACGCTCTTCCTCCCGCCAGGCGTCATAATCGGTCACCATGGCGATGGCTGCGTAGGGAAGCTCGGCCTCCCGGGCCAGCCTCGCCTCGGGCATATTGGTCATGCCGATGACGTCCGCTCCCCAGCTTCGATACAGCCTGGACTCAGCTCGCGTGGAGAACTGGGGCCCCTCCATGGCGAGATAGGTGCCTGACTGGTGGAGGCGAACTCCGACCTCCTTTGCGGCATCGATCACAACCTCGCCAAGCCGACGCGAAACGGGCTCGGCCATCGAGACGTGCGCCACCACCCCGTCTCCAAAAAAACTCGCCGGCCGCGAACGCGTGCGGTCGATAAACTGATCGACGAGGACAAAATCCCCGGGCCTGTAATCCTCTCTGAGCGATCCGCAGGCCGAAACGGACAGGATGTCCGTGCAGCCCGCTCGCTTCAGCACATCGATGTTCGCCCGGAAATTGATCTCAGAAGGAGACAGCCTGTGTCCGCGACCATGCCTGGGCAGGAACACCACCCGACACCCTTCCCACTCGGTCAGGAACAACTCGTCCGAGGCCTCTCCCCAAGGGGAGCGAGCCTCAACCCATCGACCTGCCGCCGAAGATCCTACCTGATAGAGCCCTGATCCCCCGATCACCCCGAGAGTCCAGACGCTCATAGTTGCCCCCTGAAGGACGCGGGATCCCGAACGCCACAGGACCGAAAATCAGGCCCTAGTGTTCGACATTCCGCCAGATACGACGATAGGAGAGGTAGACGAGGAAGGCGAGGATTGCGAGGTAGCCCAGAACCGCCGCGCCCATCTTCTTTCTCGTTTCCATCTTCGGATCCGAGGCCCAGGCAATATAGGTCGCCACGTCGGCGGCCATCTGCGGAATCGTCGACGCAGTCCCGTCGTCAAAAGTCACCTGGCCGTCACGGATCAGAGGGGCCGCCATCGCGAGAAACCCGCCAGGAGGCTTGTGACGCGGATCACCTGACCACTGCGCAGCCGTGTCGCCCGCCATATAGGCGTTATAATGCTGTCCCGGGCTCACGCTCAGGCCCTCCGGCGGCTCGTAGTAGCCGGTGAGAAGCGAATAAATGTAGGACGCCCCGCCGTGACGGGCTTTCGCCATGACCGACAGATCAGGCGGAAGCGCTCCGCCATTGAGCGCGCGGGCCGCCGGTTCATTCGCATAGGGAGACGGAAAACCATCCGACGTCTTGGCCGCAACCTGAACCGGATCCCCGGTCTCTGGATCGATCGACGGGAGCTGGATCTCAGCCGCGAGGGTTTTAACGATCGGATTGTCGTTCGGATTGGCATATTGCGGCTCGAAAAACGGTCCGCCGGGCTGAGCGAGATTCCGGAACGAGAGCAGCTTCATTCCATGGCAGGTGGAGCAGACCTCCCGATAGACCTTGTAACCCCTCTGAAGCTGGTTCTGGTCGAAAGAACCGAAATACCCCTCAAAGCTCCAGCCATCAGCCGGGGTTTTAAGCGAATGACCGCCCGAAGAATGAGCTTCCTTGGCGCCCGCCGCGGCGCCGTGATCCTGCGCGACGGCCGGAACCGCCTGAGCAAGAGCGAGAGCGGAGAGACCTGCGATGGCGAAATTGACGAGACGCATCTGGGATCTCCTTACTCGGCGGCCTGCGGAACGGCGCCCGCCTCAGACTTCGTCCGACGGTGAACGCTGTCGGCGATCGAGGCCGGACGAGGCTTCGGCTTTTCGACAATGCCCAGCAACGGGAGCACCACCAGGAAATAGAGGAAGTAATAGGCAGAGAGGCCCTGCGACAGCCAAAGCCACTTGAAGCCTGACGCTGAGACCTCGATGGAGGCGGCGGCCGTGGGCGGAAGAGACGACTGGAAAGCCTTCGCTTCACCGAAATCATCAAAGAGCCGGGCCTGAGCGACCCCATTGGTGTCCGAGTAGGAAACCGACAGCTTATCCTCACGGAACTTGAAGATCAGATCGTCCGGATTGTTCGCCCCGCAGAAGCCAAGGCCGACAGCCGACAGCACGAAGAGCACGAACATCTGCTGTGCAATCGGCCTGTAGCGCATCGACCGCACCTTGGAGGTGTCAAGCCAGGGCAGAACAAACAGGATCAGGATCGCGCCAAACATCGCCAGGACGCCCAGAAGCTTCGCCGGGATCGGGCCGACATCAAACGTGATCGCCCGGAGGATGGCGTAGAAGGGCAGCAGATACCATTCCGGCACGATATGGGCCGGGGTCTGAAGCGGATTAGCCTCGATCGAGTTGTCGGCATGGCCAAGAATGTTCGGGAAGTAGAACACAAAGGCCGCAAACAGCATGAGGAACAGCAGGATCGCGAAACCGTCCTTCACCGTGTAGTACGGGTGGAACGGAACCGTGTCTTTCTTCACTTCCTTGACCGAGACGCCCGTCGGATTGCCGTTTCCTGCGACATGGAGGGCCCACACGTGGAGAACCACCACGCCCGCAATCACGAACGGCAGAAGATAGTGAAGTGAAAAGAACCGGTTGAGCGTGGGGTCGCCGATCGCCGGACCGCCCATGAGATAGGTCTTGATCGTCTCGCCAACCAGAGGGATCGCGCCCAGGAGGTTGGTGATAACCGCCGAGCCGTGGAACGACATCTGTCCCCAGGGAAGCACATAGCCCATGAACGCTGTCGCGACCATCAGCAGGTAGATAACGCATCCCAGGATCCAGAGGACTTCACGCGGAGCCTTGTATGACCCGTAATAGAGACCACGGAACATATGGATGTAGACCGCCAGGAAGAACATGGACGCGCCGTTGGCGTGGATGAAGCGGATCAGCCAGCCATAGTCGACATCTCGCATGATCCGCTCGACGCTGGCGAAGGCCTGATCGGTCGATGCGACATAGTGCATCGCCAGGACAACGCCCGTAAGGATCTGCGTGACAAGACAGATCGCGAGAATACCGCCGAAGGTCCACCAGTAGTTCAGGTTCTTAGGCGTCGGGAAGTCGACGAAGCTGTCATAGGCGAGGCGCGCGATCGGCAGCCTCGCATCAAGCCAGCGCGTGAAGCCCGATTTGGGTTCGTAGGTCGATGGTCCGCTCACGAGCCAGCCCCCTTAAAGCGAAATCTTGATGATCGAATCGGACGTGTACTCGTACTTGGGAACCGGCAGGTTCAGGGGCGCAGGCCCTTTCCGGATCCGACCCGACGTGTCGTAGTGAGACCCATGACACGGGCAGTACCACCCGCCGAAATCGCCCAGTGTTCCCTGGGCCGGCCCCACAGGAACGCATCCAAGATGCGTGCAGGACCCTGAAGTCACGAGAATAGCGGGATTGCGGGTTCCGTCGGCCTTGGGCTGCAGACGGTCGTCATCCGTCTGGGGGTCCCGAAGTGTGGAGACATCGACATTACGGGCGTCCTGGATCTCAGCATCCGTTCGGTGACGCACGAAGAAGGGCATTCCCCCGATCAGGATCCGGATTTCCCCTCCAAGCGGAACCTTGGACACATCCACTTCCGTGCTTGAGAGGGCGCGCGTGTCCGCCGCCGGGCCAAGCTGCTGCAAAAAGGGCCACGCCAGAGCGGCCGCTCCCCCGCCTGCGACGGTTACCGCCGCAATGTGAATGAAATCCCGCCGGGTCTCACCGGCGTGCGCCCCGCCCGCTGACTGGCTGTCTGAACCGTGTTCCGCCACGCGACTCTCCCATGGTATTCGGAGCTTTGTGCGCCATACATAACGGGCCGAGCCGCAGCTCGCGCGTGGCTTGATGTCGCAAGAGGCTCCCACCCGGGGAAAGGCTGTAAAGTGCGCTTGGGATTCTATCAACCCGACATAGCCCAAAATCTGGGCGCCTCGATGCGGCTGGGGGCCTGCCTGGGGGCGGAGATCGACATCATCGAACCGTGCGGATTCCCTCTGACCGACCGTGCGCTGAGACGCACGGCGATGGACTATGCCGACCTCTGCCGATGGAAGCGCCATGACAGCTGGTCAGCCTTCCTCCAGGCCCCCGAAAGGACGGATGGGCGGCTTATCCTGTTCAGCACGCGCGCCGCCCTTCCCCTTCGAGACTTTGCCTTCGAGGCGGGAGACACGCTCCTGTTCGGGAGGGAATCGGCCGGGGTCCCCGATGAAGTTCACGAGGCGTGCGCCGCGCGGCTTTTCATTCCTCTACGTCAGGGCGCGAGATCGCTGAACGTCGCCATGGCCGCTGCGATAGCCCTCTGGGAGGCTCAGCAATCCGTTCAGGGCCGTTAACTGAGATTGCAGGCCTCAACCGCTGCAGCTGCGAACGGGGCCACCGAGAATTGCTGCTCCATGGTGAGCTTGCGCATCGCCTCATCGGCTTCGTCGTCTTTACCTTCGGCCGCCAGCGCCATGGCGGCGAGAACCTCTTTATCGAGCGTGGCTTCAGCCTGATCGGCCATGCACCGACAAGCCTCTTCAGTGTTGCCGTCTTTAACGCACTGGGACACCAGCACGGTCCGCTCAGGCGGCTCTGGCTTGGCGCAGGCGGACAGGATGACCGGGCAACAGGCCAGAACCGCCGCACCGAAAAAACCCCAACCTTTGGAATGGCGTTTCATAACCGACCTCCGACTTTGAAGGACCCTAGATCGGAAAACCGTAACGAGAAAGCGTTGCGTTGATCCTGAACAGGGGAGCGACGACCTGTCTCTGGACGAAGGTCGGTCCGAAGCCGTACCCAAATGCGATGACAAGCCCCGAACCCCTTGACCAAGTTGTCCTGTCGTCCCGCAAGGATAGCGCGAGGGCATGGTTTTCGGACCTGCAGGACCGCATTATTGCGGAATTCGAGCAGCTTGAGGACGAAGCCCGACCGCCGCTGTATTCGGGCCAGCCTGGTCGCTTCGAACGAACCCCATGGAAACGGGGGGCGACGGGCGAGGACCTCGGCGGCGGAGTGATGGCGCTCATGAAGGGCCGGCTCTTCGAGAAAGTGGGCGTGCACGTCTCGTGCGTCTACGGGACCTTCACCCCGGAATTCGCATCCTCCATCCCCGGCGCGGACCGCTCAGGCGGACGGTTCTGGGCCAGCGGAATATCCCTGATCGCCCACATGACATCCCCCCGGGTGCCGGCGGTCCATATGAACACCCGCATGCTGGTCACTGCAGACACTTGGTTTGGCGGCGGCGCCGACCTCACACCGCTGCTCGAGACGCAGCGCGTCGGCCCCACCGCGGATTCTGAAGAATTTCATGCAGCGATGAAACGAGCCTGCGAGGGGCGACGCGGACCCGACTATCCGGCGTTCAGAAAACACTGCGACGAGTACTTTCACCTACCCCACAGGAATGAGCCTCGTGGGGTCGGCGGCATCTTCTACGATCGCTACAATTCGGGCGACTGGGATGAGGATTTCGGCTTCACGCGCGATGTGGGAATGTCTTTTCTGGAGGCCTACCCTCGTATCGTCAGACGGCGAATGGAGGAGGCCTGGACACCCGAAGAGCGAGACGAACAGCTCATCCGGAGGGGCCGGTATGTGGAATTCAACCTGCTCTATGACCGTGGAACGACCTTCGGCCTGAAGACCGGCGGGAATGTCGCAAGCATTCTCTCATCCATGCCTCCCCTCGTGAAATGGCCCTGAGCTCGGACAGCCGCCTCCCTCCCCCCCCCAGGCCTTGCGGCACGTCAATTGCATCAGCCCAAACCGACGGATAGTCGGCGGCGTCGTCTGGTCGGGACGAACGATCGTGGTCAGGTTGAGGCAGTGGGGTTATGGCTCAGATCGGCGCTCAAGAGTGGCTGGCTCTCCTGCGTGTCCTGGCAAGTCGGCGCCTCACCCGATTTGGAGACACTCCCGGTGAGCTCGACCGCTTCGAGGCGAAACTCTGCGGGCAGTTCGATGTCGCGCACGCCCTGACGGTTAACAGCGGAACCAGCGCTCTGATCTGCGCACTGGCGGCGGCCGGCATAGGCCCTGGCGACGAAGTCATCGTCCCGGCGTACACGTGGATGTCAACCGCCGCAGCGCCCATTCACCTCGGCGCGGTTCCGATCTTTGCAGAAATCAACGACACCCTCACAATCGACCCAGCTGACATCGAACGCAGGATAACGCCCTGGACGCGTGCGATCATGCCGGTGCACATGATCAACACACCATGCGACATGGAGGCGATCCTTCGCATCGCCCGTCGCCATCGTCTGCTCGTCATTGAAGACGCCTGTCAGGCTGTCGGGGTACGCTATCGCGACAGGCGCTGCGGAGCCATGGGCGACCTCGGCGCCTTCAGCTGCAACCAGTTCAAGAACATCACTTCAGGCGAAGGAGGGGCGGTCCTCGCGAAAGACGCCCGACTGTTCGAACGCGCCCGAAACTATCATGACGTCGGCGCCTTTATCAGAGGTCATCAGCCTCTGACCGACGAACCCGCCTTTGTGGGACAGAACTACAGGGTCAGCGAATTGGTCGGCGCCATGCTGAGCGTGCAGCTTGACCGCCTAGAGAAGAGCATGATCCGCCTCGCGCATCGGCGCCGCCTCGCCGCGACATGGCTGCAAGACCTCCCGGGACTGACAATCGCCCCTCACAACGATCCTGCCCAGGCTGTTTCCTTGTGTGTGCAGACAGACAGCAGGCGCGCAAGGCAGGCTCTGGAGGAAACGCCGGGCATCTATCCTCTGAGCGACAACTCCAAGCACATCTACACCAACTGGACGCCGATTCTGAACCAGGTGACCGTTCATCCCGGTCTCAATCCATGGGCCCGCGCGCATCGTGAAATCGTCTATTCGGCTGATATGTGTCCCCGAACGCTCTCCATCCTGGAGCGAACCTACCGCATCGACCTGAGCACCCGTTTGCCGACACCGCTGCTTGTCAGACGAATGAAGAAATTAGCTTCCACACTGAGAGGCCACGAAGCGGGCGGCGCGAAGGAACGCTGGGCGACGGCCGAACCGGCCCGGCCGCTCTCCTGATCATCAGGACGAAACGTCAGGACACTGGGACAGCAGGGCCTTTCGCGACAGCTCGAACCCGCTCGCAATCCACGCGTCCTCCAGACGCCTCAGGGTTTGGCCAAACACAGGGCCGGGTGGAAATCCCAGCCCGAGTAGATCCTCGCCCGTCACCGGAAAAACTGGCCGCCGCCATGTCGCCGCCTTTGAAAAGCGACCCTCGATCACAACGCCGCCAGCTCCCCGGGACATGAGGACGGCGAGCCGGTCGCAAAAGGTCTCAGCGCCCAGTCTGTACAGGGCCGCCGGATCGCCATCCGGGTCGGCCAAGCGGAAATCCTGATCAGACCCGCACGCGGCCTCCAGACGGGTCCGCTCGCGAACGGAGAGGCGCAGACGAGCGCTGAACGTCCGGCCCCTGTCAGCGGAAGGGGCGATCAGCACCGCGAGACGACGCAACGGATCCGGAGACTGTCCAAGGAGATGTTCCGCGTGGATCCATGCCGTCAGGGGCTGAACGGAATGAAACTCAGGAAAAACCCACCCGGTCGTCCCGCTCGCCTCCATCGCCTCGAGCGCCGCAAGACAGGATGGAGCTGACAGCAGTTTTCGCGTCTCCATCCAGATCCGCTCTGCGGAAATTCGTGAAAGCCCTTCCTTGAGGCGTCCGCATGCGCGCAGACCCGCCTCATCCGGGGCGCCGTCCCCATACCATGCGTGAAACCTGAAAAATCTCAGGATCCGAAGATAGTCTTCGCGGATTCGATCCTCAGGGGTCCCGACAAAGACAACCCGCCGGTTCCGGACATCCTCAAGCCCGCCTCCTGTCGGATCAAAGACGGTCCCGTCAGGATCCGCATAAAGGGCGTTCATCCGGAAGTCGCGGCGATAGGCGTCTTCAATCCAGTCCTCGGTGAAGGCGACCGTCGCCCGTCGTCCGTCCGTTTCCACGTCGCGCCGCAGAGTTGTCACCTCAAACGGCCGATGGTCTGCGACGAGCGTCAGGGTCCCATGCTCCACCCCCGTCTCGTGCACCGCCAGACCGGCCGCGCGCGCGGCGTTCGCCACATCCGCCGGCGGCAACTGTGTTGCGAGGTCGATGTCCGAGATCGGAAGTCCCAGAAGAGCGTTGCGGACACAGCCCCCCACAAACCTGACGCCGCCCGGACGCTGCGCCTCGAGAGCCGTTATCACGCGACGAACGGCAGGGTCGCGAAGCCACTCCTCGGAGGCGATCGAGGTCATGGGTCAGGCGTCTGGTTCCGCGGCGCGACCGGGGGCGCTGCGGGAGGGGTCGGATCGCGCGCTGGCGGTCTGGCGAGAGCACAATCGACCATGCGCGCAGGGATGGTCACGCCGTTCTCATAACGTTGCGCCTGATAGCACAGCCCTTTGTTCGAGGGCTGGAGCAGCGGGAACAGGATCAACGCCGCCACGGCCAGACCGAAGCCGATCGCGACCAGTCGTTTGACCGGCCACCGGTCGGCGATCCGGAGGTTCGGAGATATCGCCCGGAACACAAAAAAGGCCCCAAAAGGCAATAAAAACAGGAAGACCTCGAGCAGTATTCGCTGCGCCATTCCTCAGCCGCTCCCCTCTTCGCCATACAGGCGATCGTAGACCGAGCGGATCATACCCGCGGTCGCTCCCCAGATATACCGACCATTATGCGGCATCGCGTAAAAGGCTCTCGCAATCCCGTTATAAGTCCGCTCATGCCTCTGGTGATTTGACGGCGTCATCAGGAACGACAGCGGGGTCTCGAAGACATCCGCCACCTCGGACGGGTCGATGCGCGCCTCGAACGGCATCAGACGGGCGATAAAGACAGAGACCATGAACCCGGACGAAGTGAGATAGGGGTCGACCTGCCCCAGAACCTCGACATCCGAGGAGAGACCGACCTCCTCACGAGCCTCCCGCAAGGCCGCCTGAAGGGGAGAGGCGTCTTCCGGATCGATACGCCCGCCTGGAAAGGCGACCTGCCCGGCATGACGGCTCATCGTTTCGGGGCGCAGGGTCAGCAAAACTCCATAATCATCACCGCGATCGACAAGCCCCATGAGCACAGCCGCGCGCCTGTAGGGCGCATCCAGGTTCGGCTTAGGTTCGGCAGACAGATCGAAATCCGACCGCAGCGGCCGCTCGAGATGAGAATGAGCAGGCTCCAGGCGGCCGCGAACCCGTCGGTCAAAATCCTCCCGCGTCGAATAGGTCATGCGCCCACCCTACTCACAGGGTCCGAGCGAATAGGTCCGCCCGCAGGAGCGCACCACCAAATCGCGACCTTCAGCACCCGGTTCAGACCATGACACGAGGTCATAATAAGGCGGTCGCGCCAGACGCGCCTCAAGCCCGCCCCGGATCCGAACATAGGTTGACGGCTCCCCTGTCGCGGGATCGTGAAGAACGCGAAGAGGGTGCTCATCGTTCACAACAACGACGTCTCCTACATTGGTCGTCACAAGGATCGCAGGCCCATCTTCGCCCATGGAGCGATCTGCGCGGACCCCCACAAAAGGCGCGTCTTCCACCCGAATCACCACCTTTTCATGAGGAGTGACAAGATAGTAGCCGTCCTCATCCCGGCGAAGTATTGAAGAGAAGAGACGCACCAGGGCCTCCCGGCTGAATCGCACCCCGTCCTGCCACCACGACCCGTCCCGTCGGATTTCGAGGCCGATATCCCCGCAACCGACCGGGTTCCATAAATGCACGGGAGGTGGGGATCGGGGCTTTCCCAAACCCGCTTCCGCCTGCAAGGTGGCGATCAGGTCCGACAGCGTATCGGCTTTCGGGGCGTCAGGATTCGGCATGGGCGGCTCCGATGGCGGACTGTCCTCAGACATAGGTAAAGCGACAGAATGAGTGAAGCCGCAAACGCCGCCCCGGGGGACATTGTCGCGGATGCCGACGCCGCCGTCCGCAGCCTTGCCGAGGTCAGGGCGGAAATCGGAAAGCTGGTGTTCGGGCAGGACCGTGTCGTCGAACTGACGCTTGCGTCCATTCTCGCCGGCGGCCACTGCCTTCTCATCGGCGCGCCGGGACTTGCGAAGACCCGCCTTGTCGAGACCACAGCCAGAGCCCTTGGGCTCGACTGGGGTCGGGTCCAGTTCACACCGGATCTGATGCCGGGCGACATCCTTGGATCGGAGATCCTCGAGGAAACGCAGAACGGCCGCGCCTTCCGTTTCGTCAGGGGTCCCATCTTCACCCGACTTCTCATGGCGGACGAAATCAACCGGGCGTCCCCTCGAACCCAGTCGGCGCTTCTGCAGGCGATGCAGGAACGCCATGTGACGATAGCGGGCGCCCGCCACGACCTGCCGGCGCCGTTTCACGTCCTCGCGACGCAGAACCCCATTGAGCAGGAGGGGACCTACCCGCTTCCTGAGGCCCAGCTGGACCGTTTTCTGCTGAAGATCGACGTCGACTATCCGGATCTGGAAACCGAGCGCCGCATTCTGGTGGAGACTACTGGGCTCGGGGATGCAACCGTGCGGCCCGTTCTCGACGCGGAGAGACTGACAGCCCTGCAGACGCTCGTTCGGCGAATGCCCGTTCCTGAGACCGTGCTCGAAGCGATCATTCGTCTCGTGAGATCGGCCCGTCCCGAGCAGAGCGACCACCCGGAGGTGAGAAAGCGCGTAGAATGGGGTCCAAGCCCAAGAGCCGGTCAGGCCCTGATGCTTGCAGCGCGGGCCCGCGCGCTTCTCCGCGGCCGCCTCGCCCCCTCGCTCGACGATGTTGAGGCCCTTGCCGAACCCGCCCTCGGCCACAGGATGGCTCTCGCCTATGATCCCACCGGCCAGGGCGGATCCCTGTCCGGCCTGATCGCCGATCTCGCCTCCCGGGCCGCCTGAAGGCTTTTTCTTTGACCCAGGCGCCCCTGCATCAGCTCAGAGCCGAAGCCGCCGGCCTCGCCAGCCAGCTCGGATCCCTGTCGACCCATGCCCGCGCTGCAAGCGCGGCGCAGGTCGGCTCGGCGGGACGACGACGCTCAGGGATGGGCGAGAATTTCTGGCAGTATCGACGTTTCGTGCCCGAAGACGGCGCGCAGCGCGTCGACTGGCGCCGATCCGCGCGCGAGGAACATCTGTTTGTGCGGGAGACTGAGCTCGAGACAGCTCGCACCTTCCTGTTCTGGGTCGACCCGTCGCCGGGCTTCGCCTGGTCAGGGGACGAAGCCCACCTCGCCAAGGCGGACAGAGCGCTGGTTCTGTCGATGGCTCTCGCGGGCAGCCTGTCCCGGGCCGGTGAACGATGCGGAGCGCTCGGCGGAGCGCGCTCGCCCGTTTCCGGAGCGCGAGCTGCTCAGCGGGTAGGCGAGGATCTGCGGGCGCTGGATCCTAAAGCGCCGTTTCCGCGCCCTCCACGCGAGGCTGCGGCGGCAGTCATCGCCAGCGATTTCTACACCTCACTCGAAGACTGGCGCCGCCAGCTGACCCCGATAGCGGCGAAGTGTCGGGACGGAACCCTGCTGCAGGTCTGCGATCCGGTGGAGATCAGCTATCCATTCGAGGGGCGCACACGGTTCTTCCGGCCCGGAGACGACCAGGGCCGCATCGTCGGAAAAGCCGAGTCTCTTCGGGATGCCTACCTTGAACGTTTCGAACGTCGCAGGAGCGATCTCGCCCACCTGGCCGCGGAACTGGGCTGGCGTTTCATCACCCATGTCACGAACCTCGAGGCGCGCACGGCCCTTGGCGATCTCGCCCGTGGATTCGAAATGCAGGGATCGCGGACATGACGCTCGGCCCGATCCTGTTTCTGCAGCCCCTGGCTCTGCTCGGGCTGCTGGCCCTGCCTCTTCTCTGGCTGCTGCTGCGAGCGACGCCCCCGGAGCCCAAGCGCTCAGCCCTGCCCTCACTCGCCCTCATGGAGGGTCTGAGAGCGACCGAGGAGACTCCAGCCCGCACGCCGTGGTGGCTTCTGCTGCTTAGACTGTTCGCCCTTCTGCTTGTCATCGTCGGCTTCGCCAGGCCGACGCTTGCGCCTCAGCAGAGCGGCGCTCAGGCGGGCGGCGCCCTTATTGTGGTCGACGACGGCTGGCCGAGCGCCGAGCGCTGGCGCGACGCTGTCAGAACAGCCACCGCCGCAATCGACGAGGTGGCGACAACAGAAACCTCGATCCATCTCCTGTTCACCGCTCCGAGAGATCTCCCGCCGGACCCATCCGAGGCCATCGACTTCGAGAGCGCCCGACAGGCTCTTCGAAGCGCTCGGCCGGCTCCATGGACGCCAGATCGCTCGGACGCGGCCGAACGGCTGAGGGCCAGCGGCCTGAAGCCTGGGCGCATCATCTGGGTGACGGACGGGTTCGACCATGGCGACGCCGGCGCCTTCGCGCAGACGCTCTCCGCGCTTGCGCCGACCGAAGTCCGTGTGAACCGCCCGAAGGGCGCCTTCGTCATCGCGGGAGCTCGAAGTTCAGCGGAGGGAGCTCGCGTCGACGTCAGGCGTTCGCTCACTACCTCCGCCGACACCTTCGACATCATCGCCGAGACGGAAGAGGGCGCATCGCTGGGAACCGCCCGGGGAACATTCGAAGACGGGTCTACAGCCGGCGAGGCTCTGTTTTCGATCCCTCCCGCAGCGCTCAACCGCGTTGCCCGCTTCCGGATCGCAGCGTCCCCGTCTGCCGGAGGAGTGTGGCTCTGGGACGACGCAGCACGTCGACCCCATGTCGGAATCGCCGATGCGCGTGATGAGGCGCAGCCGCTTCTGTCCGAGCATTATTATGTACGCAAAGCGCTTCAACCCTACTCCGACATTACCGAACGCTCCCTTGCCGATCTCCTGAAGAGTCCGGTGGACGCCATCATTGTCGGCGATCGGGGGGCGTTCACCGAAGAGGAGGTCGCGCTCGTCACCGCATGGATTGAGAAGGGAGGCGCCTTCATCCGATTTGCAGGCCCCCGCCTGGCGGCCCAGCCAGGCGCCCTGACGCCGACGCCGCTCAGACCCGCCTCCCGCGCCCTCGGGGGAGCGCTCGCCTGGGAGACGCCGCAGAAGATCTCCCCGTTCCCTGCAGGATCGCCCTTTACCGGGCTCCTTCCTCCGGCGGACGTGGTCGTTCGCCAGCAGGTCCTGGCTCAACCCTCCTCCGAGCTGCCTGGATTGACATGGGCGACGCTTGTCGACGGAACGCCTCTGGTGACCGCGCAGCGGGTCGGCCAGGGAGAGCTCATCCTCTTTCATGTCACCGCAGATCCGGACTGGTCCGACCTCCCCTACTCGGGAGCCTTTGTGGAGATGCTGCGGAGATCGGTCATTTCCGGAGGACAGGAACGTCGCGCGGCCACGGACCTGACCGGCGCGCTGACGCCGGTCCGCTTACTCGACGGGTTCGGCCTTCTGACGCCTCCTCCTTCCGGCGCAAAGCCACTGACGGCCGAGGCCCTTGCCTCGGCGCTTCCCGGCCCCCAGAGCCCGCCCGGTCTCTACTCGGGCCCCGCCGGCGAACGGGCCGTCAACGCAGGTCTCGTGACGCCGGCGGCGTTCACGAACTGGCCTCCCGCCGTCATCGTCACGGAACAGTCCGTCGTCCTTGAAAGACGGGGTCTGGGAGGATGGATGATCGCCGCCGCTCTCGCCATCTTCGCCGCCGACCTCTTGATCGCTCTCTCCTTCGCAGGAAAGTTCGCGAGGGGAGCGGCTGCGACCATGCTGTTCGTCATTGCCGCCGGTCTGGATTCACCCGGCGCCGAGGCGCAGGGAGGCAAGACATCCGACGCTCTGGCGCGCGAGGCGGCCAGCAAGCTGCGTCTGGCCTATGTGCGCACAGGCGACAGTCGGCTCGATCAGATCACAAGCGCTGGGTTGTTCGGACTAAGCTACCAGCTTGGCGAAAGAACGTCCGTCGAACCCGACATGCCCCACGGGATCGACCTGACCCGAGACGCTCTCGAATTTTATCCGATGATCTATTACGCAGTTCCCCGGGACGCGAAGCCGCTCCCGGCGGCCGCCGTCGCCCGGGTGAACGCCTATCTCCGCAACGGCGGCGCCTTCGTCGTGGACACACGCGACGCATCACCCGGTCGAGATGTCTCAGCGGATCTCGAAAACCTGCTCAAAGGGATCGACGCCCCGCCGCTGCAGCCGGCCCCGGCGACCCATGTGCTGACAAAGAGCTATTATCTCATCAAGAGCTTCCCGGGACGTCTGAACGGGCGCCTGTGGATCGAGGCCTCATCTGTGGACCGGAACACCCGACGCGGCGACGGGGTATCGGGCCTTTTCATCGGCGGATCCGACTGGGCGGGGGCCTGGGCGATCGATCAGAACGGCAAGCCGCTTCTGACCATGGATGGCGGCGAGGGCTCCCGCGAAATGGCCTACCGTTTCGGTATCAATCTGGTCATGTACATCCTCACAGGGAACTACAAGGAAGATCAGGTGCATGTGCCGGATCTCCTGGAACGACTGGGTCGCCCGCCCGAGCGTCCCTCGACCCGACCAAGGCCGGAGTGAATGATGCAGTCCGCAGCACGGCTTGCGTTCGATCCTCTGATTTCATGGCCCTGGATATGGGGCCTTGTCATTGTTTCGTTCGGTTTATGGACGGTCTATCTGCTGCTGAGAGGGCGGGCGCGCCTCCTGCGGGCGCTCGCCCTGACGGTGCTGACGGTCGCGCTGACCAATCCTCTCTGGATCGAGGAACAGCGCGAGCCGCTCAAAGATATCGCCGCGCTTGTTCTCGACCGATCGGAGAGCATGAACTTCCGCGGGCGATCAGAGACGGCGGAGGCGGCTTTTCTGGAGCTCAAGACGCGAATTGAGGCGGACGAGACCCTTGAACTGAGGGTCATCGAGACGGATCCCGCGGCGGAATCATCCAATCTCTACTCCGCACTCAGGTCCGCGCTGTCGGATGCGCCGAGGGATCGCATCGCCGGAGCCGTCCTGATTACCGATGGTCAGATTCACGATAGTCCGGACACACCGGACGAGCTGGCCGAGCTTGGTCCAATCCACGGGCTTGTCGTCGGCGGAGAAGATGAAAAAGACCGCAGGCTGGAAATCGAAACCGCCCCAAGCTTCGGTCTTCTGGACACGCCCCTTGAACTACGGGTGAGGGTCGAGGATCCGGGAACCCGACCTGTCCCGGTGGAGATATCCGTCAACGGCGAACGACGTGAGCCGCAGCTCGCGACACCGGGGGAGCCCACGACCCTCAGCATCGATCTCGACCGGCGGGGAGACAATCTTGTCGTCCTGAAGGTCGCAGGCATCGAAGGCGAGCTGACCCTCGCCAACAACCTGGCGTCCGCCGTGATATCAGGCGTCCAGGACCGTCTCCGGGTTCTGCTTGTCACGGGCGAGCCCTATGCGGGCGCCCGTGTCTGGCGCGATCTCCTGAAGTCGGACCCTGCCGTTGATCTCGTTCACTTCACCATTCTGAAGCCGCCACAGAAAACGGACATCACACCAACGGAAGAAATCGCGCTGATCAACTTTCCCAGAAACCAGCTTTTCCGGGAAAAACTCAGCGAATTCGACCTTGTGATTTTTGATCACGAGCTCCGCTCAAGCGTTCTCGAGGCTCAGTATCTCGATCGTGTCGCACGCTATGTCGAGAACGGCGGGGCGCTCCTTGTAGTGGCCGGCCCGCCCTATCCGGATGCGGATCTCCTCTACAATTCGCCACTTGCCGGCGTCCTGCCCGGACGCGCGACAGGCGAAGTGGTCGAAACAAGTTTTGTACCGCAGCTCACCGACCTTGGACGGCGCCATTCAGTCACCGCGCCCCTCGTTGGCCGTGACAGCTGGGGGCCGTGGATGCGGTATATGAAGCTCGATGCCGGAAAGGCCGAGCCCCTGATGAAAGCGCCGGACGGCGCCCCTCTCCTCCTGTTGAGACGGGTCGAAAAGGGCCGGGTCGCCAGCATCATGTCCGACCAGATGTGGCTCTGGGCGCGAGGCTACAAGGGAGGCGGACCCTACGCAGAACTGATCCGCAGAACGGCCCACTGGCTGATGAAGGAGCCTGAACTCGAAGAAGAGCTTCTCGAACTGAGACCTGGCGTTCAGGACATTGAGGCCGAACTTCGAACCATGTCAGACGCCCCGCCGCCGCTCTCCCTGACAGGCCCCGACGGTAACACTAAGGAAGCGCCCTGGACGCTTGCGCGACCTGGAGTCTACACAGCCAAAATTGCCGCTGAGGACCTTGGCGAGTACGCAGCAAAGGCTGGCGATCTCAAGGCGGTCACACTGAGGGGCCCCGCCCATCCCCGCGAATATGCGGACCTCAGAGCGACTGCTCGTCATCTCCAGCCTGTAGCCGCAGCCACGCTCGGCGGGGTGGTGACGCTGGGCGCGGACGGCACGCCCGAACTGCCGGAGCTTCGTCGCATCGGCGATCGCGGCAATGCGGCGGGAACCGGCTGGATTGGATTAAGAAACAGAGGCGCCTTTGCGGTGCGCGCTGTGCAGTCAACCCCGCTTCTGCCCGGGGCGGTCGGCATGCTCCTTGCGGTGGGTCTGATGATGCTTGCATGGAGACGTGAAGGACGCTGAACCTCTCGGGGTTCCCTTCTGTCGCTGAGAGTAATCCTGAGTACGTCAAACCCTGGCAGAGCGCTCAGGGACCGAGCACACGCGAGGGCAGTCCCAGCTCCCCGCAGGCCCTCGCCTCTCGTGCGCCAGCGGCAGCAGCTTCATCAATGGTGGGCGCCATTCTTCTTGTGATCCGGGGAAGAGGCCATTCGCCCTCTCCCTCCGGGCGCCCCCACAGCGCACCCGCTTTATTCTGAGAATTATCAGAGCTGCGGTTTCGGCGAGCGCCTTCTCCTTGCGGACCAGCTCCCGTTCAAGCTCCTGTATACGCTTCCTGTCGTCCCAGGTCCCGCGGACAATCCGATTTGTGGCGGCAAGCTTGCAGTCAGTAGCTCTTTTGGAAGTTTCCCGCCACCCAGCGATCTGTTCGCGATGAAGCCCCTTTTGGCGCCGAGACCTGCCAACGCCGTCTCGTTCATCAAGGCTGTATCGATAACAGCCGCAAACTTGTCCCGGGCGGTTCAACACTCAGAGAAGGCATAAGCATCAGGCAGGAGCATGCCCTTCACCCGGAGTTCGGCCCACCATTTGAACAAGGTTATCTGAGACAACCCTTCCTCCCTGGAAAGCTGTCGGAGGGATATAGTGTTCGAAGGCAGCATCCGCCTCGGGAGCGCCGCCTCGCGCTCCGGTGAGTAAACCAATTTGTCATCCCGTTCCCCCAGCCTGAGTGGGCGCTTTTATGCCAACCTCAAGCGACAGCCTCCCTGAAAGAAGAGGGGATGACTCTGGCTGAACCCAACTGATCAAATCCGCCCGCCGCCAGACGTCGCCTGATGTCGTCCGCAATGGCTCGGTGTGGCCGCATTTTTAAGAGCATGAGCATGAATTTCAGTATGACCCCAGCGTGCGACGACGCTCGTGAAGACATAAAAAGAGTGCGCTATCTGCCTCTTCGATCACTGCGCAGCCTCCTCCTCGAAAGCGGATCGATAAAAACCCCAATACCGTGTTCCAAGGGAGCGCATGATCTTGAGCGGCTCATGACCGACGCCCTCCACCACAATCCAGTCGTGAGGGATGCCAAGCTTAAGGAGATCCTCGTGAAAGGCCTTATTGTTTGAAAAGGTCTCGTCCTTATCCCCGATGATCATTCTGATCCGAGAGCCACCCGCAATCAGAGCTGAGTTGTTTTCAGCCAACCGTCTGGGGCTGACCTGCGTGAAGTAACCGGGGTCGCTCCCATAGACATCGCGAAGCAGATCGCTGGCCTGAAGGCCGCTCGCCCTGGGTGTTCGATCAAGGGAGGCCTGCAGAGGACCGGCGCCGACGATAGAGACGTTGCAGAACGTCTCCGGAAACTTGAACCCAAGCCGGGCGGCCCCATACCCCCCATACTGAAACCGTCGAGCATTCGGCCCCTGCAGGACGAGACCGTCCGATAGGCGCCGTCAATATGAGGCACCAGATCCCTGACAATCACACTCTCAAGAGGAGCCCTCCCATCTTTCCAGTCCACATACATTCCAAATCGGAGACCATTGACGAAGACCGCCAGAAACGGAGGGGCCTCGCCTGAGCGAATGGCCGCATCGAACTCCCGCGCAAGCGGCTCGATGCCGCTGAGGCCCCCGCCCGAACCATGCAGCCAGTAGACGACGGGGAAGCGGCGCTGGCCTTCTGAAACGTATCCCGGAGGCGTATAGAGGTGATAGCTGACGGACAGGTCAGCCGCCTCACTTTGAAATTCATGATAGGACACGCCGGGCGCGGCTATCGCAACCGTCCGCCAGTCCAGATCCCGCGACGCCTGAGCGACAGCTTCGGGCCAGAACGCTGCGAGAGACAAACTCCAGACAGCAAGCCTCCTCGCGAGATGAAACATCGGCCTGATCGTCCGCATAAGCTCAGCCCCTGACAATCTGCAATCCCGTCTGCGCATCCGACCCAGACTGTATCCAAAATGACATCCATCGAGAGGTCCATGTCATTGCGTGGCCGCCTCCCCTGGATCTCCATGCATCCCCACACCTCCCTGACCTCTCGCGAAGGTCAGCACGAAAGACCATCCCGACGAAGCGCCTCCCCTTCAAAAAGGGGGAGCCTGAAGGATGAGCGAAAGCTAAGTCAGAGAGGACAGGTGGACTGGCACGCCGGCAAGAGCCATGATCGTACAAGTGGCCCTCAGTGCGCTCGTTACCGCTGAACTCGGGGGCTTAAGACAAGCCGTGATGGGAAAACTCTAACCCAGGGATCGGAACTCGCCCATGTCGCCTTCCCATAAACGTTGTCGTCACTTGCTGGCGACGGCCTTGCTTCTCACGGGACTTTCAGCCCCGGCCAGCGCGCAGGCGAGGCCTGCCTTTGCATCGACCCAACCGAGCGCCCGGGTTGAATACTGGCAGGAACGAATTCAACAGATCGATAAAGAGCTTCTGGAACGAAAAGACCTCTCATCGGTCAGACTGGTGTTCCTGGGAGACTCGATCACCGACTTCTGGCTCATGGATGAAAACCTTTGGGTGAAGGGACAATTTGCAGGACGCAAAGTCTGGGAGCACGCGTTCGCGGGCGCACAACCCGAAAACCTGGCGATCAATCTTGGCGTCTCCGGGGACCGGATCGAGCACGTACTTCATCGTATCACGCCCCGTTCGGCAGGCGGTCTCGGTCACCTCGATGCAAAAGGTCTGAAGCCCGAGTTCATCATTCTGATGATGGGTATCAACAACACATGGGCCGCTGAGGAGCCTGTCGTTGACAGCATTCTGGCCGGGTTAAAAGTCACGCTCGCGACAATTCATGACAGACAGCCCGAGGCTCAGATCGTTCTCCAGTCACTTTTGCCGACAAATGAGCCCGCAAAAAACCGCGACATAGTTCTTCCGGCGAACGAGGGACTATTGGCCCTGTCACAACAGCCGGCATTCCGCGAGTACACGCACTATCTCGACCTCTATCCGGATTATGTGAGCGCCGATGGAGCCCAGATTTCCCGGTACTTCAATGACGGCCTGCATCCAAGCCCGGACGGATACGAGATCTGGCGAACCAAACTGGTGAACGCGCTTCAGAGTTTGCGCCAGCAGACTACTTCAAGGCGAGGAGACTAACGCACGACACAAGCCTGCCCAGATATCGGGTACGGATATGCAGAGGTCGCTCGCAGCAGCTCTAGGTGCTGTGAAATCGAGCTATCGCATCGGCAAGGGCGCGACGATGCGGCTCGGCGCTCATGATGAGATCAACCATTGTGATCGAAGCATGGGTCTGGCCGGCAGCGAGCCGGAGCTCGACGGCCGCACCCGCACGCTCAAGGCAGGCGGCGAACTCCATGCCCTCATCCCTCAGGGGATCGAACTGAGCCGTCAGGATAACCGCTGGGGGAAACGAAGGACGCGCCTTCGCGCCCAGAACGATCCGCGAACCCGCCCGCTCTGAAACAGAAATGTACTGATCGAGGAACCAGGCCATCAACGAAGCCGTCAGGCCATAACCGTGCGCGTTTTCGAGATAGGATGAGCGGGACATATCGACATCTGTCACCGGGGTGAGGAGCACCTGACCGAGGACTCCTTCCGGCGCATCCACACGCGCGAGACCGGCGACGTAGGACGCCAGATTGGCGCCGGCGCTCCAGCCGGCGACAACGATCCCGCCGGATCGCCCCCCGAGAGACGACTTTGCGTCAAACAGCCAGGTGAGCGCCGCCTCAGCATCGTCATGAGCGGCGGGATAGGGATGTTCGGGAGCATGTCGATAATCCGCGGAGACAATGATCGAGCCAGAGTTCAGACACAGATAGCGGCATAGCGGGTCGTCGGAGGCATGATCGCCCAGAACAAAGCCGCCTCCATGAAAATACAAAGTGACGGGAAAAGGCCCCGATCCAGGCGGACGATAAAGTCGGAACCGGAGATCTCCGGCGGCGCCTGGGAACACCCCGTCCTCGATGTGAACCTCCGGACCAATCGGGCGCTGAGCATAGGAGGCCCGGATCAGGGCCCTGGCCTGTTCGGCGGAAAGCGACTCCAGAGGCGGCGGATTCAGCTGGGCCGTCATCCGCAGAACAGCTTCGACATCGGGCTTCAGCTGCCTGACGACGCCGTCGCTGACCTTCTCCCCATCGGGTCCGCTCCGTCGAAAGCCCAGATACCCCTTCTCCCGCACCTCGTCACAGGTCAGTCGATAGACATCAACCCCTCCGACATAGGGAAGGACGCCTATAGGTTTTCCCGAGACGTTAGCGCCTGTGTACCAGGAGTTCGCCTCCCGAAAGAGCGACAGCTCCACGCACTCTGCGGAGTGCCGAGCCCAGCCATTCTGAGCGGTCTCAGTCGGCTCAATAACCTCAAGGCGTTCCCCTCGCAGGTCCCTCAGAGTTGTCGTGATCCACTCGACATGCTGCTCGATGGAAACCGCCATATTGGATAGAACAGATGGGCTTCCCGGTCCGGTGATCATGAAGAAGTTGGGAAAGCCGCAGGTCATGAGACCCAGATAGGTCTGGGGACCCTCACGCCAGGCATCCGCGAGCCTGGCCCCATCTCTGCCCCTGACATCGACCGAAAGGACAGCGCCGGTCATCGCATCAAAGCCGGTCGCATAAACGACGACATCAAACTCAAGATGCTCGTGAGCGAGCTGCGCTCCCGTCTCAGTGAAGCTGACGATGGGGGTCCTGCGCAGATCAACCAGTCGGACGTTGGGTTGATTGAACGTCTCATAGTACCCCGTATCCAGGCAGGGTCGCTTCGTGGCGATCGGATAGTCCTGAGAGCTCAGCGCACGAGCTGTTTCAGGGTTGGTCACGATGCTCCGGATCTGTCCCCGAAGGTAGTCGCACAACGTGTCATTGGCGGCACGGTCCCGAAGGATATCGGCGAAGGCTCCCCCGATCCCGAGGAGGTCGCCGGAATTCCACATCCGGTCGTATACGCGCTCTCTCTCAGACGCATCGACCTGAAGAGCCCCGACCAGGCTGCGTTCGACGGGCACGCCCGCCGGGCTCAGCCGAGCCTCCTGTCGATATGCCGTCCTGTCTGATGCAATCCTCGCCCTCTTCGCCTCTGAGGGAGGACCGTTGTGGGCGGGAATAGAGTAAGCCGGCGTTCTCTGAAAAACGGTAAGATGCTCCGCCTCAGCCGCAAGAATTGGGATCGACTGCACGGCGGACGATCCTGTTCCAACCACCGCCACACGTTTGCCGCGAAGCGTCACACCCTCAGCAGGCCATGAGCTGGTGAAATATACCTCGCCCGCGAAGCGCTCCACTCCCGGAATATCAGGCGTCTTCGGCGCGGAGAGACAGCCGGTCGCCATAATGAGATGCCGGCAGACAATTGTCTCTCCCGCAGATGTCTCTACCTTCCAGACACGGGCGCCGTCATCCCAGGCCGCCGTGAGAAGCCGGGTCGAAAACCGGAACGTCCTCCTGAGATCATAGCGGTCAGCCACAAAGTTCAGATAGCGCAGGATCTCTGGCTGCGTAGCGTAGCGCTCAGACCAGACCCACTCCGTCTCAAGATCGGGATCGAAGGAATAGGCGTAATCAAAACTCTCGATGTCGCAGCGCGCGCCCGGATACCGGTTCCAATACCAGGTGCCCCCAACACCATCCGCTCCCTCAAGGCCGACAACCGAAAAACCTGACGATCGAAGCGCATGAACCGCATAGAGCCCCGCCATGCCGGCGCCGACGACCACGACATCCGTCTTCTGAGCTTGAGACGCCATCACCACATCCTCCGGATGTCCCGTGAGCCACGCGTCCTGAAGGTCAGGAACGCTTCGCGAGGGGGCCACGACCGATCCGGCTTGGCAAGACGTCTTAGGTCGCCTTGTTGCACTGCAGCGTGACGAGGACGGGCGAATGGACTTTGATATCGGCAAAACAGACAAGGGGAGAGACATCGATGCCGGGACGCAGAACGCCGACGGCCGCAGCCTTGCTTATACTGGGCTGGACAACATTGGCAGCCGGCGCAACCCACGCCCAGAAGTCCGGACAGCAGCTCTACGAGCAGAACTGCGCCGCCTGTCATGAAGGCGGCGACGAAACCGCGCCCGAGCGAAAATCGTTGGCGACGCTGTCACCGGAGAGGATCGTTCAGGCGCTTTCGCCAGGCGGCCTGATGGCCGGACCTGGCGGTCGATTAGGATCCGACGACCGCCTGGCGCTGGCCGCCTTCCTGACGCGCACCCCTCAACCGGGCGCAACGGCAAGCCGGGAGCCGCCTCGCGATGACCGATCGAACCCCGACCTCTACGTCGAGGGAATACCCTACCCGGCCCGCCGGATAGCCGATCCGCGAGACAGAGCCGAAGCGCGACGGGCCCCGGCCTGGCCTGCCCCGTCGCTTGAGAAGGGCGTTTTCAAAGCGGAAAGCTGGGAAGAACGGAACCTGCAGATCACGGTGATGGCCACCGGCCTTTCTTCGCCCCGGGGAATCGAATTCCTTCCCAGCGGCGACATGCTCATCACCGAACGGGCTGGGGCTCTGCGCATTCTTCGCGACGGCGTTCTCGATCCCGAACCGGTCAAGGGTACCCCCGCCGTTGCCGTTCTCGGCACGGGAACCGGATTTATGGACATCGCGCTACATCCGGGCTTCAGGGAAAATGGTCTGATCTACCTCTCCTATCACAAGCCCGCCTTCGGCAAGTTCGGCGTGAATGCAATCTTTCGCGGACGCTGGAACGGGCGGGAGATCGTCGAAGGACACGACATCTTCCTGTCGGACGACCTCGATGCGCTCTACAGCCGCCTGCATTTCGGACCTGACGGCAAGCTCTACGCCACCATCGGCTGCCCCGGGGTCGGAACCGACGAGTCGATCAGCCGGGCACAGGATACCGGCGACTACGCCGGCAAGACCCTGCGCCTCAACGACGACGGCACAACGCCGGCCGATAACCCCTTTGCAGGCGTCAAGGGATACAACCCCGAGATCTACACCCTCGGCCATCGCGTCAATCTGGGCCTCGCCCTCAATCCGTGGACAAAGGAATTCTGGGTGTCGGAACATGGCCCACAGGGAGGCGACGAGATCAACATCCTCCAACCCGGCCTTAACTACGGATGGCCGGTTATCAGCGACGGCCGTTACTACTCAGGCAGGAAGGTCTCAGAGGCCCCTTATCGAGAGGGGATGACACGACCGCATATCTCTTATGTTCCCTCGATCGCTCCGGGAGGCATGGTCTTTTACACCGGCGACCGTTTTCCCGCCTGGAAGGGAAACCTGTTCGTAGGCTCAATGAGAATGAGCAACGCTCCGCGCACCGGGCATCTTGAGCGCATCGTCTTCAACGACAAGTGGGAAGTCGTTCGCTCCGAAATGCTCCTGGCGGACTTTCACCAGCGCATCCGCGATGTCGAACAGGGCCCGGACGGCGCGCTCTATGTGATAACCGATGAGGGAACCTCGAGCGTCGTGATGAAGATCGAACCCGGAGCGGCGGCCGGCGGATAGCATCCGGTTTTAGCCCTGTCGCCGGAAGGTCGATCAGAGACGGCCGGCTATCCCGAGACGAGGGCGGTGCGCGGCACGCTCAGCATACCGCTGAGGACGGCGGCGTCCGGCGACAGGTCTCTCACCAGGATCCTTGCAGGATCAACCGGCCCGGGAAGCTGAAAGCGGCCAGCCTGGGCGCGCCTGAACGCCCAGCGCTCATAATAGGCTACATCGCCCACAAGAATGACCGCCGGGAACCCCAGCTCACGACACACCCCGATCGAGCGCTCCATCAGACCAAAGGCGACGCCGCGTCCCCGCTGACGAGCCGCCACCGCCAGAGGACCAAGAAGCGCGGCCCTTCCCCCGGATCCCGTCTCGACGGGCCACAGACGGACTGCAGCGCAGACGCCTTCGCTGTCACGCGCAAGAAAACTCGCCTCAGGGATGCGCGCATTGCCTTCGCGCAGACGCTCAGCTGTCTTCACAAAACGTCCCGGTCCGAAGGCGGCGTCATAGAGAGCCTCCACCCCGGCGTGGTCCTCCGGGCCTTCCTGAACGATCGTAAAAGACCGGTCCTGCACCAAGGGCGATATCTCCGACAGGACTGACCGATCTTCTGAAGGCGCGCCAATAGGAGCCTTCAGGTCTGAAGTCAAAAGGTTTTCAGGACCGAAAAGGAGAGCCTCCGGCCTCCCCCCTTTCGCTTCGAGCGGTCATGTGCTTCGAAGGCGTCGAAAGCGTCACGCGGAGCAGGAGACGTCGATGGGCGTACTGGACGGCAAGGTTGTTCTGATCACAGGCGGCGGCAACGGGATCGGGCGCGAAACCGCTCGGCTGCTCGCGCGCGAAGGCGCGCGACTGGTTGTCAACGATCTGGGGGGATCTCTGACGGGAGGAGACGAAGGCTCAGCGGGTCCGGCCGAGGCGGTGGCCGCCGAGATCCGGGCGTCGGGCGGAGAAGCGGTCTCAAACTCCGAAAGCGTGACAGACTACAACGCAGTCCTGCGCATGGTCGAACAGGCCCGGGACACATTCGGCGCCCTGGATGCGATCGTGAACCCGGCCGGCATTCTGCGTGACGGCATGTTTCACCGCATGTCCGAGAGCGACTGGGACGCGGTGATCAGCGTTCACCTCAGAGGCTCGTTCAATGTCGCACGGGCCTCTATCGAGTACTTCCGCGAACGCGAAGCAGGAGCCTACGTTCTCTTCACCTCGACATCGGGCCTCATCGGCAACATCGGCCAGGCGAACTACGCCGCAGCGAAGATGGGAATTGTCGGACTGTCCCGCATTCTTGCGATGGAAGGACTGCGCAAGAATATCCGATCCAACGTCATCGCCCCGTTCGCCTGGACGCGCATGATTGAATCCATTCCCGTGAAAGACGAGGCAAGTGCGATCCGGGTTCAGCGGATGAAGGACGCCATGAGGGCCGATCAGGTGGCCCAGCTGGCCGTCGCGCTGTGCGCCGACAAGGCCAAAGATGTCTCCGGGCAGATCTTCGGCGTCCGCGGAAACGAGATCATCCTGTTCGACCAGCCGCGCCCGGTGCGCTCCATGGCCGACCTTTCCGGATGGAACCCGTCGAGCATTCTCGACGTCTGCCTGCCTGCAATGAAGAACGACTTCTTTGGTCCCGAAGCAACGGCCGAAGTGTTCCCCTACGATCCCATCTAGGAAACAAGGCGATGGGGCCGAAGGGCCTCATCGCCTGTCCTTGCTGAGCGAAGCGGTCAGCCGGTGTTATTCTCACTCGCTTCCAGTCGACGGACGATCACCTTGTCGACACGGCGGCCATCCATATCGATGACCTCGAAGGCGAGCGGCCAGCGTTCGGCCACGTCACCCTCCTTGGGAACGGTGTTCATCAGATGCATCACGAGCCCGGCGACAGTGGAATAGCCCTCACCCTCATCCAGGCCGCGGGCCCCGACCGTCTGCTCAAACTCGTCGATCGGCGTCATACCGTCGATAAGCCATGACCCGTCGTCTCTCTGGAAGGGCTGGCTGATCCCTTCATTCTCTCCGAGCGCGCCATCGCCGGCGATGGATTCGAGCAGATCCGCCGCCGTCACGAGCCCGAGAATGGCGCCATACTCATCGGACACCATCACCATGCGGACCGGGTTGCCTCGCATGGAATCGAGCAGTTTGAGAACGGGCATGGTTTCCGGGACGAAGACCGAAGGATGCATCACGGCTTCAAGATCGATCCGGCCGGTCTCGGCGAGAAACGCGAGCAGCTCCTTGGTCTGAACAACCCCCACAATCTCGTCAGCGTCTCCCCGACCGACCGGGAAGCGCGAGTGGCCGCTTGAACGAATTTCCGCGACGATCTCCTGCCTGCTCGACTCGGTATTGAGCCAGACCATGTCTGTTCGAGGGGTCATGATCGCCTTCACGGAGCGATCGCCAAGGCGCATAACGCCCTCGATCATCTCCCTTTCCTCATCCTCGATCAGACCGACCTTTGCGCCCTCGACGATGAGCGACTGAAGTTCCTCTTCGGTCACATCCTCCTGTCTCGTCCGGTGCAGACCGAAGAGACGAACGACCCCTTCCGTGCAGGTCCGCAGCAGAAACACAAGGGGCGAGGCCAGCGTCTCTACCAGCGCCATCAAGGGAGACATGAGCGACGCGAGCGTCTCGGGTGATGAGAGTGCGATGCGCTTCGGGATAAGTTCGCCGACCACAAGCGACAGGAATGTCGTCAGCGCGATCACCAGTCCGAATGCGATCGGAGCTGACTGCTCCGCAAGTGGAGGGAAGGTCCGGGCGATCCACGGCGAAAGATCGTCGGCCAGCGCTGTGGCCCCGTAGGCGCCCGCCAGGACCCCGATCAGAGTAATGCCAATCTGAACAGTGGACAGGAGCTTCGATGGGTCCTCGAGCAGACGAAGGGCGATCCGCGCGCCTCGCGACCCCCGATCCGCCATGGCCTTCAGTCGCGGCTTGCGGGCCGACACGATCGCCATCTCCGAAAGCGCGAACACGCCGTTCAGGAGGATCAGCACGCCGAGAATCAAGAAATCCATTTCTTCCGTACGCCGGGATGGCGGACGCTCCATTGCGCCGGGTGCGCCCGGCCGAAGTTTGATTGTGCGACAGTTGAGGCCCACGTTCAACGGAAGAAAGACAAAACGGCCTTAACAATCTGATTCAAAGACAATTATTCCAACGGAAACCTCAATACATCCCCCCATACGTCGAATCGCCAGCATACCGTTTCTGCGCAAACGCCCTTGGCTTGGGTCCAACCCCGGGGGTAACCTCACCCCCTTCAGACCCTCTCATAGCGAGGGTCGTCGAGACAGGATCAAGCGATGACCACACATACCGCCCCTCAGCGCCGGATCGGCCCGGGCCAAAGGTTTTTTCAGGCGATCGCGCTGGCCACGGCGACGCTTCTGGCCGCATGCGCAACTCCCGCCAAAGCCCCGGAGACACCCAAGGCGCCCGAGCTCGGACTGTACGAGCTCAGGGTCTACACGGCCGCTGAAGGCAAGATGGCGGCGCTGGACGCCCGCTTCAGAGACCACACCACCAAGCTCTTCGCGCGTCACGGCATGACCAATATCGGTTACTTCAAACCCGTGACAGCGGCCGGGGGCGCACCGGACAACCGATTATTCTACATTCTCGGATACAAGGACCGGGCCGCTCGCGACGCGTCATGGAAAGCGTTTGCAACCGACCCTGAGTGGGTGTCGGTCTACCAGGCCTCTCAGGCCCAGGGTTCGCTGACGACGGCGATCGCCAGCACCTTCTTTACTCCGGCGGAATACGCAACCACGCTTAATCTCTCCTCGTCAGCCGCACCAAGACTGTTCGAACTCCGCGAGTATCGGGCCGTCCCCGGCAAGCTGGAGAATGTGCACGCCCGGTTTCGAGACCACACGAGACGCATATTCGAAAAGCACGCAATGACGAACATCGCCTACTTCCGACCCGTGGCAGGCCAGACCAATCTTGAAAACAAGATGACCTACCTGCTCGCCTTCCCCAGCGCCGAAGCTCGCAGCGCATCGTGGAGGGCCTTCGCGCAGGATCCGGAGTGGCAGTCGGTCGCCAAGGAGAGCGAAAAGGACGGCCCCATCCTCGATCAGCCCGGCGCCATCGTCTCGGTTCAGATGACGCCGACAGACTACTCGCCGCTGAAGTGATGCTGACAAGCCTCTCCCTGCACGCCAGCGCGCAGGGAGAGGCGAATCAGGGCATAGTTCGGCCATGGTGAACGCGCCTCCCGCCTTTCTGGAATTCTTCGCTGGCGGAGGTCTCGCTCGCCAGGGTCTCGAGGGTCTGTTCTCCCCGAACTTCGCCAACGACATCGATCCGGCCAAATGCGCCGGCTACCGCTTGAATTTCCCCGGCACGCCGCTCCATGAGGGGGACATCTGGAACCTCAGACCCGGAGATCTTCCCCCAGCCGCTCTCGCCTGGGCGTCCTTCCCCTGTCAGGACCTGTCTCTGGCGGGTGCGCGACGGGGACTGAATGCGCCTCGCTCAGGCGCATTCTGGGGTTTCTGGAATCTTCTCGAAGGACTAGCGGAGCTGGAGCGTGCGCCTGCGACCCTTGCTCTTGAAAATGTCCCCGGCCTTCTGTCGTCGCACGGCGGGCGGGACTTCAGCTCACTTATCGCCACCCTCGCTGAAGGCGGCTATCGTGTCGGGGCCGTCATGGCGGACGCCGCGTTGTTCTCGCCACAGTCCCGCCAGCGTCTGTTCATCATCGCACACCGCGGACGGCTGCCGCAGGGCCTGGTGCGAGGCGACGCGGACCCGGTGTTCCATCCGCAGGCTCTGAGATCGGCCGTCGAGGCTCTCCCCATGGATCTTCGCCTCGCCTGGACATGGTGGCGCCTGCCTCATCCGCCTGCGCGGAACACAGACCTCGCATCGCTTCTCGAACGTTCGCCGCCGGATGATGTCTGGCGATCCTACGCAGCCGTCCGGAAGCTGATGGGCCAGATGTCGCCCCTCCACAGAGCGCGTGTCGACGCCGCGCTCGCGGATGGAAGCTGGAGGGCGGGCGCCGTCTTCCGGCGAACCCGGACAGAAAATGGTCGTCGTATCCAGCGGGCGGAAGTCCGGTATGACGGCTTGGCGGGGTGCCTGCGTACGCCCGCCGGGGGCTCTTCGAAACAGCTCCTCATCGTGACTGAGGGAGGCGAGGCGCGACTGCGCCCTCTGCTGGCTGTCGAGGCCGCTCGCCTGATGGGATGCTCGGGCGATTATGCGCTGCCGAAAGGGGAAACCGCCGCGCTTAAAATGCTTGGAGACGGCGTTTGCGTTCCCGTTGTGCGCTGGATTGGGGAACATCTCCTTCACCCGCTGGCGACAGGCCGGTCCGGTCGTGAGGTCGGGGCGGCGGCCTGACCGCAGCCCCGGCGACCATGACCGACACAGTCTCTCCCGAAAAACGCTCCGAGATCATGAGAGCGGTGAAAGGGACGGACACGACGCCGGAAATCGCCGTCAGGCGTGCAAGTCACGCGATGGGCCTGCGCTTCCGCCTGCGCCGCAACGATCTGCCAGGCCGCCCGGACCTCGTTTTTCCCTCAAGACGGATCGCGCTGTTCGTTCACGGCTGTTTCTGGCACGGACACGACTGCCGGAGGGGCGCGCGCACGCCCGCGGTCAACGCTGATTACTGGCGAGCCAAGATCGGCCGCAACCGCGAGCGTGATCTCTCCAGCGCTCGCCGTCTTGCCGAGCTCGACTGGAACGCGGTCGTGATCTGGGAATGTGAGACGCGACAACCTGCAAGACTTTCGGCTATACTTCGCATGCGCGTTGCGGACGTCGGCTGCCAACAGCTTGACGCACAGGGCGGCAGGGAACATCTCGACACAGTCCAAGGATACCGCGAGGCGCCATGCTCCATCCCTCCACCCAAAGACTGATCCTGCGCCTCAGCGAGATGACGGAGGCGGGCGGAATACCGTGGCGTCACTCAGAGGCAGACGGCGAGGCTGCCTCCTTCGAGACAGAAGGGTATACGGTCGAGGTCTCACCCGCTCCTCTGCGTCTGCGGATTCTGGCTCGCGGGGGACGCGAAGTCGAAACAGCAAATGCGGCGGATCTGGGCGCAACCCCCGGCCCCGACGGCGCATCGTTCGCCGCGCGCGTCGCCGCGATGGCCGCGGCCGCAGGGCGTCTGGCCGGTTCGGGGCCCCGTCCTCCGTCAGCGCGTCTGGACGCCGTCAGCGCAGAGCCGTCCTCCGTCCCGCCTGCGGCCCTTTCGAGACCTCCGGCCCCGGGCGTATCCTCGCAACGTCCGATGTTCGGAGCAATTGAACCGTTTGCGCGGTCCTCTTTCCTCCCGGCCGACCGAGGGGCTGGCAAGCCGGGTGAGCCTGCGGCGAACGAACCCGGGCGAATAATCATGGCGGGCATCCATGCGGTGTCTCTCCAGCACGGCGCGTCATCGCAGGATCCGGGGTCTCGTCAGCTTATGCTTGCAACGCCTGTCGGAGACGCCCTTCCCGCACCCGCACCGGAAGCGGCTCCCGCCGACAATCCAGCGGCCAATCCCTTCGCTCCCTGGCGCTGACGCCTTCAGGGTTTTGGACAAAAGCTCAGAAGCGACATTTCGCCGGAAGCATCATCCCCAGGACCTTCCCCTCGGAGACCACCTGTTCGGCGCCCGCGCACGTGGGAGGGGGAGCGACGCCATCTCTCAGAAAGCGGATCTGGGTGTTCATCCAGGCGCCTGCAGAACCTGGCTCAACGGGATCAAGAAAGGCGATGTCTCCCGTTTGCGCCTCCGCTGCGCACTCAAACAGCACCCCGTTTCGGGCGCGCAGGGTGACAGCGGTGCGACCTTCATCACGCGGATAAGCGCCTGTGACCACAGCCGGCTGCGCCAGTCTACGCAGACATGCATCGACAACAGGGAGCGCTTCAATGATCGCAGCAGCGTCCGCCGTATCCGCCTCTGACTGTCCCCTGAAGGCGCAGCCGCCAAAATCAACCCCGTCGAACGTCACGGTGACGACCGCATCGCCCTCAACGCCCGCATCGGACCGGCAGGGGCCGGCCTTGACCGAGACGATAAGAGGCGGGGTCTCAAAAAGATCCGCCCCGCGAACCCGGTCCGGCTGAACGATCGGCGCTTCGATCTCAGGAAGGCCGGCGCGACGAAAGACAAACCATTCGTCTGCAAGATCGAGTCTCCAGTAGGGCTCATCCCCCGCAGCGTAGAAAGGCGGCGGAAACGCCCATGCGGAGGTGTCGACAGACTGCCCTCCTGAAGCTGCGGTGAGGGAACTTTCTCCGTCCCCTCCCGCGGCATATCCATCTCCCGCCCCCGGCGTCCCCTCGCCTTCAGCGCCCGCCATGTCGACCGACCCGGAATTCGCATCCCCGCCCATATCGCAGCCGGTCGCCATGAGCGCCGCCGCGAGACAGCTCAACCCGGCGGTCCGCCTGAAGTTATCCACAGCCCTGATCACGACCTGTTATCCCGCTATTCGCCGAGCGATCCTGTTTTGGGACTCAGACCGCGGGCGACACAATGGCTCGCCCAGAACCGACAGGCAAGCGCCGCCGGAGAGCACGTCCACGCAGCGAATACTCGCCTGCGGCCCGTCCGCCCGAAGGCGACGTCAGTGAACGCGGACCTCCCCGTCCGGCAGCCCCTGGCCAGACAACCAGCGGCGCCGGAAGGCCGCAGCCTGTCAGGCCGCCGCCTTAGCCGCCTTAGGACCAAAACGGGAATAGAAGGTCTCCCCCTTGGCCGCCATGTCGCGCAGCAGCGCATTCGGACGGAAACGCTCGCCATAGAGCTCCGCCATGCGATCGCACTCGGCCACGAAGGTCGGAATGCCGATCTTCAGATCCATGTAGGAGCAAACGCCTCCCGAATAGGGCGCAAAGCCCCACGCGAGAATAGAGCCGACATCCGCGTCCCGGGCGTCCGTGATCACGCCCTCCTCAAAGCATCGAGCCACTTCGACGCACTGCCTGAAGAGAAAACGACGAACCAGCTCGGCCTTCATCTCGGGAGGACATTCGGCCACCTTCACAGGCACCTTGCGTCCGATATCGGGATAGAGACGGGATGGCTTACCCTGCTCATTATAGTCGTAGAACCCTTTCCCGGCCTTTCGCCCCACGCGGCCCTGGGCTTCGGCGATCCAGGCGACCAGATCTCCCACAGGATCCTGCTCATATGACCGCGCGGTCACCTTGGCGGACTCCCGACCGATCTTGAGCATGGTGTCGATACCGACCGAATCGGACACTTCCAGCGGTCCCATCGGCATCCCGGACATTCGCCCCACATTCTCAACGATGGCTGGCGCAATACCCTCCGCAACCATGGTCAAACCTTCGGTCGGATAGGTTCCGAACACCCGCGAGGTATAGAAGCCGCGGAAATCGTTCACCGCGATGGGCGTCTTCCGGATCTTGAGCACATAGTCCATCGTCTTCGCGAGCGTCTCCTCGGAGGTCTTCTCCCCCCGGATGATCTCAACAAGCCCCATCCGCTCGACCGGCGAGAAGAAGTGAATGCCGATGAAGTTCTCAGGCCTCACCGAGGCGCCCGCCAAACCCGTGATCGGAAGCGTCGACGTATTGGAGCCCATCACCGCTCCGGCGCCGATGACCGCCTCAACCTTCGCCGTGACCTCGGCCTTGATGGCGGGGTTCTCAAACACCGCCTCAACCACAATGTCCGCGCCCGCAGCGAGCGAATAGTCGGCGGTAGGCCGGATGAGCGCCAGAAGGGCTTCGCCCTTCTCCTTGCTCATCTTGCCCCGCGAGACGTCCTTTTCAACAATACGGCGCGAATAAGCCTTGCCCTTCTCAGCGGCCTCCTCCGTCGTATCGATCAGAACGGTTTCAATGCCCGCCTTGGCCTGCACATAGGCGATGCCAGCCCCCATCAGCCCCGCGCCGATCACGACCGCCTTGCGGACGTCGTAGGTCGGATAGCCACCCGGGCGGGACGCGCCCTTTCCGAGCTCCTGCATGGACAGGAACAGAGACCGGATCATGCCCTTCGCCTCGGGCGTCGACAGGGTCTTCACGAAATACCGGCTCTCAATTCTGAGAGCGGCGTCCATGGGAACGCACAGTCCTTCATAGACCGCCGACAGAATATGCTTCTGCGCGGGATAATTGCCCCAGGTCTGCTTGGCGAGCATCGCGGATCCGAAGGTGAACACCTGCGAACCGGTCTGCGAGTTCGGGGTCCCGCCCGGAAGCTTGAACTTGGGATCATCCCACGGCGCCTTGGCGGACGGATTGGCCAGAACCCAGGCCTTGGCGCGCGCAGTCAGCTCAGCAGCCGGCGCAAGCTCGTGAATGACGCCGCTTGAACGGGCCTGATCGGGCGTCATGGACTCGCCCTGCAGAAGGAACGGAGCCGCAGCCTGTGCGCCCATGATGCGCGGCAGACGCTGAGTGCCGCCACCTCCAGGCATCAGGCCGACCTTCGCCTCTGGCAGACCGAGCTGAAGCCTGGGATTGTCATTCGCCGCAAGGCGGTAATGGCATGCCAGCACGACCTCAAGACCGCCGCCCAGGGCAAGTCCGTTGACCGCCGCAGCGACAGGCTTACCGCAGGTCTCGAGCGCACGCAGGATGCCGTTCAGGGCATAGGCGCCGTTGAAGGCTGCGCGAAGGCGAGCCTCCGGATCGCCGCCGGCGCCCTCGCCTGCACTCCCGCCGCCGCCCAGCTCGCCAAGGTCAGCTCCGGCGCAAAAGCCGCTCGACTTTCCGCTTGTGATGACGAGGCCCTTGATCGCCGGGTTCGAGGCGACCTCCTTCGCGATCGCTCCGAGGTCCGCGACGGCGCGCGCCGTCAGCGTATTCATTGAGCGACCGGGAACATCGAACGTCGCCGTCGCAACCCCGTCGGCGTCGACTTCGAACCGGAATGCTTCCACTTGCATCAGCCTGCCTCCTAGACGCGTTCGATGACGGTTGCGGTGCCCATACCGGCGCCGACGCACAGCACGGCGAGCGCCGTTTCCTTATCGGAGCGCTCGAGCTCGTCGAGCACGGTTCCGAGGATCATCCCCCCGGTCGCGCCCAGAGGATGGCCCATGGCGATCGCGCCGCCGTTCACATTCATCTTCTCATGCGGGATATCCAACGCCTGCATCATCCGCAGAACCACTGAGGCGAACGCCTCGTTGAGCTCATAAAGATCGATATCTCCGGCTTCCATTCCCAGCTTGCGCAGGAGCTTCTCCGTCACCAGAGAGGGCCCGGTCAGCATGATCGAGGGTTCCGACCCGATCGAGGCGAAACCCTTGATACGGGCGCGCGGCTTGAGCCCGAGCGCCTCTCCGGCCTCGCGCGACCCGATGAGAACGCCGGAAGCGCCGTCAACAATGCCGGATGAATTGCCGGCGTGATGAACGTGATTGACCCGCTCGACTTCAGGATAGCGCTGCTTGACGACATCATCGAACGCCATTCCGCCCATGCCCTCGAATGACGGCGAGAGGGCCGCCAGGGTCTGCATCGTCGTATCCCCCCGCACCGTCTCATCCTGAGCCAGCAGCGTCAGGCCGAGCTGGTCGCGGACCGGCACCACCGAGCGCGAAAAACGACCCTCTTTCCAGGCGCGCGCGGCGCGCCTCTGGCTCTCCACCGCATAAGCGTCCACATCATCCCGGGAGAAACCGTATTTTGTGGCGATCAGGTCCGCACCGATGCCCTGCGGTGCGAAATAGGATTTCATGGCGATCTCGGGATTGCTGGCCCAGGCCCCGCCATTGGAGCCCATCGGCACGCGTGACATCGCCTCGACGCCGCCTCCGATGGCCATGTCAGCCTCGCCCGTCATGACCTTCGCCGCAGCGATATTGCACGCTTCAAGTCCAGACGCGCAGAAACGGTCGACCTGAACCCCGGCGGTCGTCTCAGCGTAATCCGCGTTCAGCACGGCGATGCGGGCGATATCGGAGCCCTGTTCAGCGACCGGCGTCACACACCCCAGGATAACGTCGTCAACTTTCGACGTGTCGAGCTGATTTCGATCCCTGAGCGCCTTGAGAACCTGCGTGGCCAGCTGCAGGGACGTGACCTCGTGAAGGGCGCCGTTCGACTTGCCTTTACCGCGGGGTGTGCGCACCGCATCATAAATGTAGGCCTCGGCCATATCGTACATCCTCTTGATGGAGCGACCGTCAGGCCGCGTCTTTGGGACCGGCTGGCGCCAACGCCGGACCGAACGGGGCCAGCCCCCCCGCCCGAAGCGGAAACCGTGTCCGCCGCACCTAGAAACTGTCAGCAGCGAGGGCCATCACAGCTCCTGCGCCAGACTTTACCTTTGCGAGATGTGACGTTGCGTCAGGCAAGACCCGCGCGAAGAAATAGCGGGCGGTGACAAGCTTGTCGACACAGAAACGGTCCCCAGCCGCCGCGCCCGGAAGCGCCGCTTCGGCCATTCGGCCCCACATATAGGCGAGCGCCGTCAGACCGAAGAGATGAAGGTAATCGTGACTGGAGGCGCCGGCGTTGTCAAAATCGCTCATGCCGTTCTGCATCAGCCACATCGTCCCCTCACGCAGCTCAGCGCTGGCCGTCTGGAGACCGGCGACGAAGGGCTCAAGCCGTTCATCGCCCCCATGAGCGGCGATGAACGCGTCCATGTCGGCGAAAAAGCTGAACACCCCCCGACCGCCGTTGGCGCCGAGCTTTCGTCCCACAAGATCAAGGGCCTGAACCCCGTTGGTTCCCTCATAGATCAATGAAATCCGGGTATCGCGGACGAACTGCTCCATCCCCTGATCGCGGGTGAACCCGGCCCCGCCGTGAACCTGAAGGGCGTCGTTGACCGCCTTGTATCCCCGATCCGTGAGGAACGCCTTGATGACCGGCGTCATCAGCGCCATTCGGTCCTCAGCCTGTTCGCGGACCTTGGGATCAGGCGAGACATGAAGGAGATCGCCCTGAAGGGCGGTCCAGTAAGCAAACGCGCGGGCGCCCTCGATGAAGGCCCGGCAATCCATCAGCTGACGCCGGACATCGGGATGGACAATGATGGGATCAGCGGGTTTGTCCGGGGCCTTCGCCCCGGTTATGGAGCGTCCCTGAATGCGCTCGCGGGCGAAACCGGCCGCGTTCTGGTAGGCGGCCTCCGCCTGGGCAAGCGCCTGAACGCCGACCCCGAGACGGGCCTCGTTCATCATCACGAACATGGTCTTCATACCCCTGTTCGGCTCACCGACCAGAAACCCGCGCGCCCCGTCATAATTCATGACGCAGGTGGCGTTTCCGTGAATTCCCATCTTCTCCTCGAGACCGCCGCAGGCGACCTGATTTCGCTCGCCAGGCTCGCCCCGGCTGTCCGGGATAAACTTCGGAACGATGAAGAGAGATATTCCCTTCACACCTTCGGGCGCCCCCTCGATGCGTGCGAGAACAAGGTGGACGATGTTCTCCGCCAGATCATGCTCCCCCCCCGAAATCCAGATCTTCTGGCCCGTGATGCTATAAGCGCCGTCCGGGAGAGGCGCCGCCCGCGTCCGGATCAGACCGAGGTCGGTCCCGCACTGGGGCTCGGTCAGGTTCATGGTCCCTGACCACTTCCCGGTCGCAAGCCTCGGGAGATAAAGCCTCTTTTGCTCATCCGAGCCGCCGGCGTGGATGGCCGAGTAGGCCCCATGAGTGAGACCCGGATACATTCCGAACGCCATGTTGGCGGAGGAGCACATCTCTGAAAAAGCCAGCGCCAGCAGCCGCGGCAGTCCCTGTCCGCCATAGTCGGGATCAGACGAGAGGGTCATCCAGCCCCCCTCCACCATCGCCGAATAGGCCTTATCAAATCCGTCCGGGGTTTTCACCGATCCGTCCGGGCGTCGCACGCACCCCTGACGGTCGCCGACCACGTTCAGCGGCTGGAGAACCTCCGAAGCGAACTTCGCTCCGCTGTCGAGGATCGCATCCACCGTCTCCGCGGACGCCTCGCTGTACCCCGGCAGGGAGGAATACTCGCTGATCCGCAGAACGTCGTTGAGCAGGAAACGCATGTCGCGAAGCGGGGCCTTATAAGTGGGCACGTCCGGTCGCCTCCCTTCAGAAGTGTCCGGACTGTCCTACCTCCGCTCATGTCGCCGGAAAAGGGGCGAGAGATCAGCGGGACGCGACCGCTTCCCCGTCCAGTCCCGCCCGAGCCACGCGGTCATAAGCCCGCGCCGACTGTTCGGCCTCACTCCCGGGACCCAGATCCTTGAGCTTCTGTTCAGTCCACTCGACGCCTTTTCGAAGCATTTCCAGAGCGTCTTCAATATCTTCGCGTTGCTTTTCGAGATTTCGGATCTGTTCGCGAGACTTTCTCAAGGACAACTTCAACTGCGCCTGATGGCCCTCAAGCGTGTAAAGATCCAGGATCTCCCGAATATCGACCAGAGAGAACCCCACCCGCTTACCCTGCAGGATAAGCTTCAGCCGGGCCCGATCCTTCGACGAATACACTCTGTTAAGCCCGTCCCGCGCCGGATGCAGGAGATCCTTGTCTTCGTAGAAACGCAGCGCCCTGGGCGTCACCTGGAATTCGCGCGCAAGTTCACTGATCGTGTAAGTCTTCATGCATTCGCTCCCCTGGTCGTTTTTTGTGCTTGGCGACAGGATCGCCAGCCGCGTTTGTTAACGCTGGGACATGGGTAACGCCTGCCGGGGGGAGGGTCAATCCGCCGCAGCCCCCCGAAGGCGGGCGAAAATGCTTAACCCGCCCTTAACCGACGCGCTTCCAACTGGCGCTCATGGAACGATTGCGACAGCTTTGCAGCTGATCGATTCGGAGCGGTGAATGACCCAGGGACCCTGGAGCGTGAAGGGGATAGACCCCAAGGCGCGCTCAGCGGCGCGCGAGCGCGCGCTGCAGAAGGGACTGACTCTCGGTCAATACCTCAACACCCTTCTCCTCGACGAAACACCGGAGGACGAGGAGGCAGACGCCTCTTCGGCACGCGCCCCGGGGCGCGCTGAAGCTAGCGATCTGACCCGGATGGCCCGGGAGATCGACGATCTCTCTGGACGGCTGGAAACCGCCCAGGCGCGATCGGCGCGGATGATTGCGGGCGTCGATAAGTCAATCGTCGGGCTGATGGGCAAGGTCGAGGCGACATCCCTCTCTCAGACAGAAGGTGTGGAAAAGGTCTCCCAAACGCTTGGAGACATCCAGTCAGCCCAGGCGGCGCTTCGCGAGAGACTGGACGGGCTTGAGGGGCGCGGGGGAACCGAGCAGACGGTTACGGCCGTCCGGGCGCTCGAATCATCGCTCGCGCGCCTGTCCCAGGCGCTGTCTGATCGCACCGAAGCGCTTGACCGAAGCCAGTCCGATCTGCGGCAGGCTCTGGAAACGAAGGTTGCAGGACTGGCCGGACAGGTTGCCGACGTCGCCCGCTCGATCGACACGCATGTCGGATCGGCGATCCGGACCTCCGCAGCAGGGCTTGTGGATCGGGTGGACCGGGTCGAGGCCCAGCTATCGGCGGCGGAGCGGCGAATGGACGGCGCCCTGGGTCGCATCAGCGACGCCGCGACGCGCTATGAATCGTTTGAAACCAAGACTGAACGCACGCTCGGCGACAATGCCTGGAGAATGGAGAGAGCCCTCGAATCGGCGCTGGCGCGTTCAAGAGCCATGTCGAAGGACCTTCTCGAGCGTGTGGATACGATCGAGGAAAAGACGCAGGAGGCGGTCGGAGCTCTGGGAGAGGCGCTCTCTCGCGTCGGCGAACGCCTCAACCGGGCCGAGCGCCGGAGCGAAGCCGCCGCCGGTCTTCTGGAAAAGTCGGTCACCGCCATCGATGAGCGCCTTCGTGAGCTCTCTGAAAAAGGGGGATCCACGGACGACGTCGACCGTCTCCAGGGACAGCTGCAGAAGCGTTTTGACGCGCTCGCGGAGGACATGTCGCGGCCGATCGTGGCGGCGAGAGCGGACCTTGAGCGACGTATAGAAGACGCCCTCAGGACACAGCAGCCCGACCGCCTCGATCGGCTCGAGACCAATCTCCGGCAAATGCAGGATCGTCTGGCGGAGGCCGAGGCCCGTCAGTCCGGCGCCGTCGAGGCCATGAGCGCTCAGGTGGAGCGCATGATGCACGCCTTCGAGGAACGCCTCAGCGATCCGGAGGTTCTCGCCCTGGGCGACATTCGCAGCGAGATGACGCGACTTGCCGATTCCATCGAGGCGCGACTGGCGGGTGTCGAGACCGCGGATCGCCTGAAGACCGTGGCGTTCGAGGGAATTCGCGCAGATGTCACCCGCATGGAAGCCGGGTTCGACGAGCGAATAGCCCTTTCGGAACGTCGCAATGTGTCGGCCCTCGGCGAGGTCGGAGAACAGGTCGCGCAGGTGGCGGAGCGCATGCAGCGACGCCATGAGGAAAGCATCCAGCGCCTTAGCAGTCGTATTGAGGAAGCGCGCAGCGGCGCTGAGGATGACGGTCCGGACATCTCTGCGCTGGCGGAGCGCTTCGACGAGAGAATTCGGGAAAGTGAACGTCGGAGCGCCTCGGCGATCGCTCAGATAGGCGAACAGGTCGCACGTGTGGCGGACCGTCTGCAGACCCAGCATAAGGATTCGATGCGCGCCCTCGAGGGGCTGCTGACCGAAAGCGGGAAAGCGCACCAGAGCCGCCTCGCCGACGCCCTCTCGGACATGACGCGCCGGCTCGAGGAAATCGGCGAGCAGACCGCAGGCGCCATGACGCCGGTTCACAGCACCATGTCCTCGATCGCCCGACGGGTTGCAAGGCTCGAGGATCGCGACGCCGGTGAGAGCGATAAGCCCAGCGGGCGCCCCTTCCCGCCCGGCTCATTTGAGCCCTCCGGCACAGGGCTTTACGACGAAGACGTTTCAGAGCCCGACCCCTCCGATGACTTCATAGCAGACCTGGTCGCAGGCATAACCGCTGAAATCGACAGACCGCCGGCGCGTCCGTCCGACGCCCCGAAGCCGGCGCGCTCATTCGCAGACATCCAGGCGGAGCGGGCGGCGACGCAGAAGAGCTCCGAGGAACCGTCTCGCCCGATAGAGGACCTTCTGCCCTTTCAGGAGCTAGACGATCTCATCGACGTTGATGAGGAATTCCTGGACCCCGACCGTCAGGGCGGAGTGCGCTTCGCGCCGCTTCCGCTTGTCGATCCGTCGCCGCCAGAGGCTGATATCGCCTCTGAGCGCCTGGCGCGCACGCGATCGTCGTCAGCCTCAGTGAGCGCCCCGACCAAAGCTCCGCCTCAGCGCCGCACGCCCGTCAGCGTGCCGCTCGCCGCTTCAGCCGCCATCGCTCTGGCGGTCGCGGGTGGAACCGCCTGGACGCTTCTTCGCGGCAAGCAGGAACCCGCCTCGGGCGACGCCGTCCCAAGATCAGACCCCGCCGCTCCGTCCGCTGAGGCGCCTGCCCCCGCCTCTTCGGATGATCTTCTGTTTTCGGGAGGGCCGCCCGTCGCTGACGAGGCCGGAGCGACGCCGCCGACCATAGCAGGAGAGCGCGCGACAGCCGCTGAGCTTTTTGACGAGACAGACTCAGCCGGGGGACAGAAGCGGCTGAGCGCGCCTGCGGGCGCTCCAAAAGGTCCGACCCTTGTTGCAGCCGTTGAAGCAGGCGATCCCATCGCCCTCTACGACACGGCGCTTGATCTGCTTAAGACCGCGGATAAGGCGCGCGGAGCGCGGATGATGAAGGAATCCGCCTCCAAAGGTCTTGTGATGGCGCAGTATCAGATGGCCCGTCTGTTCGAGAAGGGCGAAGGCGTCCCCAGGGATCTTGCCGCCTCGCGCAGCTGGACCGAACAGGCTGCGATCGGCGGCAACGTCAAGGCCATGCATGATCTTGCTGTCTTCTTCGCAGAAGGAGAGGCAGGACAGCAGAGTTACTCGTCTGCAGCCGAATGGTTTCGTCAGGCCGCGGACGTCGGCGTCGTGGACAGTCAGTACAATCTCGCCCTTCTGTTTGAACAGGGCCAGGGCGTGGCGCGCGACCCTGCTGAGGCGGCCTTCTGGTATGGCGTCGCCGGTCGCGCCGGCGATGCGGACGGCGCACGCAAGTCGGAAACCATCCTGGGGGGTGTGCCGAGAGATCAGGCCGACAAGATCCGCACCCTCATCCGCTCCTTCACGCCCAAACAGCCGATCGCCAGAGCCAACGGAGAGTTTGGAGCACGCCCCTGGGACAAGCCCGGCGCCGATCAGATCTCGGAAGCGCAGCGCCTGCTGATCCGTCTCGGCTATCTCTCCGGGCAGGCGGACGGTCAGATGAACGCTCGGACCGCCGAGGCGATCCGCGCCTTCGAGACATCGAAGGGCCTGCCGGCAACCGGCTCAGTCAGCGCCAACCTGGTGCGCCAGCTGCTCGCCGCCACGCTGAATGGCGGCGGATAATCCGGAGCCATCCGGGTTATTTTTCGCATCTCGCCCTTCAGTCTGCTTCCGGAGCGGGCCTCGGGGGGATAGAAGCCGTCAATGCTGATCCATCTGCCCATAGCCGAGATCACGGTTGATCCGCTGATCCTGATCGCCATCGGAGGGGCGGTCGGCTTCCTGTCCGGCCTGTTCGGCGTCGGCGGAGGATTCCTGCTGACCCCGCTTCTGATCTTCTACGGAGTTCCCGCGGCGGTCGCCGTCTCGACCCAGGCCAATCAGGTGCTTGCGACGTCCATCGCAGGAGCTTCATCGCACTGGCGACAGGGCGCCGTCGATGTCCGGCTCGGCAGCCTCATGCTTTCCGGGGGGCTGGCAGGCTCGGCCGTCGGCGTCGCGATCTTCAGCCTTCTGCGGTCCCTCGGCGTGGTCGAGGATGCTATCTCGCTACTGTACGTGATCTTTCTGGGTGTGATCGGCGGGCTCATGGCCTGGGAGAGCCTCAATGCGCTGAAGCAGGGCGGAGGCGATCCGGGCCGGCGTACGCGACTACGAAGCTGGATGCGCTCCCTCCCCTACAAGCGGCGCTTCCCGCGCTCAGGCCTCTACATCAGCATTATCCCGCCGGCTGCCATCGGTTTCATCGTCGGCATTCTCGCATCCGTCCTCGGGATCGGCGGCGGCTTCATTCTCGCCCCCGCCATGGTCTACCTGCTCGGCGTCCCAACGCGTGTGATGATCGGGACGTCGCTTTTCCAGATCATTTTTCTGACCGCCTTCGTGACGCTTCTGCAGGCGACTTTCAATGGAACGGTCGACCTGGTTCTGGCCGGCATCCTCATGATCGGCGGTGTCATCGGGGCCCGTCTCGGCGCGCTTGCCGCGCGCAAGCTGAAGACGGCTCAACTCCGTCTTCTTCTCGCTCTGATCGTTCTGGCGATGGCCGGACGACTGGGATACGACGCCTATATTGCGCCGCCTCCTCCCTATGAGCTGGAGGAGGGAGTATGACGAACCGCTCCGGCATCATTCGAGCTGCGCTGGGAGCTCTCTCGCTGCTGATCTGCGCACCGCAAGGCCAGACCCTGCCGACAAAAATGGCCTCGGGCCTGGCCGAGGAGACCATCGAACTTAAGGTCAATTACGCAGGGACCCGCGTGGTGATGTTCGCAGCCTCAGAGCTGGCGAACGATCCCGACACCTCCTTTGCATTTGCGCTCATCGGGCCGGCGCGACGCCAGGCGCTCACCCGGACCGCCCAAGGGACGCGCGAGCGCTTCGTCTTCTCTTCGGCCCCTCAGGTGTTCTCATGGGGACTGGAGTCAGGTGAGAACGGGGTTGTCTCGGCCGAGATCCTCCAGCAGGCCGGACTGGATCCCGCGACCGCGGCGATCCCTGAGACGGCTCAGGTCGAGGCGATGGCGCTGTCGGCCTGGAGAGACGCGTTTGTCCGGTTGAAATACGACAGCGAGCTCTATTCCAGCAAAGGGGTGAGCATAGACCGGCTGGATGGGGGACTTGCGCGGGCCCGTATAGACCTGCCCCCAAACGCGCCCGCTGGCGATTACATCGTTCGCGCAGCCGCCTTCCGCAATGGAGAACTCGTGAGCCGTACGGACCAGCCTCTCACCCTGATGCGGGGCGGAATGGATGCGACGCTCTATACGCTCGCCACCCGTCACGGTCTGATCTACGGCCTGTTATCGATCTCGATCGCATCCCTGATCGGCGGCGTCGCTGCCTGGGTCGGACGCCGCTGACGGATCATCTGCTGTCCGGAAGGAGCTGGGACATGGGCGCCAGATAAGCCCCTGTCCTGCCAAGCGTCGCGGCGACGAGTCCTTTGGGAAAAACCGCCCGGAACGCGGGATCGAGGACATTCAGTCCGCCCGTCAGCGCGCCATAAGCCGGCAGAACGATCCGACGACCGTCAGATGCAAAACAACGTGTCCTGACCTTTCCAGCGCGGCCGGCGACGCGGGCGCAGGGATGGAGATGACCGCAGACCTCTCCATAGGCACGATCAGCCGCCGACGGCTCATGGCGGAAAGTCAGCCCGTCCTGACCAAGAACTTCCAGAGCGCGTCCGCCAGCCCCCGAAGGGGGCGCTCGGTCATGATTTCCGAGTATCCAGATCCAGTCGCATGTCCCGGTGAGCGAGCGGAGTTCGACCGCATCCTCTTCGGTCATCCGCAACAGGGCCTCGCCGTCATGAAAGCTGTCCCCCAGCGCAACCACGCACTCGGGATGCAGGAATTGAACAAGTCTCGCCAGGCGTCGCAGCGTGGCCCGGGTGTCGTAGGGCGGCAGCATCTCCCCGCGGGCCGCGTAAAAGGAACCCTTTTCAAAGTGAAGATCCGACACGATGAGCGTACGCAGATCCGGACGCCACAGCGCCCCGCATGCCGTCGGCCAGAGAGACACGCCTGCGACCTCCATGCGCAGACGAAGGGACACGACAGGTTCTGAAGGCGGAAGCGAAGACAGCATCCGGGATGGGTGGCCTGAGTTCACAGGAAGGTCAATTGAACCCTTCCAGCTCGCAGCTGGCCTGAGGTTCCGGCAGGAAGCGATCCGTGATAAGAAGGTTCGTCCCGGGAGTTTGAATCATGAACAGGTTTTTGATGCTCGCTGGTCTCGCCGTCATGACAGCAGGGTGCTCGGCCACGCCGCAGGTGACACGAGAATCCATGACGCTGGGCGAAGCGGGAATTGAGGGCATGGAGTGCCGGCGGGAGAGCGTAATCGGATCCAGTTTCAAACGAACCATTTGCGCGGCCCCTGAGACCTGGGCGCGCTATGACGCGCAGAAACGCCAGGAAGCTGAACGGTACATGGACTCGCCGCGTCAGCAGTCGAATGTGAACAAGTTCGGGCGGGCTCAGTAGAGGACGGTCCACGATGCTTCCGACGCCCGCCCCTGACCCGGCATTGCAACCCGTCGTCTTCGACAGATGACTTCACAGCTGATCATTCCGCTGCTCGCTTGGCTCCACGCGGCGCTCTGCGGCGTCGTCATTCTCTTTCAGATCGCCCTGATCTTAGGGGCGCCGTGGGGTCGCCTCACTCAGGGGGGCGGTGTGGAGGGCGCCCTGCCGGTTGCTGGGCGCATCGCTGCAGGTCTCTCGGCCATACTCATGGTCGCGATTGCGGCCGTCCCTCTGTCCGTCGCCGGCGTCGGCCCGCCCCTGCCGCGCTGGACAGCATACCTCGCCATGGCAATCGCCACGCTGGCGGTGATCGCCAACGTCATGACTCGCTCTCGGGCCGAACGACGGCTATGGGCGCCCGTCACGATTTGCATGTTCGGTCTTCAGGGCGCCATACTGCTTGGCGCAATCCAGGGAGACGTTCCATGATCCGAAGATACCTCCTCAGCCTTGTCCTTGGCTGCAGCCTTGTTGTCGGGGCGCAGGCGCAGACCCCGCCCGTGGCGGATGCGGCGGCAGCGCCAGCCGAAACACGTATATGCAAGCGGGTAACCGCTACAGGCAGCAATCTTCCCAAACGCGTATGCGCCACAGCTGAAGAGTGGGCGGCTCTCGACCGGAAAGGCCGCGAAGGAGCCGAGGATTTCGATCGCCAGCGCCGTGAGAGCGTCGGGATCAATCCTGGAGGGTCCTGAGAACCCTCAGGGAAAACCTGACATCATCGCCTCGGCTTCCATGAGGATGGCTTCAGCGGCCTCTCCGCCCCGAATGGTCTCTCGCCCCACCTCTAGAATGAGCGGAACGGCGAATGGCGAGACCTGACCCAGTCGGCTGACCCGGATACGACCCGAAAACCGGGCAAGCGCCTCCCCCAGCCGCCGGATATCGAGCAGTCCGCCCGCCGCCTCCTCCCGGGCCGCCCGTAAAAGGATATGATCGGGCTCGTGCGAACGCAGCACGTCATAGATAAGATCGGTCGACATCATTACCGGACGACCGCGGCGCGCCGCCCCGGGCCGTCGCCGCTCAATCAGACCCGAGACCACCGCGCAGGAGGAAAACGTCCGCTTCATCATCGCGCTTTCCTGCAGCCATGCATCAAGATCATCCCCGAGCATGTCCGGATGAAACAGGGCATCGACATCGATTGAGGAAAGGTCCCTGAGACCCCAGACAGCGAGCGCGTAGTCGGTCGCGACAAACCCCATCGGGCGCAGCCCGCCCCGTTCCAGACGCCGCGTGAGAAGCATTCCAAGCGTCTGATGCGCCAGACGGCCTTCGAACGGATAACAGGCGAGAAAGAAACGGTCGCCGCGCGGAAAAGTTTCAACCAGCAGATCTCCGGGACCCGGGATCTCGGATCGCGCCTCCTGGATCTCGAGCCACTCCCTCACAGGAGGCGACAGACGCCGCCACGCGTTGCGATCATCGACCATGCTCCGCACACGGGCGGCGAGACAGTCCGACAGGGGAAAGCGCCCCCCTGAATAGGCGGGAATGGAGGCCTCGGGATCATCAGAACGGGTGACGATCGCATCGTCCCCCTCAAGACGTTCAAAACGTAGAACCTCGCCTGCGAAAACAAAGGTGTCTCCCTGCGTCATCGCCTCGATCACGCCTTCCTCTACCTGACCGAGCGCCCTGCCGGGAGTTCCGGGAGCAGCAGGAGCGTCACGGCGGGTCGTCCTCATGCGGGCTTCGAGGCGAACCGTGATCATCGGATTGTCGATGATCACGCCGACATTCATCCGGTGACGTCGCCGCACCTCCTCCGATCGCGCGCGCCAGAGGCCGTCAGCAGGCGATCGCACGATCCTGCGGAACCTGTCATAGCCTCTCAGCGCATACCCGCCCGCAGACACCAGCCCGATCACCTGACTGAAAGTCTCCCGGTCGAGATCTCTGAAGGGCGAAGTCCCTTTCACCTCAGCGAAAAGGGCGTCTTCCTCAAAACCATCACCGCAGGCGCATCCCATGATGTGCTGCGCCAGAACGTCGAGACCTCCCCGACGGATGGGGGGGGGCTCCATATCCCCTTCGTAAACCGCCTCGACAGCCGCGCGGCACTCCAGTTCCTCGAACCGGTTAGCGGGCGCGAGGAGAGCCTCGGAAGGCGTATCCAGGCGATGATTGGAGCGACCGATCCTCTGGATGAGACGAGCGGCCCCCTTAGGCGCACCGATCTGTATGGTCAGATCGACATCCCCCCAGTCGATCCCGAGATCGAGTGTGGAGGTACACACCACCGCCCTGAGGCGTCCTTCAGCCATGGCCGCCTCAATCCGCTCACGCTGCTCACGATCGAGAGAGCCATGGTGGAGACCGATCGCCAGGCCGTCGTCATTGCGACGCCACAGCTCCTGAAACATCGCCTCAGCCTGCGCCCGGGTGTTGACGAAAACGAGCGTCATCCGCGCATCGCGAATACTGCGATAAACCTCTCTGGCAAGATGACGGGCCGAATGCCCCGCCCATGGCGCCCGCTCTTCGCCTTCGAGGATCCGCACATCAGGCCTCGCCCCTGCGGGCGCTCTTATGATGTCGACATCGTTCCCCAGCCAGTCGGCGAGAGACGGCGCATCTTTCACGGTGGCCGAGAGACCGATCCGACGCAGCCCCGGGGCATGACGGCCGAGCGCGCCGATCCCAAGCGCCAGCAGATCGCCCCTCTTCGTGGAGGCGAGAGCATGAACCTCGTCGACAATGACCGTCTTCAGATCGCGAAAATACACCCCGGCATGTTCCGAGGCGAGCAGCAGCGCCACCTGCTCAGGGGTCGTGAGCATGATATCGGGAGGATTGGCGCGTTGCCTGCGGCGACGATCCGCAGACGTGTCCCCGCTGCGGGTCTCAATCTGGATATCCAGCCTCATCTCGTCCACAGGGCCCGACAGATTGCGGGCGACATCCGAGGCCAGCGCCTTGAGCGGTGAGATATAGAGCGTATGCAGAGCCCCGCCCCGAGGTCGCCTCCGCCGGGAGAGGTCGACGAGGCTTGGAAGAAATCCGGCCAGCGTCTTCCCGCCCCCGGTGGGAGCGATCACCAGAGCCCCGCGTCCAGGCGGTCTGGGCATGAGAAGTTCAACCTGATGGGATCTGAGCCGCCACCCCCGACCGGCGAGCCAGCCGGAGAAGGGCTCGGGAATTTCGAACAGATCGGGGGGCGTATCCTCCATGAGCAAACGATTTAGCGCGCTGGAGGGCCTGCGTCCTGCTTCTTGATGTCCCGCTTAGGCGCCCTATCTTGGTCAGGTGCGTTTCCTTGCCCAGTGGAAAGACCCGGAGCCGATGCCAGCCCCCAGACGTCTCGCACCCCTAGCCATCCTTGTGATGACAGTCCTGCCATCCCCTGCGACGGCGGATCCCGGCACCTGGCCCGCCTCATTCCGGGGGGCTATCGCCTCTCCGGCGGCGCCTGCGCTCTATGCCTACGACTTCACAGACAGAACTGTCGGCGACACCGTTACGGTGACAAGGGGTCGGATCGATCCCAGCCGTCCGAAGGGGCAGCGTGTGACCATCTTCGAAACGACGGGAGACCGCGACAGCCTCAAGCGCCTCGACCAGCGATATGAAAGAGATGCGGACGGAGACATCCGTTGCCTGCGGTCATTTGGCGGCGCCGACCGCCTCGTCGGAGATCGGCCGGGGGCTGATGGCGAACGAATTTTCTCCTTTCAGCCCCTTCCGAGACGTGCGGCGGGATCAGAGGAAAAACAGGTCTACAGGCGAATGTCGGCCGAGATTCTGGTCGATGAGAGCTCCGGACTTGTCAGATCCTTTTCCGCCTCGCTGACGCAACCGGTTCGACCCTTCATCGGGGTCAATCTCGAGGCGATGGATCTGAGCGGAGAATGCCGCCCCGGTCCTGACGGAACTCCGGTCCTGTCTTCGGCCCGAACCCGAATGAAGGGCGCGGCGTTCGGTCAGTCGCTGTCCTTTGACGTCGTCCAGACCATCAGCAATCTGACCCCTGTGACGCCGGGCCCCGCGACGGCGCGGAATTAAGGCTTTGCTAAAGCGACTCAGTGAGCCTCTTGCCCATAGGGAAGGCTCGTCATGTCGGTATCCATCCAGTCCTCGCTCATTCTGGCCGCTGCGGCGAGCCTTGCGATCGCTGTTGGAATAGCCGCGTCGGGTCCTCCGGCTGCAGCGCAGGCCGGCCCGACAGCCGCGGCTGGGCCGGCTTCCCCCCTTTGCGCTTCGGGCGCGCAGCAATCGCCGGTCGACCTCGTCGATGCGATCGAGGCGGACACGCCGCCTGTAGGCTTCAACTGGTCCGTGACCCGGGGCGGAACAGTGACCAACACCGGCTCGACCCTCGAGGTCGATCTCAGCTTATCCGGTTCGCTGGAGACCCAAGGACAGTCCTACACCCTGAAAGGGTTTCATTTTCATACCCCGTCCGAACACACGATCGAGGGAAGAAAGTTTCCTCTCGAGATTCACATGGTTCATGAAACCGAAGCCGGAGCGCTCGTCATCGTCGGAGTTCTCGTTCAGGAGGGGCCCCCGCTTGATCAGCTGGATCCCATCTGGGCGACGACGCCCGTCCGCCCGGGAGCCGCTCAGGTCCTCTTCGAAATCGATCCGATGCGACTGATCCCCGGGGACCGCACACACTACCGCTATGAGGGATCGACCACGACCCCGCCGTGCGCGGAGACGGCGACCTGGATCGTTATGGCCTCGCCCATCTCCGCCTCGCGGGCGCAGATCGAGGCCTATCTGCAGCTGTTTTCTTCCAATGCGAGACCCGTTCAGCCCCTGAACCGGCGCTACATCCTGAAGTCGCGGTCTTTCACACCCCCTTCCTCTGCCCAACCCCAGGAGCCGCAGCGTCTGGAGCGCCCCCAAAGGATGGTCCATAAGGGGCCATGATCCGCCCCGAGGACCTGCTTCACCCGACGCCTTTCGGCCTCTATTGCCCGCCCATGGACGCATACATCGATCCGGTAAGGTCGGTGGAGCGGGCCATCGTCACGCACGGTCATTCCGATCACGCCCGGGCGGGACACCTGAGCGTTCTCGCCACGCCCGAGACGCTCGCGGCGATGGCGATCCGCTACGGCGAAGGCTTCACCAGAGTCCGGCAGCCGGCTGCCTATGGCGAGAGCGTGTCGGTGGGCGAGACGCGCCTGACGCTCCTGCCGGCCGGCCATGTGCTCGGCTCGGCTCAGGTTCTGGTGGAGCACAAGGGTCTGCGAATGATCTGCACCGGCGATTACAAACGCCGGCCCGACCCAACCTGCGTTCCTTTCGAGCCTGTCGCCTGTCACATCCTCATATCCGAAGCCACCTTCGCTCTGCCCGTCTTCCGACACCCCGACCCTGAGGTCGAGATCCGCCGCCTTCTGACCAGCCTGGCCGGTTTTCCCGAACGGACCCATCTCGTCGGGGCTTACGCCTTCGGCAAGGCTCAGCGCGTCATCAGGCTCCTGCGTCTGGCCGGCTATGACGAGCCGATCATCGTGCACGGGGCGCTTGAAGGATTGAACGAGCTGTACGAACGCTTCGACGTTACGCTCGGTCCTCTGGAACGCGTCCCCGACGCCAGACTGAAACGCAGCGAGGCATCGAGCCGGCCCGGACGGATCGTCATTGCGCCGCCCTCCGCCATGAGAACGCGCTGGGCGGATCGGTTCGCTGATCCCCTGCTTGCCTTTGCGTCAGGCTGGATGACCATCCGCCAGCGAGCGCGCGCCGCGGGCGTGGAACTGGCCCTCGCCATCTCTGATCATGCCGACTGGCTGGAACTGACCCAGACCGTCAGCGAAATCAATCCTGAAGAACTCTGGATCACGCACGGGCGTGACGACGCGCTGGCGCGCTGGGCGGAGCTTGAAGGACGGCGAGCGCGCCCCCTGCGCCTGATCGGCTACGAGGAAGAACACGGAGAATAAGCGCCTCGATCTCCATCTGGACGAAACCTCCCTCCTCAGCCTAGCCTCTTGTCTTGTCGACCGCCCACAGAGAGCGGCGCCCGGGAGGAGTTAAGTCATGTCAACGACGCATCGCACGTCACGACGCGCCCTGCTAAAAGGATCCGTCGCCGCACTGGCGCTTTCAGCCATTGTTCTGCCCGTCGCCGGCTGCGAGGCGCCGGCCCCGCCGCCGCCGGACCCAAATCCGACCGTCCAGACAACATTCGGCCCCGTACGCGGGAGCCTTGAGGAAGGCGTCGCCGTATTCAAGGGCGTTCGCTACGGCGCGGACACAGCCGGGGTCCGGTTCGGGGCGCCGAAACCTCCCGAACCGTGGACGGAGGTGCGCGACGCCCTTGCCTACGCCGCATCGGCGCCTCAGGGCCCCGGAGGCGACGGCGGAGGTCTCTTCAGGTCCTGGCGGCCTGACCCGCCTTTGCCGACGAGCGAAGACTGCCTTTTTCTGAATGTCTGGACACCCGAACCCTCGGCCGGAAAAACGCGACCGGTGCTCGTCTGGTTTCACGGAGGCGGGTTCACGACTGGCTCAGGATCTTCCTACGCCTATGACGGCGTGCGCCTCGCGAAGCGCGGCGACGTCGTGGTGGTCACGGTCAATCACCGCCTCAACATGTTCGGCTACATGAACCTCGCCCGGTATGGCGAACGCTTCGCCAATTCCGGCGCCGCGGGCGTGCTCGACATGGTCCTCGCCCTTCAGTGGGTGAAAGACAACATCGCCGCTTTCGGCGGGGATCCGAACCAGGTGATGATCTTCGGTGAATCGGGTGGGGGCTCGAAGGTCTGCACGCTGATGGCGTGCGACGCCGCAAAGGGTCTTTTCCACCGCGCCGTCGTGCAGTCCGGTCCGCGTCTGCGACATGCAGATCCTGAAACATCGGCGAAAGCAGCCGACGAGGTGGTCGCGAAACTTGGGCTCGCAAGCGACACAATCGACCAGATTCTCACCCTTGATGCGGCCGCAATCCAGGAGGCCGCAAAAGGCATCCCGGGCGCTGGCTCCGGTCCGGTCCTCGACGGCGCCACGCTCACCCGCCATCCCTTCGACCCGGATGGACCCGATCAGTCCGCCGACATTCCTCTTCTGATCGGCTGCAACCGGACAGAGGGAACCTCCCTCGAGGGAGGAACCAATCCCGCATTGTTCGAGATCACCTTCGAGACCCTGCCGGCCGAACTGGCGCGCGCCCTTCCGGGGCGCGACCCGACCCGCATCATTGAACTCTATCGGTCGGGGCATCCCCAGATCGAAGCGCCGGAGCTCTACTTCATGGCGACCTCGGACAACCAGTTCTTCCGAGGGAGCGTGACGGTGGCCGATCGCAAATCAGCCAAAGGCGGGGCGCCGGTCTTCTTCTATCACCTCGACTGGCTGACGCCTGTCATGAACGGCAAGCGGTATGTGCCCCACGCCCTCGATATAGGTATGGTTTTCGACAACGTCGCGAAGTCGGAGAGCATGTCGGGAACAGGGCCGGAGGCGCAGATGATCGCCGACATGATGTCGGAAAGCTGGCTCGCCTTTGCGCGAACGGGCGATCCGTCCCACCCGCTTCTTCCGCCCTGGCCAGCCTACACGCCCGAGGCGCGGAACATGATGGTATTCCGCCTGAAGCCCGGCGTAGAGGTCGACATCCGGGCAAAGGAACGGGAGCTGACGGCGCCGCCCGAGGGCTGACGGACCGATCGGAGCAGGCTCAAGGCTGCTTTGCGAACCTGGTCGCCTGTGACACGATCGGCCTTATGCAGACCTTCGCAGAGCTCCTGGATCGACTGATCCTGACACCGTCGCGTCAGGCGCGCGTGAGGATTCTGCGCGCCTATCTCGCCGCCACCCCCGATCCGGATCGGGGGTGGGCGCTGGCTGCGATCGCCGGCGGTTTGAAACTGCCGGGCCTTCGTCCGGGCCTCATACGGACTTTGGCCTCGACCCGCCTCGATCCGGTTCTGTTTTCCCTGTCCTACGATTATGTCGGCGATCTCGCCGAAACAGTCTCTCTTCTGTGGCCTGCGCGCCCCGGGGCGAACCGCACACCCTCGCTGTCGGAAGTTGTGGCCGGCCTTCAGAGCGCGGCGCCCGATGAACGCGCCCAGCGTCTGGAAATCTGGCTGGACAGCCTGTCCGTGTCCGGCCGCTACGCGCTTCTCAAGCTTTCTTCGGGCCGGCTGAGGATCGGCGCCTCGAAGCGCCTCGCGCTTCAGGCTGCGGCAGAGCTGGGAACACATCCAATCGAGGAGATAGAAGAGATCTGGCATGGGCTTTCACCGCCCTATGAGGATCTCTTCGCCTGGCTCGAAGATCGGGGGCAGAGGCCTGGCGAGGCGACACCGGCGGGCTTCCGACCCGTCATGCTGGCGCATGCAGCCGCACCGGAATTCGAACCCGGACGCCGCCTTGCAGACACCATCGATCCTGAAATCTACGCGGCCGAATGGAAATGGGACGGCGTACGCATTCAGCTGGTCAGAGAAAGAGATGTTCAGAGGCTCTATACCCGGACCGGTGAAGACGTCACCGACGCCTTTCCCGAACTGATGGACGAAATCGGCCTGACAGGCCGCATGGATGGAGAGCTGCTTATCCGAGGCCCGGATGGAGAGCCCGCCCCCTTCGCCGAGGTGCAGAAGCGGCTCGGCCGCCGCACGATCTCGGTGCGTGAGGCGGCTCGCCGCCCGGCCTTTATTCGCAGCTACGACCTGCTCGACAGCGACGGACAGGATCTGAGGCTGCTGCCCTTCCGAGAACGCAGAGAGCGTCTCGAGCGTCTGGTCCCGACCCTGCGCCCGGACCGCATCGATCTGTCCCCGCTCGTGGGCTTCTCAGGCGCCGGCGAGCTCGAGGCGCTCAGGCGTCAGCCGCCGCAGCCCGCCATCGAAGGACTGATGCTGAAGCGGTGGGACAGTCCCTATATGGCGGGTCGCCCGGCAGGACAGTGGTTCAAGTGGAAGCGCGATCCGTGCCTGATCGACGCCGTGATGATGTACGCACAGCGCGGACATGGCCGTCGCTCGGGAGCGTTTTCAGACTTCACCTTCGGGGTGTGGACATCGACCCCCGAGGGCGACCGCCTGACGCCGGTTGGAAAAACCTACTTCGGTTTTACCGATGAGGAGCTGGTGCGGCTTGACCGCCATGTGCGCGAAACCACCGTCGATCGCTTCGGGCCAGTTCATTCCCTCGCTACGGGTCCGCACCAGGGACTTGTACTCGAGGTGGCGTTTGACGCCGTGCAAAGATCGACCCGCCATCGTTCGGGTCTGGCCATGAGATTTCCGCGCATTCACCGCATACGGTGGGACAAACCGGCAGGTGAGGCCGATCGCCTGGAAACCCTCGCCGCCATGATCCCTTGAAACGCGGGGAGATCGGTTTGATGGGATGCAAATGGACCTGTAGTGTTCTCCAAATCCGCCAGCCGCGATCGGACCGCCGTCATGCCTGAACTCAGAATTCTGCTCGAGCTCCGGGACTGGGCGCTCGATCTCTCGCAGTGGCCTCAGAAGATCATGTGGGCTGCGATGGCGGTCCTCGGAGGCCTCCTCGCAGGTCTGATCATCTCTCGCGTGATCGTCTCGGCCGGCCGCAAGATCGCCCTCGGGTCAACCGACCCGAACCGGCAGAGCGCTGATCATGTGCTGATAGACACCCTTGCCGTCATCATCAGAGCGCTCGTCGTCCTCGCATCGGTCGCCTTCGCAGCCGATATCATGGGTTTTTATCACATCGAAGACGCCCGGAACCTCGCCCTCGCGACCATCAAGGGCGTATCCATCCTGATCGCCATCTGGGCGCTCGGCGCCTGGATCAGTCTCCGCATCCGGCGTTTCGGAGACCGGGTTGCGGGCGGCGCTCATCCCGGCGGTCAGACCCTCTTCATCTTTCTGGCTTCCCTGATGCGCTTTGGCGCCCTCGCCATAGGCCTCATCGCAGCCCTGCAGCAGTTCGGCTTTCCGATCGCCTCGCTGGTCGCCGTCATCGGCGCGGCCGGCCTCGCCATCGCCCTGGCGCTGCAGGACACCCTGAAGGCGGTCGCCTCAGGAGTGATCATCGCCGTTTTCAGGCCCTACAGGATCGGGGATTTCGTTCGCGTGGCCAACGAAGAGGGCACGGTCGTCGACATCACCCCGTTCACAACCGTTCTGGCGACCGTCGATAATCGGGAAATCGTGGTGACCAACGACAAGGCGTGGGGAGGCGTCATGACGAATTTCACGTCCCGCGGACGTCGTCGCCTGGAGCTTGTTTTCCCCGTCTCCTACGAAGCCGACCTCGATCATGCGATCGCATTGATTCGGGAGACCGCCGAAGCGGACCCGAGAGTGGAGATCGAGCCGCCGGTCTGGGTGAAGGTGGCCGAACTCGCGGACTGGTCCGTCGACATCAGGCTGCGGGCGTGGTGCCGAACGGAACACTATGTCGATCTGCGGGGAGACCTCATAAAATCGATCAAGCAGGCGTTTGACCGGTCGGGGATCGTCATCCCCTACCCGCATCAGGTTCAGGTCGAAAAGTTCAGTCCCGTGCCGGAAGAGACTTAATCGAGAGCCGTCTGGTCTCTCTCGCCCGTCCGGATGCGAACAACCTCAGTCAAACCGCTGACAAAAATCTTCCCGTCGCCGATTTTGCCCGAACCAGCGGCCTTTTGAATGGCGTCCACCACCGATTCCACCATCGAGGACGCAACTGCGACATCCACCCGGATCTTCGGGATCTCGGCCACTTTGTACTCTGCACCCCTATAGAACTCCGTCTGTCCGCGTTGACGCCCGAACCCCTGAACCTGGGTCGCGGTCACCCCGGACACGCCCAAAGTCATCAGAGCCTCCCGCACGGCCTCATAACGGTGGGGACGAATGATGGCGGTGATCATGCGCATGGGATGGTCCTCATCATGCTGGAGACCGAGATGGACAAGACGACGTATGGCTTCGGACCGCGATGGCAGGTCGGACTGACGACGACGCCAGTCATCAACGATCTTCCCGAAACTGGCGGAGGCCACCAGCTGGATTCTCTGATCCAGTTTATCGTTCACGTCACGCGCTCCGCGTCAGGCACAACACAAGCCTTGTTGCACATCTTCGCCAGCTTACACATGACTTTTTGGCTATCGCGAGGTACCGGGCGCATCGCCCGGAGATTCAACGCCGCCGTCAACCCCTTGATAACCACCACGCTTTACGGATCGAGAGGGTCCCGGCCGGCTGAAATGCCTGGCTAGCCCCCGGAAGAGGTGGAGCCATCCGGAGCGATGACGGGTCAAGGGACAATGGAAACAGCTCAAACCCTGCAACCCGCTCAGCTGAAGAAGCTGCGCGTGCTGATCATCGACCCAAACGTTTTCATGCGAAACGTCATCGCCGACAGCCTTCGTCGGCTCCACGTCACCCACATCTCGAGCTACGCCAACGCCGCTCAGGCAGGAAGCTCAGGGCGCCTGTTCAAGCCGGACCTGGTGATTGTCGACTGGGACGCCGGCCGGATTTCCGGACTTGAGTTCACCCGTGAGGTTCGTCGGGAGACGACCGGTCTGCAGCGGGATCTGCCGATCATTCTGCTGGCGGCGGAAATCGACCACGAACAGCTGATGGCGTCCCGCCAGGCTGGGATCAACGAATTTCTCCTGAAGCCCATCTCGGCGCAGGGGATCCTCACACGGGTCGAAGAAGTGATCCTTAGACCAAGACGGTTCATCGACAGCCGCAGCTATATCGGACCCTGCCGGCGACGTCGGGAGGAGCCGGGCTATCTTGGCCCATGGCGACGGCTTCTAGATGATCCTCCCTCAACGGAATTGAGCGCGACCGCGCGACAGAACGCCATCCGGCTTCGCGCCATCATCGACGATCTTCAGGCCTTCGCAAGCGGAACGGCTTTGGACATCGATCATCCCGAAAAACTGACAGACCAGTCCCTCAGGGACCGCTCCTCCAGCATTCGCGGAATGTACCGCCTGCTTGGGGAGTATGAAGGAGAAGTCAGTTCCTTCGGAGACGATATCATCCTCAGAGTTTGGAAAGCGGCGCTCCGCTACATCGAGGGTGTTGGCATGACAGACACCTATGATGTCGAAGTCATCCGACACCATTTCCAGACGATCACCCTGATCCTCGATATGCCGCAGGCGGCTCTCCTGCACAGAAACGCCGTTGCGGCCGAGCTCGAGCGCCTGGTGACGCGAAAAATCCATCAGTCGCAGAGGTCGGGCGGCGCCGAAGTGGCCTGAGCGCCGCAGCCGCGTCACGGAACGAGCACCACCTTACCCACCAGCCCCCGATCGCGCATAAGGGCGAAGGCCTCCTCCCATCGGTCAAGGGAAAGCTCTGCAAACACCGCAGGCCGTGTCAGACCGTCGGCCGCCCACTTCCAGATCGCCTCTCTGACAAGGCGCCCCTTCTCGGGAAACTTCCGGCCATATTCGCCTGCACGCACCCCCATGATCGAGAACGCCTTGATCAGGGGAAGGTTCGTCCTGACCTCGGCGATGCGGCCGCCGGCGAACCCCACCACCAGAAGCCGTCCGTCGAAGGCGATCGTTCGAACGGACTCGTCAAAAACATCGCCCCCGACCGGGTCATAGATGACCTGCGCGCCCTCTCCTCCCGTGAGGTCGCGAACACCGTCGCGAAATCCCGGAGCGGAAAAAACCGCCTCGGCGCCATAGTCGAGAAGCGCCTCACGTTTCTGAGGGGATCCGGTGGTGGCGAGAACTCTGGCGCCGAGTATCCGTCCGACATCAATCGCCGCCATGCCGACGCCGCCGCTGGCGCCGTGAACAAGAACGCTCTCTCCCGGCTCGACGCGCGCACGGCAGACAAGTGACACGTAAGCGGTGCTGTAGGCGGCCGGATAGGAGGCCGCCTGAGCCAGGGACATCGCCGCAGGAACCGGCTCAAGACTGCGCGCCGGAGCCGTCAGATAGTCAGCAAAGGCGCCGCTCCGTGTTCCCCCGGCAACCCTCTGACCCAAAGACAGGCCGGTGACGCCCTCTCCGAGAGCATCGACCGTGCCGGCAAAATCCATTCCTGGAATGAAGGGGAGATCCGGCTTGTGCTGATACAGACCTTTCAGCATCAGAAGATCAGGAAAATTCAGAGATGCAGCGCCAATCCGCACCCTGACCTCGCCGGGCCCCGGCACGGGGGTGGGAACTTCCTCAAGCCGCGTTCTGGAGAAATCCTCTGACAATTCCCGGCAGACAAGCGCTCGCATACCTCACCTCAACCCCTCAATGACGCGCCCAATGGCGTCGGCATAACGCCTCGCCCTCGTATCCCCCACCCCGGAAATCCCGCACAGCTCATCAACGCCGCGCGGCCGACGCGCCGCGATCTCGCGTAGCGTCCGGTCATGGAAGATAACATAGGGAGGGGCCCCCATCGCGCGCGCCTGATCGGCCCGCCACGCTCTGAGCGCCTGATAAAGCGCGTCATCCTGCCCGCCTGTCTCGAGGCTTTGGGCGGTCGGCGCGCGCTTTCGTGCAACGCGCCGGGCTGGTTTGCGCTGAGGATCCTCACGCATGGATACGCTCAGATCCCCGGCGAACAGCGCCCGCGCGATCTCCCGATCGGCTGCATGCAGGCAGGGACGATTATCCCGGTCGTCCTCCGCAAGGAGTCCATCATAGACCAGCTGATCAAGAACCATGCGCCAGCCCCGCGCATCGAGCTCGGCGCCGACGCCGAAGGTGGACAGCCCGCTGTGATCACGGTCGATCTGATCCTTGGGCTCGCCGATGAGATGCTGAATGATACGGCCCCGCCCAAACCTCTGACCCGTGCGCACGACCGCCGAGACCGCCATCTGCGCATAGCGCGTGACGTCGACCCCGGCGCTCGCCGGGGCGCGACAGTTGTCGCAGGCGCCGCAATCATGAACAACCTTCTCACCGAAGTATCTGCGAACGCTGGCCCGCCGGCACGCGCCCCCGTCAAGAAACGAAAACAGCTGCCGTACCTTTCGGACCTGCGCAGCTCGCACATCTTCAGAGGCGTCCGTCTCCTGCGCCCACCGGACAAGCCGGCGCATATCCGCAGGCCCGAAGAGCGCCACAGCCTCCGCCGCTTCGCCGTCGCGCCCGGCGCGTCCGACTTCCTGCCAGTAAGCCTCCAGGGACTTGGGAGGGTCAGCATGAATGACAAAGCGAATATCAGGTTTGTCGACCCCCATGCCGAACGCGACGGTAGCCGCCATCACGATCTCATCATCATGCAGAAACGCGCGCTGACGCTCCGCACGCAGACCGGGATCAAGTCCGGCATGATAGGCCAGAGACGTCACGCCTGCGGTTTTGAGCGCCGAGGCGATGGCCTCGGCCCCCTCTCGCGTTGAAGCGTAGACCAGCCCTGGTCGCCCCTTCCTCGCCGCGACAAGCTCGACAACACGATCAACCCCGCGACCATCCTTACGTTCGGCCGACAGGAGGAGATTGGGGCGATCAAACGAGGCGACGAACTCCGCCGCCTTCTCAAGGCGCAGCTGCGCCCGGATATCGGCGCGCGTCCGGCTGTCGGCGGTGGCGGTGACGGCCAGTCGCGGAACATTCGGGAAAACATCCGCCAGCCGCCCCAGCGCCCGATAATCAGGCCGAAAATCATGGCCCCACTGGCTCACGCAGTGGGCCTCATCGATCGCGATGACCGAGAGGAGCACCCCTTCAAGCCGGGACAACAGGAACCCTGAGGCGAGCGCCTCCGGAGACACGTAGAGAAGATCAAGCTCGCCTCGAACCGCTGAACGCAGCGTTTCCGAGCGCTCCTCGGAGGACAAGGAGGAATCCAGACGCGAAGCGCGCACCCCGACCTCGCGAAGCGCATCCACCTGATCAGCCATGAGAGCGATGAGGGGAGAAACCACAAGACCGACGCCGGGACGAAGGAGGGCGGGGATCTGGTAGCAGACGGATTTGCCCCCGCCCGTCGGCAGAACAGCCAGCGCATCCCGACCCGATAGAATTTCTGCGATCACCGGCTCCTGGAGCCCGCGGAAGCGATCGTATCCGAAGACCTTACGCAGGACCTGTCGCGCCTGTTTCAGGCCGACCTCCTCCGTTCTCCGGGCAGTTCGTGATTCGCGAGCCATACGGCGACCATAAACCGCCTCAGAGCTCCCGTATGCCTCGATCCTGCGGCGCGAAGCACCGAACCTGTGAGAGGCCGATGGCCTGATCCCGTCAGACCGAACCGGTCACCGTCGCCTTTGCAAGCGGGAGAGACCTCACCCGCTTGCCGCTCGCGGCGAAGACGGCGTTGGCCAATGCCGCAGCGACCGGAGGCGTTCCGGGTTCCCCTGCGCCTCCTGTCTTCTCGCCGGACTGCAGGATACGCACCTCGATCCGTGGGCTGTCGGCCATGCGCAGAACCGGATAATCCCAGAAATTGCTCTGCACCGCCTGCCCCTCTTTGAAGGTGATTTCCCCATAGAGGGCCGCGGAAAGACCGTAGATCACCCCGCTCTCCATCTGCTGCGCAAAGCCGTCGGGATTGACCGCCAGACCCGGATCGGCCGCCACCCAGACCCTCGGCGTCCGGATCCGTCCATCCGCTCCGATCTCGACCTCCACAACCTCGGCCACCAGAGTTCCAAAAGAGGACTTGAACGCGATGCCGAGCGACCGCTTCACGGAAGCGGTCTGATTGGCCGTCCAGCCGGACATGTCTGCAACCGCGTCCAGCACGGCGCGGGCGCGGGGATTCCCCTCGAGAAGACCTCTCCGGTAGAGATAGGGATCCTGCCCGGCTTCCGTCGCGAGCTCGTCCACAAAGCTCTCGATGAAGAACCCCTGGGTTGAATGGTCGACGCTCCGCCACGCCCCCCAGGGCGCGGGATTTCCGCCGGTTGTGAAGCGGGCCTCCACGGCCTCCAGATCATAGGGGAAATGCGAGGCGTCCGGCGGATCATGCCGTTCCGCATAGGCATGCGAGACAGCGGTCGGTCGACCATCGTCTCCCAGAACCGCGCGCATCCTGGCCGCCGAGGCGTTGCGATAGAAATCGTGACGCATATCCTCTTCGCGCGAATAAATCAGATTGACCGGCGCATCGACCTGCCGGGCGATGGCGATCGCAGTCTCGAGATAGTCGTTATTTATACGCCGTCCGAAGGCCCCGCCCATCTCCGTATGGTGGATTTCGACCGCTTCAGGCTTGAGACCGGCGAACTTCGCCGCGGCGTACCGGGCTCCAAGAGCATCCTGAAACGCCCCCCAGACCTCAAGGCCGCCGGAGTGGAAGTGCGCCACACACCCGACGGTCTCCATCGCCGCATGAGCGAGATAAGGAGCGTTATAGACCCGCTCGACAATGCGCGCGCCGTCGGCTGCGAAACGATCGGCCACCGGGCCGCGGCTATAATCGGACTTGAGCCCCTCGCCGCTCAGTCCCGCTTCCATTGCGGCGAGGACGACCTGACTGTCCATTCCCGCGCCCTCTGGAAACGTCCAGCGAGGCTCGAGCGCGTCCGCAGCCGTTCGGGACCGCCAGAAATTATCCGCCAGAACTGCAAATCCCGTATCGAACGTGACCGCCTTCACAACGCCCCGACGGGACAGCGCGGGCGCCGGATCGACGCTGTCCAGCGTGCCGCCGGCCCGCGGGCACAGACGCACAGCGGCGAACAGCATGCCGGGCACACGCACATCCCCGCTGTAAATCGCCTGACCATTGACTTTTGCAGGCGTATCAAACCGCTTCATCGGCTGACCGACGATCCGGTAGGCGTCCCGCGACTTGTATGCCAGACGCGCTGGCGGAGTGAATTCGAGGCTCGCCTCGGCGAACTCCCCAAAGCCCGCCTCGCGACCGGACGGATGGAAAAGACGACCGGATCTGACCTCGATCTCTTCCGGACGCACGCCCCACGACTTCGCCGCCGCGCGAACCAGCATGTAACGCGCGCTGGCGCCGGCATAACGCATGCCCTCCATCCCGGTCATGGAGATAGCCGTCGATCCACCCGTGATCTGGAGCTTCATCGCCTCGGCAATACGTCGGGTGACCATCCAGGCCGGACCCGCCAGAAACCCTGGGATTTCCGTATCTCCGCGCAGAAACGCCTGACCAAGGGCTCCGTTGGCGAACGCGATGTCCGCCGGCGCGCGCTCAATGGAGATCGTCTCCCAGTCCGCATCCATCTCCTCGGCAAGGATCTGCGCGAGAGCGGTCCCGTTTCCGGTACCCATATCCGCATGGGGATAGATGACGCTGACCGCCCCGTCGCTGGCGATACGCACGGCGCCTGAGAGCACGTACGCGCCCTCGCGACCAACCATCCGTCTTTGCTCAGGCAGACGCGAATAAGGCCACAGAGCGACGCCCACCGCCACACCGCCCCCGAGCGCGAGCCCCCCGATGAGCAGAAGCCGACGGGACGGACCCCGGCGCCTGGCGTCTGCTGCGGCGTCAGTTCCCTTGTGTTCGTCGGTCATGTCCGCCCCCCTCTCAAACGGCTGCCGCGGCATGAATCGCCGCCCGGATGCGCGGATAGGAGCCGCAACGGCAGATATTCGTCATCGCCTCATCAATCTGCTCGTCGGTCGGCTGCGGGTGAACGCTCAGCAGAGCGACAGCGGCCATGATCTGTCCGGACTGACAATACCCGCACTGAGGGGCCTGATGCTCGACCCAGGCCGCCTGAACACGATGCAGGGCGCCGTCAGAGGCGAGACCTTCAATCGTCGTCACCGCGGCCCCGGCGGTCAGGGTTCCAACCGGCACGCTGCAGGAGCGGACAGGCGAACCGTCCACGAGAACCGTACAGGCCCCGCACGCGCCGACCCCGCATCCGTATTTCGATCCGGTGAGGTCCAGTTCATCCCTGAGGGCCCAGAGGAGGGGCATCTCAGATTCGACATCCAGATCCCGTTCAACGCCGTTGACGATGAGTTTCACAACCCCCTCCTGATCCGACAAGAGACGTGAGGCTACCGCGAACCGCCTGCGACGTCCACAAACTCGCGAGCCCTGGAAAAGCGGCGTTCAGCCCTTAGATACCCCGATGAGCTCCTCAAGAGTGCGGACCCCCTCAGCGTCCATGAGACGAAGCAGATCCTGCTTGATGCGGCTGACAAGATCGGGTCCCTCATAAACCAGAGCGGAGTAAAGCTGAACCGCACCCGCGCCTGCCTGCAGCTTGCGCACGACATCCTGGGCGGACGAAACCCCTCCCGCCCCGATCAGATCAAGACGACCGTCAAGCGCCGACGCGAACGTCGCCAGAACCGCTGTCGATCGCTCCAGAAGTGGCGCGCCCGACAAACCTCCGGTCTCCGAACGCTGGGGATCCTGAAGGCTCTCCGGTCGCGTCGTCGTCGTGTTGGAGACGATCAGGCCCGTGAGTTGCCCCGCCGCAACCGTCACCTCGACGATTTCCTGAATTGCACGATCGTCGAGATCCGGCGCAACCTTGAGAAAGAGCGGACGCGGGCCCGAAGCAGCCTCAAGCGCCCTCGCCTGCTCGCCAATACGCCCCAGAAGCTCCTCCAGGGCCCCGCGGTCCTGAAGCCCCCTAAGTCCCGGCGTATTGGGAGAGGAGATATTGACCGTCACATAATCGCTGATCGCCCAGACCCGGCGCACGCCGACGACGTAGTCATTGATCCGATCGATACTGTCCTTGTTGGCGCCGACATTGGCGCCGACAGGACCCTGCCTTCGAGGCTGAGCCTCGAGACGCGCGGCGAACGCCTCAACGCCTTCATTGTTGAAACCCATGCGATTGATAACAGCACGATCGCGGGACAGACGGAACAGACGGGGGCGGGGATTTCCGGACTGCGGCAGGGGCGTCACCGTTCCGCATTCCACAAACCCGAACCCGAAACCGAGCATCTCGGTGAAGACTTCGGCATTCTTGTCAAAGCCTGCCGCGAGGCCGACAGGGTTGCTCAGCTCGAGGCCCGAACGCCGAAGCCTGACCGCCAGACGCGGATCCTCGGCCCGCCGGTGCGGTTGCATCAGCCCTGTTCGCAGGGCGGCAAGCCCGAGACCGTGCGCCGTCTCGGGAGGAAAGGTTCGCAGAACTGCAGCAGCCGCCCGCATCATGCTCACGGGGTCATCCCTCCTGTGCGTGTCGAAGGCGACCACGTCCCGCTGACGACCTCCGCCGGAGCAGTCGGAAAGCCTTCAGACCCGAGATCCAGACGCCAGGTCGAAAGAACAAGCGCTGCGTTCACGCGCCCATAGACATGGGGGAAGAGCTCTCCTCCCCGCGCCGGCTCCCAGATCAGGTCCGCACCGAAATCCGACGGGTCAAAGGCGAGGAGCCTGCACCCGTCAACCCCGAAAAACCATTTACGCAGGGTCTCCTGGAGGGTGCGGGCGGTCGAAAAATGCACATACCCGTCAGCCCGGTCGACCGGCGCCTCGACCGGGCCGCCGTCTTGCGCGGACGCCCACTGCTCAGGGGTCAGAACCTTGTAGATGATTTCATTCATGGCGAGGAGACATGCGACGCGGAAAGGAAGCTGGCAAGCCAGACATTGCGCCCGATCAGGCGGCCTCAACAGAGATCCAGCCTTCGGCAGGCGGCGCCGATGGGGGAGGATCGGCCTGTCGTCCGAGATCAGCCCCTCGCGCCCCCAGACAGGCCACCACTGCGTCCAGGGCGTCAGCCGAGGCGAGCAGCGTGGGAACGAAATCCTGCGGAATATCGATCCGCTCGCCAAGCCGCCCGAGTATCACCTTACGAACCGCCTCATCCTCAGTCGCCCCATACCCAAGATGCGGCGCCCCCCAGGTGAAGAGCTGAGCGGCTGGAAACACCTCGGCGATCATGCCCTC
>CAIKWZ010000027.1 GCA_903831255.1 uncultured Alphaproteobacteria bacterium
GATCGGAGATGGGGCGATGAAGTCCTTCATCCGTAAGGCCGATCTCTCTCGGGATCGCTCTGAACAGCGGCCTGAGCGGTTCGCCGTCGGAGACAAGGTGGACGCCCTCGTCACAGCCTTCGACAAGGCGGCCCGCAAGGTCTCGCTGTCGATCAAGGCTCTGGAGGTACGCGAAGAGAAGGAAGCTGTTGAGCAGTACGGCTCGGCAGACTCCGGCGCCTCCCTTGGGGATATCCTGGGCGCAGCTCTCGCTGAGGGCGGCAAGAAGAAAGACTGATCAAGCGGGCCTCCCTCCGTGCGAACGGAGAGAGGCCCAGCTTGCGTTGTTCCAGGCGTCCGCCCGCCTCGCTCGGGCGGACACTGAGGACAGGCCCCGCAAGCGGGGGGCATGAAATTCCGCCGTAGGGTGGCTGAAAACACTTGTGTTTTGGCGGGCTTAGCCGGTAATTGTCCTCATGCTCAGATCTGAACTCATAGAACGTCTGGCTCTTGAGAACCCGTCCCTGAAACTCAGGGAGGTCGAGAGGATCGTAGACGCGATTTTTGATGAGATCGCGTTCGCTCTTGAGAGCGGCCATCGCGTTGAGCTCCGCGGCTTCGGGGCTTTCTCCGTCCGGCGCAGAGATGCGAGGACGGGACGCAACCCTCGGACTGGCGACCCTGTTGCAGTCGAAAGCAAGTCCGTACCGTTCTTCAAGGCCGGTAAGGAGCTTCGCTCCCGTCTCAACAACGGTCAGGATCCTGAAGACCGCTGATCGGCTCGTTTTCTGGACCTCGGCGCCTTGTCGCGTATCGGGAGCTCAGCGCATGATGTCGTCTCAGGTCCGGTTTTGAGCCGGAAACAGAGAGGGGAGAGCTGAGTGTTCAAGGAATTCCGAAACTTCGCCATGAGCGGCAATGTTGTCGATCTTGCGATCGGCGTAATCATTGGCGCGGCCTTTGGCGCAATCGTGTCGTCTCTGGTGAACGACATCATCATGCCCATCATCGGGTTCGCGTCAGGAGGCATGGATTTTTCGAGCTTCGTTTACACTCTCGCGCCGGCCCGCCTGGGCCCCGATGGCGCGGAGATCGCGGCGGTCACCATCAACTACGGGAAGTTTATCAATTACGTCCTGACCTTCGTGATCATCGCTTTTGCTCTTTTTTCGGTCGTAAAGGGCATGAATCAGATGAGAAAAGCCGAGACGGCGGCGCCGGACGCCCCGCCCGAGCTGTCTGGAGAGGAAAAGCTCCTCACCGAAATCAGGGACTTGATCCGAGCGAAAATGTGACGTAGAAGCATCAGTAGTAGAGTAGTGTAGCGTGCAGAAGGGGTGGCCTCAGTGCCGCCCTTTCTTGTTTTCAGGGTCGACGCGATGCCCTCGCCCCCCACCCTCGGACCCGGTGATGAACGCTCCGCCCCGGGCGCAGAGAGGGTTTGCATCAAGGTTTGCGGCTTACGCTCCCTGGACATGATCGATGTCGCTCTGGAGGCGGGAGCCGACCGCATCGGGCTGGTGCTGGTCAGCTCAAGTCCTCGCGCCGTCGATTTCACAACCGCCGGAAGGCTCGCCGAGCATGTCGCGTCGGCCGGCCGCGAGGCTTGGGCTGTTGCGGCCTGGAGCGTCTCGGACGGTCCGCGAGTGGAGGGTCTGGACGCCTTCATTGCGGCCACCCCGCAGATAGCCGCAGTCCAGCTTCACGGCCGTGAAACCCCCGAGGATATAGCGGATTTCGCGACGCGCTGCCCCGAGGCTCGGATCGTCAAGGCGGTAGGGGTCGCCTCCCGGACCGATCTAAACGGCCTTGCGCGATATGCAGGCGTGGATGCCTTCCTTCTCGACGCGCGCCCGCCGGCCGGCGCGGATCGAGAAGGCGGCTTTGGTCGTCCTTTCGACTGGTCGATTCTGAACGGCTTTCGCCCCGAACAGCCCCTTGTGCTCTCAGGAGGGCTGACGCCGTTGAACGTGGCGCAGGCGATCGCCGAAACAGGGCTGACGCAGGTGGATGTCTCCTCTGGCGTTGAGCAGTCGCCGGGCGTAAAAGACGCACGCAGGATTAGGGATTTCATCTCGGCCGCTCGTGCAGCGGTTCGGCGATAGCGACAATGCCCTTCAGAACAGGTTGATCTCCTTCATGTCTCGAGCGAATGCCTGGTCCCAGTGGCCCGATGCGAACGGCAGGTTCGGAGAGTTCGGGGGACGGTATGTCGCCGAGACCCTGATGCCGCTCGTTCTCGAGCTCGAGCAGGAGTATGCCCGCGCCAAGGAGGATCCGGCCTTTCAGGCGGAGTTCGACGACCTGCTCACCCACTATGTCGGCCGCCCCTCGCCGATGTATTTCGCCGAACGTCTGACCGAGCACTTCGGAGGCGCTCGCATCTATTTTAAGCGTGATGAGCTCAACCACACGGGCGCTCACAAGATCAACAATTGCATCGGGCAGGTCCTTCTGGCCCGCCGGATGGGAAAGACACGGATCATCGCTGAAACCGGCGCTGGCCAGCATGGAGTGGCGACCGCCACCATTTGCGCGCGTTTCGGTCTTCCCTGCGTGGTCTTCATGGGCGAGACCGATGTCGAACGTCAGAAACCTAATGTCTTTCGCATGCGACTGCTGGGCGCCGAGATCGTGCCGGTCTCTTCGGGAACCGGGACGCTGAAGGACGCGATGAACGAGGCTCTCCGCGACTGGGTGACCAACGTATCGACCACCTTCTATGTGATCGGAACGGCCGCAGGTCCTCATCCCTACCCGATGCTCGTGCGGGACTTCCAGTCCGTGATCGGACGGGAGGCGCGTGAACAGATACTCGCAGCCGAGGGGCGACTGCCGGATGCGCTGGTGGCGTGCATTGGCGGGGGCTCGAACGCGATCGGACTGTTCCATCCGTTCCTCGAGGATGAAGGGGTTCGCATGATCGGGGTTGAGGCGGGTGGGCACGGCGTCAACACAGGACAGCATGCTGCCTCGCTGACCGGGGGGCGGCCCGGCGTGCTTCATGGCAACCGGACCTATCTTTTGCAGGATCAAAATGGGCAGATCATCGATGCCCATTCGATTTCGGCAGGGCTCGACTATCCCGGCATCGGACCGGAACACGCCTTCCTTCATGAAACAGGTCGAGCAGAATACAGGACCTGCACGGATACGGAGGCGCTCGAGGCATTTCAGCTGTGCGCCCGTCTTGAGGGCATCCTGCCGGCGCTGGAGCCCGCGCATGCGCTGGCGCGGGTCGGAGAAATCGCACGCGAGCTCGGTCCTGACGGACTGATCGTGATGAATATGTGCGGCCGGGGAGATAAGGACGTCTTCTCGATCGCTGCGCATCTCGGCGTGAACATTTGACGATAGAGGCGATCTGTCGCCCGCGCGCGCAGGGCTGCGACGGGTTGCGTGCGGATCGGACGGAATCAGGCGGATCGGAGCAGCCATGACGGCGGAGCGGATATCGGCGAAATTCGAAGCGTGTCGTTCCGAGGGACGCGCCGCCTTTGTGGCTTACCTGATGGCGGGGGACCCGGACCTGGACACGTCCTTCGAGTGCCTGAAGGCTCTGGCTGCGTCGGGCGCCGATATCATCGAACTGGGCGCTCCCTTTACCGACCCGATGGCGGATGGGCCGGCCATTCAGAGGGCCGCTCAGAGATCCCTGGCGGCAGGCGGATCCCTGTCGTCCACCCTAGATGTCGCCGCGCGTTTCCGTCTTGAGGATAAGGTCACACCGCTGATCGTGATGGGATACGCCAATCCCATTTTCTCGATGGGGCTGACGAACTTCGCTGAGCGCGCTGCGGCCGCGGGAGTGGATGGGGTCATCACCGTTGATCTCCCCCCTGAGGAGGATGCATCGCTCAGGGAGGCGCTGGCGGCCCATGGTCTAGCCGTCATTCGTCTCGCCACGCCCACAACCACTGAAGCGCGAATGAAGCGGGTATCTGACGGGGCTGCCGGGTTCGTTTACTATGTGTCGGTTGCCGGCGTGACCGGGGCCGCGGTGGGGGCGGAGGAGGATATACGAGAGGGCGTTGAGCGAGCCCGAAGGTTGTCGGGATTGCCCGTGGCGGTCGGTTTCGGGGTACGGACGGGCGAGCAGGCCGCTCGTTTCGCCTGCCTGGCCGACGGGGTGGTTGTCGGGTCCGCTCTGGTTGAAGAAGTCCGGGCAGCGGTAGAGGACGGGGCGCCGAAGTCCGCTGTCAAGCGAATAACTGTGGTTGCCCAGTCACTGTCAAACGCCATATCATCAGCCCGTATAGTGCGGAGCATGACTTGAACTGGCTGACGAACCTTCCTCCCGGTCTCAAGTCCATCTTTTCGAAGAAGGCGGACGCAGACAAAGAGTCCCTCTGGGTCAAATGCCCCAAGACGGGCGAGCTGCTCTACAGGGAGGATCTGGAAGCGGCGATGTGGGTGACGCCTGCGGGCGCCCACATGCGCGTCTCACCTGAGCAGCGTTTCAAGTACATGTTTGACGGCGGCTTGTGGACCGAGATCCCCATGCCGCCGGTGGTGAAGGATCCGCTGAAGTTCAAGGATGACAAGCGCTACATCGATCGACTGAAATCGGCAAAGGCCAAGACCGGCCGTGAAGATTGCATGGTGGCGGCGTTCGGGGAGATCGGAGGGCGTCGGGCCGTTATTCTGGTTCAGGATTTCGCCTTCATGGGTGGAAGTCTTGGGATGGCGGCGGGTGAGGCCTTCATAAAGGCCGCTGAGACGGCTGTCAGTCGCCGCGCGGCCTTGATCGTGGTGACCGCTTCGGGCGGCGCCCGGATGCAGGAATCCTCCTTTGCCCTGATGCAGATGCCGCGGACGGTTCTCGCCATCCAGGACGTCAAGGAAGCCAGGCTTCCGTACATCGTCATTCTCGCCGATCCGACCAGCGGAGGCGTCCTCGCGTCCTATGCCATGCTTGGCGATGTTCACATCGCCGAGCCAGGAGCTCAGTTGGCGTTCACCGGGCCGCGGGTGATCGAGCAGACCATACGAGAAAAGCTCCCGGAAGGATTCCAGAGGTCTGAGTTCCTCCGCGAACGGGGAATGGTCGACATCGTGGCGCCGCGCCGCGAACTGGCTGGCACCCTTGCGGTTATACTCGGCATTCTGATGCCCAACGCGCGCAGTCGAAAGTCCCGCGGTGGGGCGGGTGATTACGCTCTCTCATCAGACTAGGACTGTGCGCGATCAAGCCGTGAAGTTGAGGATGACGCCTCGTGGATGGCTCTGACGCGCTTGAAGCCGAGCTGGCGGTGTTTCGCGCCGCCTCAAGAAGGGGCTCGCCCGTATTCAGTCTTGATCTGATCCGTTCGACCCTCCGGGCCCTGGGCGATCCGCAGGATCAGCTTGGGCCGACGATCCATGTGACGGGTACGAATGGCAAGGGGTCCACGACGGCCTTCCTTCGTTCGCTTGGAGAGGCCTCGGGCCGCGCCGTCAGCGTCTTTACCTCCCCCCACCTGATAAGCGTGTGCGAACGCATTCGCATTCGCGGCAGGCTGGTGCAGCCGGATCAGCTCGCCTCCGCCCTGCGGGAGATCCGGGCCGTCTCCGAACGCCTCAGCTACTTTGAGGCGCTGACGGCGGCCGCCTTCCTGCTCTTCTCTCGCAGCCGGGCGGATCTCACCCTGATCGAGGTCGGGGCCGGGGGAAGCGGAGACGCCACCAATGTCATGCGGGCGCCCGCGGCCTGTATCGTCACCCCAATCAGCAGGGATCATGAAGCGATGTTCGGCGTCGAGGGAGTCGCCGCCATCGCTCGCATCAAGTCAGGGATTTTCCGCCGCGGCGTTCCGGCGATCATTGCGCCACAGCCGCCGCTCGCGCTCGCCGTCCTGCGTGAGCAGGCGCGCGCAGTCGGCTCGCCCCTGTCTTTGGCCGTGAAGGACTGGCGGTGCGGTTGGGATGGCGAGGCATTTGTTTATGACGGACCCGTTCTCGGGGTCCGAAGCCCGTGGCTCAGCCTTCCAGGACGGCACCAGGCCGTCAACGCGGGCGCCGCTTGTGCAGCGTTCGAGGCGGTTTGGGGCGCATCGTGCGATGCTGATGCCATGGCGGAGGGGCTGCGGTCGGCCCATTGGCCTGCCCGCCTGCAGCGCCTGGGTCCCGGTCCTCTGACAGAAGACTATAAGGGAGCGATATGGCTGGACGGGGCCCATAACCCCGCAGGCGCCGAGGCGCTGGCGGCCTCCATTCGCGATCGGCGGCCCGCCCTGGGCGGGGATCGCGTGAGCGTCATCCTCGCCCTTCAGGCCGCCAAAGATCTTCCAGGCGTGCTCAGACCTCTGTGCGAGAGCGCTGAGGAGATTATCGCCTGTCCGCTTCCCGACAGTGGAGGCCAGGAAGGCGGCGACGGCGCTGATCCTTCGGCGATCGTCGCGCTCGCCCGGTCTCTCGGCGTCGAGGCGCGACAGGTCGGCGATCTCGAAGAGGCGGTCAGGTTATCCAGGTCGGGCGGGGCGCACCGCATCTATGTGTGCGGCTCGCTCTACCTGTGCGGGACGGCTCTCCGGCTAAACGGCGAGCGGACGGATCCGTCCGCTTTGTAATCGGATCGCTTTCGCCCTCAGGCGATGGATCCAGGCGCCGATTCCTTGAGCCATTCCACCATGCGCGTCTTGCTCATGGCCCCCAGATGGGTCGCGGTCACCTTGCCTTTGTCGAACACCATAAGGGTTGGCAGGCCCCGAACGCCGAACTTTCCGGCCGTCATCGGATTATCGTCGATATTGAGTTTCACGACCTCGACGGCCTGCCCGTATTCCTCTGCGAGGGCGTCAAGGTGGACGGACACCTGTTTGCATGGGCCGCACCATTCGGCCCAGAAATCGACCAGGACAGGTTTGGCGGCTCCGAGGACTTCTGCATCGAAGCTATCGTCGGTGACGGATTTGACGCCCATGGATCGGGTCTCCTTAAAATGTGAACGGCCGGGTTCCGCCGAAGATAGGGACGCCGGTCGTCGCAAGAAACGGTCTTGTCGGAAAGAATCTACATCAAGGCGTTTGGCAAGGCCGACTCAAGGTCCGCCTCAGGAATTTCCATCAGCCGCGGTCCATCTGTCCACACCAGCAGGCACCGGATCTTGAGCTGCGGCCACAAGGACCCGAGTATCGCCCTGTAGGCGGCCATCTGAGCCTTGTAGCCTGTCCCGATGTCCTCGACCCGCAAAGGAGCGGGTCTGTCGGTCTTGAAGTCGACAATCAGCGCCTCGTTCTCGGTTCGAACCAGGCGGTCGACCCTGCCGTTGACGATATGGCCTTGAAAAGGCCCGATGATGGGGGCTTCAGCTCGCCCGCCCGGGGCGAAGACGGCGGCGAGGGCCGGATCGGTGAGTACGCCCATGACCGATGCCAAAATTTCTGCGCGCTCGTCCTCCGAAAGCAGGGGTTGGCGCGAGAGGAAGCCGACGGCGGCCGCCTCCCGGAGGTCCTGATCAAGATCCGGCAGGGCTTCGAACAGGGTGTGGATAAGTCGGCCGCGCAGAAGTCGCCGCTCTCGTTCGGGTCCCAGAGCTGCGAGCGCCGGCGGCGTGTCCCCTCCAAGGGATGAGGGGGTGAAGATCCTCGGGGCCGACGCGCTCGGGGGAGCGGGACGATGGAGCCAATCGGGCGCCGCCGATGAGGCGGGTGCTGAGAGCCTTTTGTCCAGTCTCGGAGCAAGGGGGCCGAACCTTAGTATATCTCCGTCCGTTGACGCAATTCGCTCGACCCCGGCTTGCCGCTCCTCGAGGCGCGTCATCGCCTGTTCGCACAGCACATACCAGGATGCCTCATGTCTGCCCGAGGATTCCGCCTTTCCCATCGCGGCGCCGCAGATCACCAGACGGTCGCGCGCTCGCGTGAGGGCTACGTAAAGCAGCCGACGATGCTCGCGAAGCGCACGGTCATCCGCCTCGTTGCGCAGCTTCGCGGTTATCGGGCAGTCTTTGGCTTTCGCCAGCGCCCAGACCGGCGCGCCTGACGGGGCCCTGAACACGCCCTCGCCGGATGCCCGGGGTCCGGAGACCGTGTCGGGCGCGATCACGACGGGCGCTTCAAGGCCCTTGGCCCCATGCACCGTCATGACCCGGATTTCGTCCTGGGCGTCCGAGAGCTCGCGCTTCAGCTCGCCCCCGTCGGACTCAATGGCTGAGAGGAAAAGTTCGAGATGGCATGGACCCTCGGAGTCAAAGGCCGCCGCCCGATCGAGGAGCGCGCTGAGAGGTTCGCGGGCCTGGCCGCCGAAGCGCGACAGCATCAGCTCCCACCCCGACGGCAAGTCGCCGTCGGAAGACGTCTCAAGAACAGCGCTCAGGAATTCGAAAGGTGGCGAACCCCTTCTCTGCAGAACCCCCTCAAGAAATCTTCGAACGCGAACATGGTCCGGCTCATCCGAGGCTCGCAACTGTCCCCAGAGACTCTGGCCACGTGCCCGCTGACTCGCGAGGGGCACAAGATCCGCGTCATCGTCGAGACCGCCGAACGGTCCTTTGAGGATTTCTGCAAGCGTCAGGTCGTCCTCGGGACATAACGCAAAGCGTACAAGATTGAGAAGGTCCTGCACCGGCAGGCTCTCGAGGAGCTCCAGCCGATCGGCTCCGGCGACGGGCAGACCTGATTTCTTCAGCGCCTGAAGGATGGCGTCGAACAGACCTCCCTTGCGGCCTCTTACGAGAATGAGAAAATCTCCCGGGCGCGCCGGCCGCAGCGTTTCGCCGTCCCAGATCCCTGCCCCTTCCTCGAGCTCTTTCCTGATGTATTCAGCAATGGCGCGCGCCAGCTTCTGTTTAGGGGAGGCGGCGCTCTCCTGTCCAAGCGGGGCATCCCATGGCTCCCGTTCGGCGACCTGGTCCCTTTGAGTCAGCGGCCAGATCTCGACCGACCCCTCGTGCTCCCTTCGATATGCGGTGTGGCGCCATGGATCGGACAATTGAGCTGTCGAGATCGAAAAGGGCGCCGCGCCGTTGAAGGCCGCCGGATCAAAGGTTTCGTCGACGAAACCAAGGACGGATCGGGCGGAGCGGAAAGACATGTCGAGGCGAGGGTCCTCGAATCGCGTGCGCGACGCTGAAGCACGCAGCTGGAAGTCCTGCCTTTCGGCGATGAACCGTTCAGGATCGGCGCCCTGGAAGGAGTAGATTGACTGCTTCTGATCGCCGACAACGAACAAGGTCGAAGGATGAGCGCGTTCGATCCCTGAACCGACAAAGAAATTGGCGGTCAGGGCGCGGATAATGGCCCATTGCGAAGGACTGGTGTCCTGAGCTTCATCGAGCAGGATATGTCGCAATCCGCCGTCAAGTTTCCAGAGCACCCATTCGGATGCGCCCCGCTCCGTGAGAAGATGACGGACGGTGCGAATGAGGTCTTCAAAATCGAGGCCGGCGCCGGATCGTTTGCGATGGGCGAAATCTTCGAAGACTGCATGGGCGAGCCGAACAAGGGCCGCAGATCGCTCGAAGGTCGTTCGGATATCGAAGGCGGCCTTTGCATGCCGCATACGAAGGCATTCCCGTCCCGAGAATGTCGGAGCGATCTGGAAAAGAGCCTCCAGGGCCGGCGCCCTCGCGAGCTGCTCTTTTTTGTAGAAGTTGCGCTTACGTTGATCGCCCTGGCGCGTCTGGAACACGCCGCAATAGTCGGCGAACCGGTCCTTGTCGGAGGCGCTGGAGAGCACTTCCTCTATCAGGGTCGACGCGTCGCTGGCGGCGTGCCCTGCCTCGCGCAGGGCATCGAGCGTCTGTTGGAGGGTTTCTCTCGGCAGATCGGCGTTCACAGCTCGGGAACAGATGGCGTCGGATGTCTCTTCAGGTGCGTTGAGGTCCAGGCGAAGCTGTTCAATTGCACTTTCAAGATCCCCGGCGTCCCGGATGAAGTCCTCGAATTCGCTGCGGCGGGCGTTCAGGTCCTGAAGGACGACAGCAACTCCCCGTCCTCCGGCCGCCTCGCCTGCGATCCGCGCCGCCTCGCGAAGCCGGCTGTCTCCCCTGGAGATGATCGCCCCCAGGTTTTCAAACGAGCGATTCCAGAGTCTCATCGCCTGCGGCTCGTCGAGCTCGCGAAATCCCGGTGCGATGCCCGCCTCGAGGGGAAAGCGCTTCAGGATCCGGCCACAGAAGGCGTGGAGTGTCTCGATGCGGAGCCCCCCTGGAGTTTCGAGGGCTTGCGCGAACAGCTCCCGCGCTCGCCCGATATCCTCGAGCCTGTAGGAGCTCTCCGGCTTGTCTTCGAGGCGCGACAGGGCCGCTCTCAGGCGATCGGCGTCCATCACGCACCATTCGCCAAGGCGCTGAAAGAGACGCGCCTGCATCTCGCTGGCAGCGGCCTTGGTGTAGGTCACGCAGAGAATCTCGTCGGGCCTGACGTTTTCAAGCAGGAGAAGTCGGGCCACACGGTCGATAAGAACCTTGGTTTTCCCCGATCCGGCGTTGGCGGCGACCCATGCTGAGGCGTCCGGGAGGGCTGCGCGTCTCTGACCGCGGATCGCCTCCTCAAACTCCGTCCAGGCGAGCGTGTTCGTCATTCCTCGCCCTCGTCAGTGGTCCATTCGGCTCTGCGCGCCAACCGGTCATAGTCTGACGGCGACCAGGCGAATTCCGCCCTGGGTTTCGAGAGATAAGGCGTCGACTCATCCGCGTAACGATTGATGAGGCGTATCAGGCCGGTGAGGATGTCCTCTGCGACGTCCCCCGGAGGCGCCTTCAACCTGAGGGGTTGGCCGTTCTCGCGCGCCGTGGACGCTGCGCTGGTGGACATCCGGTAGTAGATTAGCTCCTGGACCGGACCCGGTGCGATGGCGCCGAAACCGACCCGGGCCGCGATCGCCGCCTCCAGGGGGAGCTGTGGTTCGAGTCCGGCTTCGACCTGTTTGGCTCCCTTCGGCTGGCCGGTCTTGAAGTCGACGATGGCGATGCCGCCATCCCTCAGCGCTTCGATGCGATCCGCTTTGGCGCCGAGCGTGACCTCTCCGGCCAAAGTGTCGAAAACGATTTTCGCCTCGACCTCTGTTTCGACCTGAATCACCTCCGGGGCGCGGGCCTGAAGCCATTTCAGGTAGCTCTGAGCGGCGCGTATCCACAAGGGACGCTCGAACTCGATCAGGTTCGCCGATGCCCCCGCCGCCACCAGACGCTCAGTAATGAGCTGGTCCAGGGAGAGGGTCCGTCCGGAAGCTTCGTGGGTCTCGACCGCGTCATGGACTGCCGTTCCGCGTTGTGCGGCATCAATATCGGCGCCGGCCCGAAGCAGCCTTTTCAGTCCGAGGACCCTTCGTGCGAAGTCTCCATATGGATCACGTATGAGCTGACCGGCCCGGCTTGGTGAGAAAGTGAGAAGCTGCCGGCGATCGAGCGGAGGTCTGGGCGCAGGCGGTCGGGCTGGGCGGACACTGTCGACACCTCTGAGCGCTCTCGACCAGGCGATCGGATCGCGATCCCCGGACGGGGAGAGGGCCAGATCGGCGCTTTTGGTGTCTCCCAGGCCCCCGGCGCTCAGCGTGCGAAGACGCCAGATCCAGCGGGACGCCACCGACGGTTTGTTATCGACCCGCCTGGCTCTGAGAAGGATGACCTCCTTGGCGTTGGCGAGCTGGGCGAAATCGTGCGCCGACAGGCCGATCCTCTCATCAGGGTCGGGAAGTCCTGACAGTTTGCGAAGTCGTCGGTTGAGAAAGGCGTCGATCGGGGCCGGCTTCGGCCATGACCCTTCATTGAGTCCCGCGAGTATGATCCGGTCCCGGCTTTGGAGACGGGCCTCGAGCGGACCCCAGATCGCCAGTCGGTTATGCTCCGGGAGCTCCGGGGGAAGGGTCATGCGAGAGGCGACGGCGTCAGCGAACTCGCACCATTGTTCGCTGTCCACGCCCCCCAGCTCTCCGCAAAGGTCGCGCAGCTGCTCGATGAAGGCGGCTCCCATCGCACCGGAACGGCCTGACCAGAGACGCTCGCCAAGCGGATCGTCCGGATGGGCCGCCACGCCTTGAGCGAGCTGCGCGCAGGCCTCCGCCGCATTGACCCCGTCGATGATCCTTTGGGAGAAGACGTCCTGGTAGGGACGAAGAAGGGCGCATAGTCGTGTCAGCCGCTCGAGAGCCTCTGGCATGACCCCTCGTTGCGCCGCTTCAGAGGACGCACAGCGTGCGATCAGATCTTCCAGGGTCCTTGAGAGTCTGGGGCCTCTCAGGAAGCTGCGTTCGAGGGCGCTGACAGCGGCCTGGGTTGTGGTCGTGGACAGACCAAGTTGTGTCAGATCATGTTTCAGCAGGGCGAGCAGGAGCACCGGATCGGCCGGATCGCGGGCCCAGCGCATGACCAGAAGCAGGAAGCCTCCGCAGCGGGACCGATTGAACGGGGCGCCCGATGACGGCTCGAGATGAATGTTCCATTTCTTGAGGATCGCGCTGACCCGTCGGCCGAGTGAAGCTTCGGGCGTAACGAGAGCAGCGCTTCGATCTGGACGTTCGAGCGTCTCCCGCAAAAGCAGGGCCGCCGCCATCGCCTCTTCGTTCTCGTCTTCCGCCTCGATGAGGGTCAATCCTTCAAGGCCGGCCTCCACAAGGGCGCCGGCCGGTTCGGGGCGGGCGATTTCACGCAGTCGGTCGTTCCATCCGCGCGTCGTTTCGGCCGGCGCGAGCGCCTCATTGATAAGGCGCCGGCGCGCAGTCTGCGCCGGTGTCTCATCCGCGGCCGGCCACCTGCGCACGCACGAAGGAACGATTTTGAGGGTCTCAAGGGTTGCGCGAAGAGCAAACTGAGGATGACTGGGCGAACGCCCGATCGCGTCCCATCCGGTCTCATCGAGGTCAGGATCAAGCCCGGGCAGAATGACGGCGCCTCGTGGAAGCGTCACGACCGCCGCCATCAGGCGCCGTGTCGCAGCCGCCGCGCCGGTTGAGCCTGCGATTATGACCGGATTGTCCGGCGGTCGCTTAAGCCATCTTGCGGCGAGCGCCTCTGCTGCGAGACGTCGTCGGGTCAGTCCGTCGCAGCGACCGATTTCCTGCAGATGTCTCGGCCAGGCCCGAACCACGATCTCCAGGAAACGCGATGAACGGCGCCAGTGTTCTGCGAGGTCGGTCTCCAGGGACAGTGTCTCAAGGCGCTCCCAGTCTCCTCCGTCATTCATTTCCGCCTGATCGAGAAGGCTCGCCAGCTCATCGGCCGCCGCGAGGGCTGATCCCGGAGGCAGGGGAGGGTCCCCTTCGGCCTTGCGCCAGGCCTGGATAAGACGGGCCAGTGCGCCGCGCCGTCGTCCGGCGGGAAGGGCGGGCGGCGCCTCAAGGGCCTCCGGCCCAATGGCGTCCGCCTCGTCTCCCTCTTCAACATCTCCCAGGGCGCGGATGCGGGGCATGATCATCGCTCCGCCCATCTCTCGAAAAAGGCTCAGGGCGAGTTCGCGGGCCGATCGGCGATTGGGCGTGAAGATGAGCGCGTCGGCCAAAGCTTCCGGACGCTCTCGCGCTCCCGTCTCGTCGATCAGCCCTGCCGCAACCGCCTGAAGAAAGGCGGCCGCCGGAGGCAGGCTGAACACCCGGACAGTGCCGGGCAGGAACAGACCCTTCTCGCGTGTCAGCGCGCCTCTCCTCTGGACTTGAGCCATCGTTCGGCGTCTTCGCGGGCTTCGGGGTCTCCGACATGCAGCCAGAAAGCGGACATCACTTCACCGAAGAGACGCTGTTGTGAGAGGAAGGCGTCGAACCAGACATTCGCGGAGAAGGGTTCCGCCAGATAGGCTTGCAGGCGGTCTGCGGAGGTCACATAGGCACCAGCGAACACGTAGGGTGCCCGCTCGCGTCCGCCTCGTCGTTCCAGACGTCCGTCTTCAAGGCGGTAAAAGTCGCCCGCGCCCCCGAAACCCAGGGTGGAGTTCATGTCCGCCAGCAGCAGAAGGGCATCCATCCGCTTCGGATCATATCTTTCAGCGAGCCTCAGAAAAGAATCGTCTCCGGTTGTGTCCCAGGTCACGTCCGTATTGATGACGAAAAACGGGTCTTTGCCGAGAAGAGGCAACGCTTTCACCACCCCGCCTCCGGTTTCGAGGAGTTGGGCGCGCTCGTCGGAGATAAGGATGCTGAGGTCATGGCGTCGAGAGAGATGATCGACGACCTGGTCGGCGAAATGGTGGACGTTGACGACGGCTCTTTCAACTCCCTGCAGGACCAGCTTGTCCAGAACCCGATCGATCAGGGTTCGGCCATCGACCTCAACCAGGGCCTTCGGGCGCGTCAGGGTCAGAGGGCGCATCCGCGTCCCCAGTCCGGCCGCCAGCAGCATAGCCGTTCGGACAGCGGTCATGGCGAACTCAGAAGATGGGGGGCGGTTGAACGAACGAAATCCTTCAACTCGCCAAGCGAGGAATGGTCCAGAACCGACGTCAGCAGACGTCGCAGACGGGGCTGGAACTGATCATACCGGGGCTTTGAATCGCGGATCACGAGGCGAGAGAAGATACCCATGATCCTCAGGATGTTGATCGCCCCAAGAACGCACAAACGCTCATCGAACGCCGCCGCCTGTCCGTCCGTTCGGTTGAGGTAGGCGATCCGCGCCGCCTCCGCGGCTTCCGGAGAGACCGTTCGGCGCGCATCGTGAAGAAGCATCGACATGTCCCATTCGCCCCATCCGAGCACCGCATCCTGGTAGTCGAGAAGTCCCACTCGTCCATCGCCCGCGCGGTCTGGCAGCCACAGCAGATTCTCTGCGTGAGTGTCCCGAAGGCAGAGACTTCGCGGCCATTCCAGCGCGCGTTCGATCAGCGCTTCGCTGACGCGCTCCCATCTCAGGCGGTTTGCGTCGTTGATCCGGATATCCATGTCGCGCCGTGGCGACCAGTCGATGAAAAGATCGATGTTCGCCCGAAGCGCCAGATGGTCATACTCGAGGATCGGCCATTCGCCTCCGGGATAGGCGAGGGCGGAAGGTGTGGGGTGAAGATGCGCTCTCCCGAGGACCTCGCCGGCCGCCGCGTAGAGTACGCGCTCATCCTCGCCCCGTTCGATCGCCCGGGCGAACAGTTCATCGCCCAGATCCTCGAGGACGGCGAGGCCTCGGGGAATGTCATGAGCGAGGGTCTCCGGAGCTGAGAGACCAAGTGCTCTGAGATGCTCGCCCACCGCCATGAACGCCTCAAGCCTTGAGGCGGCGAGCCGGGAGACGGCATTCCAGCCCAGACTGAGCCGCGTCTCTTCATCCGCACTTGGGGGGCAGGGGGGGCTTTCAAGAGGCGGGGCGTCCATCAGCATAGCTGACTGAGATTTGAGGCGAAGGCGCTCATAGCGCCGTGTTGAGGCGTCTGCCGAAAGGGGCGTGCGGAAGGCGTCGCCCCATCCTGAAGAGGAGAGGAATTCCCGGATCTCGCTCTCACGAAAATTAGCGCCAGTCGCCATCGAACCGCCTGCTCCAGTCGTCATGGTCGCTGAGACGAGCGATTCGTCCAGGATCGGCAAACTCTAGCGTAACTTCCAGCCGCCTTGCAGGGAGGCTCGCCCCCATCCGGTCCGGCCACTCGATCAGAAGCAGTCCCTCCTGAGCCTCTTCGAGACCAAGCTCACGCACCTCGTCTTCAGTTCTCAGACGATAGAGGTCCGTATGCCAGACGGACAGTTGGGGGGTCTCATAGGTCTGAACCAGCGTAAAGGTCGGACTTGGCGTCTCGATATCCTCTCCGGCCAGGGCTCTTATGAGGCTTCGCGCAAGAGACGTCTTGCCGGCGCCGAGAGTTCCCGAAAGGGCGACGACATCTCCGGGTCGGCAGGCTTTCGCGAGCCTGATCCCAAGCAAGGCTGTTGCTTCATCGTCGGGCAGGAAGATCTGGAGGCGTGGATGCGTCATCTTGGTCATTATGTTCCGCCTCGGAGCCTCTGGCGAGAGCCGTTCAGGTATCGGACACTGGAGAGGCGTCAGGGCGGCGATTACGGACCGGAATGAGCCATATTCGGTCGGTGTAGTCCTTTGGGGCGGACGTAAAGGAGCGTGCGATCATGGCGTCAGGGATTGAACATGTGGTCGTCATCGGGGCTGGGCAGGCGGGGGCGCAGGCCGCTTACTCCCTGCGGCAGTCGGGATTTGAAGGCGCCCTCACGCTTTTGGGGGATGAAGCGTACCCCCCCTATCAGCGGCCGCCCTTGTCGAAGGGATATCTGAAGGGTGAGCTCGAAGCTGATCGGCTGTTTCTCAAGCCCGGATCCTATTATTCGGACAACAGGATCGATCTGGTGACGAGCGCAGCGCCCGTTCGCCTGGATCTGGCCGCGCGCCGGGTCGAGTTTCAGGCAGGTCCAGCCCTCGGGTGGGATCGGCTGGTGATCGCCACCGGGGCTCGTCCCAGAATGCTGACCCTTCCCGGCGCCGGTCTTGACGGCGTTCTCGCCTTGAGAACTCTGGCCGATGTTGATCAGCTCCGTCCATATCTGACGACGGGAGCCCGCCTGATCGTGATCGGCGGGGGATATATCGGCCTTGAGGCGGCCGCGGCCGCCTGCCGTCTTGGGGTATCGGTGACGCTGCTTGAGGCGGCGCCTCAGCTTCTGGGTCGGGTGACCGGACCCGAGATCGCAGACTTCTTTCTTCGGACACATCGGGCGGCAGGCGTCAATGTTCGTTTGAATGCGGTGATCGAGGGCTTCGAGGGGACCGGACGCGTGTCGACAGTCCGGCTTGCGGGCGGCGAACGTCTGGACTGCGACGTTGTACTCGTCGGCATCGGCGTCATTCCGAATCTGGAGCTCGCCCAGCAGGCTGGCCTGGCTTGTGGGGCCGGCCTGATCGTCGATCGCGCCGGACGAACATCCCATCCTGATGTCTTTGCTGCGGGAGACCTCGTTCAGAGGCCTTTGGTTCACTATGGTCGGGTGGGCCGTCTCGAGTCTGTGCACAACGCCATCGAAGGCGGAAAGATTGTGGCCGCCTCAATCCTTGGTTTGCCGCCCCCGACGGAGGAGGCCCCCTGGTTCTGGTCGGATCAGTTCGATGTGAAGCTTCAGACGGCGGGACTGTGGACTGGGGCGGACCAGAGGGTGGTGCGGGGTGACCTTGAAAGCGGTCGTTTCGCCGTCTTCTACCTCAAAGAGGGTCGCATTCTCGCCGTTGATGCTGTAAACGCCGGCCCGGAGTTTCTGGTTGGCAAGCGTCTGGCGGCGCTCTCGGCTCGCCTCGCGCCTTCCGAATTGGCCGATGTGAACTTATCTATGAAGGAAATTGGCGCTCGCGCCTTGGGTTGAAACAGCTGGGTTTCTGGGAGATCGTTCGTCCATGCCGAAGATCACGTTCATCGACGCCGCTGGCGCGCAAAGGACCGTCGAGGCCAAAAACGGCATGACGGTCATGGAGACGGCGGTCAAGAACAACATCCCCGGGATTGACGCTGATTGCGGCGGCGCGTGCGCCTGCGCGACCTGCCACGTCTACGTGAAAGCTGAGTATCTGGACCGGGTCGGAAAGCCTTCGGCGATGGAGCAATCCATGCTCGATTTTGCTGAAAACGTAAAAGAAAACAGCAGGCTGTCTTGCCAGATCAAGATCTCGGACGATCTTGAGGGCCTGTCGGTTACGACCCCCGAAAGCCAGCACTGAGCTAACCGTTTCCGCGCGGGCGTTGCGCCAGGTTGGTAAGCTCCTTCCAGGGGCGTTCAGAAGGCATGGGGCGAGGTAATGGCGACGGGCGTCTGCGAGGACGGCTTGGCGTCGGCGAGGCTGACAGGCCTGCAGTCTTCAGGGATTGTAACGCGGCGCGCATGTCCGCGGCCGTGAGCTTCATCCACGCAGGATGGTGTAATGCGGGCATCCGTCTCGGCATGCCCTGCGACAGGGCATGCCAATCGGAGTATCAAGCCGGTCCTGAAGCGAGCCCGTCCTGAAGTGAGTCAGCCGGGCTTGAAAAGGGCCATTGAACGGGATCAGTCGGCCGCCGCTTTACGGATAGCTGAGAACAGCGCCGCCTTGGCTTCGCTCTGTCGGCGATCGCTGGCCTTCGGCATGGCTGAATTGATGGCGATAACCAGGTTGTCTTCCGGGTAGATGGCGATGCCCTGACCGAAGACGCCGATGGCTTCATAGTCAGGAGCCTGGCGGGGCCACCAGAAATAGCCGTAGCTCGCTCCGGCGGGACCCTTGATCTGATTGGTCGTCGCCTCATCGGTCCACCCTGACGGCAGAACTGACTTGTCCGCGATTTTGCCGCCTCCAAGCATGAACAGTCCGATCCGCCCATAGTCGCGAAGCGTCATGCTCATGCAGCATCCGCCGCGCTCATGCCCGGCGCGGTCGACCATCCAGATGGCGTCCTGCTCCATGCCGAATGGGGCCCAGACTTTCTCCGACGCGTACTGCGAAATGGTTTTGCCTGCGAGGGCGCGGGACAGGACGATGCCGGCCATGTCTGTCTCGCCGGTCTTGTAGACGAACTTTGTCCCAGGCTCGCTCTCCCGCGGAAGCTTGGACATGTACTCCACGAGCGGATTGAGGCCGCCCTTGGGGTCGGCCGCGCCGGCGCGAGAAACGTCGGAGTTTGGATCCGTATAATCTTCATTCCACTTGACCCCTGAGCTCATGGAGACGAGCTCGCGAAGGTTCACCCCATCATAGGCGCTGCCCTTCAGCTCCGGGATGTAGCGCGTCACCGGATCGTTCAGGCTCGTGATCCAGCGGTCTTTGATAGCGGCACCGATCAGAATGGACGTCATCGACTTCGCAACGGAGAAGGAGGTCCATCGGTCCTCGGGTTTGCGCCCAAATGCGTATTTCTCAAGAATGATTTTTCCATCCTTGATGGCGATGAGGCCAGTAATTCGATTGGCGTTCATGAAGGCGTCGACGGACTGGGTCTTGCCTCCGAACGTCACCTTCGGGTCGACGGCCGTTTCAGCGACCGCCAGGGGTTTTACCGTGTCGCCCTTCTTGATGGTGCGCACGTCGTAAACGGTTTCGATCGCCTTATAACGATCAAGCTGCTGCTTAGGCGTCCAGGTCAGGATGGAGCTCACCGGCGGGTTCGTGATGGGCTTTTGAGCCCAGGTTGGGGAAGCGGTGAGAGTAAGGGAGAGGAGGCCGATTGCGGTGGCCGTCAACGGTCGTCTGATCACGGTGTTCCTGCCTTTCTGCTGCGGGGTTGAACCCCACAAGATCTGGGGATGGCGGGGGCAGTCCGTCAAGAACGGCGCCCGCTCGATCAGAGGGGCGCCGTTAGGTAAAGACGATCGAAAACCTATGATGAAAGCCGGTCGTCGCCGCCGGAGACGTCAGAATGCGGCGAGCGAGGCTGGCCCCAGCTCCAGCTCGGGTCGTGCGCTCTTCGGCGCCGCTGTCTCCGGCAGGAAGCACATCACGCTCGCCCCGGCTCCCGGGGCCGATTTCATGGCCACCCATCCTCCGTGAAGTTCCACGAAGGATCGCACCAGAGCCAGCCCCAGCCCAGCTCCCCGATTGTCGCTTGAGGTGAAGCTGTCGAAGGCGCTCGCCTGGCGGCTTTGGGGTATGCCCTTGCCGGTATCGGAGACGGACAGCTGGATGACCCCGTCGGCCTTCTTGGCTTCGACACGGACGTGTCCGCCTGGTCCCGTGAAGCGGAGGGCGTTGGTGAGCAGGTTGAACAGGATCTGCTTGATCCGGCGTTCATCGGCATGAATGGAGCCGATCGTATCGTCGCAGAGGATCTCCACCCGCACCTTGGTGCTTTCAGCCGTTGAGATCACGAGATCCACGGAGTCCTCGATCGCCCTGCGCAGCGGAACGTCCGCGAGGTCGAGCTCCATCCGTCCGGCTTCGATCATCGCCAGATCTAGAATGTTGCTGATCAGCTTGGAGAGGTGATCCGAGGCGCTGAGGATGGCGAGAACCTGCTCCCTCTGTTTGTCGCTCAGCGCCCCTGGGCGACCGCTCTCGAGCAGTTCCGCATAACCCAGGATCGTCGTCAGCGGCGATCGGAGCTGATAGGAAACGTTCTGCACGAATTCCGTCTTGAGCCGGTCAGCCGCCTGAAAGGCTTCAGCCTTCTCCTTCAGGGCCGCTTCGACTTTCCGGTCGGCTGTCACGTCCATGAACGCAATGAGAGTGGCCCCGTTCGGGAGAGGCTGAGTGATCCAGGTAAGCGTCCGGTCGGCGGACGTTCTCATAACTCCCTGATCCTGCTGCCGATACTCAGGCGACGGATTGGTCACGCGGCTCTTGATATTCGCCCAGACATTCCGGTCGTGAAACAGTCGCGAGCATTCGTCGACGACCACATCGAAATCCGGGCTGTCGGCAAGCTTGCCCTCAAGGCCCCAGAGTGTTGCAAAGGCCTCGTTATGGAGGCGCAGGCGCCCGTCGGCGCCGAACACGGCTACGGCTTCGCGGAGATGGTCGAGCGTGGCCTTCTGAACATTTATAAGGGCGTTATACTCGGTGCGCAGCGCCAGTTCGTCCGTGATATCCTTGAAGATCATCAGAAGACCGCCGAGGGGATGGCGTTGCCGAGTTACGCGCAGGATCCGGCCGTCAGGCAGGTTCCAGAGATCTTCGAGCACATCGTTCTTCTCGCCCTGGTAGTAGGCCAGTTCCCCGGATCGCCAGCGCGCATAATCCGCTCTCGATTGAAGCTTGCGTCGCTCGCGGAGGCGATCGAGCAGCGATCCGTGATCAGGCCGCTCCAGGAGATAGGCCGGGTCGAGACCCCAGAGTTCGCCGAACGCCCGATTATTGAAGATAAGCTTCCGGTCCGGACCAAAGATCGCCACCCCGTCGGCGACGTGGTTTAGCGTCTCGTCATGGGCCTTCACGTGTTTGTCGAGACTTTCGCGGGCGGTTTCCTGTTCTGTGATGTCGAAGGCCATGCCGCCGAGGCCGCCCGACAGAGGAAACATTTTGACGCGCATCGCGCGGCGTTCACCGGCGATGACCATGTGACGGGTGTCGTCTGTCTCCGCATTGCCATGGACTGTCTTCTGGGCCTGAGCGGTCACATGCTGATCGAGCATGATCTGGCGGTCCAGAACCTGATCCATCTTCCCTGCGCCGACGGCGTCGAGATAAGCCTTGTTCACCCACTGAAGTTTGCCTGCGCCGGACATTCTCCAGGACGGGAAGGGGGCCTTTCCCAGCATCTCCAGAAAAGCGATCGGATCTCGCGCGACGGCTGCGCGCGCTTCCTCGAACCGCGCGCGTGCGCCTGACTCTTCGAGTCCCTTGATCGTGGTGTCGGTAATCCAGAGCACTGCCCGTGCGCCAGCCGTTCGCCCGTCCGCTTCGAGGAAGCGGCCCGACGGCCCGATGATGGTGAGAGAAAACGGGGCCCCTTCTTCCCGAAGCTGCTTCAGCCGTTCGCGCAGCGTCGTATCCTGCCCGGCGCCGTCGCGGGCCTCGAGATCGGCGAGCCCTTCCAGGATACGCGCCGAGGGGTTCTCAGACAGGGAATCGTCCGTGAACCGCAGCAGTCCCATCAGAGCGACTGGCGAACCGTAGAGATTGGGCGATGACCATTCCCCTTCTGGAGTGGAGGGTTTTCCTCCCGTCCGCGCGGCCGGTGCAGGGTCATCCTCCCACACCATGATGACGCCGGGATGCGCGCCGAACACGCTCTCTGCGCGGGCGAGCTTCTCGCGGGTGAGCTGAGCCTCCTCGCGGTATTTGCGGGCGGCACCCCGGGCACCGTCTGAGATTCGGATGGCCCAGAGCAGGGCGGCCAGCCCGAAGGCCACCGCGCCGGTTATCAGGATCATCAGCGGCTGGGTCATGTTCCCGTCCATTCCGTGCGTATCGTCAGACGAATCGCATAGCCCGCAAAGGCAGCCCGACCGATTTGGGGCCTTTCCGTTAACGAATTGGAAGGAAGACCGTTAATGGGTCGTTAAACTCGCTGCAATCGCCCGGCAAATTCTGCCGAGCGTCGGGTTCAGAAGCAATCTCATCCGGCCATGAGGCGGCCGAACGGCCGCCATCAGACTTCCTGGTTATAGGCGCCGACCTTGTCAAAGGCGGCCAGGCGCGGCTTGACCTCGTTCCGGAACAACGATCGCATATCGTCCTCACTGGACATGCTTTCGACAACCACCACGAGTTCGGGCTTGTTCGAAGAGGCTCGGACGAGAACCCAGGATCCGTCCTCGAGGGTGACCCTTGCGCCGTTGACGGTGTTCACCTCGACGATCCTGCGGCCGAGGATGGAGCCGCCTTCCTGAGCCAGTTTCTGATAGGCTCGCGTGACCTCCTCGACGATCCCGTATTTCACCTCGTCGTCCGCATGTGGCGACATGGTCATTGAGGTCCAGGCGGCCCCTAGGTCAGACTTCAGCTGAGACAGCGTCCTGCCGGGATTGCGATCAAGCATCTGGAGAACGGCCGCCGCCGCAACAAGACCATCGTCATATCCAAGGCCGTAAGGCTGCCGGAAAAAGAAGTGTCCTGACTTTTCGAAGCCCGCGAGAGCGTTGAGTTCAGTCGTCCGGCGCTTGATGTAGGAATGGCCCGTCTTGAAGTAGTCGACACGCGCGCCGTTGGCCTTCAGAACTGGATCCGTCTTGTAAAGGCCGGTCGACTTCACATCGACCACGAACGTGGCGTCGGGATGAAGACGCGAGAGGTCCCGGGCGAGGAGAAGGCCTATTTTGTCTGCGAAGATCTCCTCTCCGAGGTCGTCGACCACTCCGCACCGGTCTCCATCTCCATCAAAGCCGACGCACAGATCGGCCTTATGTTCTTTGACCGCCGCCGACATCGAATGGAGCATTTCGATGTCCTCGGGGTTGGGATTGTATTTTGGGAAGGTGTAGTCGAGCGAGCAGTCCATCTCGATTACCTCGGCACCCATCCGCCTCAGCGCCTCCGGCGCGAAGGCTCCCGCCGCCCCGTTGCCGCATGCGGCGATGACCCGGATCGGACGGGTGAGCTTCACGCCCTCCGAGACCGACTGAATGTATCGCTCACGCATGTCGTCGACGCGCAGCAGCCGTCCGCCGGGCTGCGGGTTGAAACGTCCCTGCAGAACGATATCCCTGAGCGCGCCCATTTCGTCCGGTCCGAAAGTCAGCGGACGGTTGGCCCCCATTTTCACCCCTGTCCAGCCGTTCTCATTATGGCTGGCGGTGACCATCGCCACACAGGGCGCATCCAGGGCGAACTGAGCATAGTAAGCCACCGGCGACAGTGCGAGGCCGATATCGAGGACTTCCATGCCGGACTCCAGCAGTCCCAGCATCAGCGCCTGCTTGATCGACATCGAGTAGGCCCGATAGTCGTGCCCCGTCACAATCCTCATTGGGGCACCCATCTCCCGGATCAGCGTTCCAAGGCCGAGCCCAAGCGCCTGCACTCCGAGCAGATTGAGTTCGGGCGCCTTAGGATACTGCGGGCCGCCGAACCACCAGCGCGCATCATATTCGCGAAATCCTGTCGGACGAACGAGGGGGGAAGTCTCGAACGCATAGGTGTTCGCAGACAGATCCGACTGTGGCGTCTTCATGGGAGGTCCGCTCCGTTGAGGAAGACGCGTTCCTTAAGCCTGAAGATCGCATGGGGCAATCGTGTACCTCCTGAAGGAGACCCTCCTGCGTCCTGGTTGTCTCGGGAGAGGAGAGTCCTTGCCCCGGACGAGAGATGGACGAGGCGGGTTTCTCCACCCTGGATGAGGCGATATGGTTGAGGATCTGAAAAGGTCTACCGTCATGTTTCGCGCCCACGCCAAGCTCGGTCTGGACCTAAGTCTTCATCCCGCCGCAGCCGCCCTTGAAGGGCGGATCCTGAAGATGTCCGTTGAGACAAAGGCAATTCCCTACCCGGTGGAGATCGCTGTCTACACGCCGCCAGGGTTCGACCCGAACCGGTCCGATCGCTATCCTCTGATCATTCAGCTGCATGGAGGAAACGGTTCAAGCGATAACCTCACTCAGATGGCGGCCATTCTCGAGGCGTCCGTTTCCGAAGGTCTTCTTCCGCCGTCCATCTCGGTGATGCCGTCGGCGGGCCGTTCATTCTACATGGACTATCGGGACGGGTCGCAGAAATGGGAGAGCTTCATTGTTCGCGATCTGCTGGCGTTCATGCGTGATCGCTATCCGGTCGCGGCGGGCCGCGAGGGAACATTTATAACGGGAGTGTCCATGGGCGGGATGGGGGCTCTGAGAATAGCCTTCAAGCATCCCGAACTCTTCGCAGCGGTCGCGGGCATGGAGCCGGGGATCGAGCCGGCGCTCGCATACGCCGATATAAAACTTCGGGACCGCTTCTGGCGGGATCAGTCGCTCTTCGAGGAGAAGTACGGAAAGCCTGTTGATGAAGACTTTTGGGCGGACAATAATCCAGCCACCATCGCCCAGCGCGAACCTGATCGTTTGAAGTCATTGGGAATATATCTCGAGGCGGGTGATCAGGACATGTTCTTCCTGCATCACGGCAGCGAGTTTCTGCACCGAGTTCTATTCGATTCAGGGGTAAGCCACGAATACCGTCTCGTCCGGGGCGCGGAGCACGTCGGTCCCTCCATAGCGCCCCGCGCTCGCGATGCGTTCGCTTTTTTCGGCCGGATCCTGAACCCGCCCGTTTGGATCAATGGCCAGGTCATCGCCACTCGTCGAAGCATCGACGCCATGAAGCGCGCCGCGGGGTACCCGGTCCTTCCCGTCGATCCGGAAAGGCTGCGCACTCAGTGAGCGCGCGTTTGTCGCTTGCTCTGACAGATGAATGAAGTCAGCCCAAATTCCGGTCTGAACTTAAGGGCCGTCCGAAACTGGGGGCGCAGGCGGGCCTGCGCCCCTTATCGTCAGTAGCGATAGCGTTCCGGCTTGAACGGGCCGGCGGGAGCAACGCCGATATAGGCGGCCTGGTCTGAGGTCAGTTCCGTCAGACGCGCGCCCAGCTTGTTAAGGTGCAGACGCGCGACCTTCTCATCGAGATGCTTGGGCAGGGTATAGACGGAGTTTTCATAGGCCTTCCCGTTCGTCCAGAGTTCGATCTGGGCGAGGGTCTGATTGGTGAACGACGCAGACATGACGAACGAGGGATGTCCGGTGGCGTTTCCAAGATTCAGAAGACGGCCCTCAGACAGGAGGATGATCCGCTTCTGGTTCGGAAACTCGATCATATCCACCTGGGGCTTGATGTTGTCCCACTTGTAATTTCGAAGCGAGGTGACCTGGATCTCGTTGTCGAAGTGGCCGATGTTTCCGACGATCGCCATATCCTTCATCTCGCGCATATGCTCGATGCGGATCACATCCTTATTGCCAGTCGTGGTCACGAAGATGTCCGCGGTTGAGGCGACGTCTTCCAGGGTGACGACCTCGAAGCCGTCCATGCACGCCTGAAGGGCGCAGATGGGATCCACTTCCGTCACCTTGACGCGCGCCCCGGCACCCTGAAGGGAGGCAGCGGAACCCTTTCCGACATCGCCATAGCCGCAGACCACCGCCACCTTGCCAGCCATCATCGTGTCGGTCGCACGACGAATGCCGTCCACGAGCGATTCTTTGCAGCCGTACTTGTTGTCGAACTTGGACTTGGTGACGCTGTCATTGACGTTGATTGCCGGGAAGGGAAGGTGTCCGGCCTTCTGCAGCTGATAGAGCCGGTTCACGCCCGTGGTTGTTTCCTCGGTCACGCCCTTGATAGCGGCCCGAGTGGCGGTGAAGAAACCCGGCGTTTGCTTCATGCGTTTGCGGATCTGCGCGAACAGGATGGTCTCTTCTTCCGATCCCGGATTTGATAGAACGTCCTCTCCGGCCTCAGCACGCGCGCCGATCAGGATGTACATGGTCGCGTCGCCGCCATCGTCGAGGATCATGTTGGTTGGCTGTCCGTCGGGCCACTGGAAGATCCGGTCGGTGTACTCCCAGTATTCCTCGAGGCTCTCGCCCTTGACCGCGAAGACAGGCACCCCTGCCGCCGCGATGGCCGCCGCCGCATGATCTTGCGTCGAAAAGATGTTGCAAGAGGCCCAGCGCACCTGAGCGCCGAGGTGTGTCAGCGTTTCGATCAGCACGCCTGTCTGGATGGTCATGTGAAGGGAGCCCGTGATCCGAGCGCCCTTGAGGGGCTGGGAGGGGCCATACTCGTCGCGGGTCGCCATCAGGCCCGGCATTTCGGTTTCCGCAATGATCAGCTCTTTCCTGCCCCATCCGGCCAGAGAGAGATCCGCAACCTTGAAATCGTCGAAAGCCATGAGTGTTCACTTTCCTGTGCGAGCCTGACGCCGCCCTATAGCAACCCCTCCAATGTTGCGCAAATCATATAAAGAAATCTTTATATGATTTACGCTCGTCAACGAATGACTGGGGCGCCCAAACCCCTTGCGAAGCGCATCGAGGGCGGGCGAGAGTGCGTGAGCCGGTGGGATTCCTCCGGCCATCCTGAGGGAACTCGCCCATGATCCTGACCCGCAGTCGCCTTATGAACGTACTTGCGGCTTTGGCTTGCGCTGCTGGGGTCGCTCCTGCCGGTTTGGCTCAGACTGTGGAGACAGCGCGACCGGAGCCCGTTGAGGCGAATGACCGGATCGATCGGATTCCAGGCGTCGCCGGCGTCAAGACGGCGGACCTCGGTCGAAGCGAAGGCGTTCGTCTGGTGCGCCCGGGGGCGTTGCTCTTCGCCAGCTTTGACAGAAATGCCGACGCGCGTATTACCCGTCAGGAGGTCGCTGATGGAGCGGCCGCGAGTTTTGCTCTGGCGGACAGGAACGGCGACGGCGTCGTGAGCGGCTTCGAACAGAGCGACTGGTCGTTGCGCGTCGGGGCTCAGAACGACGTTTTGTCCAACCCGATGCTCTTTGATGTGGATCTCGATCGCAGCGTAACGCCTGCCGAGTTCGCCGCCGGGTTGCAGCGCCTGGCCGATGCAATGGCGGATGCAGAAACGAAGACCATCCCCTTCGATCGGCTCGTTCAGGCGTTGAGCCCTCCAGGCCAGGAGACCGATGAAAAGGGCCCCCGCGGTCAGCTGGCTCCACAGCGCTGATTGAACTTATAAAGTCAGTCCCGCTCGTCGAACTTTCTCGCGATCAACTGGCAGAGGGCCTCAAGGGCTTCCGCGGCCTGAGGTCCCTCGGTCTCGATCTCGATCGTGTGTCCGATCCGCGCGCCAAGCATCAGGAGGTCCATGATAGACGCGGCGCTTGCCGTCATGCCGTCGAAACGCACTGTCACACGGGCATCATAATTCATAGCTTCACGCGCGAAGGCGGCCGAGGCGCGGGCATGAAGACCGCGCTGATTAACGATGTCCGCCATCCTGGCTGCACGCTGGGTCATCACGCCCGTTGCAATAACGCTGACGCCACAGAGATATACTTCCGGCCTGCCTCCTGTGCGGCGATGACGGCCTCCGTCAGCGGGAGCCTGCTACGCACTTCCGCAAGCTTGATGAGCATCGGGAGATTGACGCCTGCGATGACATCAATACGGCCTGCACCCATCACCGATATAGCGAGGTTCGAGGGTGTTCCGCCGAACATGTCGGTCAGGATCACCACACCGTCTCCTGTATCGCAGGCTGTGGCCGCGGCGATGATCTCACTCCGCCGAACTTCCATGTCGTCTTCTGGCCCGATACAGATGGCCTGAAGGGCCTCCTGAGGGCCCACGACATGCTCGGCTGCAGCGATGAACTCTTCGGCCAATCGGCCGTGAGTCACCACAACCAGTCCAATCATGAAGGAAGCTCCTGCTCGTTCCGTAAAGGAACTGTCATCGTGGCCCCGACCCTGTCGAAGGGTCAAGTGGCTTCAAGTGTCGCACGTCGGTCTTCATAGGTCCGAGATCATCCCTCTCGCGCCGCCGGCAGGTCGACAACAAACCGGGCACCCTGCGCCTCGGGGCGGTTTTCAGCCCACACCCGTCCCCTGTGAGTTTCAACGATCTGGCGGACGATCGAGAGGCCGAGACCGGAATTGTTGCCGAATTTCGCCCCGTGAGGCCGATCCGAATAAAACCTCTCAAATATCTTCTCGAGCTTGTCCGGGGGCACGCCGGGGCCTTCGTCTTCCACGGTCAGCCGGAGCACTGGCCCATCCGGTCCGCCCGCCTGCCTGAGGGCGACCTTCACTTCTCCGGAGGGGGGGGAAAAGGACCGGGCGTTTTCGACAAGATTGCGTACGACCTGGCTGAGCGGCCCCTCGCGACCCATAACGTTCGTATGTCCCTCGGCTCCGGACAGATCGAGTGTGATGCGAGCATCTCCGGGCCGCGCCGTGTCGCGATAGATCGAAATGATGTCATCCAGAAGTCGGCCGAGATCGACCCGCACTCTTTTCTCGCGAACGATTTCCGCCTCGAGGCGGGACAGGTTGGAGATGTCTGTGATCAGGCGATCGAGCCGAACGACGTCGCGGGCGATCACCTCTCGCATCCGCTCCCGGACCGCGGGATCCGAGACGGCCTGAGAGGTTTCAACCGCCGAGCGGATCGAGGTCAGAGGATTTTTGAGCTCGTGAGCGACATCCGCGGCGAAGCGCTCATTAGCCTGAATACGGTCATGGAGCGTCTCGGTCATCGCCTGCATGGCCTTTGCGAGATCTCCGATCTCGTCGCGCCGTCCAGACAGGGAGCCAAGGTTGAGTCGTTCCGCAGCGCCTGTCCTGACGCGGTCTGACGCCAGAGACAGTTTGCGCAGAGGTCGCGCGATGACCGCCGTCAGAAGCGTTGATGTGATGACGGCGACCATTACGGCAACGATGATGAAGGGAAGGAGCGCGGCGCGCTCGGCGGCGATGATGCCGGCGATGTCGCTGGTTTCCAGGGTGAGCGCGCCCACCACCGCGCCGACAAGACGGATAGGCGCTGAAACGGAGATAATCCGCTCGCCGCGATCATTGAAACGCTCGGACGCAACGACTTCACCCTGAAGGGCGAGCATCGCTTCCTCCTCGAGGGTCCTCGCCTCGGCGATCGTCGGTTGTCCTCGGGGGCTTACGCCTTCTAACGTAGCGTTGAGGGTCCGGATGATGTTGAGCCAGCCTAACGCCAGGGCTCCTGGCTTCCGGATAGGTGGCAGCTCGCGTCCTTCGATTTCGTCGTTCAGCAGGTACGTGTCGGCCACGACGCTGTTATCCACATCGAGGACCCGGATGCGCGTGCTCGGGGAAAACTCGATTCGTTTAAGAAATGCGCGCGCAGCGGGATTTATGAGGCGCGGCTCCGGCTCCCCCCGCGTCGCCACTTCCGTGAGAACCGAGGAGATCAGAGCGCTGGTTTCCTTGAGACTCTCTTTGCGCGCCTGCACAAGGTTCGAGCGAACCTCGTTCAGAACCAGCGCGCCCACGATGAGGATCACGAGGCCGGCCAGATTGGAAGCGAGGATAAGTCGCGCGATCGGCGACCACAGAAGCGAACGTGGTCTCGATATCGTCACTCTTCTTCTGCGCGAGGCGTCAGACTTCTTTATAACGATACCCCACGCCATAGAGCGTCTCGATGGAATCGAACGTGTCGTCGATATCTCGGAATTTCTTGCGCAGTCGCTTGATGTGACTGTCGATTGTCCGATCGTCGACATAGATCTGGTCGTCGTAGGCCGCGTCCATCAGCTGGTCGCGGCTTTTCACATAGCCGGGTCTCTGAGCGAGGGCCTGAAGGATCAGGAACTCTGTGACGGTGAGCCTGACCACTTCATTGTCCCATGAGCAGGCGTGTCGATTGGGATCAAGCGTCAATCGGCCCCTGACGATAGACTTGCGATCAGCATCATCGGGGCCGGCTGGCGCGTTGCGGGAGCGTCTGAGTATGGCCTTGACGCGCTCGGCAAGAAGCCGCGTCGAGCAGGGCTTCCGAATGAAGTCGTCAGCCCCGATATTGAACCCAACCACCTCGTCAATCTCATCGTCCTTCGAGGTTAGGAAGATCGCTGGCAGGTTGGATGTTTGCCTGAGTTTTCTCAGCAGTTCCATGCCATCCATCTTCGGCATCTTGACGTCGAGAATAGCGATATCCGGCGGGTTGTCCGACAGGGCGGTCAGGGCCGAGGCGCCGTCATGATAGGCTCGAACGTGATAGCCTTCCGCTTCGAAGAAGGCGCGCAGCGCTTCGACAATGTTCTCATCGTCATCGACGAGTGCGATTGTGGCCATGGCGGCTCTCCCATTCCGTCCGATTCAGGCGAACCGATCGCCCCTATATTCCCGCGCCGCCCTCAGAAGGGCAAGGGGAACCTCAATGGCCGTCACGGTGATAGACGCCCCTCGCGAGGGGGCGCGGCCTGAACTTACGTCTGGGAAGTCAGGACGGGCTGGAGTAAGCAGAACGGGCAGTTCAGAGCTGGGGAGATCGATCATGGTCCGTATCTGCGTCTCTATGGCTTGCCTCCTCGCCCTGTCGGCCTGTGCGAGTTCGGGCGGGCCGAGCGGGGCCCCGCCGGTCGGCGTTCGTCAGCAGCAGGACAGCTACTATCAGGCGGCCGCGCAGGCTGTTTCCGCTCGGGAGACGGAGCGCGGCGCGCCGAGAGCCAAAAACGTCATACTTTTCATCGGCGACGGCATGGGTGTCTCGACGATCACCGCAGCGCGAATCTGGGCGGGACAGAACCGCGGACTGGATGGCGAGAGCTATCGCCTTGCGATGGATACGCTTCCTTACTCCGCCTTTGCAAAGACCTACACGCATGACAGCCAGGTCGCCGATAGCGCCCCCACGGCCGCTGCGATGACCACGGGCGTCAAGTCTTACAATGGGGCCATTGGCGTCACGCAATCGGCGGATATTCGTAAGTGCGCCACGGCGGAGACGGCGAGCGCCGACTCTCTCTGGGAAATCGCCGAGGATGCCGGGTTGGCCACAGGGGTGATATCGACCGCTCGCCTGACCCACGCCACGCCTGCGGCCGCCTACGCCAAGACGACGGAGAGGGATTGGGAGAACGACGCCCAGGTCTCTTCGAGCGGCAAGGAAGCCGGATGTCGGGATATCGCGCGCCAGTTTGTCGACTGGCGTCATGGAGACGGATTTGAGATCTTCATGGGAGGAGGTCGAGCGAATTTTCTGCCCTCATCCCTCTCCGATCCGGAGTATCCAAATCAGAAAGGGGCCCGGGCGGATGGTCGCGATCTGACGCTCGAATGGGCCAACGCCGGCCCTTCGCGTCGTGTTGTGACGGACCTAGCCGGTTTCAGGGGTGTGAACTTCGATAGCGATGTTCAGGTGCTCGGCCTCTTTGAGCCCTCTCACATGCAGTATGAGGCGGACCGCGCGAAGGATCGAGCGGGGGAGCCCTCTCTCGCCGATCTCACGCGTGCGGCCATGACCCGTCTGTCGCGCAATCCGAACGGATATGTTCTGATGGTGGAGGCGGGACGGATCGATCACGCCCACCACGCAGGAAATGCGGCCCGTGCGCTGGCCGACACCGCCGCGCTTGATGAAGCCGTGGCGGCCGCCATGGCGGCGAGCGATCCTCGAGACACGCTGATCATCGTGACGGCGGATCACAGCCATACCTTTGTCATTCAGGGCTATCCCGGACGCAACAATCCCATCCTGGGACTGGTGACCTATCCTGATGGCAAGGGCGCAGTCCGCGGACTTGACAGTCGACCCTTCACAACGCTGGCCTATATGAATGGACCGGGGTCAATCTGCCGGATCTCCCCGCAGGGAAATGTCTGCAATCGGGAGGATCTCTCAAACGTCGACACCCAGGCGCTTGATTACGTGCAGCAGGCTCTGATTCCTTTGCCTTCCGAGACGCACGGGGGAGAGGACGTCGCGGTGTTCGCCCGCGGGCCGGGAGCCCAGCTGGTCAGCGGCACGATCGAGCAGAACGAAATCTTCCATGTGATGGCGCGCTCCCTCAGGCTCGTTCGTTAGGAGCAGACATGACGTCGGACGCAGCCAAGTTGAGACATCGCATGTCCTGGGTCTTGGGTGCCTGTGGAATTGCGCTTGGCGCATGTCAGCCTGCCGACGAGATCTCATCCCCCGCCGTCAGTCCCTCGACTTTGGAGGAGACTGCTCCCCTTTCGCCCGACGCCGCTTCTCCCTCGGCGGCAGGCGAGATCCGGATGAAGCCTGTCGTGTTTCAGCCTGTCGGCGAGCCGGCGGCCTCAGCGACGGGAGCCTTGTCGCTAACGGCAATCCGTCCGGCAGACCCTGACGCGGCGCCTTCGATGAGCCTCGAGACCCAGACCGGCTTGAGATATCAGACGGAGCTTGCTTTGGGCGGGGTCGGTCTGACGGATGATTTCGACTGGACGGCCTTGTTCGCCATCCCCTCCGCGCAGGCGAAGGCCTCTCCGCTGGCTCTGTCTGTCGATATTCACAAGGTGACCGGAGAGGTCGCGGGAGAGCCGGATGCTCCCGGCTTGTGCGGCGCACGTCCGGTCCGGATGCTGGCGATCGTGACCCCTGTTGAGGGACCTGACGGCGGGCGACAGCTAAGGATGGCTGCATTTAGCGCCGACGGCTGGCCGCCCGAAGATATTGGCGGGTTGTGCGGCGTGTTTGCGTACGCTTTGCCGGGCTAGATGCGGGGAAATGGACGGGCCCTGAGGGCGCCGCCCATTTAAAGATCCGGCGCAGGCGATGTCTTAATTGAGCGCCTGATAGATCAAAGCCCTCAGCTTGCCCACGTCATCGACTGTCCCGGCCGGAATGAGCTGGATCAGGTAGACGACGGTCAGGTTCTCTTTTGGGTCCACCCAGTACTGACTGTGGTAAGCGCCGCCCCAGCTGAACTCTCCTTCTGAGCCGGGAAGACCATTGTCGCCGAGGTCGGTTCTGATCCGGAAGCCCAGCCCGAAGCCTGTGCCGGCCGGGTAAGGGATGTTTCCAAGATGGTTGACCGTCATGAGCTCGACGCTCTTGCGGCTCAGATATCGCTGGCCATCCATTTCGCCGCCGCGTCGGAGCATCTCGAGGAAGCGGGAATAATCCGCGGTGGTCGACAGCAAGCCCGCGCCTCCGGAGAAGGCGATCCTTGGGCCGTTGAGATAATGGCCCTGGCCGATATGCCCCGTAACGCGCCACTCTCCCGGATCGGCAGCCCGCGTCACGCCGCTCGGACCAGCCGAATAGACCACTGACAGACGATTGGCCTTTTCACTCGGCAGATAAAAATGCGTGTCCTTCATGCCAAGCGGACGGATAAGACGATCATTGAGAAACGCTTCCAGCGTCTGCCCGCTGAGCTTCTCCACGACCACGCCGAGAATGTCTGTATTGTACCCATAGACGAATTGCTCCCCCGGCTGCGCAGCCATTGGGAGAGACGCCATTCGTGCGACGATTGCTGACACAGGTTCGCTTCGGTCTGCGAAATACCATCCCTGAATGCCGGCCGCAGCCCACTCCTTCTGGGCCGGTCCGGTCCCATACGAGATCCCGGCTGTATGGGTCAAAAGATCCCGGATCGTGATCGCTCTCTTCGCCGGCGCGACATCATAGCCGCCCTCTGACTTCGGAACGGCCACGGTCGTCTTCGACCATTCAGGGAGATGCTTGCCGAGCGGATCGTCGAGGAGGAGTTTGCCCTCTTCCATCAGCATCATGATCGCCACGCTGGTCAGCGCCTTGGTCTGTGAGGCGATCCGGAAGATGTCGTCCTCCTTCATGACGGCTCCGGCTTCCTTGTCCCGCCAGCCGAAGGCTTCCGAATAAACGTCCCGGCCGTTCTGGCGGATGTCTACGACCGCTCCTGCAATGAGGCCCCTGTCCACATAGTCCTGCAGCATGGTTCCGACCCGCTTGATTCGCTCAGGTGAGATCGAAGGGGCAGGGGCCTCGAGCTGTGTTTGCCCCGCTGCGTTGTGGCGACTGGCCAATGGCTGGGTCGCACTGGCGCATGCGCCAAGGCCCAGGAGGGCGAGACTGATAAGGCTGAAGGACCTTGTTCCGGAACGGATGCGGAGGACCATGGCTCTTTCCTTTATCTGCTGCCCTGTCGATTTGAACGATCGAAGGTGCGATCCCATCGGTCAAGCCCCTTGCGTCAAGAGATCGGAGGAAGGCCGGCCCGGCCCCATGGCCTATTGAGGAGGTTCGGGGATAGTCTTGAGACGAACCGGCGCGGGATCATCGTGCTCGCCGCGGGCTGGAGACGGAACATGGGCGGGCGGGCGATTGAAGTGTACGACTACGTAATCGTCGGGGCGGGCACGGCCGGCTGCCTTCTTGCCAATCGTTTGTCAGCCAACCCGTCGGTCAGGGTCCTCTTGCTTGAGGCCGGGGGAGAGGACGACTGGATCTGGTTTCACATTCCTGTGGGATATCTGTTCGCGATCGGCAATCCACGCGCCGACTGGATGTTTGAAACCGACCCCGTCGCCGGTCTTGGAGGTCGCAGGCTCGGATATCCCAGAGGCAAGGTTCTCGGCGGGTCCTCGGCGATCAATGCCATGATCTACATGCGTGGACAGAAGGAAGATTACGATCGATGGCGGGATATGGGCCTGTCCGGATGGGGATGGAGCGATGTTCGGCCGCTTTTCCTGTCGCATGAGGATCATTTCGCGCCAGGGCCGCATCATGGGTCGGGAGGCGAGTGGCGTGTCGAGACGCCCCGCATGAGGTGGAGGGTTCTGGACGCCTTCGCCGACGCCGCTGAGGCTGCGGGAGTTCCGAAAATCTATGATTTCAATACGGGCGACAATTTTGGAACCGGGTACTTTCAGGTCAATCAGAAAAGAGGACGGCGCTGGAGTGCGGCCCGTGGATTTCTTCGGCCAGTCAGGCGTCGCCCAAATCTTCGAGTTGAGACCATGGCGCACGCAGATCGGGTGATCGTCCGCAATCGTCGCGCCGTGGGCGTCGCCTGGTCTCGAGGCGCGGATCGACGCGTTGCTGAATGCTCAGGAGAGGTCATTCTCGCCGCTGGCGCAGTAGCAAGTCCAAAGCTCCTTGAGCTTTCCGGAATAGGCCGGGGCGAGCGTCTGCGGTCGCTTGATGTCGATGTCGTGTGCGACCGGCCCGGAGTGGGAGAGAACCTGCAGGACCATCTGCAGCTGCGACCGATCTACCGCGTCCACGGTGTGCCGACGATGAATGAGCAGTATGCGCAGCTCTGGCGCAGGCCTTTGATGGCGCTCGATTACGCTGTTCGTCGTCGCGGCCCGATGACGATGGCCCCCTCTCAGCTTGGCGCCTTCGCGCGATCCTCTCCAGAACGCGCCACCCCGGATCTGCAGTTTCATGTCCAGCCCCTCTCGCTCGACAAGTTCGGAGAGGAGCTTCACAGTTTTCCGGCGATCACCATAAGCGTCTGCAATCTTCGCCCCGAAAGTCGAGGTAGCGTCCACATCGTCTCGGCCGACGAGCGGACGGCGCCTGCCATTCAGCCCAATTATCTGTCGACGGACGGCGATCTGGAGACGGCCGTGCGCGCCTTGCGGCTTGTGAGGACGATTGTCGGCCAGCCTCCTCTGGCGCGGTTCTCGCCCGAGGAAGTTCGTCCTGGAGCTCACCTGTCCTCCGATACGGAGCTGAAGAAGGCAGCCGGCGAGATCGGCGCTACGATTTTCCATCCGGTCGGCACGGCGAGGATGGGCGTGCGCGAGGATCCCATGGCGGTCGTGGATGAGCGTCTGCGCGTGATCGGCGTGGAAGCGCTTCGGGTCATCGATGCGTCCGTTATGCCGACGATCACGTCGGGCAACACCAACTCGCCAACCCTGATGATCGCAGAAAAGGGTGCGCAGATGGTGTTGGAGGACGCTCGCGTCGGCCGAGTTGGTTAATGTCTGACGTCTTGCTCTGCGCCCCTGGGACCGCTACCCCTTGTCGCTGGACTCTAGCAGTAGACGTTTCGGGACGCTGATGCCGACGCCCTCCACCTATCTGGACTTCGAGAAGCCAGTGGCCGAACTCGAGACCAAGATCGCCGAGCTTCAGGCGGCTGGCGGTTCCGCTATTGACGAGGATGTCGCGAGACTTCGCGAGAAGGCTGCGAAGCAGTTGCGCGATATCTACTCTCATCTGACGCCCTGGCAGAAGACTCAGGTCGCCCGCCATCCGGACAGGCCGCATTTCATCGACTATCTTGACAGCCTTTTCGACGATTTCGTCGAACTTGCAGGCGATCGCAAGTTCATGAACGACGACGCCATCATGGGTGGCCTGGCTCGCTTTCGGGGGCGTTCAGTCGTCGTGATAGGACATGAGAAGGGTCGCGATACGCAGACCCGGCTGAAGCATAATTTCGGCATGGGAAAGCCTGAAGGCTACCGTAAGGCGGTTCGTCTCATTGAGCTTGCGGGTCGCTTCTCGCTGCCGGTGATTACCCTGGTCGACACCTCAGGCGCCTTTCCAGGGAAGGGCGGAGAGGAGCGGGGGCAGGCCGAGGCTCTGGCGCGCGCCATAGAGGCATGTATGACGCTCGAGACGCCCCTGGTGTCGGTCATCGTGGGAGAGGGCGGATCAGGCGGGGCGGTGGCTCTGGCGTCGGGCAACCGAGTGTTGATGATGGAGCACGCAGTCTACTCTGTGATCTCGCCAGAGGGTGCGGCGTCCATCTTGTTCCGCGACGCAAAGAGAGCCAAGGACACCGCCGAGGCGATGAAGATTACGGCGCAGGACCTTGAGAAGTTCCGGATCGTCGACGGCGTCGTTTCTGAGCCAATGGGGGGCGCTCACCGCGATCCCAAGGCCGCCATTCAGCGTGTCGGCGATGCGATTGAGGCAGCTCTGTCATCCTTGTCGGGATTGAGCCCGGCTGACCTCAAACGTCAGCGCAAGGAACGGTTTTACGCCATTGGTCGGCAGGTTCCCGCCTAGAGAACGGCTTCTCCCGCACTGAGGATAAACTCACAAGAACGCTCACCGCGTCAGGGACGCAGGCGCGAAAGACGGTCGAGCCCCGAGAGACCTACGCTCTTGCCGCAGTTGATGACACGTCGCCGTGGCAGTTCTTGTATCGCTTGCCGGATCCGCAGGGACACGGAGCGTTCCGGGGTGTCGAAGCCCAGGCCGGGTCAGCAGTCGACGCCGCAGCCGGAGCCGGCGCCTCGGGTCTGGGAGGAGCGTCTGCGGGAGCGGTCTGGGCTTCCGTCTGGGGAGGCTCCACCACGAACTGTCCGCGCATCAGCACACGGGTCACGGCCCGACGCAGGTCGCTCAGCAGCGTTTCAAAGAGGGCGAACGCTTCGGTCTTGAACTCATTGAGGGGGTCTCTCTGAGCATAGCCCCTGAGATGGATCACCGAACGCAGCTGATCGAGATGAGAGAGGTGTTCACGCCAGCGAACATCCACTTCCTGAAGGAGGATCTGCTTTTCCAGCCAGCGCATTCGCTCTTCGCCGACCATAGAGGCCTTTCGCAGGAAC
>CAIKWZ010000028.1 GCA_903831255.1 uncultured Alphaproteobacteria bacterium
GCGGATCCGGGCGGAGCCGTCTGGTCAGGATGTGGGCCTGTGAGGCCGGCGCGGCTCTGATGTCCGGCGCCGAGCTGGCGGCGACAGATGTTGAAGAGATCTCTCGCCTGTCGATCGCGGCGCTCGCCATTGACGACGCGGACCTTTGCGAGGAGCCGATCCGCCTTCTGACGGCGCTTAATCTCTGTCGTTCAAGGGGGGTGAGCGTCCTCATGTCGGGAGGAAGAGAGCCGGCGGCCTGGTTTTCCGCTCCGGGCGATCTTCTGTCCAGGTTGCGGGCGACGCCTACTGCTGTCATCGACCCTCCGGATGAGGCGACGCTGCTCCTGCGCCTTCAGGAGGAGTGTCTCCGGCTTCATCTCTCCGTGCCATCGACGTCCCTGAACTATCTGGTCGAGCGGATGGACCGGTCATGGGACGCGGTCGCGAGGGTCGCTGAACAGATCGTGCAGACCCCTGGCCGGGGGTTCAGTCTGCATTCGGCCCGCAATGTTCTTCGCGCACTTGGTCGCGAAGCGGGGTGAGGGGCGATTTTCCCACCCGAGGCGGAACAAAACCGTAATAATTGTCTGGTAACCGTCTCGGGCAGGTCCAGCGTCAAGACTGGCCGCGCGGGCGTGATGAGCGGGATTGGGCGGCTATGGCCGGGCGAAAACCATCTGCAGGCGGCGGACAGGCGCGCAGGCCCGTTCGCGGCGGTGCGGCCCCCGGGCGCACCCGCAAGGCGCGCCCGATGGTTGAGGTCCCCTCTCTGCTGTCGTCTCCGGACCGGTTCTTCAACCGCGAATTGTCCTGGCTGAAATTCAACTCCCGGGTCCTCGAAGAGGCGGAAAACCGGCGTCATCCGCTTCTTGAACGTCTGCGCTTCCTGTCGATATCGGGAAGCAATCTCGATGAGTTCTACATGGTTCGCGTGGCGGGCCTTCGCGAACAGGTCCGCAGCGGCCTCGGGCGCGTCAGCCAGGACGGGTTGACCCCGGCTGAGCAGATCGCCCGCATCAATTCGGTCGCAGGCGAGGTGATCCTCGAACAGCAGAGGATCTGGGTTCAGATCCGTCGGGAGATGGCTGACGACGGGCTGGTGGTGCTCGAGCTTGGCGATGTCGATGAGGCGGATCGGGACGCTCTCAGGGCCCAGTTCATGGAACGCGTGTTTCCTGTTCTCACCCCTCTCGCCATCGATCCTGCGCACCCTTTTCCATTCATTCCCAATCAGGGCTTCGCCGTCGGGTTTTCGCTGGTCAGAACCGGAGATGGCGTGCGTCTGCGTGCGCTAGTTCCGATCCCGACCTATGTCGAGCGTTTCATGGAGTTGCCGCCGCGGGGCGATACGCGCCGCTTCCTGTCGCTCGAGAACGTGATCACGCTCTGCCAGGATGCGCTGTTTCCCGACTGCGTGTCGAAGGGACGGTGCGTTCTGCGCGTCATTCGCGACAGCGATATCGAGATCGAAGAGGAAGCCGAGGATCTCGTCCGCGAGTTCGAAATCCTTCTCAAGCGCCGACGGCGCGGTCAGATCGTCCGGCTGAAGATCGAAAGCGGGGCGCCGGAGGATCTCAAGCGCTTCTTCATCGAGGAAATCGGCGCCGAGCCGATCGACATCGTCGAGATCGAGGGGGTGATGGGGATGGGGCATCTCGCCCAGCTCATCGTCGAGGGCCGGCCTGATCTTGTCTTCAAGCCGTTCGAGCCCCGTTTCCCCGAGCGGATCAGGGAACATAACGGGGACTGCTTTGCAGCCATTCGTACAAAAGACATTCTGGTTCACCACCCGTATGAGTCCTTCGATGTGGTGCTGCAGTTTCTCCGCCAGGCTGCGCGCGATCCCGATGTGGTGGCGATCAAGCAGACGCTCTATCGAACCTCCAAGAACTCCCCGATCGTCGCAGCGCTCATCGAGGCGGCCGAGGCGGGTAAGAATGTGACCGCCCTTGTCGAGATCAAGGCGAGGTTCGATGAGGAAGCGAACCTCAGATGGGCGCGGGATCTCGAGAACGCCGGCGTTCAGGTTGTCTATGGCTTCATCGAACTCAAGACCCACGCCAAGGTCAGCCTCGTCATCCGGCGGGAGCAGGGATATCTGAGGACCTATGCGCATTTCGGGACCGGCAATTACCATCCGATCACCGCCCGCATTTATGACGATCTCTCCCTGTTCACCGCTGACCCCGCCTTCGGACGCGATGCGGGGCGATTGTTCAATTACGTGACCGGGTATTCCCGTCCCCGCGAACTTGAGCGGATCGCGCTGTCGCCCGTCAATCTCAAGGCGACCCTCCTCGCGCACATCGAAGATGAGATCGGCCATGCGAAGGCTGGCCGTCCCGCCGCCCTCTGGGCCAAGATGAACGCGCTGGTGGACGAGACCATTATCGATGCCCTCTATCGGGCCAGTTGCGCGGGTGTGACCATCCGCCTCATCGTGCGCGGCATCTGTTGTCTTCGGCCCGGCGTGCCGGGTCTTTCCGAGCGTATCGAGGTGCTTTCCATCGTCGGACGCTTTCTCGAGCATTCGAGGATCGTTTGCTTCGGAAACGGTCATGAGATGCCGTCCGATCATGCCCGCGTCTTCATTTCTTCGGCGGACTGGATGCCCAGAAACCTCGATCGCCGGGTCGAGGCCCTCACCCCGATCCTCAATCCGACCGTGCACAATCAGGTGCTCGACCAGATCATGCTCGCCAATCTCAATGACAGGGCGCAGAGCTGGACTCTGCAGCCGGATGGAAGCTATGTCCGTAACGCAGCCGGGGAGGGAGGTCCCGTCTTCGGAGCGCACGAGTATTTCATGGAGAACCCCAGCCTTTCGGGCCGGGGAAGCGCTCTGCGGATGGCGACGCCGCCTGAGCTCAAGAAACCCAGAGGCTGACCCTGTCGGCGAGGCCTCTGATCACCGAGGATCAGAGCAACCTGATGCAGCCTACACAGGCAGCTCGATACAAGGTCTCAGACCCGCAGCCGAGATGGCGGCGGGTCGGCGTCATCGATGTCGGGTCGAACTCGGTGCGGCTGGTCGTGCATGACGTGCGCGGACGCGCAATGCAGCAGCGCTTCAATGAAAAGGTTCTCGCAGGTCTCGGTCGGGGGCTCGGCGCGAGCGGTCGCCTCAGTCCCGAGGGCGCCGAGCTGGCTGTCGCTGCGCTGACACGCTTCGCCGCCATCACGCGGGCTCAGAAGGTCGAGACGCTGATCGCTTTTGCTACCGCTGCGGTTCGCGAGGCTGCGGACGGGCCTGCGTTCTGTGAACGCGTTCGTCAGGAAACTGGTCTCACGCTTCGTATTCTGTCGGGAGATGAGGAGGCGCGCTTCGCAGCGCTGGGCGTGCTGGCGGGGGGCGCTCCGGAGACGGAGGGCATTGTCGGGGACCTTGGAGGCTCTTCTCTCGAACTCGCCCGCATCGGGCGAGGCCGGTATCTCGGCGGCGCCACCTATCCGCTGGGGCCGCTGGCCCTCGATGGCGGGGCCGGTTTTCATGAGGGACGTGTCGTATCCCGCGTGTCGCAGGTTCTCTCGCGCGCCTCGGAGCTGGCGCGCGGGGCTGAGACCTTTTTCGCCGTCGGTGGGGCCTGGCGGTCGATCGCCTCGATCCACATGGAGATCCATCGCGCTCCACTCCACATCATCCAGAACTATGAGATGGACGCGACCAGACTCGCGCCCCTCCTCAGCGAGCTGATGTCGGGGCGCAAGCATGTGTCGCTGGTCGAGGATATCGCCAAGAAGCGCGCCTCAACCATTCCGTATGCGGCGGCTGTTCTCAAGGTCGCCCTTGAGACGGGCCGGTTCCGATCGGTGGTGGTCTCCTCTTATGGCGTGCGGGAAGGGGTTATCTTCGACTCGCTGAGCGAGACAGAGCGTCAGGAGGATCCCCTTGAGGCCGGGCTTGAAGCCCTGGTGGCGGGGGATGATCAGGCGGCGGAGTTCGGTCTTGCGCTCGTTGACTGGCTGTCGGAGATGCAGCCCTACACCCTTGCGCCGCGTCTTGCGCAAGCGGCCTGCCGCCTCGTTGATATCGGCGCGCTCCTGCATCCGGATCACCGTGCGGCCCTTGCGTTCGATCTGGTGGCGCGCGCGCCGCTTGCCGGTCTCACCCATACTGAACGCGCCGCGCTGGCGCTCGCCGTCGCCACGCGTTTCAAACGGGGGGTCAAAAGCGATGTCTCAGAAAGGCTGCTTGAGCCCGACATGATCGGGCGAGCCCGCGCCCTTGGCTCTCTGATGCGGCTGGCGGCGGACTTTTCCGGTCGATCAGCGTCGCTTCTTCGGCATGCCAGGCTCCGGTGTGACGGCCGGACGATCGAACTTGTTGTCGACGAGACCCATGCGGCCCTCGTCTCCGAGTCCGTGCAGAGGCGTCTGGCTCATGCAGCTCAGGAGCTTCGCATGACGCCGGCGGTTCGCGCCTAGACGCTCAGAACCTTTACGCCGTTCGGGGAGGCGGCGAGGGCAAGTTTTCCGGCCTTCAGCGCGAGGGCCTGATCTCCAAAGACATCCCGTCGCCATCCGCGCAGGGCCGCCACATCAGGGGAGGCTTCGCGGGCGATCCGCTCCAAGTCTGCGGCGTTGGCGATCAGACGGGGGGCGACGCCCGCATCATCGGCGGTCTGCTTGAGAAGCACTTTGAGAAGTTCGGTCAGCGCGCCGGGCGGAGGCCCTGCGCTTTCGGGCTGATCAACCTCGGGCGCGAAGGCCTTCGGGTCCGCCAGGGCGGCGTTGATCGTCTCGACAAGAGATTGGCCGTGCCGGGAGCGGGAAAATCCGGCGGGCACCGCCCGCAGACGCTCGATCGCTTCCCCGGTCCGCGGCTTTTGCTGGGCGATCTCCTGTATGGCGTCGTCCTTGAGGATGCGGCCCCGCGGCTTGTCCGTTTCCTGAGCCACCTGCTCGCGCCAGGCCGCCACGGCGGCGAGGACCGCAAGATAGTCAGACTTGTATTTTCGGAGCTTCAGACGCTTCCATGCCTGCTGGGGGTCGAAGGCGTAGACCTCGGGGTCCACCAGGGCGGCGTGTTCATCCTCGATCCACTCTAGGCGGCCCCGGCGTTCAAGCTGTTCGCGCAGGATGACATAGATCCGGCGGAGATAGGTCACGTCGCCCTGTGCGTAGCGCAGCTGTTTTTCGGAGAGGGGGCGTCTCATCCAGTCCGTGAACTGGGAGGATTTGTCGACCTGTCCCTTCACCACGCGGGAGACCAGGTTTTCATAGCTGATCGAATCGCCAAGCCCGCAGGCCATGGCTGCGATCTGAGTGTCGAAGACAGGGGTGGGAACCTCGCCCATGATTCGTGCGAAAATCTCGAGGTCCTGACGGGCGGCGTGAAACACCTTCGTCCTTGACCGATCCGCGACCAGGGCCAAGAGGGGGGTCAGATCAAGGTCCGCCAGAGGATCCACGAGGATATCGAAGTCCTCATTGGCCGCCTGGATGAGGCAGAGCTGAGGCCAATAGGTGCTCTCGCGGTGGAACTCCGTATCCAGGGCGATGAATGTTCCCTCAGCCAGCCGATCACAGGCTTCCGCCAGGGCCTGCGTGTCGGTGATAAGCCGGATGTCCCCCGTATCGTCTTTCGTCAAACCATGAACTCCCGCGGCGCGCCGATCAGGCTATATTGACAATCCAGAGGGCGGCATGCGCTTGTCCGGCCCATCAATCAAGTCGCTTCCGGGCGGCTTTACTCGATCAGGAGCGTTTTCCCGATGCACGCCTACAGGACGCACACCTGCGGCCAGCTCTGCTCGGAGCATGTCGGTCGGACCGTTCGCCTGTCGGGATGGATCCATCGCAAGCGGGATCATGGCGGGCTCCTGTTCGTGGATCTCCGCGATCATTACGGCCTGACGCAGTGCGTGGTGACCCCCTCGAACCCGCACTTCACCCGTCTGGAAAAGCTGAGGGTCGAGACCGTCGTGACCCTGACGGGGGAGGTCGTCGCCCGGGAGGAGGGCACACGCAACGCCAACCTGGCGACCGGGGACATAGAGCTTCGCGTTCTTGATGTGGCTGTGCAGTCGGAAGCCGAGGAGTTGCCGCTTCCCGTGTTCGGGGAGCTTGATTATCCTGAAGAAATTCGTCTCCGTTACCGGTTTCTGGACCTGCGACGGGAGGGCCTGCACCGCAATGTGATCCTGCGCTCGGCGATCATTTCCTCCTTACGTCGTCGGATGATCGATCAGGGTTTCCAGGAGTTCCAGACCCCTATTCTGACGGCGTCGAGCCCTGAGGGGGCTCGCGACTTCCTCGTGCCGTCCCGCCTTCATCCGGGCAAGTTCTACGCTCTTCCCCAGGCGCCCCAGCAGTTCAAGCAGTTGCTGATGGTCGCAGGCTTCGACCGGTATTTCCAGATCGCACCGTGCTTCCGGGATGAGGACGCCCGCGCCGACCGATCGCCCGGTGAATTCTATCAGCTTGATTTTGAAATGAGTTTCGTCACTCAAGAGGATGTGTTCGCAGCCATCGAACCGGTCCTTGAGGGCGTATTCAACGAATTCGGGGGCGGCCGCCCGGTGACGAACGCGCCCTTCCCCCAGATCCGGTATGCTGATTCCATCCGCAAATACGGTTCGGACAAGCCTGATCTTCGCAATCCCCTCGAAATGCAGAACGTCTCCGACGCCTTCAGGGGATCGGGGTTCAAGGTCTTCGCTGCCATGCTGGCTGCAGATCCGGCCGTTGAGGTCTGGGGGCTGCCGGCGCCGGGAGGCGGCTCGCGCGCCTTCTGCGATAAGATGAATTCCTGGGCGCAGGGGCAGGGGCAGCCTGGGCTCGGCTATGTGTTCTGGCGGGAGGGCGAGGAGGGCGGCGCCGGCCCGATCGCCAAGAATATCGGACCGGAGCGGGTCGAGGCGATCCGCCGTCAGTTTGATCTCAAGGTCGGGGATGCGATGTTCTTCATCGCCGGACGGCCCGGGGCCTTCTACAAGTTCGCGGGCGAAGCGCGTAACCGCGTCGGGCGCGAGCTCGGACTGGTTGAGGAGAACCAGTTCCGCTTCTGCTGGATCGTCGATTTCCCGATGTATGAGTGGAATGAGGACGAGAAGAAGATCGATTTTTCTCACAATCCCTTCTCGATGCCCAATTTCGATCACGAGGCGTTTCTCGCCCTGCGGCCTGAGGATCGTGAGACAATCGAAGGGATCACCGCTTTTCAGTACGATATCGTCTGCAACGGCGTGGAACTGTCGTCAGGAGCGATCCGGAATCACAAGCCGGACATCATGCTCAAGGCGTTCGAGCTGGCCGGCTATGGACGCGAGACGGTCGAGGAGAAGTTCGGCGGCATGCTGAATGCGTTCCGCTTCGGGGCGCCGCCTCACGGAGGATCGGCCCCGGGCGTCGATCGTATCGTGATGCTTCTGGCGGGGGTGTCGAACCTGCGCGAGGTGATCGCCTTCCCGCTGAACCAGCAGGCGCAGGATCTTATGATGGGTGCGCCTTCGGAGGTCACGCCCCGTCAGTTGCGGGAGTTGTCCATTCGCACCGCCGGCGCCGACCGCAAAGGCTGATCGGCGGTCATCGCAGGGCTTCCACCCTGCGATGCGCCTGATCTCTGAAGGTGCGGCGGTTCAGGCGCTCTGAACCACCGCTCCGCAGGCTTCGCACAGAGCCACTCCGTCATCCGGCTTGAGCGTGAAGTGTCCGCATGACGGACATGCATCCGACAGATACTCCGAGCTTCGCTGCGCCTGAATCGGCGGGGCTTCGGTCTCGGTGCGGGTTGTCGGCTTCCGGCTTTCAAAGAGCACGATGTTGTCGGGCAGGACGCCGCGGCTGAACCCGCGCGAGATGAGTTGTTCAGGTCGGACAGCCGGCGGCGGTTCGGCGCCTTCATGTTCCCCGCCTCCGAGGCCGTCGGCGGAGACATGATCGACTTCGGCCAGATCCTCGCGTCCGAGATAGGAGACCGCGAGTTCGCGAAAGATGTAATCGAGAATTGATGTGGCGCGACGGATGCTGTCATTGCCTGTCACTTCGCCGGCTGGCTCGAAGCGAGTGAACACGAATGCGTCGACGAACTCCTCGAGCGGAACGCCATACTGAAGGCCGATCGAGACAGCGATGGCGAAGTTGTTCATCAGCGACCTGAAGGCGGCGCCCTCCTTGTGCATGTCGATGAAGATCTCGCCGAGCTCTCCGTCGTCGAACTCGCCTGTGTGCAGGTAGACCTTGTGACCGCCGACGCTGGCCTTCTGAATATAGCCCTTCCGCCTGTCAGGCAGGCGCTGTCGTTCCGCAGGCCGTGGTTCGCTGATCACAATCGGCGCAGGCTGGATGCGGTCGAAATGCGTGGACTGGGTGTCGAGACCGGCCGGCAGCCTCGCCCGTCGGCGCGCATCGGCGATGCGGCTCCTCAGGTCCGCATCGGCGCCAGGGCGTCCGGCCTCCATTCGGAGGCCAAGGCCCTCCGCCATGACGCGCTTGAGCCCCCCCAGTCGGGAGGATGACGCCCCGTCGGGGTCTGAGATCGCCGGCAGCGTCACCACAGGGGGGCGCTCGAGGCCGGGCGCGCACGCGCGAGCCATGCGGATACGGGCGTCGACCGACACTCCGTCCGAGCGCGCGAGGACGCGCGCGAGAGGGGATTTCGGGTTCGAGACAGGCCGCCGTCGACCCTGAACCGCGAGGCGGGCATCCTCTATCTCGGCCTGCGAGACCCCCAGCGCCCGAAGAAGAGCCTCTCCGTCTGTATCGAATGCGTCCGGGGACAGGCGCAGGCGGTCGCGGATCACGTCGTCTCCGACGACCCATCGGGAGAACGCCGCCGACAGGGCAAGGCCGTCCTTCATCGCCTGCTCGATCCGGTCGAGGGCTTCGCTCGTCAATCCCCGCGCCTCAAGGCGACTGCGTTCCAGACCGTCTATCTGATCGAGGGTGCGCGCCCCGAGAATGCGCAGTCTTACATCCTGTGCTTCCCGTTCGGTGGCGGCGGCCTCCAGCGCTGCGGTCACGCACGCTGAGAGGTGCGGCAGCTGTTCGTCCTCCTGCGTCAGAAGGAGATCGACCGGGTCGGGTCCGCAACTTTCGGCGACAATCCAATGCAGGGCCTCGGCCGATGGACGCTCCAGACTGGTTCGCCAGGCGTCTGACTGCGCGGCAGCGCAGAAGGCGGCCGCCGCATCAAGCCCTTCGGGGCTGTCATAGGCTTTGCCCTGAGACATGATCGCCGCGGACAGGCCCGCCAGGATGATGCGCAGGTCTCCCCCGAGGCTCGCAGCCGCTTCGGCGTCCCGGCTGAGAACCTGAAGATCAGCGTCGCCGCCTGAGGCGTATTTCGCGAGGTTGATGACCGCTCCCAACTGCGCGGAACCCCCGGATGAGGCGCTCAGGCGGATTTCGACGGCCAGGCGCGTTCGTGCCGCCTGCTCAACGACGCTGGCCATGTCGGTCGCGCTCTGGTCGCTCCAGGCGGGGATCTCCCAGACCTGGCGTCCCGGCTCGCGCGACAGGGCGGCCTGGCGTCGAAGACTGATCGCTGCGGCCCTGGGACCTCCGGGGGCTGAGAGGGCCATCTCAATCAGATCGGCGTCCGCCCCGGCTCTGAACGCGTCGACCAGAGCTTCAGATGTCGGCCGGCCGCTTTCGTCCGTCTCAATGGTGAGGGCCTCAAGGGCGTCCGCCACGGACACGAAGGCCTGAGCGGCGAGGCTGCGCGAGGCGGCTGCGGCGGCCGCGTCGGCCAGCGCCGCGGGAAGCGCGGATGCCGGCAGGGGCGTCGCACGCGGTCCGGACAGACGATCGGGCGGGGCGATCGGACTCATGCGGCGCGCGCGAATCGCATCGCACAGGCGGTCTGCAACTTCTCCGTCTCCGAGGAGCGTCCTTAGCGCCGTGAAATGCGCGTTCAGACGCCGAGGGAGCGTGGAGGAGGGCGCGTCAACTTCAAGCAACGCGATCCCGGTTTCGAGAACACGCGCCAGATGTCGGGCCTGTGACCTGATTCGCGTCTCAGACATGGATCATCTCCGTTGAGGCGGCGGCAAGGGTGCGCCGCCGCGACTCACCTTCCATCATGATCCGCTTCGCCTCCGCTTGCCCACTCGATTTTTCGTGGTATCGCCCTGACCGGTGCGCTGGACCCGCGGGCCCGGCTGGGTCATAGTCCGCCGCGCTCGGCCGAGAAGGCCGTTTCGACGACGTCACGGCGATCCGCTGATCAGGGAGCCCTCTATGTTCAAGGCGCTGTTTACTTGGTGGAACGGGGCGACCCTCGGGGCGCGTTTCGACATCGGCCGGCGGGCGTCTCTCGTGGGGATGGACGAACAGGGAAACCGCTACTTCGAGGAGCGCAAGCCAAGTCTCGAGGGCCGCAAGCGCAGGTATGTCATCTATAACGGGCTCGCTGAGGCGTCCCGGGTGCCTCCGGACTGGCACGGGTGGATGCATCATACGTTTGATCAGCCCCCGACGACGGCGCCGCTGCCAAGGAAGTCATGGGAGAAACCGCATCGCGCCAATCTCACCGGAACGCTTGGCGCCTATCGCCCCAAGGGCAGTCTTGCGGAGGGCGGCGCGCGGGCGGACAGCTCTGGCGATTACGAATCGTGGACCCCTGGCCCCTGAGGGTGGGATGCGGTCCTGACGAACCGGACCGGCTATCTGCGTTTTACAGATGACGCCGCCTGCGGCCGGACTTAGACAGATCGTCATGGAGGTGGCTCCGATGAAGTGGAAATCGTCCGCGGCGCTTTGTCTGTCCGCTGTCCTTGTGTGCCTGCAGAGCGCATCAGCTCTGGAGCCCCGTTCCGGGGCGCGTCTCAGATTCCTTGACAAGATCACCGGCAACGCCTCGGACATTTCGGCGAAGGTCGGCGAGAGCATTGTCCAGGGACGCCTCAAGGTCACCGTGCGCGCCTGTCATCAGGCGCCGCCTGAGGACAAGCCGGAGGCGGCGGCCTTTCTTGAGATCCGACCTGTCGCCGCTGCCGACGGAGAGGAGGGCGACATGCTCTTCTCCGGCTGGATGTTCGCCTCATCTCCGGGTCTGAGCGCCCTTGAGCATCCCGTCTATGACGTCTGGGTGATCAGCTGCAGCGCTTCGGCGCCTGTTCGCTGAATTTCGGGCGGACCGAAGTCCGCCTCTATCTCGAGGGCATGTGCGAGACGCCGGTGAAATTCGCCGCGTTCGATGTCTTCCGCCCCGAACTGACTGAGGTGACGTGTCAGGAACTGGGCGTCGAGCAATCTGTAGCCTCCGGCGATCAGCCTGGCGACAAGGTGAACGAGCGCGACCTTGGAGGCGTTCGGACGACGCGACACCATGCTTTCTCCGAAAAACGCTCCCCCGAGGCTGACGCCGTAAAGTCCTCCAACGAGCTCTCCGTCGAGCCAGCACTCCAGGCTGTGGGCGTGGCCTTCCCGATGAAGGGCGCTGTAGAGATTGAGAATGGGCGCGTTGATCCATGTGGAGGGGCGATCGGGCGCGCTTTGCGCGCACAGATCCATAAGGGCGGTGAAGGCGCTGTCGGTGCGGATCTGAAACGGGTCGGCGCGAACGACCTTTTTCAGGCTTCGCGGCACATGAAAACCGTTGAGCGGAATGACGCCGCGTCTGTCCGGATCGACCAGGAATAATCTGGGGTCGTCGCGGGCGTCAGCCATCGGAAAGACGCCCCGCCGATAGCAGTCCAGCAGGTCTGCGGTTCCGAAACGCCCGCTCACCGTTTCAGTGTCCTGTTCTTCCCTTGCCAGTCCGAAGGTAGGTCTCCAGCCAGTGGATGTCGTAGTCGCCGTTCTGGATATCAGGTTCGCTCATCAGTCTCTGATGGAGCGGGAGGGTCGTCTCGACCCCGCCGACGACCATTTCTCCAAGGGCGCGCCGCATGCGCATCATCGCCTCGGTGCGGTTGCGTCCGTGCACGATAAGCTTGCCGATCAGGCTGTCATAGTGCGGAGGCACCCGGTAGCCGGAATAGGCTGCAGAATCGAGGCGCACCCCAAGGCCCCCCGGGGCATGGAAATCGGAAATGAGCCCAGGGCAGGGGGCGAATGTTTCCGGGTTTTCCGCGTTTATGCGACATTCAATCGAATGACCCGAGAGGATCACGTCCTGCTGTGTCAGCGAGAGAGGCGCGCCCGCCGCAATCCTTATCTGTTCGCGCACAAGGTCGACGCCCGTCACCATTTCGGTCACGGGATGCTCGACCTGAAGGCGCGTGTTCATTTCGATGAAATAGAAGCGGCCGTCCTCGTAAAGGAATTCGATGGTTCCCACGCCAAGATAACCCAGCTTGCCGATGGCGTCGCACACTGTCCGGCCGATCGCTTCGCGTTCCTCAGCGTTGAGTGCGGGCGAGGGGGATTCTTCCAGGATCTTCTGATGACGTCGCTGCAGTGAGCAGTCGCGTTCGCCCAGATGGATCACGTTGCCGTGGCTGTCGGCCACGACCTGAATTTCGATATGACGGGGTTTCTCGAGATATTTCTCAAGATAGACGCTGTCGTCCCCGAAAGCGGCCCGGGCTTCCGTCCGCGCCGTCTGGAAGGCGGTTTCGAGGTCGGCGGCTGAGCGCGCCACCTTCATCCCCCGCCCGCCGCCGCCGGCCGCCGCCTTTACGAGAACCGGATAACCGATGCCGGCCGCTGTCCGCAGCGCCTCTTCGACATCGCCGACCCCACCCTTCGATCCCGGCACAACGGGAACGCCCGCCCGTGCGATGGCTTCCTTGGCGGTGATCTTGTCGCCCATCATCCGGATGTGGTCCGGCCTTGGGCCGATGAAGGTGATTCCGTGCGCTTCCACGATCTCGGCGAACTTGGCGTTTTCCGACAGGAAGCCGTATCCGGGATGGATGGCCTGGGCGCCGGTGATGCGCGCCGCAGAGATGATGGCGGCCATGTTGAGATAGGATTTTCCCGACGGGGCCGGCCCGATGCACACGCTCTCGTCTGCGAGACGCACATGCATGGCGCTTCTGTCCGCCTCGGAATGCACCGCGACCGTCGATATGCCCATCTCACGGCAGGCCCGATGGATCCTGAGGGCGATTTCGCCACGGTTCGCTATAAGAATTTTCTCGAACATCGGAGCGCTATTCGATGACGATGAGAGCTTCGCCGTATTCGACCGGCTGCTCGTTGGCGACAACAATCTGGGCAATGCGACCGGCGCGGGGGGCCAGAACAGGGTTGAACGTCTTCATGGCCTCGACGAGCAGGAGCGTCTGGCCCTCCTTGACCGTGTCGCCGACTTTGACGAACGGGGCCGCGCCCGCTTCGGCCGCCAGATAAACGGTCCCCACCATGGGCGATTTCACCGCTCCGGGATGATCTCCCGCAGGTGCGGCTGGCTTCGCCGAGGGGCCAGGGGCGGCCGATGGCGGGGCTGAAGCTGCGGCCGGCGCAGAATAGGCATGGACGGGGCCGGGGCTGTGCGCGACGGGCGGTCCGCTGCGGGATACGCGAACCTTGAGGCCGCCCTGCTCAATCTCGATTTCGCCGAGGTCGGCTTCCCTGAGGATGGCGGCGATCTCACGAAGGAGGCCGGTGTCGATCTTGGCGGTTTTGTCGGAAACGGGCTTGTCTGCCATGGCGATCAGGATCTCCGTTTGTTTACAAGGTGCGCCGCAGCTGCGAGGGCCAGATGGTAACCATACGCCCCAAAACCCGCCACAACCCCGGACGCCGCCGGAGAGACGAGGCTGATGCGCCGGAACTCCTCCCGGACCCCAGGATTGCTGAGGTGCACTTCCACGACCGGAATGGTCAAGACTTTAAGCGCGTCGTGCAGGGCGACTGAGGTATGAGTATAGCCTCCCGCATTGACGACGACAGCGTCAGCGGTTTTGCGGGCTTCCTGCACCCAGTCCACCAGTTCGCCTTCATGGTTGCTCTGCCGAAAGACGAGGATTGCGTCGAGGGCGAGGGCTGTCGCCTCGCAGAGCTGTTTCAGATCCTCAAGGGTTCCCGATCCGTAAACGGCCGGCTCCCTCTCACCAAGAAGGTTGAGGTTCGGGCCGTTCAGGCAGTAGATGGTCAGGCTCATTCCGTCCGTCTCACTGGGAATCGGGCCCCTCCGGATTCGGCGGGGTCGATCTGGTGAAGGAATAGGCGAAAACGTGAGGCGTATCCAATGAATCTCTTTCTGAACGGGGACCCCAGGGAGGCGCCGGATGGCGCGACCCTGGACCAGCTCCTGGCCTCTCTGGGCCTTGACGGCCGGGGATTGGCGGTTGAACGCAATCTGGCGATCGTTTCGCGCTCGCTTTATCCGGTGACCCGGCTTGAGGAGGGCGACCGGCTGGAAATCGTGCAGTTCGTAGGAGGGGGATGATGGATCAGGCCCGCAGCGATCTTTCCGATCCCCTGATCATCGCCGGGAGGACGTTTTCCTCCCGCCTGATCGTCGGGACAGGCAAATACACCAGTTACGCCCAGAACGCCCAGGCGGCCGAAGCCGCCGGGGCGGAAATCGTGACGGTCGCTCTGAGACGGGTCAATGTCGCCGCACCTGGCGGCGATCGTCTCGTCGATCATCTGGATCCGAAGCGCTATACCTACCTGCCGAACACGGCCGGCTGCTACACGGCGGAGGAGGCGGTGCGCACGCTCAGGCTGGCGCGCGAGGCGGGCGGATGGACTCTCGTCAAGCTTGAAGTGCTGTCGGACCAGAAGACCTTGTTTCCCGACATGGCCGAAACCCTGAAGGCGGCCCGGGAGCTGATCGCCGAGGGCTTCGAGGTGATGGTCTATTGTTCGGATGATCCCGTTTACGCCCGGCGCCTCGAGGAGGCGGGCTGCGTCGCCATCATGCCTCTGGGTTCGCTCATCGGATCGGGACTGGGGATACAGAACCCGGTCAATATCCGGCTGATCGTCGAGCAGGCCCGTGTGCCGGTTCTGGTGGACGCAGGCGTTGGAACCGCATCAGACGCTGCGGTGGCCATGGAGCTGGGATGCGACGGCGTTCTCATGAACACCGCCATCGCGGAGGCCCGCGATCCAGTGATGATGGCCCGCGCGATGAAACATGCGGTCATTGCAGGGCGTTGCGCCTATCTTGCCGGTCGCATGCAGAAGAAGCGCTACGCCGATCCCTCATCGCCCCTGGCCGGTCTTATCTGAGCAGCTGCCTCAGCTTTTCGCCCGGGCGTCCCGGATCATGCGCTCAAGGGTGGGCTCGTCAAAACCGTTGATGAACTCGCCGTTGATAAAGAAGCCAGGCGTGCCGCGAATGCCGGCCTCTTCAGACTGACGAGCCACATCTGCAATGTGCTCCATCACTTTCGGGTCCGTGAAATCGGACGCGAAACGCTTCATGTCCAGACCGACCGACCGGGCGGTCGCCTCGACCCCCGCCTCGCTCAGATCCTTTGAACGCATCAACGCCAGATGCATGTCCCGATACTTGCCCTGACGCTGGGCGGCGAGGGCGCCGCGGGAGGCGATCAGCGAGGATTCCGCAAGGATCGGCAGTTCCTTGAAGATGACGCGCACATCGCCCGCCTTGTCGTCGAGATGACGGAAAAGCCAGGGGTAGGCGGCGTGACAATATCCGCAGTTATAATCGAAGAACTCAATGATCGTGATCGGCGCATCCTTGGGACCCAGAGACGGATCCCGGACGTCGGCTGACAGGCTGTCGACCATCTTGTTCTGTTCATGAGCGCTCAGCGCCCGGATCGCCTCGCTCAGCACCTCGGGGTTGCTGATCAGATAGTCCTTCACGATCGCCTCGACTTCCGAGCGAGCCATCCGGTCGACGCTGTCGGGTCCGCTGGCGGCATCCTGCGGCGAACAGGCCGCCATGGAGGCGCACAGGCTCGTCAGTATGAGCAGGCTGAAGGGTTTCATAGGGGAACTCCGTAGGCGTCGAGTGGGGGGCATGTCAGCTGCGTCGGCCGTTCAGTCTGGGATCCGTTATGGCGGCGATGTCGGACGCCCTGCGGCCGTTGGGGGTCGAAGGATCAAGCTTGGAGGAGGCTCTTCTGGAGAACACGAACGCTCTTTGTATGTCTCCGACGGCATAGGCCTCCTCAGCGGTAGCCAGGTCCGCATCCCCGACGCGGCTTTGCCTCGCATAGACCCGGGCCAGCTGGTTCCATGCGAATGCGTTCTCACGTTCGAGCACAAGCGCATCGATGAGAAGGCCTTCAGCCTCCTTGAGATGTTCGGCGTCCTTTGTTTCGGACAGGGACCGGGCCAGATTGACCTTGAGCAGCGCCTGATCCGGCGCCAGCTCCACGGACCGTCGATGGGGCGGGATTGATTCCATGATCCGACCGTTCTCGAACAGAATCTGACCCATCAGTTCATGATAATAGGGATTGTCCGGGAAGTCGGCGATCAGCGCCTGAGTGTCGAGGGTCGCCGCCTTGATATCGAGGGCCCTGTAGGCGGCGATCGCGCGCGCATAGCGCGCCGGGATCGAGGTGTCCGATTTGGGATATTTAGAAAACACCCGCGAGGCCGGCTGAAGAAATCCGACAAGCTTGGCCTTCATCATCGCCAGCTGATTGAGGGACTCCTCACTTTGAGGCGAGGCTCTGGCCGAGATATCCGATGCTCTCGAACGCATGATCCCGATGCGGTCGGTCGAGACGGGGTGTGACCGGAAATAGGGGTCCCGTCGGGTTTCCGACATCAGTTCCTGATAACGGAAGCGTTCCATGAACGCGACAAGGCCGTCGGCCGACTGGCCCGTCTTCTCGAGGAAAGTCAGTCCGTACTGATCGGCTGAGCTTTCTTCGTTGCGGGTGTACTTGAAAAGCGTCAGCAGTCCGAACTGCGGGGCGCTTCCGATCAGGGCCATTCCCGCATCCGGCGCGCCGGCGGCGATCGCCAGCACTCCCAGTCCGATCGAGATCATTGAGGTGAAATTGCCCGCCTCCATGGCCTGTCGACGCGTCACATTGTGCCCGCCGGCGATATGGCCGGTCTCGTGGGCGATCACGCCCTTGAGCTCCTCGGGTCGTTCCGAGGCCATGATCAGCCCCGTGTTCAGATGCACTCGCTGGCCGCCTGCGACGAAGGCGTTCAGCGAGGGATCACTGATGATGAACAGGTCAACGTCAGAGGGCTTAAGACCGGCCGCCTCGAATATGGGGTCGGAATAGCTGCGCAGAATCCCTTCGATTTCCGCGTCCCGTATCACCCCCTGAGCGTTCGCCATGGGCGCTGAGGCGAGACCTCCAAGACCCGCGAGGATCAGGGCGAGGGTTCTGAACGTCTTCATCGTCCTGTCCTTCCTCGCCCATATCCCGTCGTCAGGCGTTCAGCCGGACCGACGCCGCGACCACCATCCGGTTTTTCGGGGCGTTTTCGGCTCGGGTTCGATGACGTCGCCATGAAGCGGATGGCTCCGCTCCGGGGCCGTCTCGCCCGCATCGGGCTCCCCGCCGCCTTCACTTGCGACATCCGTCGTTCCCGCACTTTGAACCTCCAGGCTGACCGTCTGCGCCGCGGGCGGCGCACTGGGCTCAGCTTCAGGCTGCAGGTCGGATGAGGCGATTTCGTGTTCAATGACCGCCTCGACCGGAGTTTTTTCATCCTCGGGCGAACCCGGCCGGGCGGGGCCGTCGGACGCGCCCGACGGCAGGGTTGTCGCCTCGGGGCCTGCCGGCAGGGCCTCGGCTGCGGTTGCGGTCGACGCGTCCTCCTCATTCGCCTCCTCGACTTGGGGCGCAATCAGGAACGGCGCAGATGCGATCGCATCCAGCCGCTCGCCGCCATCAGCGGCGATATCCGGAATGCGGGTTCGGCCGCTGTCGCGATCGCGTCCGCCGCGACGGCGACGCCCGCGTCCGCCTGCACGCGCATCCTCGGCGGCGCCTTCCGGAGATGAGGCTTCCGTCTGCGGCGCCTCGTCGGAGGCGGCGTCTTCGCGGCCGCCCCTGCGGCGGCGTCCGCCCCGACGTCCACGTCGTTTGCGCCCGTCCTCGCGTCGGGCGCGGTCGTCACCGTCCTCCTCGTCCGCATCGGCCCGTTGTTCGTCTTCATCGTGGTCTTCATCGTCCGCGGAGACGTCGTCAGCCTCGTCCTCCGCGTCTTCGTCGTCCGACGCCTCGAGGTCGTCGAGCTCCTCGTCGGCCTCCTCGTCTTCCTCGCCCGGCGCCGGAGGCGGAACGGGATGGAGTTTGGCGTAATCGACCGGCTTGATGGGCTTGTAGGGAACCGGTTCGCCATCGGCGCTGGCTTCGATCAGATATTCGCCGGGCTTGTGACCTGAGTTGGCCTCGATGCGGACCGTCACATGGCAGGTCGCTTCAATGGCCGCAATCGAGGGACGCTTCTCGTTGAGAATGTACAGCGCCACTTCGGGCGGCGCCTGAACATTGATGGTGTCGACGCGGTCGTCAGCAGCGCGCGCTTCAATCGTTCTCAGCAGCTGGAGTGCGGCTGATCCGATCGCCCGAACGCGGCCAGTGCCGGCGCAGTGATCGCAGACTTCGCTGGACAGTTCGAGGACGCCCGCACGGCGACGCTGGCGGGAGATCTCGAACAGTCCGAACTGGCTGATCCGGCCCGTCTGCACCCGCGCCCGGTCGATTTTCAGGCTGTCCTTCATGCGCTTTTCAACCGCGCGATTGTTCTTGGTCTCTTCCATGTCGATGAAGTCGATCACGACAAGACCCGCCAGATCGCGAAGGCGCATCTGTCGACAGGCCTCTGTTGCGGCTTCCAGATTGGTCTTGAGCGCGGTTGTCTCGACATTACGCTCCCGGGTCGCCTTGCCCGAGTTGACGTCGATGGCCACCAGAGCCTCGGTCTGATTGATCACGATGTAGCCGCCTGACGGCAGCTGAACGACCGGCGAGAAGATGCTCTCCAGCTGGTCCTCGACCCCGGTTGTGACGAACAGGGGAGGGGTCTCCGCGTGGAGCGTCACTTTTCGGGCGTGGCTCGGCATGAGCATGCGAACGAAATTGCGTGCTTCTGTGAACGCGTCCTCACCCTCGACGATGATCTGCTCGACATCCTTGTCATAGAGATCCCGGACCGCCCGCAGGACCAGATGGCCCTCTTCATGGATCAAGGCGGGAGCGATTGATTCCATCGTGCGGGTGACGATCTGTTCCCAGAGGCGGGTCAGGTACTCGAAATCCCTGCGGATTTCGAGCTTGGTGCGCTTGGCTCCCGCCGTTCTCACGATCAGCCCGGCGCCGCGCGGAACTTCGAATTCGGAGGTAATCTTCTTAAGGCGACGCCGATCGGCGGCGTTGGTGATCTTGCGGGAGATGCCGCCCCCTCGGGCGGTGTTGGGCATCAGCACGCAGTAACGACCTGCGAGCGAGAGGTAGGTCGTCAGGGCTGCACCCTTATTGCCCCGTTCCTCTTTGACGACCTGAACCAGGATCACCTGACGGCGGCGAATGACCTCCTGGATCTTGTACTTTCTCTGAAAGTGAGCCGCGTTGCGGCGGATAACCTCTTCGGCCTCACCCTCGTCGTCTTCCTCTGCGTCGTCCTCGTCATCGCCGCGCCCGGCCGAGCGCGCCTCATCCGCCGCCTCGGCCATCAGGGCTTCGCGATCTTCTTTCGGTATCTGATAGTAGTCCGGATGGATTTCGCTGAAGGCCAGAAAGCCATGGCGATTGCCGCCATACTCTACGAACGCCGCCTGGAGCGAAGGCTCCACGCGGGTGACCTTGGCCAGATAGATGTTGCCCCGGAGCTGTCTTTTGTCCCGAGCCTCGAAGTCGAAATCTTCAATCTGTCCGTTCGAAACGACGGCGACCCGGGTCTCCTCTGGGTGGGTCGCATCGATCAGCATGAGCTTGCTCATGAAGGAATTCCTTGTTGTCTGAGAAGCGGGCGGCGCGCACGTGCGCTGAGCTCACCCGCGAAAGGATGGGAAAGTGCGTCGAATGGATCCGGCGGCCGGTCAGGCTAATTGAAACTCGCGAGAACGCGTTCATCGAAGGACCTGACCAAGGGAGCGAAACCTCGCGCCCCGTGCGCGCTGAAAACCGTATTCCACGTCTCTAGCAGTCAACCCTTACCGAGCGGTGTCGCTAAAGACGAGCGGACGACCGTTCGGCGTCCTTTTTTGATCATTGCACACTTCAGCGCCATTTTGAAAGCCGAATGCGACTGAACGAATGGTTAAGGCCATGATGACATAGCTGTTGGGAGCGAATGGTCTGATTTGAAGGATTTTTTGGTTCCGTGTCGCGTTGGCTCCTGACAGCTCTCCTATTGCTGTGGCCGGCTCTGACGGCCGTTGCCGATCCGCCCTCCTCGCGGATTACCGGGTTGCGCTTCGGAGGCGGCCAAAGTCAGACCAGGATCGTCATAGACAGCGATAAACCTCTGACATTCCAGACATTTTCCTCTCAGGGCGGAGAGGCGCGGATCGTCGTGGAACTTCCCAAGGTGCGCTGGTCCCTCGGCGGCCTGACCGCCGAATCGGGCCAGGGGGACGGGGAGGGTCTGGTTCAGACTTACCGATACGCCCACAACTCCTCTTCCTCATCGCGTCTCACCCTCGACCTCAGGTCCCCGGCTCGTCTGGTGCGCAGTTTCGCCCTGCCGCCGGCGGGCGACGATCCGCATTATCGCATCGTTCTCGACCTGCGCCCGATCGAGCCGACCCCGGCGCTTACGGCGAAGACATCTCCGGAACGGGCCTCCGCGGTTCGTCCGTCCCCGCAGGCCGCAGCTCCCAGGCCGGCGCCTGATCCGTCCCGTCGCCCGCTGATCGTGATCGATCCGGGTCATGGCGGTCGCGATCCGGGGGCTGTGTCCTCAAGCGGCCTCAGAGAGAAGGACGTGACCCTTGAAATTGCTAGACTTATCAGGGACGAGCTTGTCGCGAGCGGTCGCTACCGCGTTGCTCTCACCCGGACGCGCGACGAGTTCATCGAGCTTGAAGCGAGGGTGGAGAGAGCCCGCAGTCTGGGGGCCGATCTGTTCATATCCCTTCATGCGGACGCCGGGCCGAACTCTTCTGTCCGGGGCGCCTCGGTCTACACCCTGTCGGCGGAAGGGGAAAAGCGCGCGGAGGAAGTTCGGCACCGCAATGACTGGATCCTGGATGTTGAGACAGATTCCAGCCGGCCCCGGGAGGTGAACGATATTCTGGCTGACCTCGTTCAGAGGGAAACCAAGACCCAGTCCTCCAGATTTGCTCAGATGCTTATTCCCGCCCTCTCGGACGCCGGATGGCCGGCCCTTGCCAATACGCACAGAAAGCGGGGGTTTTTCGTTCTTCTCAGTCCCGACGTTCCCGCCGTGCTGCTCGAGATGGGGTTCATGACCCATCCTGCGGATGAGGCGATGCTTGTGTCCGACGCCCGGCGCGCCCGGCTGGCCGACGGCGTTCTGGCGGCGATCGACGGATTTTTCTCCCGGGACGCGCCGCTTCTGGCGGAACGTTGAACGCAATGAACGTCGATCAGGGCGCCAATCGAGCTACCCGTCTTTGCTTCCGCGCCATAAAGATACCGCATTGACCGGTGATTCCGGGTGATCATGGATCGAGGTCCGGCGCCCGAGTGCGCGCCGGATCGGGTCAGGACAGGTGCGAGATGCTCAGAAAGATCCTTTTCGGCGCTCTGGCTGCGGTCGCCATTCTGGTGATCGGGGTCGGCGGCTGGTTTCTCCTGGTCACACAGGATCTGCCCTCCGAAAAGGATCTGGCCAATTATGAGCCTCCCATCACCAGTCGCGTTCATGCGGGCGACGGACGACTGGTGGCGGAGTTCGCCAGTCAGCACAGGGTCTACGTGCCCTCGGAGGAGTTGCCGCGTCAGCTTGTGGAGGCCTTCATCTCCGCTGAGGACAAGACGTTTTTTGAACACTCAGGCATCAATCTCTGGGGAATGGTTCGCGGTACGCTCGGAAACGCCATTCGCGGTCGGCGGATGACCGGTGGGTCGACCATCACCCAGCAGGTCGTGAAGAACATGCTGGTGGGAGATGATCGGTCGATCGCACGCAAGGTTCGCGAGGCGATCCTCGCCGGCCGGCTCGAAAAGCAGTTCTCGAAGGATCAGATCCTCGAGCTTTACATGAACGAGATTTTTCTTGGCGGACGCTCCTATGGCGTCGGAGCCGCCGCGCTCAATTACTTCGGCAAATCCCTGAACGATCTGACCCTCGCCGAGTCGGCGATGCTGGCTGCGCTTCCGCAGCGACCCAGCCGGGTCAATCCCTATAATCGGCCCGAGGCCGCCGTCGAACGCAGGAACTGGGTGATCGACAGGATGGTCGCCAACGGTTTCGTCGACAAGGATGAAGCTCTGATCGCCAAGGCGGAGAAGCTGACCACGGTCGCCCGCCTCGATACGGATGAGAACGTCGCCTCAGCTTATTTCGTGGAGGAGGTGCGTCGCGAGATCCTGCGCCTCGGCAAGGAGCGGCGCCTCGAAGGGTTTGGCAATGAGAAGGAAGCGACCAAGGGCTTCTATGAGGGCGGGCTGTCGATCCGCTCCACGCTCGACACCAATCTTCAGCTGATAGGCCAGACCGCCCTTCGCGCCGGTCTTGAAACCTATGACCGGCGCCGCGGATGGCGCGGGCCGGTGGGCGCAGTGAAGGCGGGAGAGGGCGCCGCTGAGGAGCTGACCGCTTTTCTGGAAACCGATGAGGGGAAGGCCCGGATCGCCGGAGCGGCGCCGGACTGGCGCGCCGCAGCGGTGACCTCTGTCAAGGGAGAGGTGCGTCTGCTGTTCGCGGACGGTTCGAAGGGCACGCTCTCGGCGGAGGATGTAAAATGGGCCTCCGCTTTCAAGCGCAAGGGTAAGGGCGGCGTGGCGCCGGGCGATGTGATCCTGGTCTCGAGGCGTCCGGTTCCGGATGTCTCCGCTCAACTGATCGTCGAGTATGCGGATGCGAAATCTCCGACCTCAGGACCCTGGCGTTTGCGCCAGACGCCCGAAGTGGAGGGAGCGCTGATCGCCATGGATCCGCACACCGGTCGAGTGCTCGCGATGGCCGGAGGGTATTCCTTCAGCCGTAGCCAGTACAACCGGTCTGTGCAGGCGATGCGCCAGCCTGGCTCCTCGTTCAAGCCGTTCGTCTACGCCGCGGCGATGGAAAACGGATGGACGCCGTCAAGCCGGGTGCTGGATGCGCCGTTCGTGGACTGTTCGGATGAAACCCAGGAGACGTGCTACAAGCCCAGCAACTATTCCGATGAGTTTTACGGCCTTTCGACGCTTCGTCTGGGTATTGAGAAGTCCCGAAATGCGATGACGGTCCGTCTTGCTCAGGACATGGGCCTCGAGAAAGTGTCTGAGATCGGAGAACGCTTCGGGATCTATGACCGTCTTCCCGCCTATCAGTCGATGTCCCTCGGCGCCGGCGAGACGACGCCGATGAAAATGGTGACCGCCTATGCGATGCTGGTCAACGGCGGCAAGCGGGTTCAGCCCATTCTGCTCGACAGGATCCAGAACCGGCATGGACAGACGGTCTTCCGTCAGGATGAACGCGAATGCGGGGAGTGTTCCGCTACCTGGAGATCAGGTCTGCAGCCGCCGGCGTTTTCTGACGATCGCGACCAGGTTATCGATCCGGTCACCGCCTATCAGATGGTCTCCATCCTCGAAGGCGTCGTGGAACGCGGAACGGCTGCGACGGCTCGCTCTGTCGGCAAGCCCCTTGCGGCCAAGACGGGCACAACCAACGATCAGGTCGACGCCTGGACGGTGGGGTTCAGCCCTGATCTCGTGGTCGGTATCTGGATCGGGTTCGACACACCCCGCGACATGGGCGACGGCGAGTCCGGAGGTCGCGTCGCATCGCCTGTCTTCCGCGACTTCATGCTGGCGGCTCTGAAGGATCGGCCCGCCCTGCCGTTCCGCATTCCCCAGGGCGTCAGGCTGGTGGAGGTCGACGCCGATTCGGGATGCCTGCCGGCGCCTGACAGTCGTCTGGTGATCCTCGAAGCGTTCCGTCCCGGGACGGAGCCTACGGAGCGCTGCGAGGCAGGCGGAACGGATGCCGACGGGTATCGGGTTGATTACTCCCGCGTTCTGGCTGGAGATGAGGCGGTCAGCGCGCCTGTCGACGGCACCAGCACCCCCCCTGTGAGGCCGGATGCTCCGGTTGATCCGGGGCTGCTTCAGGAACCCCCGCCGCGAGAGGAATTGACACTCAAGGACGGCATCTTCTAGACCCTCGCGCGATCCCTGTTCCGTCCGCTTCCGGGCGGGCAGGGGCGCATCTCTGACAGGCCGGTGACATGCAGCCCGAACTTGAGAATATGGTGGAGCGAATCAAGCAGTCCGTAGGACTGCTGAGGAGGCGTCTTTGACTGGGGCGTCGCCGAAAAACGTCTGGATGAACTGAACGCGCTGTCCGAGAGACCGGATTTCTGGGGAGATCCCGCGCGGGCGCAGACCATGATGCGTGAGCGCAATCAGCTTGAAGCGTCGATGAATGATGTCCGGGCGCTTGAGCGCGAGGCAAGCGATGCCGTCGAGCTCTGGGAGATGGCTGACGCAGAAGGCGATGTCTCCCTGTTCGCCGAGGTTGAAAGCGCTCTGAAAGCCGCCGTGCGCAGGGCGGAAGAGGCTGAGCTGAAGGCCCTTCTGTCGGGCGAGGTCGACGGAAACGACTGTTATGTGGAGATCCATGCCGGCGCTGGCGGCACGGAAAGCCAGGACTGGGCCTCGATGCTCCGGCGGATGTATGTCCGCTGGGCGAACGCCCGCGGTTTCAAGATCGAGGAAGTCGAGGAGCATGTCGGCGAAGAAGCGGGGATCAAATCTTCGACGCTGCTCATTCATGGCGACAGCGCCTATGGCTGGCTGAAGAGCGAGTCGGGCGTTCATCGCCTTGTCCGGATCTCGCCCTACGATTCCAACGCCCGGCGACATACGAGCTTCGCTTCGGTTTGGGTCTATCCGGTGATCGATGACACGATTGTCGTGGATATCGAGGAAAAGGATGTGCGAACCGACACCTATCGCGCCAGCGGCGCCGGCGGCCAGCACATCAACAAGACAGACAGCGCGGTTCGACTGACGCATATCCCGACGGGAATTGTCGTTTCGTGCCAGACTGACCGCTCGCAGCACAAGAACCGAGCCAAGGCCTGGGACATGCTCAGGGCCAGGCTTTATGAGCTTGAGCTCAAGAAACGCGAGGAGGCCGCACAGGCCGAGCAGGATTCCAAGAGCGAGATCGGCTGGGGTCGCCAGATCCGTTCCTACGTGCTCCAGCCCTATCAGATGGTGAAAGACCTTCGGACGGGGGTCGAGACGTCGGATTCTCAGGGCGTGCTCGACGGCGAGATCGACCCGTTTCTCGCTGCCGCCCTGTCTCAGAAAGTCGGCGCTGCGGTGGAAGACCTCGACTAGTCCGGCCTGCGTTCGCCGGTTCGGGATCTGAGGATCATCCTGCCTCTCTTGAGGGATCGCCCAGCAGATCCTGCGTCCTCGCTCTTCGTACCAAAGAGAAACGCCTCCGGCGCATGTCCGGAGGCGTTCATAATCTCACGTCGATGGTCCCAGGCGCTCGTCAGCCGACAGGCGGCGCGGCCGGAGGCGCGCTCGGGGCGGGCGCCGGAGCCTCCGCCATCGGGTCCTGCGCGTGCTTCACGGCCCCTTCGAAGATGGCGTTGGGTTCGATGGCGAGGGACGCGTGGAAAATGTCCCCGCGGACTTTGGCGCCCGTGCACAGCTGGACTTTCCTGGCGCGAATGCGACCCTCAACTGTGCCGCGAATGACCACCGTCTCGGCGATGACTTCGCCCTTGACCGCGCCCGTGTCGCCGATGACGAGGGACAAAGCCCGGACATCTCCCTCGATGTGGCCGTCGATCTGGAGTTCGCCCTGGGAGACGATCGCTCCCTTCATCTTAACATCGGCGCTGATCAGGGACGGCGCCGCCTTGGAAGCCGGAAGCGGCCTCTTGGCCGGCTCTGGAATGGTTGGCTTGGCCGCAGGCGGCGGAGGCGGTTCTGGCGTCTTACCCTTTGTAAACATGCTTGCCGGCCCTTAAAAACTTGATCGGATCGTAGGATTTTCCGTTGTAGTAGACTTCGTAGTGGAGGTGAGGGCCAGTGCTGCGTCCCGTCGAGCCCATCGTGCCGATCTTCTGACCGATCGCCACCTTAGCCCCGACTTTGGCCGTGATCGACTGAAGATGGCCGTAACGGGTCTTGAACCCCTTGCCGTGATCCACCTCAACAACACGTCCGTACCCTGACTTCACTCCTGCAAACGACACGACCCCGGGCGCCGTCGCTGTGATCGGCGCTCCGTAGAACTTTGCAAGATCCACGCCGTCATGCCACGCGTTCCGACGGGTGAAGGGATCCGGCCTCGAACCGAACCCGGAGGTCTCGCGATAGGGTTCAGCGATCGGCGCCCCAAGGGGAAGCGTGTGGATCACCGTCTCAAAGAGTCTGGCTTCCTCCAGCCGCTCCACAACCTCCCGGGCCCTGAGCGTGAAACCGTCATCCAGCGCCACGCCTGCCTCGCCGTCCGCGGCCAGGGGCGGCAGTTCGATCAGCGGGCCGCCCATTTCGAGGGTTTCTATAACCTTGGTGACCGGCGCTCCGGTCTGCCGAAGCACGCCGCGATAGTGTTCAGCCCGTTCGACCGCCTCTTCTTCTGCGATGTCGAGAAAGGCTGTCTGATCATTGCGAACGGCGTCGAACTTGGCGCGGAAGCCCGCCTTATCGTTGACTTTCGAGATCGTCTCGCTCGGACGAGACTGGCGCTCATCGGCCTCATCGATGCTCGAATCCACGAGGATTTGCCGGCCATCGCCCACAAGTGGAGCGGAGCCGCCGCTTCCGCCGCCGCCCTGCATATGCGCCAGCAGCTTCTTGATGGTTTCATGACGATCTTCGAGCTGATCGAGATCGGCTTCGAATGTCGTGGTTCTCTGTTCCAGGAGCGAGAGGGCGATGGCTTCATTCGCCCGCGCTTTCGCCAGCTCGCGCTCGTAACGGGCGATACGTCCGTCCTTGCCTTCCGCCCCGCCTGCGGAGGGCGATCGAAGCAGCACGGCGGCAGTCGCAAACAGGCACCAGGCGATCACAATCGTGCCGGCGGCCGCCATCGCGGCCTGTCGCCAGGGCGAGATCTTGACGAACGTCACCGAACCGCCGCTGCGATGGTAAATCTGGCGTTCAGGGAACGCCTTCTCAAACAAAGCCCGAGTGCGAGATCTTATCTTGGCCGCCATTTACGCCGTCCGATCCGTCCGCCCGTCACACTCCGCCCGTCACGCCTGACCCTCGCATCGCGCCCGTTGAGAGCGGGAGGAATCCTTTGCGTGTTGCCCAGCGGGCACATGGATAGCCTAGAATTATGACAGAGCGAACCCCTGTCAGAACCTTTTTCAGGCAATTTCTCAGTGGGCTCTTAAGGGTTGATGAAGACCTTGCCGCGCGCTCCGTCAGGTCGCCCTGGCCTGAGCAAGAACGGCCTGAACATGTCCTGCAACGCGCACCTTGCGCCAGACTTTGCGGATAATTCTGTCGGGGCCGATCAGAAACGTGGTTCGCTCCACCCCCATAAAGGTGCGGCCGTAAAGCTTCTTTTCCCGCCAGACCCCGAATGCTTCGCAGACTTCCCCGCCTTCGTCCGAGGCCAGGGGGACGCTCAGGGCGCGCCGATCAATGAACCGCTGATGCGAATCGGGGTTGTCTCGCGATACCCCGAGAACAGACACTCCCAGCGCGTCGAACTCTTCGAGCGCGGCGCTGAATTCAAGCGCCTCCTGGGTGCATCCGGAGGTGTCGTCCCGCGGGTAGAAATACAGGACCAGGCCGCGGTTTCGAAAGTTTCGCCAGCTGATCGCCTGTCCATCAGGCGCCGCCAGAGTGAACTCAGGGGCCTTTTCGCCGTCGCCTGGAATATAACCCACTTTAACCTCAATCTGCTTAGATAAGGGACTGTGACTGGTGTTTACCCTTTCCCGGGGCTTCCGGTGAAGGGTATAAAGTCCCCTGTGAGGGCGGAGTCGGTGTGTTGAGAGTGTCGGCCCGACTTTTCGTGTTCGAGGCGCTGGCCCTCCTGGTCTTCGGACTTCTCGCGGGCGCCGGCTTCCTTGCCTGGCGCCTCTCGCAGGGGCCGGTGGACCTCGAGTTGTTTCGTCCCGCGCTTGAGCGCTCCCTCAGCGATGCCCGGGGCGGGCGGAACGTCTCCATCGATAGTCTCGTTCTGGAGTGGTCCTCGGATCATGCCCGGGTCGAGGTGGCGGCCCGCGGACTGAGCGCGCTTGATCGCGTCGGAATCGTTATTTCCCGGGCTGAACGCGCCACGATGTCGGTTGACGCTGTCTCCCTTCTCTCAGGGCGTCTCAAGGTGCGGCATATCCGGCTCGAGAACGGCCGCGCCCAGGTCCGGCGCTCGCTGGATGGGGTCTGGACCCTTGCGGGGGTCGAATTTCTTCGGGAGCCCCGACCGGTCGGAGATCTGCTTCGACTGCTTCGCGAGCTTGACTGGAAGACCCTCGCCACGCCTGTCCGGGCGCTTGTGTCCGCGGGCGCCTTCGAGCGCGTGGACCTTGTCAATTTCAGCATCGATGTCGTGGACGAGACGATCGACGGCGGGTGGAGCGCCAGTCCGGTCAACGCCGTCTGGCGGGCGAACCGGTCGACCGTCGCCCTCGATCTCAAGGCGGGGCTGATCGGAGCGGGAGGGCCGAACAGCGTTCATCTGTCCCTCACGGCTGACGGCGATGTCTCCAGCGCGCGGGGGTCGGCGACGCTTGAGGGCGTTGATCCGGTCGCGGTCGCCCGCATGTTCGGTTATCGGGACAGCGAGTTTGTCTCCGGTATCCCCGCGAGCGCCGCCTTCCGAATGGAGGCGAGCGAGGCGGCCGGCCTTCAGCAGGCCACTCTCAGTCTGTCCGGCGTTCGGGGCGCCGGGCGAATTGCCGATCTTGATCTGGTTCTCGAGGATCTGGCGTTCGAGGCTCGTTACGAGCCTCTTGATCAGCGTGTCGAGCTTGTCTCGTTCGATATTCGCTCCGATCGTCTCAGCGGGGCGTTCACCGGATCGCTTGATCTGTCATCGATCATGTCAGGCGATGGGACGGCCTGGACGGCCTTCAATCTGTCTGGTCGTGAGTTCACCCTGTCCGCCATGCCGGTGTTCGAGGCGCCGTGGTCCATGGCTTCGGCGGATCTGCGTGCGAAAGTGTCGCCGGATCTGAAGCGCCTGCAGATCGAAAGTCTCGAGGCTGTGACGGGTGGCTTGTCCGCCTCCGCGTCCGGAGAGATCTGGATCGATCCGCCTGGGGTCTCTTCGCCTCCGGTCGCCGCGGCGGCCGTGGGCTCCGTTGAGGTCTCTTCACAGAGCGGCTCAGCGCCCGCGCTCGCCCCGTCTCCGGGCGGGGTGGGGGTTCGGCTCAAGGCGACCGGCGAGGGGGTCATCACTCCCGCACAGATTGTCGCCTTCTGGCCAGTCGGGCTGAGCCCCGATGCGCGGGAATGGGTCAGGCGTCATATTCCAACGGGTGCGGCGAGCCGCGCTGTTTTTTCGGTCGACTGGCCTCCCGGGGCGAATGCCGGAGGGTATCTTCCGGACGAGAGGCTGACCCTCGATTTTGATGTGGCTGACGCCAGCGTCATGTTTCTTCCGGATTTTCCGCCGCTCACCGGTCTTAAGGGACGGGGACGGCTTCTGGGCAACAGTCTGAAGGTGGATGTCTCCGATGGACGGCTTGGCGGCTGGGATATCGGTCAGGGGCAGGTCAGTCTGTCTCGCTTCGCCCCGACGGGCGGCGTCCTCGATATCCGGGTCGACGGTCGCGGCGATCTGAGGGAGCTGATGACGGTCCTCGAGACCTCCGATCTGAAGATCGCCACCCGATACGGACTGAATGTCGGTCAGATGGCGGGAAAGGGGGACATTGATGCGACCTTCACCCTTCCGCTCGTCGAAGACATTGTTCCTGAGATGCTCCGTTACCAAGTCAAAGGGAGTTTTGAGCGTGCGACCGCGCCTGACCTTGCCGCGGGCTTCGGTCTGTCGGAGGCCGATGTCCGTTTCGCGGCCGCTGATACGGGGCTCCAGCTGGCCGGGTCGGGTCGCTTCGGGCCGGCCCCCGTCACCTTTGACTGGCGTGAGGTGTATCCCGGGGGCGGTCGGGCCGCCGGCTCGGATCTGACCGCCAGCGCCAAGCTGACCCCGGATCTTCTCAACGCCTTCGGCCTGCCGGCGCGAACGATCATGCAGGGCGCCGGAGACCTTCAGCTCACCGCTCGCGGACAGGGACGCATCTTCACCGCGCTCGAGGCCGATATCGATCTGACGGCGGCTGCGCTCGATATCTCGGCGCTGAACTGGCGCAAGCGCGCCGGTCTGCCTGCGCAGGGACGACTTCGGTATTCCGGAGACGAGGCTGGCGGAACGCTGAGCGGAGATGTCCGGGCAGACGGTCTGCAGCTATCGGGCGATGCCCTTCTTGCAAACCGGGAGGGGGGGCTGAAGTCTGCGAACATCTCCCGCATTTACGCGCGTGACGGGGTCGATCTTCGAGGCGGCCTGACCCGCCGGGAGGATGGCGGATACCGGATCACGGCCAGCGGGCCATACCTCGATGCAAGCTCCTGGATCGACGCCGTTCTTCGTTTCGGCGAGGACGCGCCCGGTCCGGCTCGGTCCTCTTCCTCCGCGGCTGCTTCTTCTGCCCAGTCCGGCTCATCGCAGCTGGTTGAGCTCGTTCTTGCCGCAGATCGTGTCCGCCTTCGCAAGGACGCCGAGCTTCAGCGGTTCAATCTTGACCTCGCCTTCGACGCTTCAGGTCCGCAGAGAGGTCGGATGACGGGGGAGATCTCGCGGGGAAAGACGGTCGATGTCAGGATCGCCTCGAATGGCGATGCGCGAACGCTCTCCGTGCGCTCCGATGACGCGGGGTTTGCCGCGCGGGCGCTCACCAACTCGGATTTTCTCGTCGGCGGCCGCCTGGAGATGGAGGGTTCGTTCTCCGGTCCCCGCGGCAAGGCTGATGTCCGGATGGAGGACGTGCGCCTTCAGGATGCTCCTCTTGTTGCGCAGATCCTGTCGCTGGCGTCCCTGAGGGGGCTTGCGGACGTGTTGTCGGGAGACGGCGTCCTGTTTACCCGTGTCGAGGCGCCGGTCGTGATCGAGCCGGGTCGGCTTGAGTTCCCGGGGCTTCGCGCCTCCGGTCCGGCCATGGGCATCACCGCGCGCGGATGGCTGGCCCCGGGGCCAGGCGATGTCAGTCTTGACGGCGTGCTCGTCCCGTCTTTCGGCGTGAATTCCGCGCTGGGCGCCTTGCCGCTGATCGGCGATCTATTCGTATCGAGGCGAGGCGAGGGCCTTTTTGCTCCCACATATTCTGTGCGGGGCTCGCTGTCGCGAGCCCGCGTCTCGATCAATCCGGTTTCGGCGCTTACGCCGGGTGTGCTGAGGCGGATATTTGAAAGTCCCGGGGAGCCGCCTCCGACCCCGGAGACGCGACCTGCGGCGGGGGCGAAGTCTCCCCGCTGACCGCAAGGCGTGGTTTCAGACGTCTCAAAAGCCGCGCAATCGGGGATTTTTGCGGAATGTGACGCAAATCCCCGCATAAATTTCGACAAAACTCCCCGAGTTTTAGAGGTTTATTAGCCCTGCTGGCGTAGGGTTATCTCAAGGCGACGAAAAAAGTCGCCAGCAATGATGGTGGTGGTGATGGTCAACGTAATGGTCCGGGAAACCGGACAGGAAGAGCCTGTCAGTCAGTCTTTCCTGAAGTCGCTCTCTCTTCTTGAGCAAGCTCACAGACGCCTGCACGATGTGGTGAAGGATAATCTGGAACGTGCGGGCGAGCGTTCGCTCACGGGCGTTCAGGCTCTCCTGATCTATGAGATCGGCGAAAGCGAAACGCCCGCCAGCGCTCTGCGCGCCAGGGGCTCGTTCGCCGGGACCTCGATGTCCTACAACATCAAGAAGCTGCAGGAAGGCGGTTATCTCGTTCAGAGCCGCTCCAGCGACGACCGCAGGGCTGTGCGCCTCAAGCTCACGCCTTCGGGCAAGGCTGTGCGTTCGCGGGTGCGCGACCTGTTCGAGAAGCAGGCGGTGGCCCTTGAGCCTACGGCGTCCGTCCGCGCCGACGATCTTGACCAGCTCAACAAGACCATCGGCCGCCTCGAGCGCTTCTGGTCCGATCAGATCCGCTATCAGCTCTGATCCTCCGGGCGGGCCTGTCTTTCGGACAAGGCCCGCCCGGATCGTCCTGCCGGCTCCTGTTTAACTCCGGTTCACGGGGGCTTCACGCAAGCGTGTGCTCTTCTGCGAGCCATTCTCAGAACCCTGCGACAATTCAGGGATTTAACGCCGCCCCGGAATGCGTTTAGTGTCTTTGCAGCCATCCGCCGGAAGCCTAATGTTGCGGATGGATTGACAGGGAGCGGGACGCTTTCGCGCGACCCGGCTGGCGTAATGAAGCATCTGACGGCTTTTGAGAGCGCCGTTGAAGAGATCCGGTCGGAAGGCCGGTATCGGGTGTTTATCGATCTCAAGAGGTACCGGGGGCAGTTCCCCAAGGCCTCCGTCCGGCATGATGACGGTCGCGAGCAGGACGTTGTCGTCTGGTGCTCCAACGATTACCTGGGAATGGGGCAGGATCCGGATGTGATCCAGTCTATGCACGAAGCCATAGACGCCTTCGGCGCCGGATCGGGCGGGACGCGCAATATTTCAGGCACCACACGCTACCATGTCGACCTTGAGCGTGAGCTGGCCAGTCTTCACGGCAAAGAAGCCGCGCTCCTGTTCACCTCCGGCTATGTCTCTAACGACGCGACCCTGTCGACCCTCGCCAAGATCATGCCGAACCTCATCATCTATTCCGATGAGCTCAATCACGCCTCGATGATCGAGGGGATAAAGCGCGCGAACTGCGCCAAGCGAATCTTCCGACATAATGACGTCGGTCATCTCAGGGCCCTGATGGAGAACGATCCTCCCGAGGCGCCCAAGGTCATCGCCTTCGAGAGCGTGTACTCCATGGATGGCGATGTCGCTCCGATGGAGGCCATCTGCGATGTCGCAGAGGCGTTTGACGCGATCACCTACCTCGATGAGGTGCACGCCGTTGGCATGTATGGACATGAGGGCGCAGGCGTGGCCCAGCGCGACAATGTCATGCATCGTATCGATATCTGCGAAGGCACGCTCGCCAAGGCCTTTGGCGTCATGGGCGGTTACATCGCGGCCAGGGCGGCGGTCGTCGACGCTATCCGGTCGATGGCGCCTGGTTTCATCTTCTCCACCTCGACATGCCCCGTACTGGCGGCCGGTGCGTTGACGTCTATCCGCAAGCTCCGTGGAGAGCAGGGTCAGGAACTGCGGCGTCAGCATCAGGCCAAGGCCGAGATGCTTCGCCAGAAACTCATCGCGGCCCGCCTGCCGGTGATGATGTCTGATACGCATATCGTGCCGCTTCTTGTCGGCGATCCTGAGCGATGCAAGGCGCTGTCGGACACGCTTCTGTTCGATTTCGGCATTTACGTTCAGCCTATCAACTATCCGACCGTCCCCAAGGGAACCGAGCGTCTGCGTTTCACCCCGTCGCCTCACCACACCGAGGCGATGATGGACGAGCTCGTCGCCGCCCTGCTGGCGATCTGGGCCCAGCTGGGATTGAAGCGTGCAGCCTGAACGCCGCCAGACGAGGCGCTGGCCGGGTCCTCGGTCCGGTGAGCCTGTTGAAACGGATCGCCTGTCGTGAGCGCAGCGGGCGGGGGGGACATTCTGATCCAGACCAGCCGGATGGGCGGGGCGGTTGAGGTGCGTGCTGTGGCCGCAGACGACGGTCTGGAAGTGTCCTTTACGGCTCCGGCGAACGCAATGCGGAGCGATCTTGAACGGCTCGCCCGGGCCAAGCTCGATTATGTCCGCAGGCGTCAGTCCCAGGAGGGCCGCGGGGGCTCCGGGCCAGACGGTCGCGGCGGGGTGCTCGCCTGAGACGGGCGCCTCCGATGCGCTCGTTCGTCGGCTTGCCAAGATGCGCCGAAGGCCTTAACGCCCAGCACATTAATGCAGTCGTCGGAGGGCCGTTCCATGGGCGAACCCAGTCTCAAGTCCGCCGAGCGGACAGGTCCGTTTTTTTCCGCCACGCTGGCCGACGCAGACCCTGCGATCGCGGCGCTGGTCGGCTCGGAACTGAACCGGCAGTCCCATCAGATCGAGCTGATCGCCTCTGAAAACATCGTGTCTCGGGCGGTCCTCGAGGCGCAGGGGTCCATCCTCACCAACAAATATGCCGAGGGATATCCTGGCAAGCGCTACTATGGCGGCTGCGAGTTTGTCGACGAGGTTGAGACACTCGCGATCGATCGCGCGCGGAAGCTGTTCTCGGCTGGCTTCGCCAATGTTCAGCCCAATTCAGGAAGTCAGGCTAACCAGGCTGTGTTCCAGGCGCTTCTCAAGCCGGGCGATTCCATTCTCGGGATGAGCCTCGACGCCGGCGGTCACCTGACCCATGGGGCGGCGCCCAATCAGTCCGGAAAGTGGTTCGCGGCGAGCCAGTATGGCGTGCGCAGGGAGGATGGCCTCATCGATCTCGATGAGGTGCGCAGGACAGCGGAGGCGGTCCGTCCGAAAATGATCATCGCCGGCGGCTCTGCGTATTCAAGGATCATTGATTTTTCAGCCTTCCGGGCGATCGCCGATTCCGTGGGCGCGCTGTTCATGGTGGACATGGCTCATTTCGCAGGCCTTGTGGCGGCGGGTCTTTATCCCAATCCGCTCGAGCATGCTCATGTGGCGACGACGACCACCCACAAGACCCTTCGCGGACCGAGGGGCGGGATGGTGCTCACCAATGACGGCGACATCGCCAAAAAAATCAATTCGGCGGTCTTCCCCGGCATTCAGGGCGGACCGCTGATGCACGTGATCGCAGGTAAGGCGGTTGCGTTCGGGGAGGCCCTCACTCCGGAGTTCAGGGCCTATGCCCAGCGTGTGGTCGACAATGCCCGCACGCTTGCCGCCGCCCTGAAAGACGGCGGGCTTGATATCGTCTCGGGGGGGACCGACACCCATCTCGCGCTGGTCGATCTCCGACCGAAAGGGGTCAAGGGTCATGCCGCCGAGAAGGCGCTTGAGCGCGCATGCATCACCTGCAACAAGAACGGCGTTCCCTTCGACCCTGAGAAGCCGACGGTCACCTCGGGCGTCCGGGTCGGATCGCCCGCCGCCACCACGCGCGGTTTCGGAGGCGAGGAGTTCCGACAGGTCGGGTCGTGGATGGTCGAGGTCATCGACGCGATTGCGGCGGGGGGAGATACGTCTGCGGTCGAGGCCAAGGTCGGGGCTGAGGTTCGCGAGCTGACCGCACGTTTCCCGATCTATGGCGTAGCCGGGAGCTGACAGGTGCGCTGTCCTTTCTGCGGCTTCGCCGACTCGGTCGTGAAGGACAGCCGGCCTGCGGAAGAGGATACGGCCGTGCGGCGGCGGAGGGGCTGTCCGCAGTGCGGCGGACGGTTCACGACCTTTGAGCGGGTTCAGCTTCGCGAGCTCATCGTGATCAAACGCGATGGGAGACGAACGCCCTTCGAACGCGAAAAGCTTCGCCGTTCGCTCAAGATCGCCCTTCAGAAGCGACCGGTTTCGGAAGACCAGCTGGATCAGATGATTTCGGGGATTGTGCGCCGCCTGGAGAATATGGGCGAGACCGAGATACAGACTTCGTCCATCGGCGAGATGGTCATGGACAGTCTGGGCGGTCTCGACCCCGTCGCGTATGTTCGTTACGCCTCAGTTTACAAGGACTTTCGGTCTCCGTCTGATTTCGCCCGCTTCATCGAGGACGCGCTGACGGGGCATGAGCGCAGCGAAGCGACAGATGAGGAATGAGCCCCATGCCGGGTCCTCTCCCTTTTGTCACCCTGAAGCTCGCGACCTCCCTCGACGGACGTATAGCGACGTCTTCAGGAGAGAGCCGCTGGATTACCGGTGAGGCTGCGCGTCGCGAGGGGCACCGCCTCAGGGCTGCCCATGATGCGGTTCTGGTGGGCTCGGGCACGGTGCTCGCTGACGATCCGGAGCTCACCGTTCGCCTCGATACGCCGACCCCACCCCAGCCTCTGCGGATCATCGCAGACGGCCGCGCCCGCACGCCGGAGACAGCCCGTCTGTTTGCAACTCTGGATCTTGGTCCGGTGGCGGTCGCAACGCTTGATGCAGGTCGGCGATGGCCTGAGGGGGTGTCCGTGTGGCGACTGTCGCCTGGGCCTGAGGACGGCGCGCTGCCGCCCCAGGGCGTTCTGGAGGCCGCTGCGAAGGCGGGCGTCTCCTCGGTGCTGATCGAGGGAGGAGGGGTTCTGGCGGGGGCCTTTCTGCGGGCTGGACTGGTCGGTCGTCTCGAGTGGTTCAGGGCGCCGATCCTTCTGGGGGCGCGCGGTCGACCCTGCGTCGGAGATCTTCATCTCGATGCGCTTGCCGACGCGCCGGTCTTTGTGCGACGGGAGGTGCGGCCCATTGGGCGTGACCTTTGGGAAACCTATGAGCGGGACGTCTGAGCCATGTTCACCGGACTTGTGACAGATGTTGGCAGAGTGACGGCCATCGAGGATCGACCGGGTCTGCGACGACTGATGATCGACAGCTCCTATCCGATCGCCTCTCTGCAGTTAGGCGCCTCAGTGATGCATTCGGGCGTTTGTCTGACGCTGGTGGAGATATCCGCCCGGGACGGCGGCTCGAGCTGGTGCGTAGAGGCTGTCCCGGAGACGCTTGCCCGGACGGTCGTTGGCGCATGGGTTGCCGGCTCGCGCGTCAATCTCGAATTGTCTCTTAAGGTGGGCGATGAGATCGGAGGACATCTTGTCTCCGGCCATGTTGACGGACTGGGAGAGGTTTCGGGAGTTGATCAGGAAGGCGAGAGCTGGAGGATCCGCATCGCCCTTCCGGACCGCCTTGAGAGATATCTCGCGGAAAAGGGGTCTATCTGCGTCGACGGGGTCTCCCTGACAGTCGCTGCCGTCGGCCGGGATGCAGAGCGTCCCTGGTTCGAGGTCGCCGTCATTCCCCATACGCTGGCGGTCACCACACTGGGCGGAGCAAAGCCTGGTCAGCCGGTCAATCTCGAAGTTGATCTCCTGGCGCGCTATGTCGCGCGGATGATTGAGGTGCGCGGAACATGACAGACAGTCTTGCAGGAGCGATCAGCCCGATCGAGGAGATCGTCGAGGAGGCCCGCAACGGCCGCATGTACATTCTGGTCGACGCCGAGGATCGTGAGAACGAGGGAGATCTCATCATCCCGGCTCAGTTCGCGACCCCGGCGCAGGTGAACTTCATGGCGCGCTTCGGTCGCGGCCTGATCTGTCTGTCCCTTACGCGCGATCGGGCGGAGTGTTTGCAGCTCGACATGATGGCGAGGGAAAACCGGGAGAGCATGAAGACCGCTTTTACGGTCTCCATCGAGGCCCGGGAGGGCGTTACGACCGGTATCTCGGCTCATGATCGAGCCCATACGATCGCAGTGTCGGTGGATCCGACAAAGGGCGCCGACGACATCGTGTCGCCCGGGCACGTCTTTCCGCTTGTCGCACGCGACGGCGGCGTCCTTGTCAGGGCCGGACATACGGAGGCGAGCGTCGATATCTCACGGATTGCGGGCCTTTATCCCGCCGCTGTCATCTGCGAGATCATGAACGACGACGGCACGATGGCGCGCCTGCCGGAGCTCGTGACGTTTGCGCGTCATCACGGCATGAAGATCGGAACGATCGCGGACCTCATCGCATGGAGACGTCGTCACGATCGTTTCCTTGAACGGCGTATCGAGGGAGAATTTGAAAGCGCTTATGGGGGGCGCTTCAGGATTGTGGTGTTCCGCAACACGCTGGACGGCGCTGAGCATGTCGCGCTCGTCCGGGGAGATGTGTCGGGCTCCGCTCCGACGCTTGTGCGGGTGCATCGCGTGGATTTTCTGGCGGATGTGCTGGGAGAGTCCGGAGGGCGCGAGGGGCTTGTGCGTCGGGCTATGGAGCAGATGGCTTCGGGCGATCTTCCCTCTGTCGCGGTTTTCGTGCGCATGGGAATGGGGGAGGATATTGCGCGCACGCTTGGCGCCATAGAGGCCACGCCGAGAGCGGCGGAAGCTGTCCATCCTCTCAGAGAGTATGGCGTCGGGGCGCAGATCCTGAAGGATCTTGGCGTTCAGAGGATGATCCTTCTCAGCAATACGCGTCCTGGTCACCTTCCGGGGCTTGACGGTTACGGTCTGACAGTCGAGGGCTGGCGCAGGATAGATGAAGAGGATCCCACATGACCGATGGCGTACGCGTCCTGATCGTCACTTCGCGCTATTATGCGCGCATCGCTGAAGAGCTTGAGGCGGGGGTGACCGATGCGCTGGATGCTGTCGGTATCGGTTATGATTTTCTCGAAGTTCCGGGCGCCTTTGAAATCCCCGCAGCCATCGCCCTCGCGACCAGTTCGGGTGAGTATGATGGATATGCGGCGCTGGGCTGTGTCCTTCGCGGAGAGACCAGCCATTATGACCTGATCTGCGCCGAAGTTGCGCGCGCCATGATGGATCTTTCCCTGTCGGGGATCGCCGTCGGCTTTGGCGTTCTGACCTGCGAGACGCAGGAGCAGGCCTGGGAGAGGGCCTCTCGGAGCGGCAAAAACAAGGGCCGCGAGGTTGTCGACGCCGTCGTACGGATGATCGAGCTGTCTCAGCACTTCAGCGGCGTGGATGAGGAATGAGCCGACGTCCGGATCCGGCTTCGGAGGCTGAGCGCGAGGTTCGGCGAGCGCGTCGCGCCGGAGGCCGCCTTGCGGCTATTCAGGCTCTCTATCAGATGGAGCAGACGTCTTCCAGCGTCCCGGCGGTGATCGCGGAGTTTCTCGACGACCGTCTCGGCCTGTCCGACGACGGCGCGCCGATTGAGGAGGCTGATCCGGATCTTTTCAAGGCGATCGTGTCCGGCGTGGTCGACCGTCAGGAGGATGTGGATCGCGCAATCATGCGTCGTCTCGCCTCTGGATGGAGGATGGAGCGCCTGGATGCGACGTCGAGAGCGATCCTGCGCGCTGCGGTTTTCGAGCTTCTTGCGACGCGCGATCTTCCTGCGAACATCATTCTGGGCGAGTACGTGTCGATCGCTCATGCCTTCTTTGATAAAACGGAAGCGTCGTTCATCAACGGACTTCTCGACCAGGCGGCCGCCGATATTCGTGGCGGCTGACACGACCCCGGCACGGATCGCGTCATGGATGAATTTGACATCATACGGTCCTGCTTCGCGCCACTCGCCCGTTCAGAGGGTGCTGCGGGTCTTCTGGATGATGTGGCGGAGATCGAAATACCCGCCGGTCGGCTTATTGTGACGACGGATGCGATCGTCGAGGGCGTTCATTTCCTGTCCGATGATCCCATCGACTCGCTCGCCGCGAAGCTCGTTCGCGTCAATGCGTCGGATATCATCGCCAAGGGGGGGCGCTTACAGGGCGCCCTTCTGACGCTGGTCTGGCCTCGAGCGAGGTCCCGGACCGATATTGAAGCATTCGCCCGTCGTCTGGGCGAGGAGCTCACCATCTGGGGCGGTCATCTTCTTGGAGGCGACACCTCAGCGACCGACGGTCCTCTCGTTCTGTCTCTGACCCTCACAGGCGTGTGCGGAGAGCGGGGTCCCGTTCGGCGATCCGGGGCGCGTCCGGGAGATGATCTCTGGGTCACGGGTTCGATCGGGGACGGATGGCTTGGTCTGCAGGCCTCGATACGGCCGGACTTCGAGGTGTCGGCGGAGGACCGTTTGTGGCTGGTTTCGCGCTACCGCGAACCCGTTCCTCCGTCGCCAGCGTTTGCAGACTGCATCGCACGCTTTGCATCGGGTTCTGCGGATGTGTCGGACGGGCTTGTCGCCGATGCTTCGCGCATAGCGTCGGCTTCCGGGGCGGGCCTGGTCATTGAGGGCGCGCGTATTCCTCTGAGCGAGGCGGCCCGGCGCTGGCTGGCGGGGTCATCCATGGCCGACGTCGGCGCTCTGGCCACAGGCGGGGATGATTATCAGGCGCTGTTTACAGCGTCTCCCCGGGATCGAACGGCTCTGGAGGCGTCGGCCCGTTCTCTGGGCGTTCGTCTGACGCTGATCGGAACTGTTGTTGAGAGGGGCGGGGTGCGTCTGGAAGGCTTTGATGCTCCTGTTGCGACGGGATGGAGTCATTTTCAGAGCTGATTGAAATCTCCCCTCAACCCTTATCTGGCAGAGGGAAGGGCCCGGAGGTGCTTCGATGCGTTCCCTGTTCCTGACTGCTGTGCTCATGCTTTCAGCCCTCTCCGGGGCGATGGCCCC
>CAIKWZ010000029.1 GCA_903831255.1 uncultured Alphaproteobacteria bacterium
CAAGACCGTTCTCATCCGGAGACAATGCAACGCCTGGCACCCGCAGCGGCGGAGCGGCCGGAGGCCCTCCTCCGCTGAATATCGGAAACAGAGACTGGGGTTATGTGGCGTCCTACAGACAGGACCTTCCAGAGCTGAAATCAGCGTTCTCCATCAGCATCGCACGCAATGCGCTGCGCGAGGAGTTCAAGCGTCTTGAAACCATCACTCAGGACCGCGCCGAAGAACGCATTGATCTGACCTGGGACACGACGGCGATCAAGGGGATCACCCTGCGCCTTGGCTACGGAAACGTCTTCTTCCCGAAAGAAGAACGCGTGAGGACGTTCTATACCCCGGACAGACGAAGCGGGGTGGTGCAGCGCACAGAGACCCGCGCCAACCGGGGCGGTCCGGACGGCACTATGACCTACACCATTCAGGCATCCGGAAAGTTCTGAGGACGTTCAGCGGAAGGCGACGCCCATCCGGTTTCGGAGCCCGCGAGCGAAACCCTTGAGCCAGGCCGGCCGCGACGGCGGATCGATCTTCCACAGAAGCAGAGACTTACGCAGTCCAGTCGGCAGACGGGTCACCGTCTCCCACCAGACCCTTTGCGCCAATAAGGCGCGCGGATTCATCCCGGGCGTATCGATCGCGCGCGCAAGCCGTCTGAGCTTGGAAACCTTATCTCCGGGGACCGGATGCGCCGCGGCGTCGAATGTGAGAGACACCAGCCTCTCCTGAAGATGATCGAGGTCTCTGTCGCCAAGACGATCCGACACCGGAAGACCAAGGCGCTGGGCATGGCTGCGGATCGCCTCATAGCGCTGCAGATCATGCTCCATGCGCCAGCGCGAGCGTCGACCAAAATCCCGGCGTGCGCGGGTGAACTGCCGCGCATGCAGCCGATAGGCCGAAACCTCGGTGTCAAAACTGGCGCTGGCGGCATGAAGCGGGACCGTCGCGACAAGATATCCGTCGGCCCCCATCTGGAACTCAGCCTCCGGGATCGGCATGACGCGCTCAAGAGCCCCGCGGGAAAAAACAAGGCCGGAAGTGACGGTGGTGACATAACGGCCGTTGAAACGGAGCTGCTGGGAGATATCCCCCTCAGCGAGAGGAAGTTCCGCCGGGGGATGAAGCCCTGAGAGCTTACCCTCCTCGTCCGCATATCTCATTCGGTAATGATAGACTCCAACCCCGTTCTGGCGGTTCTCAAGAATGGCGCGAGCCGCACCCGGCAGAAGAAAATCGTCAGCGTCGAGAAAGAGAACCAGATCACCTGTCGCACGGGCGAACCCGGCATTCAGGCCACCGCCTTGCCCGAGGTTCGTATCCAGCAAAACAGGGATCACAGAGTTATCATAGCGAAGAAGCACCGAACGGGACTCATCCGTCGATCCGTTGTCGACCACGATCAGTTGAATGGGAACGCCCTGGCTCAGAACACTGTCGATCGCAGCGCCGAGAAAGGCCGCATAATTATAACAGGAGACAATGACCGACAAACCCGGCGCGGCTGGATCGATAAGTGAGGCGTTATGGTTAATCACGATCCGGCCCCGGAGACACGCCCGGGAAATACAAAACGCCGACCGGACGTACTAAAGTGTCTTAGACCCCGGCGCGGGTAAGGACAAGTCGACCGGTGACCTGCCCGGGCATCTCGCGTTCATCCATCGGTTAGCTGAACGCGTAGACACGCGGAACTGCCGTTTAGATGGGATCTGATTCATGGCGTCGCTTTCACTTCTGCGCTCAACCTATCTGGCGGGTCTGTGTGCGATCCTGCTCACCGCCTGCGCGGGAACGCAGGCAACTCTCGACAGTGCGGCCACCGACAGGGCGACGTTCGCTGACATGGGCCCCTATGAGGTTGGCGTGATGACGCTGCGCCTCCAGGATCGGTCTGTGGAAATCTATTATCCGGCGGAGAAAGGATCCTCGAAAACCCTTCCGGCCGACGTCTACAAACAGACAGACCCCATCCCCTCCCCGATGCTCTCGATGCTGAAGATCCCGGAGACGGTCGATCTTTCGCAGACCATTCCAGCCCGGCGCGACGCTCCGGCGGCCGACGGCGAACGCTTTCCGGTGGTTCTGTTCTCCCATGGGGCCGGCGGCTGGCGCGGAATGCATGGCATCATTCTTTCGGGCGTCGCCTCCTGGGGATTTGTCGTCGCCTCAACGGATTACACGGAATACGGTTTCTCCTCCCAGTTCGGGGCGCGTCCGGGTGGAGACATGACGCGACGCAGGGAAAATGTCGCGCGCGCCGTCGCCGCCACGATCGAACGACTTGAAAAGGAAAGCGGCGATCCGCAGAGCCGCCTTCACAGTGTGGTCGACCCTTCCCGAATCGGAGCCATCGGCCATTCCGCGGGGGGCGGCACCATGTTCGGCGAGCTCAACAATCCCCGCATCGGAACGATCATCGGATGGGCGCCGGTTCCTCCTCAGGGAGAGATCACGTCGACCACGCCCACCATGATCATATCGGGGGTGAACGATATCGCCATTCCGCCGTCGACGCTGGAAGCGGCTTTCTCACGCCTGAACTCGCCGAAGCGATACGTGATGATCGACAACATGGGACACAACGCCTTTTCAGACACGTGCCTCGCCATCCGCGGAGGAAACGATCTCGTGGCGGTTGCCAAACAGATAGGACTGCCGATCCCCGAGCGACTGTTCGCCCTGGCTCAGGACGGCTGCTCAGCCTCAGATCTTGACACCCGGACAGGATGGCGAGTGATCCAGCACTTCACCGTCGCACAGCTGAGGACCAGTCTCGGTACAGATAAGACGCCCAAAGGCCTTGGTCCGAACGTCGCAAATGCCTTCGATGGTGTGACCCTCGACTATCGTCAGAACGCAGACTAGGCCCCCCGGGTCCCTGACGTCTCCGACCCTTTGGAGGCTTCAGGGCCGTTCTCTCTGACAAAGTCGCGACTGAAGCCAGCCTGATGGGGACTGGAAACTCAGCATTTATTTGGGGGATTTCTGAGGGGCCGGCGCCCCTGAAACGGTTGGTCGGAGCGGCGGGATTCGAACCCACGACCCCCAGTCCCCCAGACTGGTGCGCTAACCGGGCTGCGCCACGCTCCGCCAAGTCCGAGGGTTATTAGCAGGCTGGAAGATATTCGCAATACAGCGTGACCGGAGACTGTGTGGCCCTTCGTCACGTCCACGGCTGTCAGCCGCTATTGCGAACCTTATCAAGACGGGCCTTGAGCCCGCTGAGCTCCTCGAGAAGAGATTCAAGCCTCACTCGCGCGTCCGCCCTGTCCGCTTCGAGACGAAAATCGCCTCGCTCGACAGCGAGCCTGACAGCATCCTGAAGCTCTTTGACTGACACGCCTGCCCCATCCGTCGCCGGTTCGAGCGCAGTGTCCGGCCCTTCCACCGATCCCTCGCCCTCCAGCTCCTGAAGGGCTCCGCGAATCGTCAATCCGCGCTCATGAAGAAGGTACTTCAGCCTGCGCAGGAGCTCCATGTCTTCCGGACGGTAAAAGCGCCGACCATCAGGGCGTTTCATCGGTCGCAGCGCCGAAAAACGCGTCTCCCAAAAACGCAGGACATGAGAGGCCAGACCAAGTTCGGCCGCCGCTTCGCCGATACTGCGAAAGGCCTCAGGCGCCTTTCGGGACCCAACAGCGACCTCGTCTCCAATCCTGAACGAGGAGGAGCGCGTCATGCCCCGACGCGCTCAATCTGAGACTTCTCGACGCGCTGCCTCAGCAGCGGAGAGGGTTTGAAGGAGACCACGCGCCTGGCCGTGATCGGCGCCTCCTGGCCCGTCTTCGGATTACGCCCTGTACGCGCGCGCTTGGAGCGCACGACAAAATTTCCAAAGCGCGCCAGCTTGACGTCCTTCTGAGCTTCCAGCTCAAGGCATACCAGCTCGAGGACACGCTCGAGAAAATCACTCGAATCCTGTTTCGTGAGCCCGACCTTGGCCACCAGAGCATCCACGATATCGGCGCGCGTCAGCGTTTTTTCCTGCATCGTACGACTCCATGACCTTCGGGAGACTATCCGAGCCTCCCCATGTTGTTAAGTCTCGAACGCGTCATTTCTCCAATGACATCATTCGCTTACCCTTTGTTAATCAAATGCGGATGAGCGCCGATCCCCAGGTGAGCCCACCCCCGATCGCCTCAAGGAGCACGAGCTGTCCCGGCCGGATCCGACCATCGCGGAGAGCGACATCCATCGCGAGGGGAACGGAGGCTGCAGACGTATTTCCATGATCGGCGACCGTCGACACGATCCGCGACTCGGCCAGGCCCAGCCGCTCGGCCACCGCAGACAGAATTCGCTGGTTCGCCTGGTGAGGCACGAACCAGTCGACCTCAGAGATATCCACCTGCGCCTGAGCGAGGGTCTCCCTCACGCTCTCTGAGATCTTGGTCACGGCATGACGGAACACCTGATTGCCCTGCATCCTGAGATGACCCACGGTGCGCGTTTTCGAGGGACCGCCATCGACATAGAGAAGATCCCGATAACGGCCGTCTGACCGGAGATGGACAGCCTTGATCCCTCGCCCGTCGGCCTCCGCGACCAGACGTCGCTCAAGAACGACCGCCCCTGCCCCGTCGCCGAAAAGAACGCACGTCGCCCGATCCGACCAGTCGATGATCCGCGAGAAGGTCTCAGCGCCGATCACAAGCGCTCGTTCAAACTGGCCGCGCACCAGACAATTGTCAGCCATCGACAGAGCGTAGATGAAACCCGAACAGACGGCGTGGATGTCGAAGGCAGCGCCATGTGTGATGCCCAGCGCCCCCTGCACGACCGTGGCCGTAGAAGGAAAGGTATAATCTGGCGTCGCGGTCGCAAGGACGATCAGGTCGATATCGGACGGCTCGAGGCCCGCAGCCTCAAGGGCGCGTCTTGAGGCCTGGACGGCCAGATCGGATGTGGTCTCTCCGTCAGCAGCGATATGGCGACGACGGATCCCCGTTCGCTCGACAATCCAGTCGTCGCTTGTCTGCACCATTCGCCCGAGGTCATCATTGGTCAGAACCCGGGCCGGAAGATACCCGCCGACGCTTCGCACAACCGAGACATAGGCGCTCACGACACCGCGTCCTCTTCAGAAACAGGCTCCGCAGATCGGGCGATTACCTCCGCCAGTATCCGAAGCTTGTCCTCGATATCCTGTTTGAAGCCGCTGCCTCCCATATCAGCGGCGACGTAGACTGCCTGGGCATACCCTTCCCCATCCGCGCTTCCATGGCTCTTCACAACGCACCCGTTCAGCCCGAGGAACACCGCGCCGTTCGCCAGGCGCGGGTCAAGACGGGCCCGAAATCCCTTGAGCGCCTTCATGGCGATCAGGGCGCCCAGCCGCGCCCGGAGACTGGAGGTGAGCGTCTCCTTAAGAAGTTCGGTGATCATCCGCGCCACGCCTTCGGCGGTCTTGAGCGCGACATTGCCTGTAAAACCATCGGTGACCACGACATCAACCTTCCCCATGCCGATGTCATTGCCCTCCACATAGCCCTCAAACGCCATTCCAAGACCGGAAGCTCGGATCAGGCGGGCCGCTTCCCGGATGCTGTCATGCCCCTTGAGGTCTTCCGAACCGATATTCAGAAGTGCGACAGTCGGAGCGCTCTTGCGATGAACAGCACGCGCAAAGACCTCACCCATGATGGCGAATTCAACCAGCTGACGGGCGTCTGCGGCGATATCGGCGCCAAGATCCAGCACGGCGCTCACCCCGCGCCGGGTCGGCCACGTGCCGACAAGAGCCGGACGATGAAGACCCTCGACGGTTCGCAGGACAAGCTTGGAGATCGCCATCAGAGCGCCCGTGTTTCCGGCCGACACCGCAGCAATGGCCTCCCCGTCGCGAACCGCCTCGATGGCGCCCCACATCGACGACCCCTTTCCGCGACGCAGGGCTTCGCTCGGCTTGGCGTCCATGGCGATCCGCTTGTCGCTATGGCGTATGGTCGACCGCGCCGCAGCGGCGGGCGACCGATCAAGCAACAGACGGATCTCCGCCTCGTCGCCGAACACGATGAACTCAAGATCGGAGCGACGCCGGCAGACAGCCTCGAGGCCGTCTATAACGATCCCGGGGGCGTGATCTCCGCCCATGCCGTCTATGGCGATAACCTTGCGCTGATCCATCTCGGCTGACCGTCTCCAACCGTTAACCAACAACAGAGGAATGGGCCGGAATCCACAACGATCCGCACCTGTCCGACGCCGCACTGCGGACAACGTCGCCCTCAAACACCCCTGTCCCCTGAGCCGCTTCATAGCACGACCCGCCGGCGGGGATAGAGCGGGAGGCCGAACCTGTCATACCGCGGGGGGCTTGGGCCAGCTCACATCCCCCCCCAGAAGCGCCTCATCGCTCTGTCTATGAAGCGCTTCATCAGCCGACCGGACATATCGCACAAAGCGGGCGACAGCCTCATCGCCAAGCCCAAGATTCCGGAACAGAGCCTCCGAAAGGGCCTCCTCCGCCGCATCAGGCGCAAGGGAGAGATCATAGGCCCGGGCCCGGCCGTAAAACGCTTCGCCCATCTTTCGGATCTTCTTGCCGACAGACAGGTCTCCGGTGCCGATATCCCGCAGGGCTTCGTCAAAACCCTCGAACAGGGCGTCAAAACACTCCTGGGAGAGAGCTTTTCCGGTCGATCCCGTCGCCCGCAGGCGCCTGAAGAGCAGAGCGGCATGCAGCGAGGTCATCTCGAACCGGCCGGAGAAATTGTCCTTGGCCCCGCCAGCCGCATAGAACTCAGGCCTCAGGGCCTGATTTACGATCGACTGATGGAGTTTATCCACAGCCCAGCGCGCGCGCTTGCGCCGACCAAACCACTGACCGATGCCCATCCTGCCCTCGACGCTTGCCAAACCCGTGACGCGACCGCTACCTAGCGCACTGTAGCAGGAGTCCACATATGGCGATGCGCGGTCTTGCGATAGCTCTTCTCATGGCCGTAGGGGCCTCTGGATGCACCGCTTCGCGGGATTTCCACGGATATGTTCCCGATCAGGCCCTGCCGACGGACGTCAAGCCGAGCGTGGACACCCGCTCAACCGTCCTTGCGCGTCTCGGGACCCCCTCAACGACCAGCGTCTTCGACGACAACTTGTGGGTTTACATGTCCTCGACGCGCGAACTTCTGGCCTTCTACTATCCCAAAGTGGTGCAGCGCGAGATCGTCGCCATCCAGTTCGATGATCAGGACGTGGTCTCGGATGTGCTGGTTTACGACGTGACCGCCGGACGCACCATCTCCTACAACTCACGCGTCACCCCGACCCGTGGCAGAGAGCTCGGTATTCTTGAACAGCTGTTTGGAACGCTGGGCCGGCTGCCGCAGCAATTGCCAGGTCAGGAGCAGCGCCGGCAGCCCGGGGAATAACGGACTCAGCGCTCTGAGCCAGCTCCTCAGCCGGAAATGGGTGCGCTATTTCCGCATCTGCGCGGCGATCTTGTTAAACGTCACCTTAACGATGGCGCCGTTCTCCCCGACCGCCTGATTGGCGGTCTTCAGAAACTCGCGAGAGGCGAGAGCTTCATCGAGAAGAGCGGGATCATCCTTGGCGCTGAGGCTGACCTTATGGGCCAGTCCGAGCACCTGATCGCGGATAAAGTGCGCCTTGTCCCGATACTTCCAGACGTCGCGCCCCTCCGCGACGAGAAACCGGGCATTGAGAAAGATGTATCCACGGAGCTTTCGCGTATCGTCGAAGATCGGCACCACCAGACCCGGCAGATCGATGGCGCGGGCGAATTCCTTGGCGGCGTCCTCTCCGCCTGTCGCTCCTTTGGCTTCCTTTGCGGGCGCAGCGAACGCGGCCGGGGCCATCGCCCCGGAGAG
>CAIKWZ010000030.1 GCA_903831255.1 uncultured Alphaproteobacteria bacterium
CCGCACCGCCTGCATGAATGTTGTGCGCTGCCCCGTTCGACCAGAAGGTTGTCTCTTCAGAGGGGTCGTAGGTGAGGTTTCTGACGGTGCGCAGAACCGCGTAATCGTTCTGGATGCGCAGGGCGCCCCGCTGGATCCTGTTCGGATAGTCGCCGAGATGATCGCCCGTCCGGTAGACATAAAGCCCTGTGGGCAGAAGGCTTGCTCCATAGCCGCCTGTGGCGAGCGCCGAATAGACATGACGGACGGCCGGAACGGTTGAGGCGCGAAACACCCGCAGATGATCATCGCCGCGACGCCACAGGCCGATGACGCACCGGCTGGAGACATGATCCGGGCGTATCGCCTCGAGGCGGACAGAGGGCGACCAGGTCTCCCCGGGCAGGACGTCGAGGATCCGGCACCCGCGCAGGCCGAACAGGGTGACGGGCCGGGCGGCGAGAGAAAACGCGTTGCGGTCGGCGAGCGTCTTCAGGACATCGGCTGTCAGGGTAAAGGCGGGTTCGGGACGGCCGAGGGGCTCGAGATGCGCGTAATCCGGCGCGCGCTCGTCCTTCGGCCAGGAGGGGGTCGGCCGGTCGCTTGTCTTCCAGTAATCGTTTGCGCGGATCGCTGCGATGTCGGCTGATGTGAGACGTGGCAGATATCCTTCCGATCGGACGCCCTCCTGACGGATGACAGCCTTTGTGTCCGAATCGAAGGACACCGCTCCGATGGTCGTCCGCTCCGTCAGGCCGAGGGCCTCGATCTCGGAGAGCAGCTCTTCCGTGTCCGAATCATCTGGATCCGGTACCTGCGCGTTCGCCCGCGCAAGGAGCGTTGCGGCGAGAGCTGAGGAAAGGAAGGCGCGCCGTTTCATGGTTTATCCGCTGAAGCGGCGCTATCGTCCCATCATCTCTGATTGTCCGTCAATCCAAGCTGAGGCAGGATGCACATACGCGATGACGTGATTTCAGGTGCGGGGACACACCGATGCGCTGGCTTCTTGTCTTGGTGGTCTGGTGGGCGGCTGTTACGGCTCCGGCGTTTGCTGAGAAGCGGGTCGCTCTTGTCATTGGCGCGGGCGCCTATGACGGGATCGGTATCCTCACTCAGGCGAAGACCGACGCTCAGATCATTCACGAGGCGCTCACCCGCGTCGGCGGGTTTTCCTATCTGCCTCCGGTCCTGATCGATCCCTCCAAGACGGATCTGGAAGCCGCGCTCAAGGCGTTCGCAGTTGAGGCGCGAAGCGCAGATGTCGCCCTTGTCTATTATTCCGGTCACGGAATGCAGCATGACGATGACAACTGGCTGATTCCCGTAGACGCCAAACTTGATGATGAAGCCGCCATTCTTTATGAGGGGGTGCGGGTACGTACGGTTCACCAGTCGATGCGGCAGGCGAAGCTTAGCATCATCATTCTTGATGCGTGTCGCAACAATCCTTTTGCTCTTTCCTGGGAGAAGACAAAGGCGGCGGGAGACGGGCTGGCGCGGGTCAACAATCTCCCGCTTGGCAGCGTCCTCGCGTATGCCGCCGCGCCGGGAAAGAAGACGCCTGACAATGGCGTCTATGCGCGCTCGCTTGCCCGACACATGACGGTTGAAGGCCTTGAACTTCGTCAGGTGTTCGAGCGGGTCTACGAAGATGTGTCTGAGGCCGCTCCGGGCGCTGAGCCGATGCTCGAGGCGAGCTATCAGGGAGCGTTCAGCTTTTCGAAGGGAATGGCGAGCGCGGATCTGAACGCGATGGACGCCGAAACGGCCAGCTGGATCGCCGCCTCCGCGAGTAACGATCTGAAGGTCGACGCCAGTCAGACCCTGACGTCCGTCCAGTGCGATCGCCTGGCGGCTCATGAGGCGTCCTATCCTCAAGGCCGATATTCCGGCCTGGCGGGACTGCTGCTGTCGCGCTGCGGTCGTCAGACAGCCGCTAATGCGCCGGGGACGTCTCCTGGCACCAGCGCTTTTTCCTCCGCGTCTCTTCCAGGATCAATGGGAAGCGCCGCCCGTTTCGATCCGCGACCGGTGCTTTCGGGTCTGATCTTCGCGTTCCAGAACTGCGGGCCTGCGCAGGCTTATCTGGTTCTGGCCCCGGATGTTTATAACGCGATCTACGCTCAGACCTCGGGAATGGGCTGCTATGTGCCTATCCGGGCTGCAGGCCCTGTTCTGTCCATGGAACCGGTCAGCGCCTATGACAGTCCGCTTGGGCCGATGTATCGCGTCCGTGTCACGCACGCTCAGCTTCAGTCGGACTGGATCATGGCGTTTGATCCGGGGTTTTCAGTCGTGACACTGCTGACGCCTCTTGTCCCGGAAACGATCTGGTATGCTCCCGACGGTCGTCCCCTGATGCTGGCCAACGGCAATTACTTCTGATCTGACCTTCTGCGCCTGCCGGCTGGTTCACCTGGCGTTCGCCAGCGATCTGATCATTCGACGGATCGATGGGTAAAAGGCGTGCGCCGCCGTCTTGTCAGAGGAGGTCTGTTTTTCCGCCTGCGGCCCGGATGCTGTCCGCCATCAGAGATCGGACCGCTGCATATCGCTCGCCGAAGTCAGGCGCTTCGAGCACGATATCGCCGCGCCCCCCGGTCTGTATCCGCAGAACCCCGATGAGTGTCCTGTGAAGCTGGCGCAGGAGCGGATTATACCGTCCGATATATCGATCCGGCTCCTTTAGGTCGACGACGAGCGATCTCATTAGAGTGGGACCTGTACGGCTCGTTCCCTGCGCCAGGAGATCCGCTTCCTGAAGTCCTGCGATATCCTGCCAGAGTACAAGTCCTGGGGAGAGGTCTCCGGGCTCATAGAGAAATCCCCGCTCTGTCAGGATAAAGAAAGGCCGGTTTCGGATCGCGCGCAGGAGCAGCACGATCAGCATGAAATGTCCGATCGCGTAGAAGAGGCCGAACATCAGTTTTCCGCCCAGTCCCACGGCGCTGACGTCGATGTTCAGCGATCCTGCGCTGAAGGCGAGGACGTTCAGGCCTGCGACCAGCACGAGAGCGGCAAGGGGAAAGATGACGATGGTCATCGTCTTCGGTCGCCGGATCTCCAGGCGGACGGCGCCCATGTCCTTCCGCGCCATCGCTCCCGACATTTCCTTGCCGACGAACTCGATCGCCAGGGCGGCAAAGACCAGCCAGAACAGGCCTGCGAGGGCGAACATCACCCCTGCCTCGAGCGATCCGACGAGGCTCATCATCTCCTCGCTGAGCAGGCTTCCCTGTCCGCCAAACATCTGCCATGCGAACGCGGCCAGCATGATCAGCGCGATCGGGTAGAAGATCCATTGAAGGGTGCGGATGATCTTTAGCTGCTCGTCATTCATGGGCGATCCGCCTCTGACTGTTTCGGCCTGATTTTGGCTGTCGTGGCAACGTGGCGGAGGAGCGGGCATTGATCAAGTCTCTGTCCCGGGTCCTTGCGGCAGGGAGGGCGTCTGGTCATGCGTACACGATGCATTTGGGGCCCGGCAGTCTGTCCGCCGGAGGCGTTCGTCTGAAAATTGTCCGGGAGTTGATTCAGGGCGTTCGCCTCTCGCAAAGCCTGTTATAGAGACCTCGATCCGTAATCCGGACCTTTGAACAGGAAGAGACCTCGTATGACGCTGGCAGGCTGGGGGGCGGTCGAAGCGCAGGCGGCACGGATCCGGGCCCTGCCGCCCGGGTGGCAGGCGAGACGCGCCGACCTCACGAATTTCATCTGGCGCGCCCCGCATCTTGAAGCGGATGTCTCCCGACAGCCCATCGACGCCGAGGCGATGGGGGCTCTCCTCGAGCTGGCGAATGAGCGTGGGCTCGCCTCCCGCTTCAAGGCTCTGTTCTCGGCCGAGATCGTCAACGCCTCGGAGGGCCGACCGGCGCTGCACTGGGCGCTTCGCGGCGGCGGGGAGCCTTTTGCAAGAGCGAACGGTCTGATGGATCAGGCTCGCAAGGCGATGGCGTTCGCGCGATCTGCGAGAGCCGGGGGGCTCGGTTTTACGGTCCGTTCCATCCTTCATGTCGGCATTGGCGGATCCGATCTCGGACCTCGCCTGGTGTGGGATGCGCTGCGGGACTATCATGATCGCTCGATCGATGTCCGGTTCTGCGCTAATGTCGATCCGGACGACTTCGCCGAGGCGACTGCTGGTCTTGATCCCGCCACGACGCTCGTGATCGTCGTCTCCAAATCTTTTCTGACGCCGGAAACCGCCGCCAACGCCGCCCTTGCGCGCGCGTGGCTCATCTCTCATCTGGGTGAGGCGGGAGCGTCGCATCATCTGGCGGCGGTCTCCTCCGCTCCGAAACTCGCCATGGCCTGGGGAGCGGCGGAAGAGCGGATCTTCCCGATGGATGAGGCGGTCGGGGGGCGCTATTCGGTCTGGTCGTCGGTGGGACTGTCTCTGATGATCGCTCTCGGGGAGGCGGTGTGGGAACGCTTTCTCTCCGGAGGTGCGGAGATGGACGCGCATGTGCGCGATGCGCCTCTGTCGGAGAATATCGCCGCCAGGCTCGCGATGATGGATGTGTTTCTCCATACGGCGCTTCAGATACCGAGCCGCACGGTTCTGGCCTATGTGCATCGTCTTCGACGACTGCCCGATTTTCTGCAGCAGCTGGAGATGGAGTCCAACGGCAAGTCGGCCGCGGACGATGCGCTCGGTCTGGTCGGGCCCACCGCGCCGGTGGTCTGGGGGTCGGTCGGAACTCTGGGTCAGCACTCCTTCCACCAGCTTCTTCACCAGGGAATGCGCGAGAGTGCGATCGAGTTCGTCGCCGCCCTCGATGCCGGGGCGGGCGATCGCGGGCGGGGACGGGCGCTTCTGTCGAACGCTTTCGCTCAGGCCGAGGCGCTTCTGGCGGGACGTTCTTCGGGGATAGCTGAGGCTCGTCTTCTCGCCAGCGGCATGGACGCCGCCCGCGCCTCGCGTCAGGCGCCGCACATGCATATGCCCGGAGGTCGCGGGTCGAGCCTGATCCTGCTGGATCAGACGAGCCCTGAAGCTCTCGGAGCGCTGCTGGCGCTTTATGAACACAGAACGTTCGCCGCCGGCGTTCTGTGGGGGATCAATCCCTTCGATCAGTGGGGGGTCGAACACGGCAAGGTGCTCGCTTCAGAACTCGAGACAGCCATCCGGACAGGGGTTGAGGACGCCGGGGATGCAGCGAGCCGGCGTCTCGTGGGACTGGTCAGACGTCACGGTTTCGGGGACTGAGGGCTCTGAGCGCGATCGGATCGCGCGGGTGCGACCGCTGTTCAGCTGTCTGGCGTCCGGATCCGCACGCCAACCGATGTGCTCAGACCGTTCGCGTCCACCACGGTGATCCGGTAATAGCCGGCTGAAGGGGGGCGCCATTCGGCCTCTCCGGCCCGGTTGACGGGCACGGGCGCGCCGTCGGCGTACCATTGCAGGCGACCCTCTCCTTCTGCGGCGAGGATGAAGCTCTGGTGTCCTTCATCGGACCACACCTCGGCCTTGTCCGGGGGAAAGAGGATCTGAGGAGGTCTGTCCTGAGACCCGAAGCGCCGCAGCGGATCCGGCGGGGCGTCCGAGATCGTATCGATCAGTCGTTCACTCACAGCGTCTCCGGCCGATGGCGCGATGCGCTCGATGGCGTCGAAGGCGTCGAAGAGAACGGGAAGGGCGGCGTCCCGACCGGTGACGCCCGGGCGGGGTGAACCGTCGGCGCGCCCGATCCAGATGATAACGGCGTGCCCGTGTCCCACCCCGGCGGCCCAGGCATCCCTGAACCCGTAGGAGGTTCCGGTCTTGGCGGCGATGACCGGCGCATTCGCCGTCAGCGAGGCGGGCATGCGTCCATCCGGCGTTGGCGCGGCCTTCAGGATGTTGAGGATCTCGCCGGCGCTTTCGGCGGACATGATACGGCTCGAGGCCGGAGACGATGTGGCTGTGACCTTCGGGTCAGGTTTGAGCCAGACCAGAGGGCGAGCCAGCCCGCCGTCTCCGAGGGCGGCGTAGAGGGCTCCGAGCTCTCTGACGGTCAGTCCGGCGCCGCCGAGGGCGATGGCGAGGCCCGCCTCGTCGTCGGCGTCGAGCGGCATCGAAAGATCTGCGCCGGCGTTGGCGAGCGCGGCAGCAAATCGTCGCGCGCCGACAGCGTCGAGAGCGCTGACGGCCGGCACATTGAGGGAGTGCTGGAGCGCTTCTGCGACGGTAACATCGCCGCGGAATGTGCGGTCGAAATTGTCGGGACGGTAGGATGAGAAGGTCTGGGGAGCATCCGAGATCTGCGTTGATCCTGAGGCGGCCCCATCGTCAAAGGCGATGCCGTAAATGAACGGCTTCAGGGTCGATCCGGGCGAGCGGGGCCGGTTGGTCAGATCTATCCAGCCGCCCGCTGTTGAGCGGTTCGAGGATCCAACCGCGGCGCGCACTTCGCGGCTGGCGATATCGAGCACAAGGATCGCGACCTGAACGCCGTCGGCTGCGGGGCCTGCGGCGCGGCGTGAAAGGTCTTCGATCTCCTTCTGAAGGGGCATGTCGAGGGTGGTGACGATGTCGCCGGAGGCGGGCGCCTGCTGACGAACTTCTTCGGCGGCATGCCAGGCGATTCCCGGAAAGTCGCGGCGGTCGGGCGCAGGATAGGAGGCCGATTCCCGCGCGAGATCCGGCGCCACGAGGCCTGAGGCTGCAAGGCGCATCAGCACCCGTTCGCGCGCGATCACCGCCGCACGCGGCCTGATATCGGGGCGTCTGGCTTCAGGAGACTGGGGAAGCGCGATGAGCATGGCGATCTGGTCGGGCGAGAGCCGGTCCGGCTCACGTCCGAAGTAAGCGAAGGAGGCCGCCCTGACGCCTTCGAGATTGCCGCCATAGGGAGCGAGCGTGAGGTAGAGTTCGAGGATCTGCTTCTTGGTGAAGCGACGCTCGAGCTGAACGGCCCGGAGGGATTCTATGATCTTCGCGTTCAGGGTCCGCGGGCGGGGCTCAAGCAGACGGGCGGTCTGCATGGTGATCGTTGAGCCGCCCGAGACGATGCGTCCGGCGGAGATCATCGAGGCGAAAGCGCGTCCGACCGCGAGAGGATCAACGCCGCCATGGACATAAAACCGGCTGTCTTCGTAGGCGAGAAGCGCCTCGATAAAATCCGGGTCGGTCCGCTTCAGATCGGCTCGGATCCGCCATTTCCCGTCCTCAACGGGAAAGATCCGGAGCGCCGCGCCGCGGCGGTCCAGGACGACCGCCGAGATGGTTTCCGCGCGCGCCAGCGGGGGCGGCAGAAGGGCGTCGAGAGCCATCAGAGGGATCAGCACGCACAGAACGGCGAGCGCCGCCCTGCGCCACCACTCTTCCGGCAGCTGAGGCCTTTTCAGGACAAGGGGAAAGCGGCGCTTTCGCGCCGCCTCACCTGTGTCTCTGGCTTCCGCCGTCCCGTCAGTTTCTTCGCGCAACCGTGATCGTCCTTGCCGCGGTCCGGGCGAAGGTGTCGGGACGGTACATGTCCTCCGCCACGACCCCGGGCAGGGTGAAGCGTCCGGGCGTCACGGCGCGGACGATATAGGCCACCGTTGCTGCGCGTCGATCATAGAGATCGAGCGAGGCGATGAAGCGGTCATCCCGGGCTTCGGCGATGTCGGGATAGGCCAGCTCGCCCAGGAAGGCGTAGGGCCCCGTGGCGCCCGCATCGGCCGGGCGAAGCACCGCCTCGATCTCGAACCCGGCCGGAAGCAGGTCGGCGATGAGGAGCGGCGTTCGACGCTCCTCGCTCGAGGCGGCGGAGATGGCGATCACGAGGCGTTCGCCCTGAGTGAAGGTCGTTCCGTCCACCGGACGGCCTGACGGCGTCCAGAGCTGTTTGAGGACGGTCAGCCCATCGGCGTCCGCCGGAGGGGCGGAGGCCGGCGCCCCGCGTGCAACCGCCGTGACCCAGACCGGGGTTTGTCCCGTGTTGGTGAAGGTCGGCGCGCCTGAGGCGATCTCCTCTCCCAGACGGAAGACGCGACCTTCGGTTACGACAGGCGCCTTGCCTTCAACTCCGACGCTGACAGCTGAGCTTCCGCCGGACAGGGCGTTGGCCGCCAGCAGGAGAAAGGCTTTCTCCTGCGTGGTCAGCCGGTCGGGCTCGGGCAGGTCCCGGGTGACGCGGGTCGCCAGTCGCTCGATACGTTCGCGCGATCGGGTCTCGCCGGCCAGAGCCAGAAGCCCGGCGAGATCCCGGCGCGGCGTCTGATAGTAATCGCCGTCATTCTCGAACCCGATGACGCGCTCGGCCTGATCGAAGGCCGACTTCGAGCGGGCCTTGTCGCCGACCATGTAGAGGGCGGCGGCGATATGGGCGCGCGAGAGCGGATCGGGAATACGACGGATGCGATCGTCATGAAGGTAGCGCAGGCGGGAGGCGTCGATGCGTCCCGCCTTGGCGAGAACATAGGCCCCATAGGCGATGGCGCGGTCCATCAGACGTTCGGTGGTGTCGGAGTTGTAGCGCTGCTCGTAGACTTCGAACTCGTAACCGGTCGACCATGAGCTTTCGCGGACGGCGAACTCTTCGATTGCGTCGTACGCGCTGTCGAGAGCGGCGTCGGGAACCACATAGCCGGCCGCTTTGGCGCGGCTGAGGAAATCCACCGCATACGCCCCGATCCACGGCGTTGCCTGACGATCCCCGATGCGCCAGAGACCGATCGCTCCATCGGATCCCTGTCGGTTGAGAAGGGTCGAGACCGCCTCCTGGACCTGGTTCCTGAGATCGCTGGTCGCTTTACGTCCGCCGAGCTCGGCGATCTGGCCGGCATAGAGCAGGGGCATGGCGCGGGAGACGATCTGCTCGGTGCATCCGTAAGGATAGCGTTCCAGGGATTCATAGAGCGCTGCGGCGTCCATCGGTATGGGTGAGAAGGAGACCTGCAGGTTCGAGGATCCGGATACAAATCCCCTCAGAGCCCCGTTTCCAGGTGAATAGGTCTCGCCCGGATCGATCACCCGGCGCTCCACGCGGCTCACCGGCAGGAAGGGAGAGCGCGACTGGATGTCGTAGGTGCGTCCCGAACTGGCGTTTGCCGGTCCCGAAACCTGAAGCTGCAGGCGTGTGACGCCTTCCGATCCGGCGTTGAGGCTGACAGGAAGGTCCTGTCTCTGACCCTTCGCCAGCGTGGCGGAGAGCGAACCGGTCGTGGGTTTCACAGGTCCCTCGGCGCTCAGACGCGCCTCATAGGCGCCGGCTGCGCCCTCGACATTGTCGAGGGTAAGGGTCGCCAGAGCCTGATCCCCGGGCGCGAGGAAACGCGGCAGGATGAGTTCGGCAGGCGTTGCGTCGCGGACGGTCACAGCGCTGCTGCTGGCGCCGAGGCCGTCAGGCGACCAGGCGACCGCCATCAGTCTCAGCTTGCCGTTGAACTCCGGAATATCGAGCGCGATGTCGGCCCGGCCCCGGCGATCCAGTTTCACCGGCTTCGAGACCAGGGCGACGGACTTTGTCGGCACGACCGACAGCCCTGCGCCGCCGATCTGGTCGCCGCCCGAGCGGGCGGCGGCGGCGATGCCCTGATTGGGATCGAGCAGGCGTCCATAGTCATCCCTCAGGGCGACGCCGAGGCGACGCTTGCCGAAGAAGTACTCCACCGGATCGGGCGACTGAAAGCGCGTCAGCAGGAGAATGCCTTCGTCGACCGCGGCAATCCGAACCCAGGTTTCCTGGCCTGCAGGTCCGCCCGCGGCCTCGATGCGCACGGTCATGGGGGCCAGCGGACGCTGGACCTCCGGCGCCGTGAGTTTGAGGTCGAAGGTGCGTCCCTTCATGTCGAGGCCGATATGGGCGACGCCCACGGCCCGCCGCGGACGCGGTCTCGAGGCAGGGTCTCTCGGGGTATAGACGCTCGCCATCACATAGGCGCCCGCTCCCCATTCCTTCGTCACCGGCAGGCGGATCCGTGCGCCGCCGGCCTTAACCGCGATGGTGCGGGTCAGGATCACGTCCTCGCTCGCCACCACGATCTCGGCTTCGCCGGCGTAGGGCGACATCAGGCCCACCTCAACCTCGCCGCCAGGCGCCGGAAGGGTCTCCGGAACGCTTAGCCGCACACGGTCGGGCGCCTCGACGCCATCCTGAGGCTGTCCGCCCCAGCCGGCCCAGAAGCCGACGCTCGCCTCGGCTCCCGAAGCGCCTTCGGTGATCATGAGCTCATAATCGCCCCAGTCCAGATTGCGTGTCTTGAGGGTCCCGGTCTTGCCGCTGGTCACGCGCAGGACGCCCTCTTCGACATCGACCACTTCCCGTGAGCGTCTCCACTGCCAGCTTCCGCCGTCGGACCGGTACCAGTCATACTTCCAGTCGATCCGGACGAGGCGCCAGTTGATCTCGGCCGCCTTGAGCGCGCCGGAGGCGTCCACCGATGCGATCTCGAAGCCTGCGGGCTGGCCCTCAGGAGAGGCGTTGTCGGCGAAGGTCGGGCGAACCCCGATATAGCGGTCATTTGGCCGGAAGGGCGTTCGTACATCGTCGCGAACCGCTCGGCCGCCAGGTTCGATCGCACTCACCACGGTGCGCAGGCGCAGCGGTCGCGAGCTGTCCACGGCTTCCCGGCGCGGGTCGATGATCACCACGGCCTTGCCCGAGCCGTCGGCGACGGTCGGTTCCGCGTCAAAGGCGATCTCGCGGAAGCTTTCCGTGTGACGGCCGAAGCGGAAGTCCTTCAGTTTCGGAAACGCGCCGTCATCCGGCTCGATGCGGGTCGTCGCCTCGACGGGAAGGCCGGCGCCCGGGGCGCCGTAGAGGAAGCGGACATCGGCCTCGATCGACCGGGTTTCGTTCACGCGAACCGGCCGTTCAAGGTCGGTCTTCAGAGCGAGGGAGATGCGCTGAGGAACGAAGTCCTCGACGGAAAAACTGCTGCTTCCGACTGCGCCGATCCCGTCAGCCTCGGCGACCATCCGCCATTCGCCTCGGGCAGCGCTTTTGGGCAGGGTGAAGTCATAGGCGACGCCTCCCGCCTGGCGGGCGGCGTCAAAACGGGTGCGGCCGGCTTCGAGGCCATTGGGACCATAGACCACAACTGAACCGGGGCGGTCGGACATGGCCTGTGCTGAGACCGAGCGAAGAAGAGCCTGGGCGTGAACCGTCTCGCCTGGCCGATAGACGCCGCGATCGAAGTAGACATAGGCGTCGGCCTGTTTCGAGGGATCGCGTCCGCCGATATCGCTTTCGCTGAGATCTATGGGCGAGCGGTCGAGATCCAGGATCGCAAAATCGCCATTGGGAGCGTAAGCCATGATCATGCGGGGCGAGGCGGGGCCTTCACCCTTGAGGGCGGGCCCGGAGAATTTCACCCGGCCCGACAGGTCGCTCTCTCCGCGGGCGAGGATATCGTTGTTGCGGGCAATCAGCTCGAGCCTGACGCCGCGCACCGGCTTGGCCGACTGAATGGAGCGCACCGTGGTCGAGACGCCGTTGGCGCCTGAGTAGGTGGTGAGGGCGAGATCGGTGATGATCAGCCAGCGCTTGGCCTGTGCAGCGTCGCTGGGGACTTTTCCGGCGGCGTTCAGCTGATCGAGTTCGACGAAATAGGCGCCCGGCTGAAGGCGGGGGATGGCCTTGGCGATCGGAAAGACGACGGTGGTCGCAGCGTTCGGCGAGCCGGGCGTATCGAGCGTTCCGGTCCAGATCCGTTCGGCGACGTCGCCGGCATCCGAACCGTACTCCATCCAGCCGTAATCCCCCTGAGAGGCGGCGAAGCCGGAGGTGATGGTCTTGAAGGCCAGGGCCCGGTCGGTGATTCGCGAAACGGTCACGCGCATCTTGTCGACATTGACCGCCTCAAGCGCGAGGCCGTCGGCCTCGATGCGCGGAAGGATGACCCCGTCGCCCTTGAAGCCCACATAGGAGGGGCGGTCTCCGAACTCGATGCGGATGCTTTCGTCCCAGGGAAGGGTGCGTCCATCGAGGGCGGCGAGGCCGGCCTTCAGGGTGATCTCGCGCTCTTCTCCGAAGGTGAGGCCGCCGACGCAGAGATTGGCGCCGTCGACAGCGAGGGCGACCTTTTCATCCGTCGACAGGGTGATGAAGGGCTCATAGTCACGTTCGGGATCGAGGGTTGAGGAGAAGGTAAGGCAGGCCCGGGGCTGATCGGAGGCGACATCGATCGCGTAACGCACGAATTCGAAGTCTCCGGATGCGCCGGCGCCGGGTCGTCTCGATCCGGGCTGACGGCTCTCCAGGGTGGGGCCGTCACCTTTACCGATAAGGACCTGAGCGGTGTCCCCTGTTGTCGGACCTCCGCATCCGGCGAGGGTGATCGTCATGAGACCTGCCGCAAGGAGAGCCGCAGCTGATTTCCAGATAGACCTGATTGTCATAACGCTCTCCCGATCCCGCCCGGTCGCATCCCGAAGAGAAGACTACGCCCTGAGGGGGGGGGCCGGAAAGGGCGGAGTGCGGATGGAACTGCACGGACAGGCCGGGACGCCAGCGTTTTCCCCCAGAGGACGATATTCGGAGCTCTCAGAGACGTCAGATCTCCTATCAGGCCGTTCGGGGTCGATCCTCCGGGCGTGACGCCAGGGGGCGGTCCTGAGGTCTGGCGTCGACGGCCGTCCGAACGCGACAGGGGCGCCCATGCGTCATTCCTCGTCGGGGGGGCTGGCCAGGGTAATGGTTCAGTCTGTCCGGGGGCACGTCTGTCTCCGCCGGAAAGACGGGTCGACAAGCTCTCCATCCCGCGCTCTGTATGCCGGAGGCGGTTCCGCGCCAGGGTCTCTCCTGAGGAGAACGGTCGAAGACGATGCTCAAAGGACAGGGGCCGGCTCTATGACGCTAACTGACAGGGCCGGCCCGTCTCCGCCTCCGTTCACGCTCAGCCTTCTGATGATCGGAAACATTGTCATCGGTGCCGGCGTTCTGGCTCCTGCGGCGATGATCAATTCCATGTCCCTCGATCTCGGCGTCAGCGTGACCGCCATTGGAGCGCTCATCGGATGGGGCGCTCTTGTCCTCTGTATCGGAGCGCCCCTTTTCGGATTCGCCAGCAACCGCATGGGACGGCGCATGCTATTGTCTCTGTCTCTCCTTGCGTATGCAGTCGGGCACGCCGTGTCCGCTGTCGTCACAGACTACGCCACTCTCCTCAGCGTGCGCCTGATCATGATCGTTGCAGCGGCTGTCTATACCCCCCAGGCGGCAGGAACTGTCGCATTGTTCGTCCCGGAGGCCCGTCGGGCGGGTGCGGTGGCCTATGTGTTCATGGGATGGTCGGTGGCGGCGGCTGTTGTGGTTCCGCTGATGAGCCTGGCGGCGGATGCTCTGAGCTGGAGGATCGTCTTCGGCGCCCTGGCGCTGCTGGCGGGAGCCTCTGCAGCCGGTGTCGCATGGCTTACGCCCGCTCGTCTTCATACCGCCCGGATGTCGCTGAAGATGTGGGGAGAGGTCGTGACGCGACCCGCCATTCTTCTCCTTCTGGCGACCACGGCGATTCAGATGGCAGGTCAGTTTACGCTTTATCCCTATCTTGCTGTCGAGCTGAAGACAGTCAGCGGCGCGGACGGATCAGGTGTTGCGCTCGCTCTAGGACTTTATGGGGGAGCCGGGCTTGTGAGCTCGGTGATTTCCACGCGGATTGTCGGCCGTATCGGCGCCCCCCGAACGCAGCTCGGTTCGCTGGTCTTTATCGCCCTCGGACTGACGGTCTGGTCTTTTTTCGCGACACATTATGGCCCCGCCGCACTGGCCTGTACGCTCTGGGGGCTCGGCTTTGGATCTGTCGTCTCGATGCAGCAGGCGCGGCTGATTGCGGTGTCGCCCCCTCATGCCTCCGCATCCGTGGCGCTGAACACCTCGGTTCTCTATCTGGGTCAGGCCCTTGGGGTTGCCGCCGGTTCGGTCCTTGTCGAGATCGGAGCGTCGGTCTGGCTAGGTCCGGCAGGGCTCGCTTTCATCGTCCTTGCGCTGCTGGCGTCGTTCACAGCATGGCGCCGACTGGGCGTCTGAGGCCGAGGGTCTGAGGTTGGTCTGACGAGCGATTCCTGATTTTCAGAACGCTTTTTGTTCTGAACGCCTATCAGCCTCGGTCAGGCGAGCCTCCTGCGGCGTCAGGGGGACGCATCCTTCGGAGATGCTGCCTGAGATTGCGGGCGATCGCAGCAGAGGGCGTTGAGCGCGAGACAGGAAAGCTGATTGTCACGCTCCGCGTCTCCCGGGCGTTGACGAATTCGAGATTGAGGCCTGCCGCTTCTGCTCGCGCGCGCATGTTGTTCAGTCCGCCGCCGCCCGAGGTGGCTGGTCGGATGGTCCCTATCCCGTCATTCTCGACTTCGACCCGTACAGGACTTCCGGCTGTTTCCTGGATCAGACGAATCACGATGCGCGAAGGCGACGCATGCCGAATGGCGTTGGCGATCCCCTCCTCGATGATCCGGGCAACCGCGATGACCTTATCGGGACCAAGATCAATCCGCTCGACTGTATCCTGTATCTTCCATTCGATCGGTAGCCGTCCTCCGCCAACCCGCGAGTAGAGATGCCTGAGATCCGCCAGCAGCGCCTCAAGGGTTGTGGCGTCCGAGGCGACCGCGTTCTGCATCATTCTGACCTCGGAGATGAGATCGCGGATTTCTTCTACGAGAGGGGGGGTGCGGTCATACTGCTGAGCGTGGAACGCGAGTGCCACTAGACGGCTTCCGACCCGGTCGTGCAGGTCGCGGATCAGGTCTTCACGCCGGCTGTCGGAACGCCTCAGCGCCCCTTCGAGCTGGCGCTGTTCGGCGGCTCGGCGCGCGAGGGAGAGGACCGACAGGATGATGACGACGGGAAGCGCCCAGCCCTGCAGATACCCGTCCGAAAGAGAGGCGCGGCCCAGGTGCATGACGAGATCGTGGACGCCGGTTGCGAGAATGATGGCGAACACCAGGAGGATCGCCCAGCCGAGCGGGTCAGGCGCTTTCAGGCACGCGATGATCAGTCTGACCAGGACGTGGGCGGCGAAAAGAATGAGCGTGATGAAGAGAAGAGTTGTCGCTGGACCCATCGCTCCCATGGATCCGGCGAACCACATGATGGCCAGAAGTCCCGCAGTCGTGAGAGCGTGCGCCCATCCTCTGGCGGTTTCGGGTTTCAGATAGGTCTGAACGACGATAATCGCCTGAAGCGCGATCATGATGAGCATCCAGGTTCCGATGGCGAGCCAACTTGCCGGATCGAAAGGGGGATCGGTGACCAGATTGTGGATGCAGCGTGCGGAAGCGATAATCGAGAGCCAGGAGGTCGCCGTCAGAACGCGGCCTGTGCGATTGGATCTGTCGCCGATCAGGAGCCCCATGGTTCCGGCCAGCAGTCCGGCCGCGGCGACGGCTGCGACGGTTATCACATGGAGAACGAGATCTCTCCGGAACAGCCGTTCGCCCTCGGCGATGCCGGCCAGGCGAATCCTGCCAAGCCCGTTTTTGGTCTGCGAATGTCCCCGTGTGACGATATTGAGGATCAGCGTCTCGCCATCGGACGGTCCGATCGTAAACCGTCCCATCAGAGGCCAGTAGCGCTGCCGGGTGATGTGTTCGGGGTCGAGGCGGTCGAGGATGCGCTGTCCGTTCACCTCGACGGCGCCGTCCAGCGACATCCGGTCAATCAGGACAGCGTATTCGCCATCCGGCGGACGCGGCACGATAATCCTGTAGATGCCCAGCGATGTCGTCTTGCGGCTCGGGCTCCAGTTGTGGGGAAAGGATATGTCGGTAAAGGAGCACTCGTCCGTCGGAGGGAAGGTCTCGCTTTCACAGAACATCGCGGTCGCCGTGATGTTGGGGGCTGTCTCCGAGCGCGAGGAAAGCATTGATGGTCCAATGATCAGGACGGCGCAGAGAAGGGTGAGCCACGTCCTAACCATCGATCAGACCTGACCGTCGGGCTTCAAAAACGGCTTCGGATCGTGATGTGACCATGAGCTTTCGGTAGACGCTCCTGAGGTGAGCGTTGATGGTGTGGGAGGACACCCCGAGGACGTCTGCGATCTCGGAGTATCTGAGGCCTCTGGCGCACAGAGAGAGGACCTCCGCCTCGCGTTCCGAGAGCGGGCTGCTCTGACGTGACTTAAGAGGGGCGGCTGGTCGGAGTCGGTTGATCAGCGATCGTGCGATGGCGGGGCTGACCGGCGATCCGCCAGTTTCGATGAACGAGACAAGTCTTTCGGCGTAGTCTGCGAGATCCGACTTGAGTATGTAGCCCGAGGCTCCGGCCTCCAGGCTTCTTATGACCCGCGCCTCGTCTGCGAAAACGGTGATGACCAGGATCTCGCATGCCGGGTTGATGAACAGAAGGTCCGGGATCAGGCTCACGCCGTCGCCATCCGGAAGCCCGAGATCAAGAAAGACGGCGTTGAACCCGCCTGTCTTCATAGCCTCCCGGGCAGCCTGAAGACTTCCGGCCGCTTCGATCGTCCATCCAGGGGTGGACAGGGCCGCCTCGAGAAGTCGGTCTCTCAGAAGGCGCTCATCCTCGACAATCAGGAGGCGTCGAAGAGCGGGAGTTGCGCGAGCGCCGCTGGTCGCCGTCTGCATCTCTCCGTCCTCGATCTCGTCCCCGAAACCTCTTCGCGGCGTACGGTCAGCGCCGAGAGACTGTCATCGGGATCAGGCCCCATCCGAGATTAGCGCCTTTCGGACGGGCGCGACAGCTCGTCAGCCACTGGCCGTTCGAGTAATCAACTGCGACGTCGCCGGGCTGGGCGTTCGGTTTGACCGGACAGAGAACAGCGCTTTCCCATCCGATGACGGACAGGGCGTCCGGATCGCCGGGGCTGTGTCGCCACTGGACGGCTGCGCTGCAGCGCGTCCAGAAGGCATAGCCGACCGGTCCTTTATAGGCGTCTGCCGGGTTCACCGCTGAGTTCATCTGCATCGACAGGCAGAAGTCTGTCAGACCTTTCTTGGGGTCGAACCAGCGAATGCGTCCGTCGGTGGTAAAGATTGAGACGGCGAGGTCCGCACGTGACCGACAGCCGTTGAAGTCCGGACGAACCGCGGTCAGCACGGCGCGATTGCTCTGAGGGTCGCGTGACAGGCACATGAAGGGGAGGGTCGGGCCCAGGGTGTGGACGACGCCGATGACATTCCTCCGGATCGACTGGGTCGAGCGTCCCCCTGAAAGATTATTGCCCATAGGCATCGTGAAGGCGTTGCAGGAGAGAGCCGACACCCCTCCGCAACCGATTGGTAGCGTGAACCCGTCGCTGTTGATGAATTCGATGCTGGGCGGGGTTTCCACTGTCAGTCCGAGGTCTGAAAGTGCGGATGTGTTGTTCAGGGCGGAGGTGTTGTTCAGAGCGGACGTGTTGTTGAGCGCTGTTGAGACCTCAAGCGCGGAGGTATTATTCAGACTGACCTGTCCGTTCATCCATTGCTGC
>CAIKWZ010000031.1 GCA_903831255.1 uncultured Alphaproteobacteria bacterium
CTCATCTTTCAGCCGTCGAGCCAACCGGTTTGCTTCAACGCCTCTTTCCCCGCCTCCCAATTGTGTGAGGATAGTACCCTTGTGCGATCCGGCGCGTTATGGTGCGCGTACCGACTACGCCGCCGTCCCGGGCGTGAACTGTCTCTTGAACGGTTCTTCGGAACGGACTTCATCCGAGAGGAGATGACCATGAAATTCTGGCGCAACCCCGAGTATCAGACGCTCCGGTCTGAGTTGACGCCGGAGGGCCTGTTCCTCGATCGACGCACCCTGATGGCTGCAACAGGCGCTCTTGGGGCGGGAACGATCCTCAATCCTCTGGCGGCGGATGCCGCACCCCAGAAACCCCAGACGGCAGGCGCCCCGCCCGCAACCGCCGCTGCGGCGGCGCAGGCGCCTCAACCTGGCGCCACTCTTACCGCCCGTAGGACGACCTACGCCGTCGCCGACGTCCTGTCGTCCGAGGATGCGGTGACAGGATACAATAACTTCTATGAGTTCGGCACGGACAAGTCCGATCCGGCGCGCTTCGCCGACAAGATGACCGTATCGCCGTGGTCTGTTTCGGTTGAGGGAGAGACCGATGCCCCGCGATCCTACGGTCTCAGGGAGCTGGTCGATTATTCGAAGCTTGAAGAGAGGGTCTATCGACACCGCTGCGTGGAGGCCTGGTCGATGGTCGTGCCGTGGGTCGGCGTACCCATGGCCGATGTCATTCGAAAACTGAAGCCCAAGGCCAGCGCCCGATTTGTGCAGTTCGAAACCTACCTCAATCCAAAAGAAATGCGCGGCGTCCGGCTGCCGGTTCTGGATTGGCCTTATGTCGAGGGCCTCCGGATGGATGAAGCCATGAATGAGCTCGCCTTCATGGCGGTCGGCGTCTACGGCAAGGCCCTTCCCAAGCAGAACGGCGCCCCTATCCGAACCGTCCTGCCCTGGAAGTACGGATTCAAGGGGACTAAGTCGATCGTCAGGATCCGCTTCCTAAAGTCCCAGCCGCCGACCTCATGGAACAAGGCCGGAGCCAACGAATACGGTTTCTATTCCAATGTGAACCCCGAGGTGGATCATCCGAGATGGAGCCAGGCCACAGAACGGGTGATCGGCGGCAAAGGGTTCAACGAACGCCGCCGGACGGAAATGTTCAACGGGTACTCCAAGCAGGTCGCCTCGCTTTATGCGGGTATGGACCTCGCCAAGAACTACTGAAGCCCAATGAGGCGTCCACCTCATCCGGTCCTGCGCGCCTTCGGGCGAAGCTGGATGAAGCCACTTGTCCTGATCGCCCTGTGCGCCCCCGGGGCCTACGCAGCGGCTCAATGGGCGCTCGGGCTTGCAGGATTACCCAACGAACTCGGCTTTAATCCGGCGGAATGGACTCACCACTTTCTCGGCGATACGGCGCTCAGGATCCTTCTTGTAACGCTGGCGGTCTCACCGCTGCGGGACATTACGGGCTGGGCCCCGCTCGGGCTGATCAGACGACGTATCGGGCTGGCGGCGTTCGTCTATTCGGCGGCTCATATTCTGGCCTACCTGTGGCTCGATCTTCTCTGGTCGCTTCCCGCCTTGTGGGATGACGTCCTCAAACGCACCTATATCACACTCGGCATGGCGGCTTTCGCAGCCATGATCCCGCTCGCGCTTACCTCAACCAATGGAATGATCAGAAAGCTCGGTCGCACGACCTGGGAAAAGCTTCATCGACTTATCTTCCCGATCACGCTTCTGGCGGTTCTCCATCATCTGTTCATGGTGAAGGGAAACCAGCCCGAGCCCCTTATACACGGCGCCATCCTCGCAGCCCTCGTCGCGTGGCGCCTCGCAAAGCGATTTCGTCGTTCGCCTCCGGACGCCCCCGCCTAGGGACGCCAGAAATCCCCCTTGCGACGATTGCAGACAGCGTGAACGAGCTGAAGGTTCCCGATCTCGTCTCCCCCTCCCCTGGATTTGGGACGAACGTGGTCGACCGTGGGCTGACGCTTCTTCCAGAGGCTAGCGTGAGGAAGGCTGAACCGGTCAGCGGGCAAAGGTTCGCCGCACAGAGCGCAGAGCCCGCTTTGCGTTCGCCATAGCTGGTCCCGAACCTGGCTCATCGGAACTCTGATGATCGGAGCCGCACGCCCACCCATTATCAGCCTCCTAAACCTTGCGGACGACCGCCCCTGACCTGCAAAGTGGGCCGACTTCTTCTGAAATGAGCCCTTCACGGACGAAGTTTACGTCCATGCGAAAGATACAAGCCCGTCCTCACTTCAAAACGAAGGAGATCTCGCCGATCAGGCTCACATATCAAAAAAGACGACCACCCTCCGGCAATCCCACGTCGCCGGACGACCAGAACATTGATTGCCTATCAACCATCCAACTCCGCTGGGAGGCTCCAGCCCCGCCGCGCGCAGGCAGCTATAACCGTATTGCGCAGAAGACAGGCGACCGTCATCAACCCTACGCCGCCAGGAACCGGCGCGATGTGCCCAGCGACCTCGCTGCATTCTCCGAAATGCGCATCGCCGACCAGTCTCGTCTTGCCTTCGCCCTTCTCCGGCGCATCGATACGATTGATGCCTACATCTATGATGCAGGCGCCAGGCTTGACCCAATCGCCACGCACCATCTCAGGGCGCCCCACCGCGGGCACGAGAATGTCGGCCGTGCGGCAGAGCGCGGGCAGGTCCCGAGACCTCGAATGAGCGATGGTCACCGTGCAGTTCTCCGCCAGGAAAAGAAGAGCAGCGGGTTTCCCAACAAGGATCGAGCGGCCAAGAACCACAACCGATTTTCCCGACAGATCCGGCCCCAGAGCATGCTTGGCGAGGATGACGCACCCAACAGGGGTGCACGGCTTGAGACCGGCCTTGCCGAGACTGAGACGGCCCGCTGAGATCTCGGTCAGGCCATCGACATCCTTGGCAGGATCAATCCGTGCGATAGCGGCGGCCTCATTCAGACCGCTGGGAAGGGGCAATTGCAAAAGGATCCCGTCGACCTCCGGGTCCGCGTTGAGATCCGAGATCACCGCCTCGACCTCGTCCTGTGTCGTATTCGCCGGGAGACGGCGGGTAATCGAACGCATGCCGGCCTGTTCGGACTTTTCATGCTTGGAGCGAACATAAACCGCGCTCGCCGGATCATCTCCGACCAGGACGACCGCCAGAGTCGGACGGCCGGGCAAGCGGGAAACGGCCGCAGACACCCGATCTCTTACCGCCTGCGACACCCATTTTCCATCAATGACTTTCGCCGTCATGACCGCCCTCCCGAAGGCTCTCCGGTCAGAGCCTCAATACGCGTGGCTATAGCCGGGGAGAGGGAGATTCGCACCATCTTGATACGCTGGGTCCGACCTTTTTCAATTCTTACCGAGGACGCCGGCGCTCCGAGCTCGTCGGCCAGAAAGGCTTCAAGTGCGCCGTTCGCCCGACCCGCGTCTGGCGGAGCCCGCAAACGGACTTTCAGAAAACGCCGTCCTGCGGCGTCCTCTGCAACACCCTCAACAGTATCCCTGTGAGACCCAGGAGACACACGGACAAAAAGCTCCACGCCCTTGTCCGTCAGCCTCCAGCACATGGTCCGGACGCAGGATCAGAAGACGTTGGGATAGACGTAATGAACGAGAACCTGACGAATAAGATAGACCAGCAGAATAAGAACCAACGGGGCGAGATCCAGACCATTGAACGGTCGCACCACACGCCGTATCGGACGCAGAAAAGGATCTGTGACCGTTTCAGTAAAACGCCAGATGGTCGAGACTACCTGATTGCGCCCGTTCAGAACATTGAAGGCGATCAGCCAGGATAGAATCGCCTGAGCGATCAATACCCATACGAACAGCTCTAATACGATGAAAACGATGTCGAGTACGGCCTTCATGATCGCTCCGTCGCCCTGTCAAACGTTTCCGGAAGGATGGATACCCCGCGCCTTCCGCTCCTCCTCAGATCCATCTGCGGTCAAGATGACTGAAGGCTTAAAGAGGCTGCGAATAGCCTTCTCTCAGACGGTTCAGGCCGCTTCAAGACCTGGCAGATCGTGAAGCGCCGGATCGAGACCCGCTCCCATCATATCGATGAAATTATCCCTGAAAAACCTCCTCGAAGCCTCCTGCCCCGCGCCCGCAAGAGAGTCAGTGAAGCGCCTGAGCGGGTTTCTGCCCCCTTCCACGTGAGGATAGTCGGAAGAAAACATGCACATCTCCGGACCGGTGTTTGCAATGATCCACGAGACGTCTTCATGAGGATAAGGCGTGAGACGGACCTGGCGTCGGAGGAGCTCGCTCGGCTTGGCGGACAGTCTTCGCAGACGTTCTTCCCTCCCAAACGCTGCGGCTCCGGAATCGAGGAACTTCATCAGGCCTGGCATCCATGAAGCCCCCAACTCGATAACGCCGAACTTCAATTCAGGGAATCGGTCAAAGACGCCGTCGATCACCAACACGGACAGAGTTTTCCAGACTGACAGCGGGATCGCCATGAAGCTGACTGAGGTGAAGTTCTCCGCCCCGCCATGAAAATCCGCTACAGGAGGAAGACCATTCTCAAAATAGGCCGCATCTATCTTCTCCTCACCGCCGACGTGAAAGAAGATCGGCAGGCCTGCCTCCTCGGCGATCGCCCAAAGACGATCCAACTCGATATGACTGGGCGAATGTCCTGAAGGATGCCGCGAAGGAATCGTCAGGCCCTTGCACCCGAGACGGATCGCCTCGAGCGCGATGGATGGGGCAGCTTCGCGATCGATGAGCGGAACATAGCCCGCGGGCAGAAGACGGGCATCCGTCGAACAGAAATCGCTCATCATACGATTGTGCGCGCGCGCAGCAGCCAGGGCCAGATCGATCTGACCCGTTTCCTCGAGACCATAGTTTCCGAGAGCGGCTGTGGTGAAAACCAGCTGACTTGAAAACCCGAGCAGATCGAGAGCCCGGGGCCGGTCGGATGCTCTGAACGATCCGAGCGCGTCGTGATTTTTACGCAGCAGCAGATTTTCCTCCGCCCCCGCTCGAAACGCCGGATCATCATGTCGCGCAGGAGCGGTCTCGACCTGAGGGCTGGAGCGTCTCAGAGCAGCTGTCGCATCGCGGAAGGACTGACGCGCGGCAGGGTCCATGAAGGCCAGAATATCATCGGGCAACTCCATCACATGAGAATCAGCGTCGTGAATGGTCTGACCGCTCACATAGGGCATCTCCGCCTCCAAATTCCCGTCTCGGTCGCTCGACCCCGGTCCGGAGCTCAACCTCACTCCCCTCTCCGTCCGACGTCAAGCATCCGCACGGGCGCTTTCTCTGCCTCCGCGTCAAACCAAACGTCACGCGTCTCCCGGAACGACCAAAACCCGGGCGCTGCGGCGCGGGACGGCCGCATGGGCGAACAATCGGTTCCCTGAGCCACATTCAGGATCATCGTTCGTCTTGACGACCCGTCTGCGGTCGGCAAGTTCCGATTACCGCACCGTCTTTCAGGCGGGCCTGTCAGGGGAATGCGACTATGTTTTATGCGCCGACGCGCCGGTCGATGCTGTTGGGCGGGGTCGCCGTCGTCTCGGCCTTGCTGGCCCCGGTCAGCCGAGCCCAGTCAGCGCAACGGCCGACCATCCGGCGAGGGGTTCCGCAAGGGCCGATGGCGGCCGCCAAACCCTTTACGATCACTCAGCATGGGCAGACCCGGATCGATCCCTATCATTGGCTGCGCGACCCTGACTGGCGAGAGGTGATAGATACTCCCTCCAGCCTGGACGCAGAGATCAGGGCTCATCTGGAGGCCGAAAACGCTTATACGCAATCGGTTCTTCTTGATCCCACGGCCCGGCTCCGGAACACACTTTATGAGGAGCTGAAAGGAAAGCTGAAGGAGGACGATTCCAGCGTTCCCCAGCGAGACGGCCCTTACGCCTACGCCACTCGGTATCGTGCCGGCGGGCAGTACCCGATCCTCTACCGGATGGGGGTGGACCCCACGACGGGGGAGCCGGACGGCGAGGAGCGGATCCTCATTGATGGAGACAAGGAAGCTCAAGGAGAAGCCTTCTGGCGTTTACAGGGCTGGGAACAAAGTCCTGATCACTCGACCCTCGCCTACTTCGTCGACCTGGAAGGCGGCAACAAGTCCACCCTTCGCTTCCGAAATACAGACACGGGAGAAGACCTGAACACCCGAATTGAGGGCGCATCCGCTGAGCTGGTCTGGGCGCCGGACTCCAGAACCTGCTTTTACACGCTCCTCAACGACAATTTCCGAACCACGAAGGTCATGCGGCACGTTATCGGTGAGGACCCTGCCGACGACGCGCTCGTCTTTGAGGAGCAAGATCCCGCTTTCGAGATGAGCATCTACAAGACCTCGTCGGGGTCTTACATGATGATTCACCGAGGCAAGAGCGAGAGCACGGACGTGCTCTACGTCCCGCTCGCATCGCCCCGGTCAAGGCCCCGGCGGTTTACACCTTACCGTCCCGGGGTCGAATATCGTCCTGACCACCACGACAATGACTTCTACATTCTGACCAACGCAGATGGCGCGACGGACTACAAGATCTCCCGAACGTCCACCCGACGTCCGGCGGCGCGATCATGGACGGACTATGTCGCTCACGAGCCGGGTCGCTTTATCGAAGGATTTGCGCTCTTTAAGAACCGTATGGTCCTCAGCCAAAAAGTGGACGCCTTACCCCGCCTTGTCGTGCGCGATATCCCAACCGGGATCGATCATACCCTCAGCTTCGAGGAAGAGGCTTACGACCTTTCCGTTCTGCGAGGGTTCGAGTGGGATACGAACACTCTCCGGTTCACCTATAATTCGCCGTCCACACCCACCGAGACCTATGACTACGACATGTCCGCGCGGACCCGGCGACTTAGAAAAGCCCAGGAGATCCCGTCCGGACATAACAAGTCAGACTATGTCGTGCGCCGTGTCGTGGCGATCGCTCAGGACGGAGCCCGCATTCCGCTCACCATCCTGCATCATAAATCGACGCCGACAGACGGCACGGCTCCAGCGTTGCTTTACGGCTATGGATCCTACGGAATCTCAACAGCTTCGAGCTTCTCCACGGTGCGTCTGCCGCTGGTCGATCGTGGGCTTGTCTACTGTCTTGCCCATGTTCGCGGCGGACAGGAGAGGGGCAAGACCTGGTATCTCGACGGCAAGCTCATGAACAAGCAGAACTCGTTTTCAGACTTCGCCCGAGCCGCCGAAGCGCTAGTCGAGCAAGGCTTCGCAGCTCCTGGGAAGATCGTGATCGAGGGCAGATCCGCCGGCGGACTGCTGGTCGGCGCCGTCATGAACCAGAGGCCGGAACTGTTTGCGGGCGTGGTCGGAACGGTCGCCTTTGTCGACGTCATCACGACGATCAGCGACGCCGAATTGCCGCTCACTCCGCCTGAATGGACAGAGTGGGGAGACCCTATCCAAAGCAAGGGGGCGTTCGAGTACATGGCGGCGTACAGCCCCTACGACAATGTTTCAAAAAGGGCGTACCCTCCCCTTCTTGCCCAGACAGCCCTTTCGGACAGTCAGGTGACCTATTGGGAGCCCGCAAAATGGGTCGCTCGCCTGAGGGCCGAGGCTCCCGACGCGGGACCGTATTTTCTGCATGTCAATATGGATGCCGGTCACGGCGGCGCATCTGGCCGGTTCGATCGTCTGAAAGAGGTCGCTGAAAGTCAGGCCTTCGCGCTGTGGTGTCTTGGCAAGGCCTGAACAACCTGGAGAGGCTTCGATGCGGAAGTACCCGGTTCTCACCCCCCTAGCCGGCAATCTGCAGGCCCGACAGACGACCGTGTCCACAGGCGGGCCGCCCAAGGCGGGATCCTTCCTGATCTCGTTCAGACCAATCCGGTGACGGGCACCTGTCAGGTGGCCTGAATACGAACAGACCCTTGCGACGAATGGTGGAGCCGAGGGGAATCGAACCCCTGACCTCGTCATTGCGAACGACGCGCTCTCCCAACTGAGCTACGGCCCCGACCTTGGTCTTCGAGCGGTTAGCTATTCCCTGCAACCGACGGCGTCAAGCTGCAGAGGATTAAGGTCCCCACGACGCGCGGACAGACGCCCTCCAAACGGAGCTTGTCCCAACGGGCTCCTTCTCTGCACGGCCATACCTTTCGCGAACAAGGCCGGATCTCGGCGTCCTTTCGGTGAAGCCGATGAAATTTCTCGGACCCGCTCAATCGGACCTTAAATTCCTTTGAGTATGCCCACGTCATGCGCGCAGCTGTGATTGCCTCCTTTATTCTTCTCGCGGTTCAGTCCCCGGCTGCGCTTGCCGCACCGCCTGACAAAGGCCTCAAAGACGAGACGGATCCAACCGCCAACCGCATCACGGGGGCAGAGACCTATGTCCCAACCTTTGGTCTTCTCGCGTCCATCACACGAGGAGTGACTGTGAAGGGAACCCTCACGGTCGACGCTGGCCTCGATGTGCCTGACCCGAAGGTGAGAAAGCGGGCCGAAGCAATTCGGCCCCGGCTTTTCAGCGAAATGCGGCAGTCAGTCCTTCTTTATGCTGAACTGTCCTACATCGTCGGAAACAGCCCGGATGTGGACCTGCTCCGATCACGAATGCAAAAAGCGGTCGACGGCGTTCTGGGGCCCGGAACGTCCAAGGTCGTGCTGGCGTCCGTCATCGTCATGCCGCGTTAAGCGCGAGCGTCGGCCGCCTTGTCGATCAAGGTCGCGAGCGCGACGTCGCGGTCTGTCAGTCCCGATGCGTCATGGGTCGTCAGGACGATCTCAACCCGATTGTAGACATTGAACCATTCCGGGTGATGGTCCAGCCGCTCGGCTGCAAGAGCGATGCGGGTCATGAAGCCGAACGCCTCATTGAAGGTTCCAAACACGATCGACCGCGTGATCGCCTCGCGGCCCTCAGCCGCCTTCCAAAAAGGCAGCCGGCGAAGCACCTCCGTCCGGTCCAGTCTTTGCAACACATTCTGCCTCCTGATGAAGCCGCAGGATCCCTCAAATCCTCATCATTGAAGAAAGGGACTGTCAGCACATTCATTCTAATGTGAGTTTGAAGAGTTCACCAAATAGGAGGCCGACATGACCCGGTTTCTGAGTTCCGACGACCATCCCGAGGGACACAAGCTCGAAGATATCCTGATGACCCTGCGGGTTGAGCTTCTGCACCGCTGCGAGGCGATCGAAACAGATCACCGCCCCGAAGCCCTGGCGGTCATGAATAACAATCTCAAGATCCTGCTCAAGATTTCGGAATCTATCGACCTCGCGCTCGATTCAACGCGGATCCTCGACCGGGCGTTCGGACCCTCCAAAGCCGCGCATGGCGGACCGCCTCGAATAGGAAAGAGCGAAAAGGCCGCCTGAGCCCTTTTTTGACCCCGGCGGTGCCCCAGATCTCCTCTGAGCGCCCCGGGTCTGAATGCGACGTCAGACCTCGAAGCCGACAATGCGGCTCAGATCAGCGATGAGCTGGGCCTCAGAGGCGACCTTTATCGTCTGCATCCCAAGGTCACGAGCTGGCTTAAGGTTGATTCCGAGGTCATCGAGGAAAACACACGCCGAGGCCGCGACGCCCAGCGCCTCGCACATCATCATGTAAATCCTCGGATCGGGCTTTCGGACGCCTGATTTCGAACTTTCGATGACGTGATCGAAAAGCGCGAACACCTCTGCAAGGCGTGCCGCCTTGAGGGGGTCAAGCGACATGCCCGCACCCTTCCCCGTAGGAGCGTTATTGGTGATGCAGCCAACCTTAAAGCGGGCCTTGCAAGTCGTCAGCGCCTCGACCACCCGCGGCCTCAGATCGCCAGACAGCAAGGCGAGGACATCCCGACCCGGAATCTCGTAGCCCTGGGCCCTCGCCTCCTCAGCGAAGGCCACGTCAAATTCGCCCGCGCCTATCTCTGACCTCTCCAGACGCGCCCAGGCGTTCGCATTTGGATTTACGGAGTTGATGCGCCTGATGACGTCAGAGGGCAAACCGCGATCCGCCTCATAACGATTGAAAGCATCAAACGGCGATGTGGTGAACACGCCGCCGAAGTCCCACAGAATCGCTTCAATCGACGCCATCTGCCACCTCTCCCGTTCTGTCACTTAACTTCAGGTCGTAGCCTCGAAGGCCCGCTGGACGCCTCCCAGCCATAGACAGGGATTTGAAAGGATGGCCCTGCGTGCGCAAGAACGACCGAACGAGAGTTCCCAAACCCAACGTCGCTGCCGCGACGGTAGTTTCCTCAGCCAGAACGCCGCCGGTCACAGTCGACCGGGGCGATCGGGCTTCGGTATAGCCGAACTAGGACTCTCCAGACACGACCGGAAGCCCCCGGGCCAATCGGGAGTTCCACATGCCATAGACGAAATACAGGGCGGTCCCTCCAGCCACGTAGACGAGGAAGAAGTTACGTGTCGGAACATGCGCCATCAGAGACATCAGCAGGAACAGACACATCACGGCGCCCAGAACGGCGACGAGGATGCTGACCCCGAATGGCATCCGGAAGGGCCGTTCCATGTCGGGGCGGGCGAAGCGGAGGTAGAGAACCGTCAAGCAGATGATCGCGAAGGCCGACAGCGAGCCGACATTCGTCAGATTGGCGAGGGCATCCAGCGACATGAACCCCGCAAATCCGGCGGCGATTGCGCCTACGGTCAGGGTGTTGATCCAGGGTGTCTTAAACTTGGGATGGACCTTAGCGAAGACCGGGGGGATCAGCCCATCCCGAGCCATGGTGTAGAAGATACGGGTCTGACCATACAGAAGCACAAGCATAACCGAGGACAGGCCCGCAATCGCACCAATCTTCACAAGAACGGCGAACCAGGGAAGACCGATCTGGTTGACCGCCTTGGCGATCGGGGCCGGATCGTTGAGCTCAGTATAAGGTACGATGCCGACAAGGACGGCGCAGGTCGCAATGTAAAGAATGGTGCAGATCAGAAGAGAGCCGATGATCCCGATCGGCATGTCTTTGCCTGGGTTCTTCGCCTCAGCGCCCGCCGTGGAAACAGCCTCAAACCCGATATAGGCGAAAAAGATAGTCGCCGCGCCAGCGATCAGACCGCCGATTCCATACGCGGAACTCTCCTTCGCCATCATGACATCCCCCAGCGCGCGCCAGATCTGAGCGCCAAGGCTCATATCGGAGCCCTCGGGAGGCGGAGGTTGCTGAGGAGGAACCAGAGGGGACCACAGTTCCGGTTTCACGTAAAATGCCCCAATCGCGATAAACGCGATGACCACAGCGAGCTTGATGAAAACCACGACATTGTTCGCCGCGGTCGATTCTTCGATCCCCACTGTCAGCAAAAGCGTCACCGCAAGGATTGCTATCAGAGCCGGAAGGTTCACGAGCCCCACGTGTACGCTGCCATCTGGGGCCGTGACCGATACGCCAGGGGCTGCGGTCAGCTCAGGAGGAAGGACGATCCCGACATCGTGCAGGAGGCTGATCAGATAGCCCGACCATCCGACCGCCACAGTCGACGCCGCCAGGCCATACTCAAGAACGAGCAAAAGCCCCATCATCCAGGCGACGATCTCGCCCATGGAGGCGTAGGAGTAGGAATAAGCGGATCCCGAAACCGGGATCGCCGACGCGAGCTCGGCATAGCAAAGAGCCACGAAAGCGCAGAGAGTGCCCGTGATCACAAACGAAATCATGATCCCAGGCCCGGCAAACTCGGCCGCCGCTCGCCCCGTCAGAACAAAGATACCTGTCCCGATGATGCACCCGATCCCCAGAAGGATCAGATTGAGCGGCCCCAGCGTCCGCTTGAGCTCTCCCCCCGCATGCTCGGCGTGCATCTGCTCGACCGACTTGCGCAGGAAGAGCTGGCCGAGACCCCGCCGTGCTCCTGGCGCTCCAGCGCCGCCTTCATTCGCCATTATCCACCCTCCGCCGACATCCGCAGACCGAACCCAGCCTTCGGAATGATTACGAAGACGTTATCCACCTGCGACCAAGGCCGCAACGGTTGAAACGCCCCAGATAAGTGGAAGTTAACCCTGGGATACCCCATCAGGCGACCAAGAGGGTCATTTTTCAGATGAACAGCGCCTCATCTTCGCCAGCCCGGCGACGGGGGCCCGCATATTCCGGGTCATTCCGGCGCCGGCGATCCGGCCCGATGTAATCGGGTGAAATGATGAATGTCCGCCGACGTTCAAAGACGGCATTGATCTTACTCGCCACGTCCGCAGCGCTCACCGGCTTGACCAGAAACTCGTCTACGCCTGCGTTGATCGCTTCTCGGACAAGCGTCCGCTCCGAGTGAGCGGTCACCATGATGATGGGAAGGCGGATCAAAGGCCCTTCAGGACCAAAGCGTATACGGCGACAGAAATCGAACCCGGAGCCCCCTTCCAGTTTCAAATCCACCAGGGCGACATCGATCCCGCCGCCTTCCGCAATCGTCACCGCGCGATCGACATCGGCCGCCTCCTCGACCCGGCGTACGGAAAAACCGCTCAGAATCGTTCTCAGGAGGCCGCGCATGTGGGCGCTGTCGTCAAGAACGAGAACAGACAAACGATCCGTCATCATGGCGCCGACGATCCAACCCAGTCAGCGGCCCACGCGACCCTTCGCACCGCCGCCAGCAATCCCAGTAAAGACTGCCCATAAACCCGATCTTGCGGCGTCTGCCGAGGCGTCCAAACGGCGCAACGCCCCACGCCCAGACTCACCCAAAAACCGGGATATTCGTGGATTAAGTTGCCCATAGATGTATTAAAGCGGGGTCAATACTGTCTGGTCAACGGTGTGAATGGCGCCGAAGGAACGCCTTGGGCGCCCTGGCCGGACCGGTTTGACCCGTCGCAGGCCCCGATCGATCAGGAGTGGACATGGCCCTTTCCGATCCCGTTTCCAGACTGGCCTCGGGCCGGGTCGTCGTGGTCGGCGACGTGATGGCGGATCATTACGTCTCAGGGGGCGTCGCGAGGGTCTCCGACGAAGCTCCCGTTCCGATCCTTAAGGTCCGGGACGATCGCTGGACGCCGGGTGGGGCCGCCAATGTGGCGGCGAATATCGAGGCCCTGGGCGGCGAGGCGCTGCTGATCGGCGTGACCGGCGAGGACGAGACCGCAGCCCATCTCAGGAGGACCATCGGCGGACTGGCGACCCATCTGATCATCGACAAGCATCGACGAACGACCCTCAAAACCCGCTATATGGGCGGTCAGCATCAGATGCTGCGGGTCGACCGGGAAGATGCGCATCCCATCGGGTCGGATATCGAGGATCAGCTCATCCTCGCAACCTCGGCTCTTCTAACGGGCGCCGGGGCCCTCATTCTTTCGGACTACGCCAAGGGCGTTCTCACCGACCGGGTGATTTCGGCTCTGATCGAAGCGGCGAACCGGCAGGGGATCCTCGTCCTGGTGGACCCCAAACGCCATGACTGGAGGGGATATGCCGGAGCGCATCTCATCACCCCAAACCGCAAAGAGCTTCAGCTTGCGACTGGTGTTTCGTGCGAAGACGACCAGGCGTGCGCCGCCGCCGCCGCGAGCGCCTCACGCCTCACCGGGGCGGATATCCTGCTGACACGGTCCGAAAAAGGCATGTCCCTTTTCCGAAGGGACCGTCCCCCCTTCCACATCGCCGCAGAAGCTCGGGAGGTCTTTGACGTGTCTGGCGCGGGCGACACCGTTGTTGCAACCCTGGCCCTTGGCGTCGCTGCGGGCCTCGATCTCCATGACGCCGTTTCAATCGCTAATGTCGCCGCCGGGGTCGTGGTGGGAAAACGAGGCACGGCGACGATCAGCGGAGATGAGCTGTCACGTCACCTTCATCCCGTTCCACACCAAGCCCTTCTGAACCCGATGTCGATCGAGGAGGCCGTCAGGGTCCGGGAACGATGGGGACGAGACGGGCTCAAGGTCGGGTTCACCAACGGGTGCTTCGATATCATTCATCCAGGACATGTCGCTCTGATCGCGCAGGCGGCGGCCTCGTGCGATCGACTGATCGTCGCCCTCAATACGGACGCCTCTGTCAGGCGACTGAAGGGAGACAGCCGACCCGTTCAGTCTCAAGAGGCGCGGGCGCGGGTGATCGATCAGATGAAGGGCGTTGCGATGGTGGTGTTTTTTGACGACGACACGCCCCACTCTCTCATTCAGGCGCTTTGTCCGGACGTCCTTGTAAAGGGCGCTGATTATACAGAAGACCAGATTGTAGGTGCGGATATCGTCCGCAGTCGGGGCGGACAAGTCCTTCGGGTGCATCTGGTTGAGGGCCAATCGACCACCCGCATCATTCGTGATGCCGGCCAGGGATCTCCATGACGGCCTATCCACAGCAGCATCCGGGATCGTCCCCATCGCGCGTCATCGGGCCTTGCGCACAGCGCCCCCCCGCATCGAGGCGAGGGCTTGATCCGGCGCAGTGGCGGCATGTCGGCCATTGGGTTAGGGGACGTTGATGCTGCCGGCGCCGCCTGAGTTCAGACCTGACGATACGATCCGCTCCTGGGGGCGCATCGTCCGGTCCCGTCATAGACTTGCACGGCCTGTTTTCAGAGACCAGCTTTCCTCTCTTGCGACGAACCTAAGGGCTGAAGACCCAGGTCTGGCAGTGGGGCTTCTGCGTTCATATGGCGACAGCAACCTCAATCCCGATGGCCGGCTTATCGCCATGGGGGGCCTTGACCGAATTCTTGAATTCAACCGAGAGACTGGCCTCTTCCGGGCAGAAGCCGGCCTATCCCTGTCCCAGTGCCTGCGCGTCCTGGTCCCGGCCGGCTGGTTCCTGCCGACGACGCCGGGGTCGCGTTTCGTCACCCTTGGCGGAGCCGTTGCGAACGACGTCCATGGGAAAAACCATCATTCAGCCGGGAGCTTCGGCAATTCCGTCATACGGATCGCCCTTCGGAGAACGGACGGCGCGTTGATGGAGCTGAAACCGGACAACCCGCTCTTCACCGCCACCATCGGCGGCCTCGGCCTCACCGGCATAATCGAATGGGTAGAGTTCCAGGCTAAGCCGATCACGTCGTCCTCACTCGACGCTCAGGATCTCCCGTTCTCCAATGTGAGCGACTACTTTGAGCTCGCGGCTGACCATCATGCGCGCTTCGAACACACCATGGCCTGGATCGACTGCCTGTCGTCGGGCACCAGCCTTGGACGTGGTATCTTCTCGGGGGCCAACTGGTCGAAGCAGGGCCCTCTCAGCGTCCATGACGAAGCGCCCCGATATGCCATGCCGATCGAGGCCCCGGCAGGAGTTTTAAACCCCCTGACCGTTCGAGCCTACAATCAGCTTCGATACTCCCTGAAGAGCACGAACAGGCGACCCTATCAGGCTCACTACGGATCCTTTCTGTATCCGCTCGACGGTATCGCTCACTGGAATCGCCTTTACGGTCGGGCCGGGTTTTTCCAGTATCAGTGTGTGATCCCTGCCCCTTCAGCGAAGCCCGCAACGATCGACCTCCTGAAGCGTATTGTCCGCTCCGGCGAAGCCTCTTTCCTCGCAGTCCTCAAAGACTTCGGGCCGATTGCCCCACGGGGGCTTCTGTCTTTTCCCACGGAAGGCACCACCCTCGCCCTCGACTTTCCAAACCGTGGGGAGAGGACCCTGCGCCTTCTGGCCGATCTAGACGCCATCGTACTCTCTGCAGGGGGCCGTCTCTATCCCGCCAAAGACGGACGCATCAGCGCAGAGATGTTCCAGGCCGGCTTTCCAAACTGGTCGCGTTTCAAAGATCTGGTCGACCCGGGTCTGTCCTCCGCCCTCTGGCGACGTGTCTCCGTCTCAAGTCTTCCGGAATCAACGCCATGACATCTCTTCCCACTCGACCCCGTGCGTCCAAGCGGGTCATCATTCTTGGCGCACTGTCTGCGATCGCAGTCGCCACTGCTCGTCTCTATGCGGCGGACGGCGCGAGGCTGATGCTCGTTGGCCGGGGTGATATGCGCCTGAAGGATCTTGCCCAGGACCTTCTCGCCCGCGGCGCGTCTCTAGCCCTGACAGTCGACATGGATCTCGAACAAGGAGCCAAGGATGCTCCCCGTTATCTCAGCACATGGCGGGAGGATCTCGGCGGCCTAGATCACGTCCTGCTCTTCTACGGAGCTCTCGGAGACGACCTCCGGGCTCGTGAGGACATGGCGGCCCTTCAGTCCCTGCTCTCCATCAACTTCACCAGCGCCGCCTGCTGGTGCGCCGCGTCCGGCTCGCTTCTTGGCTCTCAGAATGCTGGATCTCTTGTCGCCGTTTCATCTGTTGCCGGAGATCGCGGTCGACAATCGAACTTCGTTTACGGTGCCGCCAAAGGAGGGCTCGCTCTATTCGTCCAGGGCCTTGCACACGCTCTCGCGCCAACAGGCGCTCGGGCGGTCGCCCTCAAACCTGGTTTTGTCGATACGCCGATGACAGCCCATCTCCCCAAATCCGGACCCCTCTGGGCCTCGCCGGAAGCCATCGCCCAATCGGTCCGGCGAGCCGCCGATCATGGCGGCCCGATCCAGTACGCTCCGACCATCTGGCGGTCGATCATGCTGGCGATCCGGCTTGTCCCGTCCGGTCTTTTTCACAAGACCAAACTCTGAAGCACCGCTGGCTCTGATTAAACCATCAGGGTCGGGAACGAAACTCGCTGGACTGAAGAAGACTTCGGAGCATGAGTTCTCTTTCCCCAGTCTTGCGAATGAAGGCCAGATTATCGGCCGCGCCCTGAGGATCAGGCGCGCGGCCCAGGGCGACCTGATAGGCGGCGGCGAGATAGTCTTCATCGGTCAGTGGACGGGTCTCACCCTTGCGGTCGCGAGCCGCATGCAGCCGAACAAACGTGTCTGCAAGCCCTAAGCGCGACCTGTCACCCTCAACGGCAAAGGCCTCTAGCTGCGTCTCGAGATCGGGAGGACAGGCCCCTCCAAAAACATTGCCGCAGAAGTACTCATACAGGGACGCGTCCTTGCGGCGGTCTGCGCGGTCGGTGATTGACCGCGAATACTCCGCCAGCTCCTCGCCTCGCGCGGGGGATACGGTCGCCACCGGTCCCGACGGCCCGTCGCAGGCGACAAGCATCAGGCTGACGATGCACGCGATCGATACGCAACGGGTCATCCTTATCCTCCAGATATCGCCGAACCCGATTTCTTCCCTCACGCTCTCCTCACATGACGCCATGGATGCGTCTCCTCATATCTGACGATCTTTGTCTCGAAATCGAGCCACGACGGACCGTCCTTACCCACACGATCACTTGACTTCGCCTCACATACGAACGCTAAACACGACCATCTCAGAGGATCAATATTCAACGAGGTCGGGCCATGAAGGTCACAATGATCGGGGCGGGCTATGTCGGACTTGTGTCCGGCGCGTGTTTCGCCGATTTCGGGCATTCCGTCACTTGCGTCGACACCGATCCGTCGAAGATCGAAAAATTGACCCGTGGCGAGATCCCGATCTTCGAGCCTGGCCTCGATCAGCTGGTCGCTACGAATGTTCGGGAAGGACGTTTGTCCTTCGCATTGGATGGCGCGACCGCCATCGCCGAAGCTGACGCCATCTTCATCGCCGTGGGAACGCCCTCCCGCAGGGGCGATGGCCATGCGGACCTCAGCTATGTCTATGCGGCTGCCGAAGATATTGCCCGCCACATGAAGGGGTTCACGGTCATCGTGAACAAGTCGACCGTTCCTGTTGGGACGGGCGATGAGGTCGAAGAGATCATTCGACGCGTCCGGCCGGATGGGGAGTTTGCGGTTGTCTCGAACCCCGAATTTCTCCGTGAGGGGGCGGCCATTAACGACTTCAAACGGCCGGACCGAGTGGTCGTTGGAACTGATGACGAGCGTGCGCGCGAAGTGATGCGGGAGGTCTATCGCCCCCTGTTCCTCAATGAAACACCCATCCTATTCACCGGCCGCCGGACCTCGGAACTGATCAAGTATGCCGCTAACGCCTTTCTGGCGGTCAAGATCACATTCATCAACGAGATGGCGGACCTGTGCGAGCAGGTCGGAGCCAATGTCCAGGAAGTCTCCAAGGGAATCGGCCTCGACAATCGAATTGGTGGGAAATTCCTTCACGCTGGACCCGGCTATGGGGGATCATGCTTTCCGAAAGATACTCTGGCTCTTACAAAAACCGCCAACGACGCAGGGGCCCCGGTCAGGATTGTGAACACTGTCGTGGAGGTCAATGCGGCCCGCAAACGGGCGATGGCCTCCAAGATCATTCGAGCCATGGACGGGGACGTTCGGAACAAGACGATCGCCGTGCTTGGGCTTGCCTTCAAGCCCAATACGGACGATATGCGCGATGCTCCGGCTCTCGATATCATTCCGGCCCTGCAGGATGCGGGAGCAACGATTCGGGCCTTCGACCCCGAGAGCATGCATGAGGCGGGAAAGCTCCTTAAGAACGTCACTTTCTGCGACGGCCCTTACCACGCCATTGAAGGCGCCGACGCGATGATCATCATCACCGAGTGGGACCAATTCCGGGCCCTGGATCTTGACCGTGTCCGAACGACCCTCAAATCACCAGTCGTGGTCGACTTGCGAAACATCTACCAGCCGTCCGATATGATCCGTCGTGGCTTCATTTATGACAGCGTCGGCCGGCCCACATCCCATCCCTGACCCCTCGTCAGAGCAGGTGATCGCCCACGAAACGCAGCGAGACCAGCCTAACCAGCGCCAGCGCCCGATGGGTCGGAGCCTTCGGTATCTTTACAACCCTATGGCGCGGGAGCATGTGTCAGGGTCACGTGCTCAAAGGCTCCGTCTCCCATGTCCTCGGTCAGCGCCCTGCTTGAAAACCGGTCCCTGGTCTCCGGCGGCTCCGGATTTCTGGGATCCCATCTTTGCGATCGCCTGCTGGAGGCCGGTCACGATGTCCTGTGCGTGGACAATCTGTTCACCGGGCAGAAGAGAAACATCGCTCATCTGATCGGCAACCCCCGCTTCGAATTCCTTCGACATGATGTGACCTTTCCGCTGTTTGTCGAAGTCGACCAGATCTGGAATCTCGCCTGCCCTGCGAGCCCCATTCATTATCAGCACGACCCGGTCCAGACGACGAAGACGTCCGTTCATGGCGCCATCAACATGCTCGGTCTCGCCAAGAGGCTGGGGGCGAAAATCCTTCAGGCCTCGACGTCAGAGGTTTATGGCGATCCTCAGGTCCATCCTCAGACTGAAGACTACTGGGGTCACGTGAACCCCATCGGTCCTCGGTCCTGCTATGATGAGGGTAAGCGATGCGCGGAGACGCTTTTCTTCGACTACCACAGACAGAACCAGGTGAGGATCAAGGTGATCCGGATCTTCAATACCTATGGCCCGCGCATGCATCCGAACGATGGACGGGTGGTGTCGAATTTCATCGTTCAGGCCCTGAAAGGGGAAGATCTCACCATCTACGGCGAGGGTCTCCAGACCCGTTCCTTCTGCTATGTTGACGATCTGATCGACGGCATGATGCGCATGATGAACTCTTCCGACGATGTGACCGGCCCGATCAATGTCGGCAATCCGACCGAGTTCACCATGATCCAGCTCGCCGAGACGATCCTCGGCCTCACCGGGTCGGCCTCGCGGATCGTGTTCCTGCCGATCCCGCAGGATGATCCCAGACAGAGGCAGCCGGATATAACGCGCGCAAGAACGACCCTTGGATGGGAGCCGAAAGTCCAGCTCGAAGACGGTCTGAAGGAAACTATTTCCTATTTCCGGCGCATACTTGGAAGTTGAACTGATCGGCTGACTTCCCTTGTCCCGACATCATGCGACGTCTGTCTGTCTCCGCCCTCTTGCGACCTGTCAGGAATTGCGGTCTACGCGCGGGCGGCTTGAAGAGCTCATCGTGATGCAGTTGACACCTGCTGCGCCTCAACGCGCCGGCCACATCCCCTCGGACGTATGCTGAGCCGCCGGGATCCCCCGTCCTTCCCCTTTTTCTCCGACAAGTTACCCGGCTGGCGCTCTCCAGGTGAAGCGGCCCTTCAGAATGATCTGATGCGGGCCTTGCTGTCAGTAGCTCGTGAACTTGTCGTATATTTGTAGCCCATGATCTGTCGCCTTTTTTGCATTTTTACCAGGTGAGCGAAAGGCGTGGACACTCGCCTGGGGTTGCTCCTACGACGCGGCTCGGGAGTGTGCCGGTTGTTTCCTGCGGCCTTCCTGAGTTTTTATCAGATCGGGTTTTGTTGTCCTGACCCTTGGTTTGCGCTTGGCGGCGGGCGGAGCTGCGGTCAAGGACGCGCTTTGGCGCGCCCGTAAGGGCTTGTCCTTGACCGCAGAGAGCCCGCTGCCAGACTGGGCCTGGCCGGTCCTGACGTCGGTAAGAAGGTGGTCCTCGGAAGGGAAGCTCACCAGCCTGTGTGGGCCCAGCCAGACGCCCAAAGACCCATCTGGATAGCAATGAACCCGGACCTGCGCTTTCACAAAGTGGGGCCGGAGGGGGCTTGCAGGAATCTGCAGGCGTCGTCCGTTCCAGGCGATGGTATTGTCATTACCGACCGTGCGTTCTTCAATGATGCAGAGAATGTCCTTTGAGACCCCATCGCGATCGATAACGAAGGCCGTACCTTCCTGCTCCGCCGGGATCGCAAATTGCCGATTGTATTCAGCAATGTAATGCAGACGCAGCCAGTCATTAGCGGCCTCGACGGTCGTGATGCCAGCCAGACGCAGCTCTTTCGGTAAGCGGTCCTGAAGCGTGCCAAAGGGGCGTTCAGACCGCCCTCGCGCCTCGGGGCTGTAGGCGGCGATATGCTCGATCCCCAGCCGCGCCAGGGCGCGGCCGACCTGTGTTTTATGGTCTCTTGAGACTTTTTCCCCTGCCTTTGGGGTATGAAAATAGTGGCTGCCGCGATCCGTATAGAGGGAACAGAACAGACCGTGCTCTTCAATGACCTCCTTGAGAGCACGGAAGGTTGACAGCGTGCCTTCCTCCTCGACAAGGAACATCGACAAAATGGCGCTCGTGGCATCGTCCAACGTTACAATCAGATCCATCGGCGGAAGGCCTTCAATCCAGACATGGCGAGAGCCGTCCTGGTGCAGCATCATGCCGGGCAAAGGACGTCGCTGGCGCTTCTTGCGATGCGCAGACCGTCGCCTGGCAGGCCGCACCAAGCCCGCCGTGTGAAGCGTTCGCTTGGTGATCGTGTAACCCAAAGTATAGCCGTGACGCTTCGCCAGCTGCTCATGAAAATGCTTTACCGTGAAATCGGCGTACTTATCCCTGAAAAGCCCCAGCATTCGTTCGAGCTCTTCCTCAGGAGCCCTCCTTGGTGAGCGCCGGCCCATCCGTCGGTCCGCAAGACCACCTTCTCCATCCGCTTCAAAACGGGTCTTCCATCGCTGAAATGACCGCACGCTGACGCCAAGCAGTTCTGCAGCCTCATCCTGACCGAGACGACCCCGGTTCCAACGGTCATAAACATCCATAAACCTCATCGTCCTGATACCCACATGAATGGATGCCGTGCCCATCGTGCCCTCTTTGTTCCAGGGCGCTTCGAAACACGACACTTCATGAGCTACAAACACACGACAGATGATGAGCTAGCGACA
>CAIKWZ010000032.1 GCA_903831255.1 uncultured Alphaproteobacteria bacterium
CGATGGCTGACCGTCCACGCTCCCAACCGAAACCACGGTTCGTGGTCGGGATCCGCCGCGAGATCGTCTGTAAGATCAATCTGTGGAATCGTCGACAGATCGTCGGGTAAATCCGCAATGTCAAAGAGCGCGGTCATCGGGCGGCATTCCCTGCAGCGGTCAACACATGTGTTAGTTCAGTGACATTCGCGGCCCGGCGCTGCGCATCAAGCCCCAGGATATTCTGTAGCCGCCACTTCACGGCGGGAAGATCGGCAGCGCCGGGGATATCGACAAGGGTCCAGTCGGGCTGCCCTGTTTCAACGGAAAGTAGCAGATTGCGATGACTGGCAGGCATCTGCGCGGCGAGCGTTTCGACCAGTTTGGTACGGACCGCTTCAAGATCGGCGACAGTCACCGTCTCGTCGGTCATGCCGGCGAAGTTGGTGTCGAACTCTGGCTGTAGGGGCTTGGGGCGACAGCCGAGAAGTTCGGCGACAGGCCGCTTGTGGCTGATGAGATAGACCAGGAAGGCGCACCGCAGGTCCTCATCAACACCCTCGTTGGCCAACAGGGCGCGCGCGTCGAAGAGGTCGCGCGGATGCTGGCGATCGAGCGCCGCGACCAGCTTGCCGGCATAGAGATCGGCGAATGACAGGACCTGGATTTCAGCAAAGCCGAACGCAGTCTGGACGCTATCGGTGACGGCCATCAGCACAGCAGGAAACACGGACCCTCGCAGGACGGGCGTCACTTCGATCTTGATCTGCGCGCCCGGGATGGCCACCACCAGCTTGACGATCTTGTTTTCGGGCTGGGTGCGTGACGTCGTCACCGTTGCGCCCGGAATGCCGCCTTCGATGGCTGTCTTGATCCGCAGGAGCGCGGCTTCAATGTCGGCGAGCGACGCGGCGCGGTCTGCAACCGGGAGATACGCCAGATCGATATCGACGGAGAGACGTGGCAGGTCGCGGACGAAGAGATTGATCGCCGTACCGCCCTTCAGCGCAAAACAGTCTTCGGCCGCCACGAATGGCAGCACGCGGACCAGCAGCTGGACCTGGGCTTTGTAGACTTCAGTAGTCATCCTGCTTTTGTAGCAGGAACTCCGGAACCGTGATCTGGAATTTCTTGTCGTAGCGACCGTTCGCGACAAGGGCGCGTTTTCCGGCGCCGAGGTCGATCCGGTTCCGGTCCAGCTTGGCCAGCCAGGCATGGCCGTGCCGCTCAGCCAAAAACAGGAACAGGCGCTTCACTTTGACGGACCGGCAGGCTTCGAGCAGGTGCTGCTGCAGGCGGGGCCGCAGGTTGGCGAGGCCGTCCATGATCTTGTCAGCCTGTTCGAAGCTTTCAGCGCCCGGAAGCTCATCGAGAAGTTCGAGGATGGCGCGCTCGGGTATGGCGACGGGGAATGTCCAGCGCTCGCGGTCGACCGACATGCGCGCGCGACCAGAGAGCAGCAATGGGTCTGTTGTCGCGTTGCCAAACTTCGGCGCGGGCAGCGTCGCCGCCAGCATCGACGCATCAAACAGAGGCGCCGTGCGATGGAGACGCCAGGCGACATCGGTCGGCACCCGGGCGAGCCATGCCGGAAGCTTGTCAGCATAGAGGTCCACGGTCTTGAGCGGGCTCATCGACAGGTAGTGCGCGTGCCCTGTCAGGCTGAGCGCCATGCGACCGCCAACGTGAACGTCGTAGCCTAGCAGACTGGAGAGCGACGCTAGCAGAAGGCGCCAGTCAACGGTCTCCGGGCCAGTGACCTGCCCGAGCCCGGCGAGCGGGCGGCGGTAGACGCCACGCGTGAGCATGTCGAGCCAGCTATTGGCGACATATTTCTGGCGAAGAGGATGAGTGTATCCGTTGGCGTCCAGCCAGGCGGCGTCGACAACCAGTCCTTCCGGAAGGATGCGCTGCAGGTGGTTTAACTTGGATGCCTTTTGCGATGCCATGGGTATCTCTTTCGAGATAATATCAAACCATAGCGCGGTTTATCAATCACTAATTGGCGATACCCAAGGTATCGGAGCCGACGAACATATAAACTATCCACGGCAGACTGGGCTCGTCACCCGGTTCTCGCTTCCCAGCTAGGCGCATGTTCGCTATTTGTTCTCCTCATGGGACAGTACAAGGGCGACGAGACGACGGGGTTTCAGTCCCCGGCGCAGGACTACATCGAGGGCGTGGTGTATCTTGCCGCCATTCTCGATCTGCGCCGGCCAGGGCGCTATCCCGTGCGCGTGAAGGGTCAGGCGCTGGCGGCGCGCGGGATTCATGACGGCGATATTCTGGTCGCTGACGCCGCCGCCGAACCGCGCGCAGGCGTGGTCTGTGTCGCCATGGTCGGGGGCGACGTCATCCTCGCAACGCTTAGCAAGCGCGCTGATGTCTGGGTCCTGAAGCCCTCCTCGGGCGCGCTGATCACGATCGCCGATGATGTCGAGGTCTGGGCGATCGTGCAGGCGCTTGTGCGGACGAACGTCTGATGTTCGCCCTCATCGACGCCAACAGCTTCTATTGCTCGTGCGAGCGCGCCTTCGATCCGAAGCTGCGGCCCCTGCCGGTCGCTGTCCTCTCCAACAATGACGGCTGCGCCATTGCCCTGACGCGCGAGGCAAAGGACCTCGGCCTCAAGATGGGAGATCCGTATCATCTCGTCGCCAAGCGGCCAGAGCTGAAACCGATCGTCTGGCGCTCGTCGAACTATGCCCTCTACGGCGATATGAGCCGTCGCATCTACGAGACGCTGCTCGATCTTGTCCCGGTGGTGGAGCCCTACTCCATCGACGAGATGTTCCTCGACCTCGCCGGGATGCCGGGCGAACTCGCCCAGTTGGCCGCCGACATCCGCAGCCACGTCCGCAAGATCGCCAAGATCCCGTGCTGTGTCGGCATCGGCCCGACCAAGACCATCGCCAAGCTCGCCAACAAGGTCGCCAAAAAGGACCGAAACGGACCGGGCGTTTGCGACTACAGCGAAGAATCCGTGCGCGCCGCAGCCTATCCGAGCCTGCCGCTTGGCGATGTCTGGGGTATTGGGCCAGCGTCGGTCGCGAAACTCGCAGCGCTCGGTGTCGAGACCGTCGGGGCATTTGTGGCGATGCCGGCAGAGTACGTGCGGAAGGTTTTGACCGTCACGGGCGCCAAGACCCATGCCGAGCTGCAGGGTGTCATCTGCTTCCCGTTCAACACGGCGCCCGCGACCAGGAAGAGTCTGGCCGTCACGCGCAGTTTCGGGCGGGCGGTGACAACCTGGCCCGAGATGCGGGACGCTATCGCCAGCTACACCGCGCGCGCCGCCGAGAAGATGCGCCGCCATGGGCTGGTCGCTTCCGCCATGCAGGTATTCATGCTCACCAACCGCTTCAACAACGACCCGCGCTACGCCAACCAGGTGACGTTTGCTGTCGAGCCGACGGCCGACAGTTTTGCGCTGATCGCCTCGGCCGTGCACGCCGCTGAGCGGCTGTGGCGGCCTGGCTATCGTTTCGCCAAGGCTGGCGTTGTGTTCGTCGACCTGCATCGGCCGGACGATCTGCCGATCCAGATGCTGCCCTCACGCGACCCCGAACGGTCTGCCCGCCTGATGGCGGCGCTTGATGGCGTCAACGGCCGGTTCGGCCGGAACACTCTCCGCCCCGGCGGCACCGGTCCCAAACCGCAATGGGGCATGCGCCGCGCCCGGCTATCCCCCGCCTATACAACGCGGCTAGACGACGTTCTGGAAGCGCAAGCCTAGAGGTAGGGTTAGTGCGGCCGACCGGATCAACGAGCGGCGCGCAAGCGAGAGAGAAGCTTTCCGCCACAACGCGGAAAGTTCGAGCATCTCATCGACTTGCTCTGATCATCGAAAAGTTCACGTAGAACTCCGGTGGCGCAGCGAGTGCAGGGTTCGGCCTTGACCGGGCGAGGCCGCGGCGCTCCGACGCGGTAAACGGCGCCTGCGGCCCCGAGAAGCTCCTTGATGAAAGGCGACGCGCGCCCGCGGCGTGTCAGGATGTGGCAGCGGTGCTTGGCGCGCGTCAGCCCGACGTAGAACAAGCGGCGTTCTTCTGCGAACTCCATCGCTTCCGGCTTGGGCAGCACCATGTTGAGCAAAGGGTCGTCTTCGATGGTGCTTGGCAATCCGAATGCGCCCTGATTGACGCCCAGAATGAAGACGTAGTCGGCCTCCAGACCTTTCGAACGATGCAGCGTCAAAAAGCGGATGTCTGCCGACTGTGCGAATTGGCGACGCCAGCGTTCGAGTTCTGTCGGCCGCAAATGTCGAAAGCGTCCGAGGATCAGAATCGAGATTTTCGCGGATCGCTGAGCAGCGTTCTTGGCCAGAGCCTCGATCTCGGCTTCAAGTATCGCCGCCAACTCATCGTCCTTGCCATACTCCAGCAGGTGTACCGTCGAATGGGTCCGCGGGTTCGCAGCCGTGATCTTCTTGCCGATCTGGTCCGGATTGCGCTGGATGAAGGCGGAGGCCGTATCAACAATTCCCTGATTGGAGCGGAACGTCTGCGTTAGAAAGGTTGTTTCGGTCGGCCCGAATTCGTCTGCGAAAGCGCGCATGATACTTTGGTCTGCGCCTGAGAACCGATAAATGGACTGCCAATCGTCGCCGACAGCGAACAACTTACATGCAGGGTTCTGCTGAAGCATAGCGGCGACGAGCTTAGCCCGGCATCGCGAGATATCCTGAAACTCATCGACGAGAATAAGCTGATAGGGATGGACGTGCCGACCGCTCTCAACATAGCGAACGGCAGCCCAGATCATGTCCTCGAAATCGATACAGCCGAGCGATTTTAGCCTTGCTTCATAGGCTTCGAACAACGGTGTTGCGACACCCAGGAACAGGCGCGCGCGGAAAGCGTCGTCCTGAGTTCGAGCTAATTCCGCAAGTCCAGCCGGCGTCAGCCCATTGGATTTCGCAAGGGTAATGAATGTTTTCACCAGACCGGTGAAGGTGGGAACACGTAGCTCGGTGAGTATCGCTTGCACATCGGCGCCGGAGCGTGGGCGAAACGCTTGACCGCGGTGCTTCAGCTCACGCTCAAGATGATCAAACAGAACTTGATCGCGATACTGACTGCTGGTCGTCTCGATCAAAGCGGTCGCCCTGTCGGCGTGCAGCGCGCGCTTCCACTCGACTCCCGCAGCGTAGTCGCCGGCCATGAAAGACGGCGGCTTGCCATCAGATCCCAGCGCGAAGTGCTCGTGGTAGCAGTCAATCTCCGGATAGTAGAAGTCTGGATGGTACTGGCGGTGCTGTTGGTCGGCGGTGTCGTAGGCGTAGGCCTTCTCATATTCGTATGGGACGCCATTAAGGAACAGCCAGTTGGCGATGGCGAGCTCCTCCATTGACCTCACAAGCTCTCCGTTAAGGGTGCGGATGCCTTTGTGCCCGTCGCGGTCCTCCCCAACCTGAGCGATGTAGTCATTGTAGTCGCGCTGCGATGCGAAGCGCGGAAGCTCGCGGTTCGGCTGCGCGGCAAGCGCCCGGAAAAGGTTCCAGCGAACCAAGAAGCCAAGGTCGGATGCTGATAGTTCGGCAACGAGTTCGTTGATGATCGCGCCCTCGTTGTCTGGCGTTTCGTTTGCCCACGGCGCGAGGTCCGGTTTTCTGCCCTCAACTGCAGAAATGATGTCGAGCCCCACCTTGTGGAACGTCTGGGCAGTAAGCTCATCGAGGTGATTCACTCGGCCTGCCAGTCGCCGCGTCAGACGATCACGCAGCTCGTCGGCTGCCGATTTGTTGTACGCGATGGCTAGAACGCCGCGCGGCTGGCAGTGGCCCGCGCTAAGCGCATAGCCAACCTTTGCGACGAGAGTGGAAGTCTTGCCTGAACCGGCAGCTGCAATCACCAAACAGCGATCTTCCATAACCAGGCTGGCGCGCCGTTGCTGTTCCGTCAGCGGGGTTGACTCGATTGTGTCGAAGAACCCTTTCCAAGCGACAAGCTCCGAAGCCAAGTGTCGCGCATTCCGGTCGGCAAGTTCCTGTGAAGCGCCGGTGGCTAGGGCCTTCAGGCGGGAAACGGGGTCTGCCTGCGACGGGGCTGTCGCATACAGCAACGGATGAACCAGCAGCTGAAGGAGGGAAGTAGAGGACAGATCTCCAGTGTCCTTTTCCGCCAGCCAGAGGGCGATGTCTCTGCGAGCAAGGTAGCGGGGCGTCTTCAGAAACCTGTCAATTTCGGCATCGTCGATGCCTTGCTTGGCAGCGTGTTTTGAGGCTTCAGCTGCAACCGCTGCCGAAACCGCTGCGGTCAGCTTGTCCCGAAACTTTGCAGCAGGAAAACGAGCTGCGCCTCGAAATTGGAGTTCGCCCGCCGGAGTGACGATTGAGACTGTGCACCAGCCGTCAACGAGCGAGACTCGAACAATCCTGACATTCGCGAAGTCGATCTTTGTCTGCTGTCCACCGTCACGGATCTGGAGGTTGTTGTCGGTGAGGAGGAGACGCCAGTTACCGGTGTTTCCGAACAATCGGCTCAAGAATGGCGGCGCTAGTTCCAACCCTTATCCCTCTTTCGCGCGTAGGCGCATGGCGAACATGAGAGGAAGGCCTCTGGCCCGAACCGTCAAAGACGTCACCCCCCGCCCTAGTCTGCCATGAGAGTTTCAATCCGAACAGCATGCCATCCGGCCTCGGTGTACTCGAAGAATCCTGAGGCATTTGCCGAAAACATGCGCTTGCCCGGAAAGTCGCTTAGAATGGCCGGGAAAGAGACTGACTGCTCTATCTCGGTCTCGCCTATGTCCGGCAGATCGACCAGCTGGCGGACGTAGTATGGCGGCCCAAGAATGAAGATCCCGATCGGTCGAAAATTCGAGACGCGCCACTCGTTGCTGTCACTTCGCTTGGAAATGCTGTCAGTGCACGTAGTCCGGGAGGGGGGCTTTCCGAGAGAGCCAACCGCGCTGCTGCCGCTGTCCTCGTGGTGAACTGAACGAACAACAGTCTCGGGTCCAAGGTCGACGAGCAGACCGACGCTGCCTTCAGCGCCGCCGCGCCCTCCCTGAGCCTGTTTGAATGTGTCACCGGGCAAGATCGTCGAGAAACTTAGCTCAAGATCGCTCCGGGTCCATGCGTTGTGCAGGTCATCGGGAAAGCGATACGGATGCGAACTCATGACGGTCGAGAAGTGGACCAAGAGTGCGTTGTGGCTGCGCAAGAAGCTTCGGATTTCTGTGTATCCCCATTCCACTATTGTCACTCGCTACTCCGAGAGAATGGGTCGCGTTGCTCCAACCTACTGCACCAGAAGTGCACCAACGGGGTGCCACGACCTTGTATCTAAAGTTCAGTCGGCCCCATCCATCATGGGCGCAATAGCGAATCTATGGGTCTGAAAATTTGGCACTTAACTCTTTACTTCAATGCGTTGGGTTGGCCGCCTCGCCGCCGGTTTTATGACCCAGTACGCTACTTTTCGTTACGCTTCTTCGTCCCACTGTACTCATAGAGGACACTAAACTGGCCTCCTTCGTGAAGCTTCCATCGAGGTCCTGGCGGGCCATGGTGCGACGCAAGAGCGGCTACATCAGTGAGACCTTCAGGCGCAAGGAGGACACTCGGGCCTGGGCGCTCAACGCTGAGCGAACGTCGCCCTCCCCTTATTGCGCGAACCACCAGTGCGCGCCGCCTACCCTTGCATCGCGCCTAACCGCCTATATATTGACCGTAAAATAGGACAAAGGAGCGCCATATGGCTTCGGCAGCTAAGAAGGCCTCCTCGACGGGCAGCTTCGTCGGGGGCATCTCGGCGTCGGGCCGCTTCTCGATCCTCAGCCTGATGGACGAACGCGGCGCCGTGAAGGTCGATGACGTTGCCAAAGCCTTCGCCATGTCCAAAGCTCAATTGGCGGACACCGCTGGCCTTGCACGTGAAGTCTTCCAGAAGGCTAGCCGCCGCGACGGCCCCAAGGCCCAAAGCCGGATTCGGGAAATGCTGGAGATAATCAACCTCGTCCAGACCTGGGCTGGGGGCGCAGCCCAAGCCATGGCCTGGTATCGCGCTGAACCCATCCCAGCCTTTGGAGGTCGGACCGCCGAAGCGCTGGTCAAATCAGGCAAGGCCAGCGCCGTGCGAGATTATGTCGACCACCTGGCCACAGGCGGATACGCTTGAGGTTCAGGGGCGAATGTTTCCGGGCCCACGACCCAAACTGGGCCTGGAGCCCGTTGTCGGGCGCAGGCGCCGCGCTCAAGGGGCGCCGGTTCAATTGGCCGGGTCTTGAAACCCTCTATCTGTCCCTAACCTACAATACCGTTTTTCGTGAAGTCTCAGGCGGCTTTGCGCACAGGCTGACGCCTTATGTGCTGTGCAGCTACGACGTCGATTGCGATGGCATCGCCGACCTGCGGACGGACGCAGACCGGGCTGCACTTGGAGTAGATCTCAGTGACCTTGCCTGCGCCTGGGGCAATGCGCTGGTCGCAGGGCGTGAGCCTGACTCTTGGACCGTTGTCCGGCGTCTGATGACTGCCGGTCATGCCGGCATCCTAGTCCCAAGCTTCGCCAATGGCGCGACCGCCGATGACCAGAACCTGGTGCTGTGGCGTTGGGGGCCTGACCTGCCGCACAAGGTTATGGTCTACGACCCGACCAGAAAAATTCCGAAGAACCAGCTATCTTGGACCTGACGCGATGTCGATGAAGTTGCACTCGACCGCAGTATGGCGCTCTTCGACGGCGAGGTAGATTCCGTGTCGTCCTTTGTCCACGCGACGATTATCGCAAACGGCCTCGTGCAGTCGATGCGCGAACACATCACTCGATTAGTTCAATTACCCTCTCGCGGAACGTTGCACGACGAGAGTTATGCCTGGCCTGCGCAATTCGACAGGCAGGCGGGCCATTTTGTGGCTCGACATAGATGAAGATGGAATACTTGTTCGTGTGCTCACAGTCTTTTTCACCGGACAGGATCATATCCGGAGAATGCTGACCCGATTGCTAGGTGACTAGCTCGATGGCGCGATCGGATCGTTCCTGCCTGTCGCCAACAATGATGATCGGCGCCAACCTGCCCCATTTGCGACCTTCGCCAAACCGTCTAAAATTGAGGCCTCGGTTTGTTGGGGCCAAGATTTAGACGGGGACATAATGCCTGGAGGTCGCGCCTTCGAGGGATACGAGCTCGAGGGCCTGTGGGAAGATTCCGACTACTCGAGGCGCTCTTACGTCGAGCCAGCCCCCAGCGATGAGCTCGTCGCGTCTATTGAGGAGGAGCTCGGAGGTTTTCGGCTGCCTCCAGCCTATGTCGAATTGGCGCGAATTCAAAACGGCGGGCTGCTCAAGCGCAATTGCCATCCGATGAATGAGCCAACGGGTTGGGCGGAAGATCACATCGCGATTGACGGCTTATATGCCGTAGGCCGCACATCGGAGTATTCACTGTGCGGCAAGACAGGGTCTAAATTCTGGGAGCAAGAGTGGGGGTACCCGCCCGTTGGCGTATACTTCGCCGGCACCCCGACTGCGGGGCATGAGATGATCGCGCTCGACTATCGTGCGTGTGGCAAACGCGGCGAGCCGCGTGTCGTGTTTGTGGACCAAGAGGACAGTTATAGAATTACAGTGATCGCGCCTGACTTCGCTGCCTTCGTCAAAGGGCTAGTAGACGAGAAGCAATACGACACCACAGAAGACGATCGGCAGAACGCAGAGAACAAAGTCGAGCAAGGCACGCTTTCGCCAATCTTGCTACGAGCGTTGATTGTCGCCAACGGTGACTTGCCGAAAGGCGAGCGCATGCTTCGCCGGCTCGCACGTTTGATCGTCGATGAGAAGGGCCACTTTTCGCTACATGCCGACGAGAATTCCCATCTGATGTACGACCTACTGTTCTGGCTCTATTCGAAACTGACTACAGCTTCATCCTTTGAGGACTTCTTGAGCTATCCGGAGGGCGAAGCCTCCTATGAGCGTCCCTGCTACGAGCTCATGATTGCGTTCTGCATTCTCGCCCAGCCCTATGAGTTTCGCACTGGGGGGTACGCGCCCGCATTCGTCCGAGATTGGTGGGATGCCAGGATTGCCTCAGGCGAGATCCGAAAAACGCTTGAGGGCTATCGTTTGACGCCCAGAGCGGAGACGACGCTCTTGCGCCAGATTGCGATTGTCACTGAGACACCAGACCTCGGAGTAACTTGAGCGGCGGGGCGGGCCTGCGACACGCCGAAGAACGCCTTATGGCGATGTCGCGCCTGATCCCCAGGGAAAGCACGACCGGCAAGTCAGGAGCGGCCCTGCCATCGGTACCAATTCGGCGCGCCCGGCGTTCATAGCCCGTAGCTGCCGGTCGTCATGGGAGCTTAAACAGTCTCCCTACGGTGAGACCGGTCATCCGGGTCATGCTGTGCACCTATGCGTGCGCTTAACGACACTCGTAAGCGCACAGCATCCTGTTCAGATCACGATCCCACAAGGCGGCTGTCGCCGGAGCAATACGTGGATGATGCCCTTTCCTTTTCAGCGCAGATCTAAAACTGACCGCACCGGAGTACCGCTTGATGGGCGACCTCGGTCCGCCAAGCGGACGTCGGGAACGACCCAGACGGGCCGATCGCTGCCTTCACTATCTGTCGACTTCGAGCAAATTTTGCAGCTTCGCTATCAGGTCTTCTACCTCGTGTTCGCCAAGATCGAGCGGGTCGCCATAAGACCCAACCGCTATGCTGCAGATTGCCGATCCATCGCGCCAAACCTCCAACCTGTCCTGCCCGATCGGCTCGCTCGATGCCGATGCCATTGCTTCTGCCGCGCGTCCCAGTTTTGGCTTATCCGTCAGGACAGATCCTCCACTTTGAGCTCTATTAACCGATGCGCCTTTGGCAAACACACCCTAGCGCCAATCTCTCGGCGGATCGCGGACCCAATGTCGATTTGCATTGGCTTCGAACCGCGCAAGCTGCGCCAAGTCTATCTCGTAGCGAAAAAAAACCAACAATTCAGGCAAGTCGTCCATCGTGGGCCTGCGCCTTACCGATCTGAATTGGTCGCGCGCTTCACCACTCACGCCGCAAAACGTCCACCCGAATTCCGCAATCCTCGATTTTCGGACCTCTGCGCCCCACTCCGCAATTTCGTCGCTGGGGCAGGCTTCACTGCTTTCCGATGGCTCGAATGAGGCAGTGTACGACAGCTTGATTGGAGGGCGCCCAGAGCCACCATTGAGCGGACGAGGCCAGCTTCTCCGGTGCGGAAACCCTTGGATGGCATAAGGCAGATAAGGATGCCCCCGATACGCTGTTTTGTTTCCCTCCCAAAAACCGACCGCAACGGCGCCCTGACAATCGTCACCCAGAGAACCTTACCGCCGCCACTGCACGGCGGGGCCGGGATGTAGTGTTCATAGGAGGCAAAGGAGAACTGCCTTGTCCTCATCTTCCTCGTCTCCCGTCGCCCGCCTGACCAGGGCCACCAAGTCTTATGCCGGAAAACAGGTCTTAAACGGCGTCAATCTTGCCTTGGAACCAGGCGTCGTCACAGCGCTTCTGGGCCCCAACGGCGCAGGAAAATCCACCCTTGCAGGCGTTCTGACCGGCCGCCTTGAGCCGAGCTCCGGCGAAGTCGCCCTGTTTGACCGCGATCCCCGGGACCCGGAGGCACGCGCCCGTATGGGCGTTATGCTGCAGGCCGCAGGCTTGCCCGACGGGCTCACGGTGAGCGAGGCGATCAATCTGCAGGCGGGATATTTCAAGCGCCGTCTCAAGACCACAGACATCCTTGAGCAAGCCGGCCTCACGGCCCTCGCCAAGCGCCCGTGCGCCAGGCTCTCCGGCGGCGAACAACGCCGGGTGCAGTTCGCCTGCGCCATCGCCGGCTGCCCAGACTTCCTGGTGCTTGACGAACCCACCACCGGCTTTGACGCCGATGCGCGCCACGCTTTGTGGAGCAATGTGCGCGCCAAGGCCGCCGAAGGCGCAGCGGTATTGCTGGCCACCCACTACATGGAGGAGGCCGATGCGCTCGCGGACCGGATCATCGTAATCGCTGATGGCCGAATCGTGGCCGACGACACCCCGGCCGCCATCAAAGCCAAGGTGGCGGGCTCGACCATCCGCCTGCGAACGGCGCAGACGGCATTGCTCCTGGCAAGATTGCCGGCGGTGGCGAAAGTCGAGAAAAAGGGCGCAGACACCTCGCTCGTTACCACGAACGCGCGCGCAACTCTGACTGCGCTTTTCCAAATGGACCCGACCCTGACCCACTTCGACGTCATGGCGGCATCGCTCGAAGATGCGCTGGCCGACATCATCACCAACTTCGACAAGGAGGCTCTGTAATGTCTTCACTCGTCGCTGCCGCGCGCGGCGTTTACCTTCGCGAAGCGGGCGCAGAGATCCTGAAGTCCTGGCGCCTGCCGCAATTCGCAATCCCGACAATTGTTCTGCCGCCCGCCTTCTATGCGCTTTTTGCCTTCGGCATGGGGCGGGGCGATCCGGATGTGGCCACCCAGATGGTCGCCACGTTCGGTGTCTACGCTGTCATGGGCCCGGCCCTGTTCGGATTCGGCGCTAATGTCGCGGCCGAACGCGAGAGCGGCCAACTCGAATTGAAGCGCCTGTCCCCGATGCCAGCCGGCGCACACGTCACCGCGAAGCTCATCGCCACCATGATGTTCAGCGCTGTGGCGATTGCGCTCATCTATGCCTTGGCCCTGGCAGCCGGCGTCCGACTGGGCATGGCGCAATGGCTTACCCTCGCCGCTGTGCAGATCATCGCCGTCATTCCATTCGCGCTTATAGGCCTGGGATTTGGCTATCGCATGGCCCAGAAAGGGGCCATCGCTGTCGTCAACATTCTGTTCCTCGGCATGGCCGTCATGGGCGGCTTGTGGATGCCTATTGCAGCCCTGCCCGAAGTCATCCAGACGATCGCATGGGGCTTGCCTTCCTATCACCTCGGCGAAATCGCCCTGATGGCGGTGGGCCGCAGCAGCAGCGCCAATCTGTGGCTGCATGCAGGCCCGCTGGCGTTGATCACGCTTGCATCTGCGATCTTCGCCTTGACCGGCCAAAAGCGGCACGCGGCTTGACCGCGCCGCTTGTCCAGAGGAGTCTTCGCCGCATGAGACACCAGAAGCGAAAGCTCGGGACGTACCGTGATTGGGTGAGTATCGACGGCCCGCTCATATGGCTCGGATACCTGCCGCTGTTCTTCATCCCCTGGTATTTCGAGCCGCCGCCTCAGCCGCAGATGATTTGGGCGTTCGTCGGGGTCGGCGTCTTTCTGGTCCTCTACTTTTTAGGTGGCTCGGCAAAGGGACTGACCCTTGTCGCGTTAGCGACCGCGATCCTCCTGTTGTCATTCGCGTTGCTCTTCACCCAGAGCAATTGGACGGTCATCGGCGTCTACGCAGCCGCGATGATCGGCAATCTTCGCCCGGCCTGGCGCGCCGGCATGTTTGTCGGAGCCTTTGCGGCAGCAACCGCTGGCATAGGGCTGATGACGGGCCAGCATCCGTTCTACTGGGGCATTGGCGTCTTTATGATAATCATGATCGGTCTCGCCAACATTTCCCGTTCAATGCTTGAAGACAAGAACCGCTCCCTCGTAAAGGCTCAGGATGAAGTCAAGCACCTCGCCGCCACCGCAGAGCGCGAACGCATCGGGCGCGATCTGCACGATCTTCTGGGCCGCACCCTGACCCTGATCGCCATCAAAGCCGATCTCGCCGTAAAGCTGAACGCCCGCGAGCCTGCAAAGGCCGAAGCAGAAATGCGCGAGGTCGCCGGCGCCGCCCGTGAGGCGTTGGCTGAAGTCCGCGCCGCCGTCGCTGGCATGACCAACGCCACGCTCGGGCGCGAAATCGCCGGTGCCCAACGCGCCCTTGCCGCCGCAGGCATCGCCTGCATCGTCGAAGGAGAAGTTGATCAAATCGACCAGGGCGCAAGCGCAGTTCTCGCCATGGCGCTGCGAGAGGCCGTCACCAATGTCATTCGCCATTCCGGCGCAAAAACATGCACGATCGCGCTGAAGCGACGCGAAAACGCGATCAACCTGACGATTAGCGACGATGGTGACGGGGCCGCCATCCGCGAAGGTGGCGGCCTTGGGGGCATCCGGGCGCGCCTTGCTGCTGCTGGCGGTGAATTGGCTGTGAGCGGCGACGGCTCAGGCGCCCGGATCGTCGCCCAGCTGCCTATGGAGACCAAACCGTGATCCGCATCGTCATCGCCGAAGATCAGGCGCTTGTGCTCGGCGCTCTGGCTGCTCTCCTGTCTATGGAGGCCGACATGACGATTGTCGCCCGTGCCTCCGATGGCGCAGCCGCGCTGGCGGCAGTGCGCGAACACAAACCGGATATCCTCCTCACCGACATCGAAATGCCATCGCTCACAGGGCTCGACGTGGCCGAGGCCGTCGCCAAAGACAACCTTCCCACTAAGGTCTTCATCGTCACCACATTTGGTCGGGCCGGCTATCTACGCCGCGCCATGGATGCAGGCGTGCGGGGTTACCTGCTGAAGGATACACCATCTGATGACCTCGCCAGCGCCATCCGCAAAGTTGTCGGCGGCGGCCGAGCGATCGCGCCGGAATTGGCGGAAGCCGTATGGGACCTGCCGGCCAATCCGCTCTCCGATCGCGAGCGCGACGTCCTGCGTCTTGCGGAAGAGGGCCGCTCAAACAAGGAGATCGCGCGGGTCCTGGACTTATCGCCAGGAACTGTGCGCAACTATCTTTCGGAGTCCTCCGCCAAAATTGGCGCCGCCAGCCGCATCGAAGCCGCGCGCATCGCCCGTGATAGGGGATGGCTGTGACATGACCTTTGTCACGTCCCACAGCTGATCCCCTACACTTCCTCCTTACACAGGCATCCGGCACCCTGGTCCGCATGAACTTGACGCGGAGGAGCAGGCTTCATGCGCTGGAAAAATGGCCTTGCAATCACTGCAGTTGTGGTCGCGCTCATGGGGAGCGCAGCCCTCTTTCGGTTGGCTGCGCCAGAAAACTACGGGCTACCGCAGATCGAGGTGCGAGACCCCGGCCCGACGGGCGTGCGTGTCGATGAACCGGGCCTGTTCGGCAATTACCTTCCAGCCGATGGCGAAGGGCCCCATCCGGCCGTGCTGCTCTTGGGCGGATCAGAGGGCGGCCTCGGCATCGGCTCTTTGAGCACGGCGTTGGCGCTGCAGCAGGAAGGCTTCAGTGTCTTTCAATTGGCCTATTTCGGCGCCCCAGGCACACCGGACACGCTGGAGCGCATTGCGCTGGAGCAATTTGATCGCGGCCTTGACTGGCTCGCGAGGCAACCCGGGGTCGCCCCTGACCGCCTCGCGCTTGTCGGCGCTTCGAAGGGGGCAGAAGCTGTTCTGCTTATTGCTACCCGCCGGCCCGACGTCCGCGCCGTTGTCGCAGGCATGCCCTCCAGCGTCGCTTGGCCAGGCCTCAACTGGGCCGAAGGTGGACAGAGCCGGCACAGCTCCTGGACGATAGCTGGCCAGGAACTGCCGACCATGCCGTTTTCGGCCTGGAACCAGGCCGAAGGAGTGATCAGCGTCTATCGTTCCATCGAAGATTCTGCCCTCTCTCATGAGGCCATGCGCGCCGCAATCCGCATCGAGCAAGCCCGCGCCGCCACCTTGATGGTGTGCGGCGAAGCCGAAACCATGTGGCCGGCCTGCCCTATGGCGCGGGCGGTGCAAGCCCGCGCAAGAGAGCGCGGTGGGCCCGCGGTATCGGTTCTGGCCTATCAGGATGCGGGCCACCTCGTGTTTGGACCGCCGCTCCGCCAGGACAACCTGTTTTATGAACGCCTCGCGATGCTGGGCGGGACAGTCGAAGGCAACGCCGCGGCCCGCGCGGACAGCTGGCCTCGCGTCGTAGCATTCCTGAAAAACATGACTGCCGCACCGAGGGATTGACACAGCCACAATGGGCGGGATGAGCCAGTCTCTGTCCGCAGCCGGAATCCGGATTGCCGATGAATATCCAGGTCGTCCATCGCGCCTGCCCTGGAAGTCTCCAGAATGTGGACAAGAGACGCGGGTCTCACCAGCAAAAATGAGCTGGGCGGCGCCAGTTTGGATCGCAATCACTTCCGAGGAGAGACTGTATCTCGTCAGAACGCTTGGAGCCTACGGGGCAGATCCCTTTTGATGTCGCCATAGCGCGATGGCGCGAATGATCACATTTTGGGACCCAAGCAGCCCCCTTCTACAAAACGGACACTTACATTCTGGGGTTTGGCCCGCCCCCACCCAGATCACGCCCCGGCCGCCGCGTGGTCGGCGCGCGTGCGTGATCCCGGATCGTTCAAAGGTCTGGCGCTCGCCATAAACTGCACCGCGCTGATTGATCCGCTCCCTTGGAACTGGTCCCACTTTGGTATGTCTTCAGGGGGCACTAAGCGAGCATGGTTCGAGAGGAGTAGCTCGCCGCGAGGCAGTGATGGGTATACGGCGGGAAAAGACCCGCGCCACGCGGTCAGTCGGTCCGCCAGAGGACTCCAGCCGATAATTGCCGATTGCAGCCGATTAGAGAATTCGCGACAGTGCAGCAGCGTTCCTCCAGCATCAGCTGAGTCAATGATCTCCGACACCGACATGGATTTGCGCGGCACGCTGACAAGGATGATCGCAAACCTTGGGTACGCGCCGTCTATCGAGGATCTTTCAGACCGCGTGGGGCGGACTGCCGGGGAAGTAGAAGCCTCTCTGCGCCGGCTTCATGATGGGCACGCGCTTCTGCTGCATCCTCATGGCGGCCGCCCCTGGGTCGTCCATCCCTTCGCCTTGTCGCCGGGTTCGTGCTGGGTGCAAACGGCCCAACGCGGATACTGGGCCAATTGCCTCTATTGCGCCTTCGGGATTTCAGCGGCGCTTCGCCGCGATGCCGTTATAACGACACGCATTGGTGGTGAGGCGGAGACCGTACGCTACACGATTGAAGGCCAGCGTCCGCACGAAACGGAAGACATCTTTCACCTGTCGACACCAGTGGCCCGCTGGTGGGACAACGTGGTGCACGCCTGCGCCTCATTCCAGCCATTCCACACGGGAGCGGAGGCTGACAACTGGTGTATCCGTCATGACATGCCCAAGGGCGCGATGATGAGCATACCGGCCCTCTGGGCCTTCGCTCAGGACTGGTACGGCGGCGCCCTCGATCAACCCTGGCGGAAGCGTACCGCCCCTGAGGCGCGCGAACTGTTCGCGCGCCATGGCCTGATATCAGACTTTTGGGCGATCTAGCTGTCAGACGCTTGGAACGTTCTGGACACTCGACTGACCCCGCTGGGCCGACTCTGATCCGACCGCTCTGCAGCACGGCCAACGATGACAACACCGTCGGTTCGGGGAGATCCTGTCGCCTCCCCTCTGAACGATCCGACAAAAACCACCGGAGGCATTGTTCGTAATGTCGACGCCGCCTCCGGGGCGCAAAGGCCTCTCCTCGCCAGAGCTGATGACACGCACAAGCTGGCGCAGGAGCGGCGCCTCCATCGGGTAAGCTTTACCTGGCGCATGGAACCCTATGGAAATAGACAAGCAACCTTCCCGCCATATCGTAGCGACATCAAAAGACCATTGCCCCCAATGCTGCCGGAAGGCTCACCGCGCCATCCCCAATCACGATCCAGACAGACAATCCTTCCCTCAACCCATCGAAAAGACGCACGGTCCTGCGTTGTTCCGATGGCGCGCCCGCCAAAACCAACAATCTCCTGCTTCAGCCAGGCGCCGGCGGGGCCCAATTTACGGAGTGCTGACACCAGCCCCTCGATAAAGCGCCTCAGACAGATAAAGGTCGCTGACCGTCTCAGCATCATCTCTGGACACACCCAGAGCGACAAGGGCGTGAACGATGAGTTCACTGACACTCGCGTCTGAAGTGGAAGAACGCTTATCGAGAATGTCTCTAATCCCGGCAGAAACGATACCGATCACGGTCGTAACAGCAGCCTCAATCGAACGAAAATCGAAGCGCCCGCAAGCCAGACCCGCTTCAAGCGTTCCACGAAGACGCAGATTCATCTCCGCGTCCGCATTCGAGGCCCCTGCGAGCATCATCGAAAGGATTCGGGCCCGATGAGGCCGAACGCGAGCGAGGTCCAGAAAGAGGGCGATCGCGATAGCCAGATGAACGGCAGGATCAGAGCTGACGTTCTTGAGCGGCGCGATGCGATCGCGCACCTCGTAGCGGATCTCCAGCGCCAGATGCCTGCCGATGTCATCCTTTCCCGAGAAATGATTGTAGAATGTCCCCTTTCCGACGCCAGCGCGGTCAACGATATCGTCGATTGAGACCGTACCGAAGCGCTGCGCGCCAAACAGTTCCTCTGCGGCGCCCAGAAGAGCCTCTCGGCTGCGCGTGCGGCGAACGCCTCTGTAGGCCGATCGGGAATTCATAAGGACGATCACTTTAAGGCGCTAATCGACTGGATAGTCAGATATCCGCGGATTAACGGTCAGAGCAAGACACCTGGAGATCACCTATGCCGCGTTTGTCTTTCCAGACCTCCCTTCTGCTGGCTCCTTTGGCCTACGCCATTCACCACGGAGAAGAGCATATCCTGTTCAATTTCAGGGAATGGAGACTGCGTCACTTCCCTGACAACAATGCGCTCAGCACAGAGACCGTGCTCGCCATCCTGATGGGCATTACAATGGTCTACCTGCTTCTCCACGCGACAATCCGAAAACGTGAAACCGCATGGGTGACTATCCTCTTTCTGATGGCGACACAGACCCACAACGCCATCTACCATCTGGGCGGAACGATTGTCTTCGCAGACTTCAGTCCCGGCCTGATAACGGCGCTCATTCTGTACGTTCCAGTGAGCATTCTCATCGCGCGCGCCGCACTCGCAGAGGGCCTTGTAACGATGTCACAGCTAGTCCTGCTGTTCGTCGCTGGAGGCATCCTTTTTTGGGCCTTCGAATTCATCGGGCCCATCGTCCTGCTCGTGTCGACTCTGGCCTCGTGGCTTTGGGCCGTCGGTCTAGCCAGAACATCGACAAGCAAAGCGGGATCTCAGGAGGGAGGATAAGGTCCGCAAGACGGCCCATGGACAAACCCGTCAGACGCGGCGCGATGCAAGCCCGGCGACACAGCAGAGATCCTGCAGCACGGCTTGAACGATCCACGAGCGGGGGAAGACGGTGAAGCCCGCCCGGGTCACAAACAGGCATCCGGGATTGTCAGACGTTTCTCGAGACTTGATGGAGCGCCCCGATCAATCATCCTGCGCTCTTGCCTGACGATCATGGCCCCTCATAACCGACCTCATTAATTGAGCCGAGACTGATCACTCCTTCAGGACCGAATGACGAAGAGCGACAATGCCTGACCTATAAGCCTTCACCTCAAGAAGATGCAGTCTCACATCACAGTTCAGACCTTCAAAAAACCGAAGACCATCTCCAATCAGAACCGGCAAAATGGAATAGCGGACCTCGTCGGCAATCTGGCGGCGAAGAACCTCACCCGCTACCTGGCCGCCTCCCGCAACCCAAATATTCTGGAAAACAGGCTTCAGCTTTTCCTGGAAAAGAAGACCCAGATCGCCGGACAGGAATTCCACCGTATCCCGCATTTTTGGCAGCGCCCGCGTGGTGAGGACAAAGACTGGCTTATCCCCGTACGCCCATCCCAAACCCTTCGCCTCGAAGCCAAGGGCCGTCTCATAGGTGCGCGAGCCCATGACGTAACAATCGATCGAGCGAAGAAAGGCCGTGACCTCGTCAGGCCCGAGGTCCTCACCATCATCAAAAGCGTCCGATGTCTCCATCCAGTCCACGCCGCCATCCCGTCGGGCGATAAAGCCGTCAAGGCTCGCCGCCATATGGATCGTCACGATCGAACCGTTCCCACACACGGATGATTTTCCTTCTTCACGACCTGATTTCCAGCCAGACTGTGGGAGCGTTTATTGCTTCCCCGTTGAGTGCAACCATCGCAGACGTCCGGCACCGACTTTAGCTAAAGATGCACACCCCCAAGGCAGTCCAAATCCGATCACACACTGCAATCTGCGAGGGCGCAGTCCGGTTTAGTCACCCGATCTCCTGCAAAAGTCCTGGGTAAGAGCGCGACACCGCCAACGGAAGAACGACAGGCGAAAGCAGCGCCTGACAGAGTTTCTCCCGGCCTCACGAACAACCGCACGCACGGTGCAGGACCCGCCTAATCGTCGAAGCCCACAAAAACAGCGGCCTCAGAGACTGACTTGCGTTCAGAGATCACGGAATTGGCCGGGAAGGTTTCGTCGGGCCATCCAAGGGCGATGCTCTTCATGATAACCTGATCCTCCGCAATTCCGGCATGCTCGCGAACCACCGGAGACTGCATTATGCCCTGACTGTTGATGACTGCGCCAAGACCCCGCGACCAGGCCGCGTTGACAAGAGCGGTTGCGACCGCCCCGCAATCGAAGGGCGTATCATCGCTTCCGTCCAGAACGCGATCATAGGTCAGGATCACGCAGACGGGCGCATCAAACTGCCGGAACCCGCGCAGCACCCAGTCCTGACGCTTCTCCTTATCATCCCGTTCAATGCCCATCGCCGCAAAGAGCTGCTTGGCGACCCCGACCTGCCGATCTCTATGCTTGCCTGCGAAAGGCTGGCCGGTTCGAAACTCACGGGACTGAGGCACGCCAGCCAGTGTGCGTTCAGTGTTTCCGGCCCGAATACGGTTCAGAGGCTCCCCCGTCAGAACATAGAAATTCCAGGGCTGGACGTTCATGGACGATGGGGCGCGCATGGCGAGCGCGATGATTTCCTCAATGAGAGATCTCGGAACAGGATCGGGCTTATAGCCGCGAATGCTCCGACGACCGAGTATCACATCATCAAATTGCATTTTGCCTCTCCCGGCGCCGCCACGTCCCGGTTCGTCCTTAAAGACTGATGACCCGAATGGAAACCACTCGAGGTGGCCGGAGCAGGAAAACGGAAGAACCGGCGGCGCCCCAGCTGACTCCCGTCAGCGCGCGCCCTGACCCGCGTCCGCTGCGGCCGCTCTGACGGAACAAAACATTCCCAGCAGTCAAGCGCAAGCTGGAACGCCTAGAGCCATCACGCCACGCCGGAGGTCAGGCGAGGGATCAGGATGCCGGTATCAGGAGATCTCTGTCGGGCCTTCGGATCGCCCACCCCGTCATCGCCCCGATGCCCCCTACCAGCACGCCGGACAGAAGAAGAAACGCGCCCCCAAGTATGTTGCCAAGATCGAACTTAGGCCCCAGCGCCGTACCCACAGCGATGATCACGAAAACAACCGCAAAGCCTGTCGAAGCGCCGGCCGCCAGATAATGACGCTTCAAAACCAGACCGCGTTTTTGCATCCAGACAAAGACCGGACCACCCAGAACAAGAACTGTGGGATACGCAAGGAAGGCGGAGGAGAGGGTCCCAATATAGCCAAAGACAAAGAAAGCGGCGGGATCTGAAAAAATCAGAAACGGGATCCCGATCAGCAGACCCAGCGCCAAACAACCCGCCAGAGGCGCAACCACAAACGCTGCGATCGTCTTGGATTTCGGTCGGATCAACGCCACGTCGGATCTCCTTCGCACGTTACCGTTAGGCGATCACAAGCTCATAAGCGTCACAATGCGACGAAACGTACCCAAGCAGTCTTAACGCGGTTCCGGCGACCTGGACATTCGTCAACAGCCCGTGGTCGATCGTCCCATCACCCGAGCAAGGGACGTATGGCGGCGCTTGCCCTCCAGCAGAGGCGGCAGGCAGCCCAAGCGACCTTGAGGCCCCTTTGTCGCCAACAAGGACCTACGCATCGCTTCATGGCGCATAACCCCTCTACTGTCCGCGGCTACAAAGCTCCCAGACATCTCCAGGCCGCAAGACACGCAGCCTTCTGTTCTTTACGCCACGGCGCTCCGGCCTCGCGGCCAAGTCTCCGGATGTGAGCGTCGATATCATCAGAAGACAGCGAAAGATCTCTGAACACGAGATCGGGAAGCGATGTCTCATCAACCTCCTCATACCTGAGACCAACGATGTCGAACGCCGACCGAAGGGTCTCCCGAACCGCCAGCCCCTCGGCAACGGGAGGATGATCCGCCCACTGGAGAGAATAGGTCAGAAGATCGCTTACCCATCCGGCCCGATTGACCAGCAACCCTGCCAAAACTGGATCAAGACCCCTGCCCCGGAGCGTCTCCAGCATGTCGCTCAGCCCCCGGACAGCGCACTCAACCTGTCTCCGGCGTCCCTCGGCGACCAGCGCGGCGACCCGGTCGAGCCCGCTCTCTCCACAACTCCGATAGTCCTCGGCCGCGACATGATAAGGCTCGAAGGCCAACCGATCATCTTCGTTGGCGGTCGGCAAAAACGACGACATCACCAGACACGGGACGTGCTCCTCCAGACGCACCGCGACCATAACAGCCCCGCCGCGCATCGCGCGAAAACCCAGAGCGACTGGATTCATTCCCTCAGAGCCCATGCCAGCGGCCAGATGAGATCATACCGTCATTTGGCGCCGTTATCACACGTATCAGCCCTGCGCGATGCAAACGCCCGTCAGTCCCGAAAGGCCACACACCTGACATCCGAGAGAGATATAAAAGCGCCGGTCTCCTCCCGCAGGAGACCGCAGACGCCACCCCGGATCTGAAGATGGAAAACGCTCGGAAGAACGAGACTCCGATCTTCGAGCGGGCCCGGCGGAACCGGGAGGACGGTGATCACAGAACCGCGGGAAGGATCGGAAGGCCCAAGATCCAATGGAGAGCGACCTAATTCTTTTTCGAGCGCTGCCCTGAGACGTCCCTCCGCCTGACGATCGCCGCTCCCGATGAGCGCGGCTCTCGGAGCACTCATCAGATGACAGCCGGAAAGGCCTGAAAGGCCAAGACCTACAATAACACAAAGGACAAAGGCGCGGCTCATGAGCCCCCCGGCGTCTGTGTTGGCATTCGAAGGTCTCTCATCGACCTGAGAATTTGCGCCGCAGACGAGCGAGCGCTGGTCTCAATGGACGCGCCCGTGTCCGCAACACGCGCCGGCGCCTGCCCTGAGGGAGGCGCAACCGGACAGCTTCCGGTCGAGCGATATCCCAGCGCTGCAGCGAGCATCGCCTCGGCAGGATCGCCGAGATCCCGGGACAGATCATCAGCCACCGAGCAGCCGGTGATCTTCGTCACGAAGGCGGATGACGAGTTGGCAGGCGCAAACCCATCAGGATAGTCCCCGAACCCCTTCTGATTGACGCCATTGAACTGGATCGAGAAATAGGTCTGGCCGCAATTATCTGCAGGGTAGAACCCGTAAGGTTTGCCGCATGTCGTCGCGCCGATCAGAACCACCTCGACATCGATCCCCCTCAAACCATTGATGACGGACTCGCTGGCGCTGCACGTGCTCGCTGTCGACAGGATGAAAACTCTGGGAAGACTGAGCGACTGGATTGCGGCGCCGTTGGTCACCGAAAACCCAAGCCCTGTGGAATAGAACGGCGTCGCATTATTGGCGCCTCCCGTGACAGGATTGGTCGTGCCCGCCGCCGCGTTGAACTGCAGCCGCTCAAAGATACGACCGGCTGTCCGCGTCGGGCCGGCGATCATGTAGCTGAGCTGCGAGGCGACAGCCAGGAGCCCGCCGCCATTATAGCGCAGGTCGAGCACGACATCATTGACCCCTTCAGCCTTGAGGGAGGCCATCGCGTCCACCAGCGCCTTTTCCGAGCTGTAGGGACTGAAGGTATTGAACAGAAGGTAGCCAACCTTGCCCGTCGGCGTGGTGAGAACCGCCTGCCTGTTTAGCGGCTCTTCGACAAGCAGGGCCGACTGAAGCGTGACCGTTCTCTGGGTTTGATCGGCATAAAGCACCGTAAAGGTGTGGCTCTCGCCCGAGGTTTTAGGAAACAGGCCTCGATTGAGAGTGTCGATCTCCGCCTGCGTCGCGCCGCCATTGACGACATCCACGCCATCGACGGTCAGGATGCGGGCGCCTCTCGCAAGCTTGGGGCGCCCGCCGAGGAGCTCAGAGGCCGGAGTGGAGGCGGCCGTATAAAGCACCCGGACATCGCGCGGCGGCGAATTGGCGAAGACCTTGATCTCAGCGCCGTAGCTTGCCTCTGGAGCGGAGGTGACCTGAGCGAGGTAATCCGCCGTCGAGAGGGTGAAGTGAAACCGGTCCTTCGCCTTTCCTGAGGCGGCGGTGGCGTTGGTCTTGAGGACGTTGAAGTAAGCGACCCGATCCGTGAAGGAGGCAGGGTTCTGATCGGCGACCTCCGTATTCCAGAGATAGGTTTCATTGGTCCAGGACCGCAGCCAGAAGAGCTCCTGGGCAAGGGACCCCACCTTATCCGCAAAAGGACGCCCCTGGCTGTCGCTGCCGGTGCGAACAACGGCGCAGAAATCCTTAAACGTGCTGGCGGGCTGATAGACGCCCTGGCTCCAGGTCGGCCCTGAGACAGGCGGCGGCGTGACCGACGGAGGAGCCGCGCTGCCCCCGCCCCCGCATCCGGCCGCCAGGCAGGCCATCAGAACAAGGACAAGACGTCCCAGACCCAACCCCGAGGGCCCGCCTGCAATTCCGTTCACACCCACAGCCATGCCCCGCCACTCTGCCGCATCCGGCGCGCCGACCGTATCGGGCGCTATGCGCAAGCACACCGCTTTAGTCTAGGGAGCGACGTTTTCCGCGTAAATCCCCGCCATCCGCAATCCTGGACTGATCCCTATCGACCATCCGGGGAATAGGCGAGGAGAACGTTCGTCCCATTTCCTCCGGTGCTGGCGGCGCCGTCAAAGCCGGACATAACGAAAATTCGCCCGCCTGCGATGGTCGGACCATTGCCGTCGATCGAGCCTCCGGGCTGATCAGCGACGCCATTGGCGGTCGCATAGGTTCGGCTCGTGGTGGAATCCTCGAACAACAAGCGACCGGAGCCGCTGTCATAGGCGCGGAACCAACCGTCCATACTGCCCTGAAAAACGACCCCGGGCATGACCGCCGGAGCGGCCGACATCGCGTTGAAACAGACCCCGGGGAAACGATCGGACAGCGTCCTGTCGCCTCGGAACTGACAGGGCGCAGACGGGGCGGGAACATGCCAGGCAACCTCCCCTGTCACAGGATCGATAGCCGTCAGGCCAGGCTTTCCGGGAGGCTGAGGGTGGATAAAATCCTCAATCGTCTCACCCCGGGACGACGCATGCGCATACCAGAGATTGGCGATATCCGAGTTGGGCGCAAAGAGATACTTTGGATCCGCCGCGATACCCCATTCGATCCCGCCCAGAACGCTTCCGGCGCCGACCTTCCTCTCCCACAGCAGTCGACCCGTGTCCGGATCCATTCCATAGGCGATCCCTGATTTCTGGCCTGACAGCAGAATCTGACCGCCGCCTGGCGCATCGACAAGCACAGGCGAGGCGCCGAAGTCATAGTCCGGACCAAGCTCCTCCGGGCAATTGGGACCCGGCGTGGCGCCGGTGCATCCCATCACATAGTTATCGTTCTCGGTGACCTGCGTGTTCCAACGGATGCGACCCGTCTCCATCTCGATTGCGATGATCGCATCGGCCGCCCGTGTGGCCGCCTCAGTGTAGGAATCTCCGGTCGCGACGTACACGAGCCCCCGACGGGGATCGACGGTCGGGGCCGACCATATCGCGGCGCCCGCGGGACCGTGCATCTGGAGACCGCCGCCGTTCTTCCCGAGCAGGACAGAAGGTTCGGTCAGGACATAAGTCTTCCACTTTACCGCGCCGGTTCGGATATCAACCGCCACGAGGCTTCCCCGGAAGGTGCAGCAGGCATAGCTCGCACTTTGACTTGCGGGCTCTTCTCTGGAGGTGATCCCGACAAAAGCGAGGTCCCCCGAAACAACAGGAGAGCCAGTGATCGCGGACATCGCATGAGAGTCGAGAATCTCGCTTGACCAGATCTCCTTTCCCGTCGCTGCGTCAAAGCCGGACATGACCTTGTTGTTGCGGCCGACGACCAGCAGCCAGCCGCTGGGCGATGCGGTCGAACGCAAGACGACCGGTGTGTTGCGAGCCGACACACCGTCGACGCGGAAGCGAACGCACCCGGAACCAGGGTCCAGCGCGTACATCCGTCCACCGCTCAGGATCCAGAGCCAGTCGCCGATGACGACAGGCTGGGCGTTGCGACTATTGGCGATCGAAAATGACCACTTCACCTTCAGGCGGGACACGTCTGAAACCGAAAACCCCGGATCAGGCTGATAGCGCGTATTGGCGCCGTCCCGACCCACCGTGCTCCAGTCCCGCGCCGTAGGCACGATCGGAGGATTGGACGAACAGGGCATGTCCACCGTTGAAACCTGAGCGCGTCGCCCGCGGGCGGACGCCGCCTCTTTGGAGGGCTGCTCGGGTCCCTCGATCAGATAGCGAACAACCGACTGGATCTGGTTTCCCGACAAACCCTCCGCCATCGCCGCCATGACGCCCTCTGAGAGGGCCTCGGTCAGCTCAGAGGCAGGACGCGCAGACAGGGCGCCCCGGCTGGGCGCACGGTCCTGAGCCGGTTCATGGCAGGAGGCGCATCTCTGCTTGAACAGGGCCTCCCCTTCCGCCTGGCTGGCCCCCTGCGCCCATGCCGGCGCGCTCCCAAGCCCGACAACGCCGGCCCCGAGGACAGCCAGAAGGCTCGCAAACCTGACGATTGATCTCATGGAAGATCTCCCCGAGCATTAGCGGCCGCCGTCGCGCACCGCCTTAGGGCCGGTGTCCGACCCCTCCCGACCCTTGCCGGAACGCATGAGTCGTATCCTGAAACGCCATCAGCGGTCCAGAACGCTGTTCATGGCCGGGCACAGGAAAGGTGACAAACCAGGGGAAGCGGGAGAAGCGCCAGGCGACAGGAACCCGACATCAGACCGACGAGCGCCCCTCTCGTCGCCGGCGACAAGGTCGACCGCGGGACATAGCCTCGCACGCAGGACGTCCCCACGGACAGGCCTCTGAGAGGAACTAGTCCGGACGACTGACGATGGACGCCGTCGCGACAAGGTCCAGAAGCAGCGACATCGTCGCCCCGCCGGACATGTCGAACGGATCGATTTCCGGGCGCTTGAAGTATTTCAGGATCAGAGCGCGATTGATCCGCCCGCCCTGAACCTGACCCATGGTCCATGCGCCGAATTTACGCTCCGTGATCTCCTCAAAAGTGAGGATACGCACCTGCTTGTGGCGGTCATCCCGGACAATCTGATTGTAAAGCTCACAGACCTCTTCGCGCCCGCCCTCGAGGACCTGCATAAACACATCGTCAGCCACAACCAGAAGCCCGGTCACGCCCAGGGCGGGATTGTTCTGACGGCACTGGGCGAGAATCCCATCGAGAGTGGAGGATGCGACCGGACCGTCGGCACGGCTGGCGTAGAGGAGGCGAACGAGCATGTTTCAGGCCCTCAGATTAATGAGTGAGAGGAACTCACGGCGCAGCGTGTGATCCTTCAGAAATGAGCCGCGCATGACGGAGTTGATCATCTTCGTCTCATCATCCTTGACCCCACGCCAGTGCATGCAGAAATGATCAGCCTCCATCACGACGGCGAGACCGTCAGGATGGACCTTATCGTTCAGCAATTCAGCCATCTGCGTGATCGCCTCTTCCTGGATCTGCGGTCTCGACATGATCCATTCCGCGAGCCGCGAATACTTGGAAAGCCCGATCAGGTTGGAATGCTCGTTGGGCATCAGTCCGATCCAGAGACGACCCATGATCGGACAGAAGTGGTGACTGCAGGCGCTGCGGACCTTTATGGGACCAACGATCATCAGCTCATTGAGCGCCTCAACGTTCGGAAACTCCGTAACCTGCGGCGCCGGAGCATACCGCCCGCGAAAGACTTCCGTCAGGTACATCTTCGCCACGCGGCGGGCTGTATCCTGGGTGTTGTGATCGCTGACAGTGTCGATCACAAGGCTTTCCAGGACGCCCCGGAATTTGCCCTCCACCTCATCAAGAAGACCCTCGAGTTCGCCAGCTTCCAGAAACTCGGCGATGGAATCATTGGCGTGAAACCGGCGTCCGGCGGCCTGAATCCTGGATCGGATCCGGGCGGAAACGGGCGTCTCACCCGTTGAGCCCCTGTCGCTCCGCTTGTCCGCCGCCATATCGCACCCGTGGAAATTGAAGAGGTTCATTCCGATCCGACAGAGCGTCGACGGAACAAGTTCGTTCGGCCCTTATACACGAGAGCCGCGCGCCGTCAGCATCGCTTATCGCCTCGGGCTTCGAACCCGCTCATTCTGGAAGGCGGGAGATAGAACCTTGTCGACCATACGGAGGGCCGACGCCGACGGCGCTCAGATCGAGCGGATGGACGAACGGCGCGCATCATGAGAGAAATTGCCGTAGGTCAGGCGCATGTTCATGCCGGACCTGAGACCCCGATGGGAGACCATGGTGTTAGGGACAGGACCGAACTCCGCAGGTCGCCGCAGGCAGCCCGCCATGCGAGCCGCGGTCGTGTGCCTGTCCGCTCTGGGGCTCGTCCTCACCGGGGCGGTTGCGGCTGAGGCTCAGGAGCCCCCGGGCGCCGAACGGCCCCTGAACGGGGAGGAACTCTACCAGCAGCGCTGTTCATCCTGTCATGAAAGCGGGTCAAGGAGCATTCCGACACGAGCGATGATCGCGCGTCATACGCCGGAGGACATTCTCGACATCCTCACCACAGGGTTCATGGCCGCCGTCGCGTCCTTCATGACTGAGGACGAGAAGCTGACCCTGGCTCGTCATCTCAGCTCGCAACCGCCGCCTTCTCCCCCCGCCTCCGGCGCGGCTCAGCGTTGACAGGACGGGTGTGTTAGCGATATAGAACACCGCTGTGCCTTTTCGAGGGGGGTGTCCGTGCTGTCCATTACCGATCTGTCTCACGTCTATTCCAACGGCGTGCGCGCCCTCGACAGCGTGAGCCTTGAAGCGCCTGCCGGCATGTTCGGCCTCCTGGGACCGAACGGAGCGGGTAAATCCACCCTCATGAGGATTATCGCGACCCTCCAGACGCCAACCTCCGGCAAGGTCGTCTTCGATGGGATCGACGTCCTCGCGGAACCCGACCGAATTCGGCTGAGCCTCGGCTACCTGCCCCAGGATTTCGGGGTCTATCCCAGGGTGACCGCCCGGGACCTGCTTGATCACATGGCGATCCTGAAAGGGTTCAGGGAGGCCGGCCCGCGCCGCGAACTGGTCGACCAGTTGCTCAATCAGGTCAACCTCTGGGGGGCCCGCAACAAGGCCGTCGCCAGCTTCTCGGGAGGAATGAGGCAGCGCTTCGGGATCGCTCAGGCGCTGATTGGCAGGCCCCGGCTGATGATCGTCGATGAACCCACCGCGGGTCTCGATCCGGAAGAACGGAACCGTTTCCTGAACCTCCTTGCGGATATCGGTCAGGATGTTCTGGTGATCCTCTCCACGCACATCGTCGAGGATGTCGCCGACCTTTGCCCGCGCATGGCCATCCTGGCCGGCGGCCGGATTATCGCCGAAGGAGCGCCTCAGACCCTGATCGAGGGTTTGGCGGGACGAATCTGGAAGGCGGTCATTCCACGACCCGATCTGGAGACCTACCGAAGCCGTCACAATGTGATCTCGACCCGCCTCAACGCTGGGGCCACGATGATCCATGTCCTTTGCGACCACCCGCCCGGACCGGAGTTCGTTCAGGTCGCGGGGGGCCTTGAGGATGTGTATTTCTCAACCCTCTCCGCCCTGCGCGCCGCCTGAGGTCCGCGCATCATGATAGGATCCGTCGCCCGTTTCGAACTCCGCTATCAGCTTAGCAATCCGGTCCTGTGGACCAGCCTTGTCCTGTTCACTCTGCTGACCTTCGCCTCTGTCACCATTGACCAGGTGCAGATCGGCGCTGGCGGAAATGCGAACATCAACGCGCCCTACGCTGTGATCCTCACCGTGGCGGTCATGGGCATCCTCAACCTGTTCGTTCTTGTAGCCTTAGTGGCCAACGCCATTCTCCGGGATGATGAAACGAGATTTGGTCCGATCCTGAGGAGCAGCCGTCTTAAACCCGCCCCCTACGTGCTCGGCCGGTTCATAGGGGCAAGCCTCGCCGCCTCAATCGCCTTTGCCGGGGTTCCCCTGGCCCATCTCCTCGGATCTCTCGCCCCATGGCTTGACCCGGAAGAGCTCGGCCCTTTCCGGTTGTCGAGTTATCTCTACGCCTACTTCGCAGTCGGCGTGCCGATGATTGTCATTTTCGGGGCGATGCTTTATGCGATCGCATCCCTGACACGATCCATGATGGGCGCCTATCTTGGCGCGGTGGCCATTCTCATCGGATGGACGCTCGGCGGTATCCTCCTGGATCGGCCGGAGCTGGAAACGGTGGCGATGCTCACGGATCCGACCGGCCTGACCGCTCTCCTCAATGAGACGGAATACTGGACAGCGGCAGACCGTAACACCCGGCTGCCCGAGTTCAGCGGCGATTTCCTGATGAACCGAGCCGTCTGGACAGGTGTCGCCGTCATCTGCCTGACCCTCCCTCTCTTCACGCGCTCATTCGATGCGCAGGATCGACGGCCAAAGCCTGCCCAACGCGCGCAGCGAAATGACAGTCCGTCGATATCGATAGGCGCGGTTCACGCTGCGCCGGCGAGGAATTTCAGGACGACGGGCGCTCAGCTGGCGGCGCGAACAGCCTTCGACCTGAGATACGTACTCCTCAGCCCGGCCTTCCCAATTCTTCTGATCCTGGGGCTCTTTAACTCAGCCGGCGCTCTCTGGCTCAGCACAGAGATAGGGGGCGCCGATCTCCTCCCGGTCACCCGCCTGATGGTCAACACCCTCTCAGGCGCATTCTCCATCATCCCGGTCGTCATCGCAGGTTACTATGCGGGCGACCTCGTCTGGCGGGACCGCGAGCGCCGCATCCACGAGCTGATCGACTCAACCCCCACCAGCGACTGGTCCTTCATCGCACCCAAGGCTCTGGCCATAATCCTGGCTCTGTCGGCGACTGCTGTCGTGGGCATCTTCGCTGGCGTCTGCGTTCAGACCCTCAAGGGCTACTTCGCAGTCGAACTGGATCATTATGTTCTGTGGTACGGCCTGCCGACCCTCATACTTTCAGCCCAGCTCGCCGTCCTCGCCCTCTTCCTCCAGATCCTCTCTCCCAACAAATATGTGGGATGGGGTCTCCTTCTCCTCTGGTTCATAGCATCGACCACCTTCGTGAACCTGGGATGGGAGCATAAGCTCTATGACTTCGCAGCCTCTCCGGCCGCGCCGATCAGCGATTTTAACGGGCGGGCCCACTTCTGGATCGGTCAGGCATGGTACAACGCCTACTGGACACTGGCCTCGATCATTCTGCTGATGCTGGGCTGGGCGCTGTGGTCCCGGGGCGCCGACCGGCGTCTGCTCCCGCGCCTGAAGGCCCTGCCCGGAAGATTTGTCGGAAGCCCTCGATGGGTCCTCGCCGGAGCCGTGGCGATATTCGCATCCATCGGCGGATGGATTGTCTACAATACGACGATCCTCAATCCCTATGTAACAGGCATCGAGGACGAGAGACGCATCGCCGAAGCCGAAAAGGTCCTGAGCCGCTACGAGACGGCGCCGGGTCCCACGATCCGTCACGTCACCCTTGAGGTCGATCTTCATCCCCGCACCCGAACGGTCGCCACAAGGGGCAGTTACGAGATCCGCAACAATACGCCAGCGCCCATCTCCGAATTGATCATGGCATGGCCGGACCTCGATGAGGTTGTAGATGTCGCAATCCCGTCCGGGCGGTTAAAGACCGTCTGGGACGACTACAATGTCCAGCTGTGGACGCTGGATCAGCCGCTGGCCCCGGGCGAAGCCCGGACGCTGTCGTTCGCCACCCGGATATCAAATCCGGGCTTCACCAACGATGCCGGGCAGTATCAGATCGTCAGCAATGGCGCCTTTCTCTCAAATGACCGCCTCTCGCCCTACCTCGGCCTCAGCCGGTCGCTCTGGCTTCAGGACCGGGCGAAGCGGCGCAAATACGGCCTTGAGCCGGAGAGACGGCCTGCTCCTCTGGAGGATCCCGCGGCCTCGGCTCATCACTATCTCCGTCCCGACAGCGACTGGGTGACGGCCGACATCACAGTCTCAACCGATGATGATCAGATCCCCATTGCGCCCGGCTACCTGGTTTCAGAGGATCGCAAAGGCGGTCGGATCACCCGACGGTTCTCTACAGAGGCCCCGATCCATCACTTCTTTTCGATCCAGTCGGCCCGCTATGCGATCCGGACGGCAGAGGCGACGACCCCAACGGGTCCGGTGCGTCTGGAGATTTATCACCATCCCTCCCACGACCGGAACACCGGGCTCATGGAAGAGGCGATGAAAGCCTCTCTCAGGGTCTTCTCTGAGCGTTTCTCCCCTTTCCAGTTCCGTCAGATGCGCGTTCTCGAATTCCCCGCCTACGCCACATACGCGCAGTCGTTCGCGAACACCGTTCCGTTCTCAGAGGATATTGGTTGGCTGCAGGCGAACCCGGCTGAGGACGACATTGACCTCGTGACCTATGTGACCGCCCACGAAATCGCCCATCAGTGGTGGGCCCATCAGGTGATCGGCGCGGATCAGCAGGGCGCCACCATGCTCTCCGAGACATTTTCCCAGTACTCCGCCCTGCTGGTGATGGAAGAAATGTACGGTCCCGAAAAGATACGACGCTTCCTGAACCGGGAACTCAACACCTACCTGTCGGCGCGTGGATCGGACGTCGTGGAGGAAGTCCCATTGATGCGGGTGGAGAACCAGCCCTACATCCACTACAATAAGGGATCTCTGGTGATGTACTTTCTGCGCAGCGAGATCGGAGAGGAAGCCGTCAACAGGGCGATGAGGCGTCTCATCGAACGTTACGCCTTTCAGCCTGCGCCTTACCCCTCCAGCCTCGATTTCATAACGATGCTTCGTGAAGAGGCTGGCCCGCAACACGACGAGCTGATCACAGACCTTTTCGAGCGTATAACCCTTTACGACGGAAGGACGACCGCAGCTCAGAGGCGCCGTCTGCCTGACGGCAGGTGGGAGGTCACTCTCAGCCTCGATGTCAGAAAGTACTATGCAGACGGAGAAGGAGTGGAGACCGAAGCCCCCCTGGAGGAGGCTTTCGAGATCGGAGTGTTCACCCGCAAGCCGGAAGATAAGGATTTCTCCAGCTCAGACATCCTGTTCTTCGAAAAGCGTATCGCCAGATCGGGGGAAAACACGCTTGTCATCACTCTTCCCTCAGGACCCGAGCCCCTGCACGCTGGCCTTGATCCATACCTGAAGCGCATCGACCGCAATGGAGACGACAATCTCGCCGAAGTGACTGAAGGTCCATGAGACCTTCCTCGCCCGGAGTGAAGGTCGACCGCAGAACGTGGGGTCGCGCAGCCGACGGCGGCGCCCTTGAAGAAATCACCCTGGCCGCGCGCGACGGCGTCACGGCAAGGATCTTTTCATTCGGCGCGACGATCCACAGTCTCTCATGTCCGGACCGCACAGGCCATATCGACGATATCCTTCTTGGCCCGGCGGATCCCCGCGATCACGTCCTGCAGAGATGTTTCTTCGGATCCACAGTCGGTCGCGTGGCCAACAGAATCGCCTTTTCACGATTTGAGCTAAACGGGCGTTTCCATCAGCTCGACAGCAACGAGAACCCTCACCACCTGCATGGCGGACCGCACGGTCTTGACCAGAAATCCTGGCGCGTGGCGTCTCTTCACGAGGGTGACGCAGGCGAAGCGGTTCTTGAGTGCGTCTCTCCCGATGGCGAGTGCGGTTATCCGGGAACCCTCAGAGCCGAGGCCCGCTTCCGTCTTTCAGAGGGGGGCATCCTGGAGATTGTCTACTCAGCTGTGTGCGACGCTCCAACAATTTGCAACCTGACCAACCACAACGTCTACAATCTTTGCGGTTCTGGGTCCGGCGAAAGCATTCGCGACCATCTCATCACAGTTGCGGCCGACGACTATCTGCCGGTTCATCCCGATCTGATCCCCACAGGAGAGCGACGATGCGTCCATCAGACAGCCTTCGACCTCAGGCGCCCTCGAAGACTGGGAGACATTCTGAGTGACACGCAGGACGAGCAGCTGCGCATCGCCCATGGCCTCGACCACAGCTTCATCCTGCGCCAGCCACACAAAGTCGATCGCCCTGATGTGACGCTCTTTCATCCGGGTTCAGGACGACAGCTGGAGCTTCGTACGACGTCTCCCGCTGTACAGGTGTACACCGGGAACTTCCTGTCTGGAGCGGTCGTCAGCAAGGGGGGGCGAGACTATCGTCCGCATGACGGGGTGTGTCTCGAGCCTCAGGGATACCCCAACGCGCCCAATGAGCCCTCATTTCCTTCGGTCCGCCTCACGCCTGGAGACGTCTATACGAACAGGGTCTCAATCCATCTCTCCGCAATGACCTGATTGGATACCCAGGGGCAGGCCCATGCCACGTAACCTTGCGGAGGGCACAAGCATTGAGGAGATTGAACCGCACTCTGGCCAGAGTTAACCTCAATCGTTCCTTAAGGGTCTGATTGATGTTGCTCCGCACTGTCGCCTTCATGTCGGCTCTGGCTCTGGCGCTTGCGGCCTGCTCAGGCCCGTCCCTGGACGAGACGCCTGCTGAGACCTCTGCGACCGTGTCGCAGGGCGGCGCTTCCGGATGCGAAGCACAGGCGAGTTCGCGCTGGACGACTGGCCCCGAGACAAACCTCACCCTTGAGGCGCGTTCCCTGGGTGAGAGCTGCGCTGAGGCCCTCGCCACGCTCATCATTCGAGGCTCTGACGGGGCCCTGCTCTGGGCAAGCGCCTATCCAACGGCGGATGTCATGACCCTTCGGGACGCGAGCGATGCGACGGGCATGGAGGCTGCGCTGACCCGCTGGATAGAGGCAGGCGACAGGACAACCGCGGACCTCCCTGAGTGGCCCACAGGAAAAGACGCGCCGAACGCCGGAGAATTCCCATTCTATCCGGAGGAGGGATGGGATGCAGCGTCATTCTCTGAATTGCGCAAAGCTGCCGCGCCGATGTTCTGTCACGTGCAGGGCATGGAGAGCCTCCGATGCCTGTCCGCGAAAGATGGCGCCGTGTCCACGATCGGCGTCCAGACCTTCCCCGGATGACGCTCCAGGGTCCGGCACCTGAACCGTTATGACACACGATCTCGCCCATTAAGCGACTTTTCCGGCACAAGCGCCTGAAAATGTCCTCAAAATGAGGCCGCAGGGCGACATAAGTCACTGAAGTTATGAGTATTTATCATCACAGCACCCTTTGAGAGGTCGGAGCTGTAACCGGCAGAGTTCCTGCAGAGGTCGTGGCAGCACAAGCGCCTGACAAGGACGTGCTGCAAAGTCGGCCAACGGGCGTTCCGCCTCATTGAAAGGGAATTTATCATGTCGCTGTCCATGCTCCGCCTTCTTGGCGCCGCATCCGTCCTCGTCATCGCCTGCGCGCCCGCCGCGTTCGCCCAGGCGAAAGTCAACAAGGTCAACAACTCTCAGTCCAACTGGGCCGAGACGCGCGCGACGATCAATGCAAACCTTTCAAAAGTGACAGAAGACGTCTCGATGACCTCAGCGTCGATCGCGAACTCCTTCTCCGCGTCACTCGGCGGCAACTCCACCGTCAACAACTTCCAGGACAGCTGGAAGAACGGCTCAGCCAACCTGAACATCAAAGCCAACGACACTCTGGGTTCGCTTACCGCAACGGCGGCGACCATCGGAAACTCGGCTTCGATCGAGATCGACGCTCTCGCCGGCGGCAGCACGAGCGGCAACTCGGTGGTCAAGAGCACGCAGCTGACCCACCTCGGAAAGTTCACCTCCAACCTCAACATCGAAGGTTCGAACATCTCCGGCACGACACCGGACGGCGGCGGCCCTGTGACCGCCATCTCGGGCACGGCGGCTGCGATCGCGAACTCGCTGTCGGTCAACGTGAAGGGCGACCTTAACGCGACGAACACTCAGTATTTCAATGGCGACGTTCGCTCCACGATCAACGCCAAACTGAACGACGTCACGGGCGACGTAACTCTGACCTCCGCGGCGATCGCCAACTCCGCATCGTTCGAAACGACGGACTCAAAAGTCGTCAATATCAGCAACACGCAGATGGCCGGCTACGATCCGACCGCCCTGACGAACCTCCAGCTTGGCAAAGTGGTCGGCGACGTCTCTGTCACCACGGCGGCGATCTCAAACTCGCTCAGCGTCTCGACCCTGCCCGCGACGGCCTCGCTCAACGTCAACACCAACCAGCAGAACCGCGCCTACACCGAGGCCACGGCGAACATCAATCTTGGAGATGTGACCGGATCGGTTTCGGCCACGTCGGCGGCGATCGGGAACTCTGTCTCGATCAATAACCTTCCGAAGTTCTGAGACAACAGGCGCCAGTCTCTGTCGCCGACACCACTCGAGGGCGCCTCTTCCGGGAGGCGCCCTTTTCGTTTTGATCGAGACATACTTCCGCCGGGACCGGGGGCTTACCGCAGCCGTTCAGAAAATTCGGCGGCGACTGGCTCAGCGGCCGATAACAGTCGGGCCTCCAGACTTCGATAAAGGGCCAGAACCTCCCGCCCCTCCGGGGTTAACCTCGCCCCGCCGCCCCGCCGTCCACCCGCAGATGTCTCAACCAGGGGCGCCCGGAAAAGACTGTTCATCGTCTCCACAAGTCGCCAGGCGCGCGAATAACTCATCTCCAGAGCCAGAGCAGCCTTCGAGATAGACCCGCTGGCGTCAATCTGTTCGAGCAAAGCCGCCTTCCCTGGACCCAGAGCGGGTTCATCCGGACCGATAACACGCAGTCGAATGTCGAAAACGCGCGGAGAATTCGCCGGATCGATGCTTCCAGCAGACCTTCGCATATCGGCAAGTCGCCCCCCGCGCCTCATCATTCAATCCTCATCCCGAGGTCCCCATCAGATTACGGGCGATCGCGAGCCGTCTCACACCCTCCTCCAGCGTTTGCTCCGACTTCGCAAAACAGAGACGAACGAGGGCGTCCTCAGGAGGAGACGCGTAGAACGCAGAAAATGGAATCGTCGCCACGCCCGCTTCCTTCACTGCCCGAAAAGCGAACTCGGCGCATGATGCACGAACCCCGGAGCGCGCAAGATCGACCGACAGAAAATAGGTGCCTGCAGCCGGCAGAACGTGAAACCCCTCCTCAGACAACCGCCGGGTGAGAGTGTCCCTTAATCCCTGAAGTCTCCCTCGCATCGCGCTTAACCTGTCGGCCGCGGTCTGCAACCCGAATGCGACAGCGGTCTGAAGCATGGGCGGGGTCGTGAAGGTAAGAAACTGATGCGCCCTCGCAAACGCCTCCGTCAGCTCCGGCCCGGCGCAGGCGAAACCAACCTTCCACCCCGTCATGGAAAACATCTTGCCAGCCGAGCCGATCTTGATGGTTCGATCCCGCATACCGGGCATCCCCATCATGGAGCGATGGACCGCCGGTCCGAACACACATTCTTCCCAGACCTCATCGCTGATGCAGATGCAGTCGTTCTCAATGCAGAGCCTCGCGATCAGTGAAAGGTCCTCCTCATCCATGACGGATGCGGAGGGATTGAGCGGAGTATTAATAATGACAACGCGTGTTTTCGACGAGAAGGCGTCCAGGAGACGCTGCGTGTCCACCTTCCAGCTCGGCGGCCGAAGGCGCACAAATCTGGCCTCGGCGCCCGCCCGTCGAAGCATCGGCAGGTAACTGTCATAAGCCGGCTCGAAAAGAATGACTTCATCGCCGGGACTGAGGACGGCCAGAAGGGCGGCGGCGAGGGCCTCGGTTGCGCCTGAAGTGACGGTGATGTTTCGGCGCCAGTCCAGATCGAGGCTCTGCGTCGTGTTGTAATGATCGGCGATGGCGGAGCGCAGTTCGGGGAGCCCCCTCATCGGAGGGTATTGATTGGGCCCCTCCATGACCGCTTGCGCCGCCCTCGCCCTCAGATCCTCCGGGCCATCCCACTCAGGAAATCCCTGACCAAGATTGATCGCGCCGGTTTCCCGCGCAAGACCAGACATGACATCAAACACCGTCTCGCCGAGACCTGAAAAAACAGGGTTCACTCAGGCCTCTCCCCATCGCGTAGCTGGTAGGCGCGGTCATGCCGCAGCGCCGGTATCTGCCGACGAACCCGTGCGACCTCCTCCAGATCCAGGCGAGCGTGGATCAGTCCGGGCCCGGTCGCAGCTTCCGCCAGAACATCGCCCCACGGCCCGATGATAAGCGAGTGACCGAAGGTTTCCCGTCCATCCTCGTGGCGACCCTCCTGGGCCGGTGCAATCACAAACGACCCTGTCTCGATGGCCCGCGCCCGCAGAAGAACATGCCAATGAGCCTCCCCCGTGATCCGGGTGAAGGCCGCGGGAACGGCAATGATATGAGCGCCGGCCTTCGCAAGATCGCGGTGGAGATGAGGAAAACGCACATCATAACAGACAGTCAGACCAATGCGCCCGCCAGGAATATCGGCGACGACAGCCTCGTCTCCGGGAGCGAAGCTGGAGGATTCCCGATGCACCTGACCATCCTTCAGTTCCACATCAAACATGTGGATCTTGTCATATCGGGCGCGCACCGCCCCGTCCGGACCGATGAGAAAACTCCGGTTTGCGCATCGCTGGTCCTCCAGTCGGATGGGGAGCGAGCCCACTAGCAGCCAGACCTCCAGCTTTGCAGCGAGTTTACGAAACGACCCCAGGGCCTCGTCCGACGCTTCAGAGCCCGACTTCGCAAAGACAGACCCGGGAGAGCGATCCATCAGCGATGTCATTTCAGGCGTAGCGATCAGCTGGGCGCCCTCCCGGGCCGCACGCGAGATAAGATCGCTGGCGGTGGCGACATTATCAGACACGGAGATCCCGGAACGCATCTGAACGCATGATACCCGAATTTCTGACATGATCGGCGGGTCCTGAAGGATTGAACTCGGCGTTCATCTTAACGATCCCTGTCGCCGGAAACAGCCCGTCAGAACGGCGAAGCAGGGAAAAACGCCTTCGGCGATCCCCTCTGACGGGCGCACGGGCGACGGACGCCGCGCTCTATGGTATGCGCCTTGCTAAGTGATGGTCCTCTGCCCCATGCAGCCGGCCAGTTTTTGCGGATTCGTTATCGTGCGCTCCACCCCCTCGCCGGCACAGATAGAGCCGTCAGGCCGCCCAGGGTCCCTCGGGAATGGGCGCGCGGTCTTCATGGGCAAATCGCTCAGTGAAGCGATGGATATGGCGGCGCTCCTGATCTGGGTGACCATCTCAACCATCCCCCTGCCCGCCGTATCGGTTTTCAACTACATGCTCGCGGGTTTCTTTCTGTCCGGTTTCGGCCGCGACCCCAGGCAGTTGCTGCCCGCAGCGGCTCGAAGCTGGCCGGTCTTCCTGCTTCCCCTCCTGGCTATCCTCTCAAGCCTCTGGGCGCCCTCTGCCGCCGATGCGATCCGACGGGGCGTTCTGCTGGCGCTGACAGGCGTTTTCGCCATCTACCTCGGAAGTCGGCTGAGCGGGCGACAGATCATTTCGGGATATTTTCTCGTTGAGCTGGTGGCAGGGCTGCTGAGCATCGCTGCGCCCAACGTCGAGGGCGGGGTCGCCAGGGGGATCTTCGATCAGAAGAACGTGCTCGCCATTCACATGTTCTTTCTCTACGTGACCAGCCTCGCGATCATTCTCGATGGACGGTTCTATCTGCCTTTGCGCCTTGCAGCGCTGGCGGGGGCCCCGATCGCTGTGGTCCTTATCATCCTCAGCCAATCTGCAACGACGCTGGGTTTCCTCGGGGTCGCCTCCCTCGCCTTCGTGCTTCATGCGCTGATCTGGACCCCCGCAAGCCGGATCCGCCACCTTCGAACCGCGCTGAGCCTCGTCATCGTCGTTCTGGTTTCTCTCGCCCTGTTCGCAGCTCTCGGCATCCTCCAGATCAATGTGTACGAGGAGGTTCTCAACCTTCTGGGTAAGGACAGCACCCTCACGGGCCGCACCTACCTCTGGGACCAGGCCAGACGCCTGATGGCGGAAAATCCGCTGACGGGCCTTGGAGCCAACGGGTTCTGGCGACCCGAGACCGGCCAGGCGAACTCAATCCTGACCTACTTCTCCTATGAAAGGTACACCGGGTTCAGCTTTCACAACTCCTACCTCGAGAACGGCGTCCAGATGGGCTACCCGGGAATGTTCGCCACCATCCTCCTTGCCGCCTGGGGCCTGCTCTCTGCGCTCCGTAACTGGGTGCTCAGCCAGACCATCATCAACGCCTTCTTCCTCGTCGTCACCACGCTGGTGGTCATACGTTCCAATACGGAAGTCGATCTCGCAGGCGAGCTTGGCATCACGAACATCCTGCTGATGATCGGCGCTGTCCGACGAAATCCCCCAGCCGCCGCGCAGACACACCCGTCCAAGGGAAAACAGCCATGACTGAACCCCTGAAGACGCCGGACGTCTCCATCATCGTCGCGGCGTGGAGATGCGGCGATAAAATCAGACCCGCCATAAACTCAGCCTTAGCCGCCAGGGACGTTTCCATCGAAGTTGTCGTCGTGGATGACGCATCGCCCGACGATACCTTTGAAGTTCTGCGGGACATCGCCGCGCAGGACCCGCGCGTGCGAATTGACCGGCTGCCGGCCAACTCAGGCCCCTCGGGAGCCCGAAACAGGGCTATCGATCTCGCCTGCGGCGAGTTCATCGCGGTTCTGGATGCAGACGACGCAATGTCCCCGGAGCGCCTGGGGCACATGATGGAGTGCGCACGAACCAACGGCGCCGACATCGTGATAGACGATCTGATCGCGGTGGACGCAGACGGTCGCAGATCAGAAGACCGGCCTTTCCTGAAATCGTCATTCTTTCGCCAATCCCGTCCGATCGACCTTGCAACCTGGGTGCGCTACAACACGCCGGCCCGGGGACGTGACTCGATCGGCTATCTGAAGCCCCTCATTCGGCGAACACTGCTCAACCGTATGGGGCTGCGCTACGATCCGGAGCTGAGAAACGGCGAAGACTACGATCTTATCGCGCGGCTCCTCGCGTGCGGGGCGCGCATGCACTTCACGGCTCAGGCAGGCTATTTCTATCAGCGCTCACCCGGGTCTATCTCGCATCGGCTGACGCCTAAACACACGCGAGACTGGATCGAGGCGGATATCCGTTTCAACAACCGGTTCGGCGCATCCCTGGCCCCCGACGCCCGAAGGGCGCTCTTATCGCGCAGACGCGGATTGAACGATGCGCATCTGTTCATTTGCGCTGTAGACGCGATCAAACAGGGAAGAGGACGCGACCTTCCCGGGCTCTTTCTGAAGTCTCCGCTATCGGCCCCCTTCAGCGCCGGAGTGCTCGGCAAGATCGCGCTTGGCAAAGTCATCGGCCGACGGATCGTCTGACAGGAAAACTCGGCGCCGGGTCCGCGTCATCTCGTCGGGAAGATATCGCTGCACTGAGACCCCGCCTCTCCCAGCGGGACGTGTGACATGCAGCGATAGGCGGCGGAGGCCTTACGAAACCGCGGAACCCCGGCCCACTGCAGGGCTGAACCGGCAGGCGCCCAGATATTGGCGATCACGCGGCTGCTGGCGGTGGGAACAGGTATCTTCGCTCCCGCGCTGACCGCCGTATGGACAAGACGCCCGTCGACAAACCACCGGATCGAACCGGGAGACCATTCAAACGCATAAAGATGATAAGCCGCCGACGCGTCAAACCCAAGATCGATAGGCAGAGAGCCGACAGGATCGCCGCTGAAGTAATTCACATGAACCTGTCGGGGATTGCGTCCAAGAAATTCAAAATCGATCTCGTGATGGGGGTCATCGAATCCTGGACCAGTATGGGTGAAGAAGGACGCGATCACGCCTGGCTCGCGAGGGGCTCGCATCACCACTTCATAGCGTCCGTATCCGAAAAAACCCTTCTGTTGAAATTCAGCGCCCGTGTAGGGGTGTCTGCCGATCCTTTTTTTCTCCAAGTTTAATGTCATTCCGGAGGCGTCGAACCGGATATTGGCAGGCTTGTAACCAGTCTGCAGCCACTCCGCATACATCACGTAATCCGCCCGATAGTGGAGATTTCGATCCAGTCCCTTTCTGAAATCCGTCACAAACCCGGCATCCGGCGCTCGACCCGTATTCTGGGAGCGCGCCCGCACAGGATCAGCCAGCGCAGCGTCGCCCCCCCCGGGCTTGAGAAAGCTCCCCCCCCCCAAAACCAGGATGAAAGCCGAAACGATGGGGACCGCGAATGCCATCCATCTCCGCTTACTGATCATCTCATCCCCCATACCTGACCCAAAGATGGCGGAAGCACGTTCACTGACCGGCTCGTTAAGGGCAATGCAATTCCCGTCGACAGGGAACCCTCGCGGCGTGCGAAAACTTGAAAGCAGGAGTTGCCTCAGCCCGGACAATCATCAGATGCTGACAACCAAACATAAGGCGTCGCGCCAAGGGGAGATATCCGTCATGCCGATCCGCTCGCTCCATTCGGGCGCAGCCGCCCTCCTCATTTCGGCCTGTCTTGTTCAGGGATGTGCTGGGCCCGGCTCACCGGCTGATCCCGGTCCCTCGCAGTCAGGAGCATCCTATGACGCGGGAGAGTGGCTTTACTGGGGAGGAGATGCGGGACAGACCCGTTACGCGCCGCTCAACCAGATCAACGCCGACACTGTTGAAGATCTGAAAGTGGCCTGGCGGTGGAGCGCAGATACCGCAGGCGGACCGGAAAGTTCGAATTTCAAGGCGACGCCTCTGCTTGACGACGGGGTTCTCTATATTCCCTGGCTCAATCATGGCGCGGCGGCGATCGATGCTGCGACAGGACGAACGCTGTGGACTTATCAGCCTGATCAGATCGACATCGGCGGCCGGGCGTCGTCACTCGCAATGCGTTCCCTCGCCTACTGGACGGACGGTGTTCAGAAGAGGGTCTTTCACAACTCGATGGACGGGCGATTGCTCGCCATCGACGGCGCCACCGGTCAGGCGGTCAGATCCTTCGGAAAGAACGGTGTCGTCAACCTTCGCGAAGGGCTCACGGAAGGACGTCCGGTTCAGGATGTCGGATCAGTCTCGCCTGCCCTGGTTGTTGGAGATGTGATTGTCGTTCAGGTCATACCGGGCGGATCCCGCAACAAGGAATCGACCCCCGGCGATATTCGCGGCTTCGATGTGCGCACCGGCAAGCGCCTGTGGACCTTTCACACGATACCCAGACAGGGAGAGTTCGGATACGAAACCTGGGAGGACGGAAGCGCGGACTTCACCGGAAATGTCGGCGTCTGGTCCATGATGAGCGCCGACCCCGATACCGGGTATGTCTACCTCCCGACCGAGACCCCTTCGAACGACTTCTACGGCGGTCATCGCAAGGGCGACGGGCTTTTCGGGGAAAGCATCATCTGTCTCGACACGAAGACCGGCAAACGGGTCTGGCACTTCCAGTTCGTTCATCACGGGATCTGGGACTATGATGCTCCGGCGGCGCCCATTCTGCACGACATCGTCAAGGACGGTCGTCGGATCAAAGCGGTGACCCTGCTGACCAAGCAGAACATGTCCTTTGTCTTCGACCGCCTGTCGGGCGAACCCATCTGGCCGATCGAGGAACGTCCGGTCCCCCAAAGTGTTGTGCCGGGGGAAAGGACCTCCCCCACGCAGCCCTTCCCGACGCGTCCGGCCCCTTATTCGCGCCTCGGATATGACGAGAACGATCTGATCGATTTCACCCCGGAGCTGAGGGCCGAGGCGGTGAAGATCGCTGAGCAATATGCCAGAGGGCCGATCTACGAACCTATGGTGGTGGTCAGGCCGGGCTTGAGGGGAACCTGGATCTCTCCGGGCTATGGCGGGGGAGCGAACTGGAACGGAGCAGCCTTCGATCCCGAAACCGGCGTCATGTATGTGCCTGTCCGCCACAAGCCCTATGCGGCCGGACTGACGAAAGGAGACCCCGCCCGCACCAATCTGGACTATGTGCAGTCGGGAAATCACGTGATCTCCGGACCGAGGGGACTTCCAATCCTCAAACCGCCCTACAGCGAACTGGTCGCCACAAACATGAACCGCGGCGAGCATATCTGGCGCATTCCGACGGGCAAAGCTTCGGACTTCATACGCAATCACCCCGCCCTGAAAGACCTTCCTCTGGACTTCGACTCCATGGGGCAGTTCGATATCCGGCCGAGCCCCTTGTTGACGCGCCAGCTGCTCTTCCTGGGAGAAAGCGGCAATATCTCCGGGGGATCAGGTGGACCTGTGTTCCGGGCCTATGACAAGACAGACGGAAAGGTGCTGTGGGAAAAGGAGATGCCGGCACTCGTAACCGGAGCGCCCATGACCTACCAGCTCGACGGCGTTCAGTACATTGTTGTCGCGGTCTCAGCGCGCGGCAAGCCGGCCGAGCTGATTGCGCTGACCCTTGGGGGCCGGAGCGGCGCCGGAACAAGCCCAAATGGCGATCCACCCCTGTCGCCGGCGCCGATATCGGCCACGCGCGCAGCTGCATCCATCAGCGCCACACCTGAGGAGCTCGAGCTCGGCCGCCAGGGTTTTGATCGCAGCTGCGCCCTGTGTCACGGTCCCGGCGGCGCCGGCCTCGCCGGAGGCAATGCCCCGCCGCTCACAGGACGCGTGGATCTGGCGAACATCGCACGAACGATCAGTCAGGGCGCCGGAGAGATGCCGGCCATGGGCGCATCACTGTCGCAAACAGAGATCAACGCCATCGCCACCTATGTCGTGAAGACGCTGGGAGCGCCGCGGGCGAGACCACGACCTTCGGTGGAAGACTGACCGGAAGATATAAACAGAGGACCTCATGGACAGGGCGACCGCCACCGACCTCATCGCTCGCTATTACGCGTGCTTCAACGCAGGCGACAGCCCAGGCATGCTCGCCTGCCTGTCTCCCGATGTCGTCCACGACATCAATCAGGGAGACCGGCAGGAGGGCCTCCTTGCATTCGGAGCATTTCTGGAGCGCATGAATGAACGCTATCGTGAAACGCTGCGGGATATCTCGATCCTCGCCAGCGACGATGGCAGACGGGCGTCAGCTGAGTTTATCGTCGATGGGACCTATCTTCGGACAGACCATGGCCTGCCCGATGCGCGGGGACAGGACTACTCTCTTCCCGCCGGAGCGTTCTTCGCGCTCGATCGCGGCAGGATCTCCCGGGTCACGGTCTACTACAACCTCGCGGACTGGATAAGACAGATCGAACGATGACGATGGACGTGACCATCAGAAGGATCACCGGGCCGGAGCTCATCGACGTCTTACCGGGGCTCGCTCGCCTTCGTATCGAGATTTTCGCCGGATGGCCCTATCTCTACGAAGGGGACCTTCTCTACGGGTCGAACTACCTTCGCGAGTTTTCCCGGGCGCCGGACGCGGTGGTCGTTGCAGCGCTCGATAACGAAAACCTTGTCGGCGCCGCGACCGCCTCTCCCATGCGGTCCCAGAGCGAGACCTTCCGCAGACCGTTTGAAGAGCGGGGTATGGACACCTCCCGTCTCTTCTACTTCGGTGAGAGCGTGCTCTTTCCGGAGTATCGGGGCCGCAAAATCGGCCATGCATTCTTCGACCATCGGGAAGCTCAGGCCCGCAGCTGCGGCGCGACCGCGGCGGTTTTCGCGGCTGTGGTCCGACCGGAGACACATCCCCACAAGCCTGAGGGATACATGCCCCTGGACGCTTTCTGGATGAGACGAGGGTACAGGCCGATCGAGACTTTGACGACGCAGTTATCGTGGCCTGAGCGCACAGACGGGGTATCGACCGTCAAGACGATGCAATACTGGCGGCGTGACCTTTGAGCTTCATTCTCGCAACCGCGCAATATCCGATCGATCCCGTTTCGACGTGGGACGACTACGTCCGGAAGCTGAATGGGTGGCTGGAGCACGCGGTCAGAGAGGGCGCAAGTCTGGCCATGTTTCCGGAGTACGGAGCGATGGAACTCGCGGCCCTTGATCCGGGCTCAAGCAGCGATCTGTCAGGGTCGCTTCAGGCCGTCGCATCTCTGGCCCCGCGCATCGACGAGTTGCACGCAGACCTGGCCCGGAAGCATGGCGTTTACATTCTGGGATCCAGTGCGCCCGTCAGGCTCGAGGATGGACGCATCGTCAACAGGTCACGCCTGGTCGGTCCCTCGGGACGTCTCGGATGGCAGGACAAATGTGTAATGACCCGCTTCGAACGCGAGACATGGGGGATCTCCGCTGGCGACCGCCTGACGATTTTTGAAACTGGACTGGGACGCATTGGGGTCCTGATCTGCTATGACGTCGAGTTTCCAATGCTGGCGCGTCGCCTGTGCGAGGCGGGGGCCGACCTGCTTCTTGCCCCCTCCTGCACGGATACGCTTCAGGGATACTGGCGCGTGCGTCTGGCCTGCCAGGCGCGGGCTCTCGAAAACCAGCGCCATGTGGCCCAGTCCGTCACCGTAGGCGAAGCTCTCTGGTCACCAGCCGTTGACGTCAATCGAGGCGCGGCGGGCATCTTTGGCCCGCCTGACGGAGACTTCCCTGACGACGGCGTCTGCATGGTCGGAGCGATGGATCAGCCTGGCTGGATCTTTGGCCGGATCGATCTTCAGATGACACAACGACTTCAGCGTCAGGGGGCCGTCCTGAATTTCAGGGACTGGTCCGAGGCGGAAAAGGGTCCGCTTCTGACGCCGGTTGAACAAATGCTGGTGTGACCGTACGCCGACCAGAAGGGCAAGGTTCAGCGCCTGCCAGTCCCCTTACATATTCGGAAGACGTAATCGGACATCGGTGGCGGGACGGATCTGGCTGTCGATCCCCGGCAGTCTCCGCCAGTGGACCGCCGACGGAGGCGGCGAGGAGGCTGGTGGGCGGTGACGGGATCGAACCGCCGACCCTCTCGGTGTAAACGAGATGCTCTGCCAGCTGAGCTAACCGCCCCTTTGTCAGGAGACGCCTTATAGCGGCTGGACTGGCGGAAAGGAAACCCCCGGCCTGATAGGCATATTCAACCCTTGCAGGGCGGCTCACCTGCCGCGCTGACGACGCCAGACATAGGCCTCTAAAATCTCAGGCGAGGGACCTGAAGTAAAACCAAAACCAGCGTCCAGCATAAGAAAGGCCGCTCCAGCCGAGGGGCCGTGGATCAGCCGCCACCAGCGCATCGCCTCCGTCGCCGAGGAAAAGGCCGCCCACCCCGAGGAATACATCACCCCAGGAGGCCCGGCCTCAGGCCGCCCCCCAAGAAAAGCACCTTCCGAGGAAGATCCGACGCCGGCGACCGCCAGAGAGGCGAGCCATCGTCTGGCGCCCGGAGACTGCCGGGCCGCCGCCTCCGCGAACGCCAGGCTGAGGGTGTCGAAGACCGGATAGGCGACGCCCGGGGAGTAGGCCCCCCGATAGCTTCGGATCTCGGGCCCGGGCCACGCCCCGCCTTCCGTCCAGGAGAGCAGCATCATGGCGCCCGGATCGTACATGACGCCCTGACTGAAGGACGCAGACCCGGGGTCTATCGAGAGCAGGCCAAATGGAGATGTCTCCATCTCGTCCGGGGACGAAGGCTCTGCGCCGCCCTGATACTGAGAAAGAGCCATACGCCAGGGCGCAACCGGCTCTGGCGAGACCTCGTGCTGTTCCGGGACAACCTCAGGCTCGGACTCACCTGTCGTTGAGGAAACCGGAGCATCCTGAGCGTGAGCGACCGCCGCCTCGCCAAGCGAAACGACCAGACATCCAAGGATGATCGCCAGAAACCGCCTCACATGCGTTCCCTCCAACCCGCCCTCACTTGCAAGCTGCGAGCCATGACGAGGCCCCGTTCAGACCACAGGCATCAGCCTCCCGAAGCAATCATGGGGAATGCGCCGGAAAAACCCCTCCCGCTCTTCATCAAAAGTTAGCGAGCAAAGGTTAATTTCAGCAGTCATCCCATTTCGGCTCAAAACCGAAACGCCCAGATAGGTCATTGCAGAGGCATCCCGCAGGTTGCGTCTCAACCCGAAGATGGAGGTCATTATGTACGGAATGGTCCATCGCGCCGCCAGAGAGCTGGCGATCCTGCGTCATGGTGAAGGCAAATGGAATTCGATCGCCGAAAGGGCTGGCGTATCGGAGCGCGAATTCATAAGCGCAGAGGTTTTCAGCGACGCGGTCACCATCTCCATCGTCAGCGCCGTAGCCGATGCGGACGGCTCTCCGATTGACCAGACCCTTCTGGAGCTGGGCAGACACTGGATCGATTTTGCGGGACGAAGCGCCTACTCGAACGTCATGGGGATGGCGGGGGACACGCTTCCGGAGTTTTGCAGAAACCTCGACCGGATGCACACCTCGATCCAGGCGACGATGCCCGATGCGATCATGCCCTCCTTCGAGGTCGAGACCATGGACGACACAGGGATCACCCTCATCTACAGATCGCAGCGTACGGGACTGGAGACCTTCGTTCAGGGCCTGCTGGAAGGTCTGATGGCGCGCTTCAAGGTCGATGGCGCGGTCAGCCGCGTGGATGACGCTCACCCTGTCCGGTTCAGGTTGACTTACAAGCCCGTTTGAACGCCTGGCGATGTCCCCTGTCCTCAGCCTTTCCACGGACGAAATCAGCGGCCTGTTTCCCGGATACGTCCGGCTGTCAGCTCTGGGGGTGATCGAGGCTGTCGGTCCTGTACTGACGCGCAGAACAAAGGGCTCGCTGATCGGACGGCCCTTCATGGATTGCGTAGAGGTTATGCGGCCGCGGGGTATATCGAATTTTGACGACCTCCGGACATGTCGCGGCCAGCTCATTATTCGCTGTCCAGAGGCGGCCGGGATCGTGCTCAAGGGTGTGGTTCTTCAGCGAGACGACCACTTTTATATCTGCGCCGGGCTGTCGGTGGATGTATCGGGACAATCCTCAGGCTCCTATCGGTTCGAAGATTTCTCGATGGCCGACAGCACCCTCGAAACCTTCCTTGCGGCCGACCTCAGACGGAACCTCCTGATCGAAGCTCAGGACCTCGCAACGAGCCTCACCGAAGCCAGAAACCGGGCGGAAGCGGCGGACAAGGCGAAATCCCGCTTTCTTGCCGAGATCAGCCACGAGATCCGAACGCCGCTGAATGGCGTTATCGGCATCGCAGATGTCATGGCGCATGGAGAATTGAGCTCGGAGCAGGCAGGGCGACTGAAGCTTATCAGGTCGTCAGGGAGAACCCTGGAGCGGCTTCTCAATGATCTTCTGGATCTCGCCAAGCTGGAGAATAATCGCCTGCAGCTGGCCCCTGTGCAAATTGATCTGATCGCGGAAATCCGCGACGCGCTGGGGCCTGTTGAAGCGCTGGCCCGTGTCCGCGGTCTTGATTTCATCATCGATCTGAAAACGAACAGCCCGGATCATGTCATCGCCGACCCGATCCGGCTGCGGCAGGTTCTGTCAAACCTGGGCTTCAACGCCGTCAAATTCACCCAGAAAGGATCGATCACCGTCTCGATGACCCGAACGGGCGATGACGTGGCCATCACGATCGCCGACACAGGGCCAGGCCTCACCGATAAGGCCATGGCGCGCCTGTTCCAGCGCTTTGAACAGGGGGACAAGGACGTCTCGATACGATATGGCGGCTCCGGTCTCGGCCTCACTCTGAGCCGTGAGTTCGCCCGTCTGATGGGGGGCGACCTGAATGTGTCGTCAGTTCTTGGAATGGGGAGCCGATTTACGGTCACCCTTCCGCTCCCGCCTGCGCCCCCTCAGGAAGCGGCGAGCATCGCCTCTTCATCCCAGCCGACCCTGAGACCGACGGCGGGGGCGGGTATCAGAGGTCTGGTGGTCGACGACAATCCCGCCAATCTCGAGATTCTGCGCGTCATGTTCGACGCCTTCGGGATCGAAATCGATTTCGCCGACGGTGGTCGCGCCGGGGTCGAAGCCTGGCGAAAGAACCGCTACAACCTGATCCTGATGGATCTCCAGATGCCCGAAATGAATGGTCTCGAGGCCATTAGTAAGATCCGGCAGCTGGAGGCCGACGGCGACAGTAACGAAGAAAAGACGCGCATCCTCATCGTCTCGGCTGACGCAACGGAGGAAGCCATAGCCGAGAGCCTTGCGGCGGGCGCCGACGGCCATCTCGCAAAGCCGCTCAGGCCTGAGAGCCTCTTCCGTGCGGTCTGGTCTCTGTTCTGACGCGAGGCGGCGCCGTACAATCGCCGGCGCAATGCGACGGAGGCCCCCATGCGAATCAAGTCGTTTCTGATCGCCCTGTCTGGATTGTATGCAGCGTCCTGTTCGGCCGGGCCTGAACCCCTGACGAAGCCGATCGTCCTCGCCTCCTGGAACCTTGAACATCTGGCGGAAGCGGACGGGTCGGGTTGCAAACCCCGCACGGAGGCGGACTATGCGGCTCTGAGAGAGCGTCTGCGATCGCTCTCAGCGGACATTATCGCCTTCCAGGAAGTCGAGACCCTCGCCGCCGCGCAGCGCGTCTTTGATCCGAAGGTGTACGACATCCTCATTGAGGAGCGTCCCGGATCAAAGAGAAAGCCCGGCTGCAACGGCCGACCGGGATTATTCCTCAATCGTCAGGCGGTCGGGTTCGCTGTGCGAAAAGGCCTTGAAGTCGAACGCAGGCCCGACCTCGTCGACTTGCAGCTGGGCGATCCGAATCTCAGATCCGGGGTCGAGATCGTGCTCGCTGGCGGCGATGGCCAGACGCTGACCCTGCTCTCCATTCACCTGAAGTCAGGGTGCGCATCCGGTGAGGCTTCCGACGCCTGCGATACGCTTCAGCGACAGACGCAGGCCCTCCGCAGCTGGGTTCAGACCCGCGCGGGCGCAAGCGAGACAGTGGCGGTGTTGGGGGACTTCAACCGGCGCCTGAGCCGACCAGGCGATCGCCTGTGGACGCTCCTCGACTCTCCGGGAGCTCCCGGCGATCTCAGTCTCGCAGCTGACGGCCGCAAGGCGCAGTGTGACCCGAAATACAGCGAGTTTATCGATCACATCGCTCTGGATGCTCGCCTCGAAGCCTCAGCAGCGACATTTCAGGAAGCGCTGTATTCGGGCGAACGGCTCTCAGATCACTGCCCCATCCTGGTGACGATAGCGCCCTGAGAGACCAGCCGAGACGCAAGGTCCGAATTCCCTGGGCGCATCTCCGTTCACACATGCGTGATTGGCTGGAGGGATCGTGCGAATGCGCGTTCATCATCCCCGGGGACGTTGACCCGCTCCCCCTCGGAGGTGCAGGAAACGGTCAGGTTTCCTTGTTGAGGTCAAACGGGATGAAAGCGATCGCCGCGACAACTCCGCCTGTTCCACGGGCGCTCGCTCTTTCGACGGCCCTCCTCCCATTGCTGGCGGCAGGGGTGCTCGCTCCGGAAGCGGCGGGGCAGCAGCCTGCGGCCGGATCAGCGGTCGAACAGACCCGATCAGCGACACCGGCCCCTGAAAGCGCCGCCCAGGTCTTCGAGGCCGCGTTTTTCAAGACCTACAATCCTGTCACGGCGGCTGATATGGTTGTGCGCGTGCCCGGCTTCGAAATCATCGATGGCGAGGATCGCCGCGGCTTCGGCGCGACAGCCGGAAACGTCCTCGTCAATGGAGAGCGACCAAGCTCCAAGACATCTATTTCCGATCAGCTCAAACGCATTCCCGCTGACTCCGTTCTTCGACTTGAACTGATCTCCGGAAGTTCAGGATCAGCGGATGCGCGGGGACAATCCCGCCTCGTAAATGTCGTCCTGAAACCCGCCAGCTCAGGCTCAAGTCCGCTGACCTGGGTCGCCGGCGTCCGCAACCTGCAGTACTCCGACCGTCTTGGTTACACTCTCCAGCTGTCAAAATCCTTCAGCCTCTCCAAGGATATCGACCTATCGGTCGACATTCAGACGCCGAACATACGGGGACGCACCGTATCAACAGAGATTGTTCGCGCCGCAAATGGCGGGCTCATCGAATACCGCCAGCAGTTCCAGCAACCCAACTTCAACGGCGTCCAGGCCGCAGCCAATCTCAAATGGCGCGCCGGCCCGTCCGACAGACTTAGCTTCAACGCGCTCGTGACACCGACAGACAATTCAATCGGGATCGCCTCCGTCGTCTACCTTCCGGGCGGCGCCGTCAGGAGTCAGACCTTCGGTCGCGCCGACTACACCACCAACGTCAAAGGTGAAGTCGGCGGCGACTGGGAGCACCGCGTCTCGGACGTGTTCAACGTCAAGCTGATCGGTCTGGCGACGTTTTCAGCCGCAGACCTTTCCCAGAAGCTCGACACTTTCCTCCCAGCCGCTCTCGCCAATACGCAGCGACAGACCTCGTCAACAGAGACCGGCGAACGGGTCGGACGTCTTTCGGCCAGCTGGACGGTGAACGACGCCCACACGCTCGAATTTGGCGGCGAAGGCGCGTTCAATTTCCGTGATACGACCCTGGGTCTGACCAATCAGAAGCCCGGCTTTGCGCCTGTGCCGGTTGTCTTCGCGGTGGCCGACACACGTGTCGAGGAAGTACGGGGCGAGGTGTTCGTGACGGACGTCTGGACGCTCTCCGACACCCTCACCCTGGAAAGCGGACTGACCTTTGAGGCGTCCCGCATCACCCAGACCGGCGATGCGACCAAGGAGCGGGAATTCACCTATCCGAAAGCTCAGATCGCGGCGACCTGGAAGGCGGGGCCCGGCAATGAACTGCGCGCCAGCGTCAAGCGCGACATAGCTCAGCTCGACTTCTCTGAATTCGCCTCTTCGTTCAATTCCATAGATGCAACCACGATCGTCGGAAATCCGGGCCTTGAGCCGGAAAAGGCCTGGAAAGCGAAGGTCGAATGGGATCGGCGCTTCGGGAAGAAAGGCGCATTTACACTGGGCGTGTTTCATGACGCGGTCGAAGACGTGCGGGATCTCGTCGTCATCGGGTCAAATGACGCCTATGGCAACATCGGCGACGGAACGCGCACGGGTGTCGAACTTCGGGCCTCCCTTCCTCTCGACGGCTTCGGCGTCAGGGGAGGAGAGTTTCGGTTTAACGGATCCTACCAGAAGACGAGCGTCACGGACCCTCTGAC
>CAIKWZ010000033.1 GCA_903831255.1 uncultured Alphaproteobacteria bacterium
AGCAGGGGATATCGAACCTGGTCGATGCGGATCTTGCGAAGGAAAGCGCCCGTCTCCAGTCGCTGCAGATCAAGCAGCAGCTGGGCGCTCAGGCGCTCTCGATCGCCAACCAGTCGCCGCAGCTTATCCTCTCCTTCTTCCGTTAAGGCGGTCGTCTTGTCCTGACCCAGGCGTGGCTTGCCCGGCATATCTTGCCGGGATGTGCGCTTGATGCCGGGTCCCATCGGCGGCATCTGCGCGCCTCGTTAACACTTCACGTCTGATATATTTGAGAAAATCCGCCCATGAATTAAGGTTACCGGGTTGGCACGCTCCTTGAAACGCCTGTTCCTTGAAACGCCTGCACCCGGGCGTGATCTGGAAGTCGCGGTGAGGAGCAGTTGCGATGCTGAGCGTCAACACCAATTACAGCGCCATGGTTGCGCTGCAGAATCTGGGCAACACCAACAAGGAACTGGAAGAGGTCCAGGGGCGCATCAATACCGGTCTCAAGGTCGCCGGCGCTAAAGACAATGGAGCGGTGTATGCGATCGCAGAGGGACAGCGATCGAGGGTTTCAGCTCTCGCAGCCGTTGCCGATGGCATTTCCCGCGCGACTTCGTCGATCGATGTGGCGCTTGCGGCCGGTAAGTCTATCGGGGACATTCTTCAACAGCTCAAGTCCCGCGCCGTATCTGCGCAGATGGAGGACCTGACGGCTGAGCAGAGGTCCGCCATCCAGGCCGACTACGACGCCTATCGATCACAGATTAATCAAATCGCAGGCTCGGCGGAGTTCAACGGCTTCAACCTGGTCGGGGCCGGCGGTCTCAATCTCAACGTTCTCATGTCCGACCTTTCCTCGGGCACGGCAGGTCGTCAGGTGACTTCGACACCGGTCGCCGGTCTTGTCCCCGGACTTTCGGCTTATGTGGTTGGAAACGGCGGCGTTACGGCCGCCGACGATACGACCTTCAACCTCAACGGGGCGGCGATCGGGACGGTCGACATCACGGCGACCATGACGGTCCAGGATTATCTCGATGAGGTCACGACGCAGACAGGCGGTCGAATCGCCGCCTCTTATGATCAGACAACTGGTACTTTCACCTATGTCGCGGTCGAAGGTGTGGCGGTCTCCAATGAACTGACGGTGACGACCCCTGGCACGGCCCGAGCTTGGCTCGGCCAGGGCGTTGCGGCGGGGGCGGTGTCGGGGGCTTCCCCCACGCTGACCGTCACGGATCTTGATTTCTCCGTGGCAGGCTCTGGCGCGCTTTCCACCGTTTCGGGCGCTGCTAATACTCTCGCATCGTCAAGTTCAGCGCGAACGACCAGCGCCGGCATTGATTCCGCGATTGTCGCCCTGAACCGCCAGATGGCGTCTCTCGGCTCTCAGGCCAAGGGGCTTGAGATTCAGAAGAATTTCCTTACCTCACTGTCGGATACCGTCACCAAGGGTATCGGGAACCTGGTCGATGCGGATCTTGCGAAGGAAAGCGCCCGTCTCCAGTCGCTGCAGATCAAGCAGCAGCTGGGCGCTCAGGCGCTCTCGATCGCCAACCAGTCGCCGCAGGTTATCATGAGCCTCTTCAGGAACTGATCGATATCGATCAGATCTGACCCTCAAAGGCTCTCTGTTCTGGCGCGTTCCCGGTCTGCGGCCCACCGGCCACAGCCGGGCGGTCAGACGCTGCGACCGCAGGGGAGGGGCTCAGTTGGAAACCTTCTGTTAACGAACGCGGCTCATGTCTGAACGTCTGTAGACGAATCGTTTACCAACGATCTCGTCCGGAGGATTAGGTCATGGTTGAGAACGTCAACAATGCGGGAGGGGCGGTTGTCGCGCTTCGCAGCATGCAGACCGCCCGTGAGCAGCTGGTCGCCTCTGAAAAGCGACTGTCTTCGGGCCTGAAAGTCGATAACGCCCGAGATGATGCGGTCTCCTTTCAGGCCGCTTCGGCGATGAGGGGCCAGACGGCGTCATTGCGGTCGGTCAGTCTGAGCCTGGGACGCGCCGAGGGCGTGGTGGACGTGGCGCTGGCCGCTGGAGAGCAGATATCTCGCCTTCTCGGCGAGATGCGGGGAGCCGCAGCTACCGCCATGGCGGGCGACTTTACGGAAGACCAACGGGCGGCCCAGAATGCGGCCTTCGAGCAACAGAAGGCTCAACTCGTTCAGCTGGTTCGAAACGCCACTTTCGACGATGCGAACCTCCTTGACGGGTCTAATCCTAACGGCGTCAGCTTCATTGCCGATGCGGATGCGTCTCAGCCCATCGTATTGGCGGGTCGAAACCTCCTTCCTGGCGGAGCTGTGGTCACTCTCGGTCCGCAGAACGATCTGTCCTCGCCCAGCGCGGCCGCGCAGGCATTCGAGCAGATCGGAGTATCGTTGGCGAATGTCGGTCAGGTCCTCGCTGACATGGGTGATGAAAGCAAGAAGATAGGGGCTCAAATCACCTTCGTTTCAAGGCTTGCGGATGTGCTGGCGTCTGGGATCGGTCGGATGGTCGATGCCGACCTCGCGGAGGAAAGCGCCCTCATTCAGGCCCTGCAGGTCCGGCAGACGCTAAGCGCTCAGGCCGTCAGCATCGCAAACTCCGCTCCGAGGGCCCTGCTCAGTCTGTTTCGGGGATAGGCTGGCTTTCGCCTGATCTTGTACCCTGGCCGATGCTCACTCAGGGGGGCGCTTGCCGGAGACTTTCCAAGTCTTCATTTCAATGTCGTCTTTTTCGACGATAGAGACATGCGGGTAGTTCGTGTTGGAGCTGGAGCATGCAGTCGGATCAGATTGAACTGCTCATCGCCACATTCGTGACGTTCTTTGTCGTGATCGACGCCGTCGGCGTGGCGCCGATCTTCGCTTCTTTGACCCAGCCCGGGGGACAGGCCTATGCGAGGCGCATGGCCATCAAGTCCTCGGTCGTGGCTGGGATCATTCTGTTTTTCTTCGCGTTTGTTGGCCCATGGTTGCTTGATCATCTCGGCATCTCTCTGGACGCATTTCGCGCCGCCGGCGGCGTTTTGCTGTTTATGATCGCACTCGATATGGTGTTTGAAACTCGCGGCATGAGACGGAAGAACCGTGCTGAGCAGGTTCTCGCCGAGGAGGAGCAGGCCGGGCGCCTTGAGGATATCTCGGTCTTTCCTATCGGGATGCCGATGATTGCGGGTCCGGGTTCGATTGCGACGGCGATGCTTTATATGCAGAACGCTCAGGGAGATCCTCTGGGCGTGTCGATCGTGTCAGCGGCTATCGCGGCCAATCTTGTCCTGACGGCGGGGATTTTTCTCGCCGCCGGGCCCCTCATAAAGGTGATGGGGGAGAGCGTCGCCGGCGCCGTGACGCGGATTTTTGGCGTTATTCTCGCAGCGCTCGCTGTCCAGCTGGTGATCGACGGGATCAAGGGCGCTTTCTCCCTCTGATCCGGTATTCGTTCGTCTCTCAAAGGGCGGGCGCTTCTTGAAGTGCGTAGATGGCGCTTCGTCTCACTGGCCTTGTTCTGGTGAAAGAACGCCAAAGAACGTTCAGAGCGAGCACTGTCATCAGGCACAGACTTGCTGCAATGCCTGCCAGCTGCAGACGCAGCGCGTGGCTCCACGGAATGATCGTTCGCGCAGATTCGAGGAAGTGAGTTTCGTCATATCGGGCCAAAGCGACAGCCCGGTCTCCGCCCGCCAGGGCTATCAGCCGCGCACGGTGCAGATCAGCTGAGCTGCGGACGCTGGACAATATAGTGACGGCGGACATCGCCGACGTCTGTTCAACGATGTCCTGAATGATCCTCAGATCCTCATTGAGACCCTTCAGAGCTCCGGGATCGGCGACCGCCCTGAAGGCGGCGCTGATGACTTCGGAATTTGAGACAAATTCGAAGGAATCACGAAGACGGCCGGCTAACTCCTCCCGGAGGCGATCGGGCGGCGCTGCTTTGAAGATCCGGCGCTCCATGTAGGTTTCGAAGCGCTCGTTAAGCCTGTCTGCCCGGCGGCTCGACAGCACGACGGAGGCTCCCTCCTGCGCCTGGGGATCCAGCAGGGTCAGTCCAATACCCGAAAGTATGAAACTCACTTCATCGACGTCGTCACTTACGGCGGAAGAAGCAGGCGAGGGCCGGCTCCAGCGAGCCGCCTGCATCGCGAGATCCCTCATGTCGCCCAGAACCCTGAACTCTCCTCTGTCCTGAACTTCGCCTTCCGGGGCCGGCGCCGCTTGCGGCTCCCCTGTCAGGTCGTCAGGGCCTGCCGCTATCGATGAGCTGGCATCCGGCTGGTCGGACTGAACGAATTCCGTTTGTCCGGTGTCTGGCTGCACCGTCAGGCCGTAGCGCTCGCTAATCGGCGTGTTGAGATCCTCGTAGCGCATCTGAACGTCCTCGGGGAGATAAACGAGGGCGGCGTTCAGGATGGCGTCTTCCCCTTCTTCTTCAGAGACCTCAAGCCTTGCCTTCAGCGCCTGTCCGTCGAGGCCGTTGCCGAGCATCGCCGGTGCGGCCAGAAGCAGTCCACGCACTGTGGTCATGTCGCCGGCGTCGAGTTCCTCGCGAACATAACTTGACCAGGTTTCCTTCGGGCTTTCGTCACCCTGTGCCGACAGCCGCGCGAAGCGTTTGTCGATTTCTCTGCGAGTGGCCTCAACGGCTTCATAAGACGCTTCGTACTGTGGGCGATCCCGCCCGTAAGCGTTGTTCACGGCGTGGGCTCCGACATAGGCCGTGAGCCCCAGAGACGCGTTGAACGCCAGGGCCGTCAGCGCCGCAAAGGGCAGACGATGCTTGCGTCGGCGACTCATAATCCCGTTCCGCCCGATACTCAGCCGATTTTCAGGTCCGTGGACTGGGAAGAACGAGCTCCCCAGTCCCCTTGTTTATATTCATGTGGGGAAGATCAAGAGGCTTGGGCGCCTGCTTCGCCTAATTTCCGACCCCTGGGCGTTCCTTATGCGCCCTTGGCGGTGGAGCATGCAGATTTCAGACCGTCAGGCTTTCGCGTTGATTGTCAGCCCGGACGAGTCGGGTCGCGCTCCAGACTGAAGGGTCCCTGACCGTCCATAACTGGCCGGGCCGCCGCGGGCTGAGGCGATTTCGCCAGCGATGCTGCGAACCAGCCCTTCCGAAACCTCCTTCATGGCTGACAGAGCCGCCTGATGACCGGAAAGGGCGGTCTCCAGACCTGAAGAGATAGCCCGCAGATTCTGTATCTGATCCGGCCGAGCTCCGCTGAGGAGGGTCGGGTCAGCCTTGATGTGGGTGATTTCAAGCCGGTAGGCGTGAGCCAGCCGTTCTTTTTCCTCAAAATCAATGCTTGCGCCGTCGAGACGTCGCTCCCGAAGCGCGACGATTTCCGCCTGAATCAGCTGCAAAAGCCGCTGCCCCATCGCGAGCAGGCGATCGGCCCGATCTTCACCGCTGACAGAAAACTGGGTCATTCGAGTCCCTGAAGCTTGAGAATTTCCTTCAGCACAGCGTCTGCGACGCCGATCCCGCCGCCAGCTGCAACCGACTGGGCATAGTGATCGATCAGCATGGGTCGAAAGGCTTCTTCCGCCGACCCGCCCCCGAAGGGACCGTCGGTTTCGAGGCCTGCGAACATCGGCTGCAACATTTCGGCTATAAACATCCGTTCAAAGTCGCGTGCGACCTCTTCGGCCTGTTGGCGTGTCGCAACCCCTGCGGTTCGAGCCTCAATGGAGGGACGAGAGGCTTTCATCGCCTCCAGAGACGGGAGCGGAAGACTGAGATCGGGCATTACATGACCTCGATTTCAGCCTGAAGGGCCCCTGAAGCCTTGAGAGCCTGAAGGATGACGATCATGTCTCGCGGCGAAACGCCCAAAGCATTCAGTCCGTTCACCAGCTCTCTTAACGGAACTCCCCCCTCGATCACCGCCAGATCCGCCATATCCTCGGTGGCTGAGATATCGGATTGCGGAACCACGACGGTCTGTCCGCCGCCGAGAGGAGCCGGCTGACTGACGGCCGGCGTTTCGGTCACCTGGATCGTAAGGTTCCCCTGAGCGATGGCGACGGTCGAGATCCGAACGTTGTCGCCCATTACGATGACCCCGGAGTTCTCATCGATGACGATCTTGGCGGCCTGATCCGGTTCAATCTGGAGAAGTTCAATCTCCGAAATCAGAGCGGCCATGTCGCGATAGCCGGGCGGCTTCTGCAGTCGAACTGTCGCGGGATCGGCTGCGATCGCGGCGGTCGCTCCCACGAACGAATTGATGGCCCCCGCTATTCGGGTGGCCGTCGTGAAGTCCGGATTACGAAGCGCGAGGCGAAGCTGATTCTGCGTCGAAAGGTCGAACTGTATCTCCTTCTCGATCAGCGCTCCGCTGGTGATGCGTCCGGTTGTGGGAATGTTGCGCGTGATCGATGAGCCCGAGTCTCCGCCTGCAGCGAAGCCGCCAACAGCTACCGATCCCTGGGCTACGGCGTAGACCTGTCCGTCCGCCCCCTGGAGCGGGGTGGCGATCAACTGGCCGCCTTCCAGGCTTTCCGAGTCGCACAAGGCCGAGACGGTCACGTCAATTCGGGTGCCGTTGGTTGAGAAGGCTGGCAAGTTGGCCGTCACCACAACGGCGGCTGTATTGGCTGTATTGAGAGTGGAGTTCCGAGTGTTGATGCCGAGGCGCTCCATCATCGATTCCAGGCTCTGGCGGGTCATTGCGCAGTTTCGGAGACTGTCGCCGGTGCCCTTTACGCCCACCACGATGCCATAGCCGAGGAGCTGGTTCTCTCGGACGCCTTCTATGTCGATAATGTCCTTCAGTCGGGTCGCTGAAAGCGCTGGCGCAGCGGCGATCATGACGAGAGCGAAGACAGATACGAGACGCACGAGCACGCGCATGGCGACCTTTCGGGACAGGATTGAATCCAGCCATTCTGGCCGCACATTTCAGCTGACACCGTGACTGCAATTTGAGAACAAACTCTTAATCGCGTTGACGACCGGTAAAGGTCTATTAATCGAACGTTAACCGATGTCCGGAAGGTTGAGATCGTCGAGGAGGTTTATCGACGCCATGAAAGTCACGTCCGCATCCGGATCCACCGCCGCCAGCGGTTCAGGGGGCGCCCGCCCGGCCGCGGAGGGCTTTCGCGTCGACCTCGGGCATGGGGGCGGGGCGAACGTCAAGGCCGCCTCGTCCGTCCTTGGCGCCGGCAGTATCGGCGGCGTGTCCGCGTTGATGGCCCTGCAGGGTGTCGGAGGCGCTGAGGCTCGTTCACGCGCGTTGCGAAAAGGGCGTCGTCTGCTGGACGCCCTGGATCGATTGCAGGTCGCCCTGCTGTCGGAGGGGCCTTCGCGCGCCCATCTCAGTATCCTGCAGCGTGCGCTCGGAGAACAGCGTGAGGCTACGGATGATCCGGAACTCGATGAAACGCTGCAGTGGGCTGAGGTCCGCGCCGCGGTGGAAGCCGCCAAGCTTGAGCGCGCGACCCAGGGTCGCTGATCTCCTGTCTGGAATTTTGTCTCATTTTGGGGCGGGCCGATCACTGCCCGTTCTATTGTGTTGAATTTTATGTAAAATTCTTCTCGCCGATCCTCGGTTCAAGGCCGTGGACGCTCAGGCCTTAAACGGTTATACGACCACCGCGCGACTTCGCGCGCCGGGCGCTTATTCCGTAGCAGGGAGCAGGAGCATGAGTCCGATCAAGACCGGATCGTCGAGGGCGACGTCGGCAAAGTCCGCGCCGAAGAAGGCGGCGGTTCAGAAACCCGTCTCCACAAAGGCTCCGGCGACTAAGGCCCAGCCGGTGAAGACTGCCTCCGTCAAGGCCCCTGTCTCGAAAGATGCCTCGGTTCCCGTTCCGGAAGCGACGCCGCGGGCTGCTTCCCCAAAGGCGCCTTATCGGCCGACCGAAAGCGAGCCTTATATGGGCAAGCGGCAGCTTGCCTATTTCCGTGAGAAGCTGGCCGCCTGGAAGGAAGAGATACTCCTGGGCAACCGCGAAACGATCAACGGGATGCAGGAGAATGTCGCTCCCATTCCGGATCTTGTGGATCGCGCTGCGTCTGAGGCGGATCGTGCTCTTGAGCTGAGAACGCGTGATCGCCAGCGCAAGCTGATCAATAAGATCGATTCAGCGCTGAGGCGGATTGAAATCGGCGAGTACGGGTATTGCGAGGAAACCGGCGAGCCGATCGGTGTGAAGCGCCTGGAGGCAAGGCCGACCGCCACCCTGTGTCTTGAGGCGCAAGAGCGTCATGAACGCAAAGAGCGGACAGTTCGCGACGATTGAACTTGTCCTGCGAGCGATGAACCCTCCTGCGAAGCCTGGTCTCATGGGGGTTCTGGGGATATTGACTGATGGACACCGCTGAGGCGCCTCTTCTCCTATGGTCTGAGCTGGCTCGAAACTGGGCCTCCGCCTTCACATTCATGGCGGCCCTTGGCGCAGGGCTCTTCGGCCTTGTCCGGTATCTCCGCTCCGAGAGACTGAGGCAAACTGAGCAGGTCCGGGAACTTTACCGGATGTTTTTTGAATCCTCGCGCTATCGGAGGATCCGCTTCATCATAGGCGACAAATCCAGTCCTGAGTTCGAAATGCTGAGGGCGGAGATCGCTGCGGGCGGGCTTCCGGGCGAACTTGAAGGCGAGCTTATCGACCTCCTCAATTTCTTCGAGTTCGTTTCGGGTCTGACCCGGAGAGGCCTGGTCGCCCGTTCGGACGTGGACTGGATGTTCCGAAGTTTCATCGACCGTCTCGCTGGGGTCGATTTCATTCGTGATTATGTCTTTGGCGGGGACTACGAAGAGCTCGCAGTCATTTTCAGGAAGGCGACGCGGGCCAGGCGCTCCTCCGGCTGAAAGGGCTAAGGGCTCAGGCGTCGCCCGGCTGATTTTCTCTGACGTCAGGGGTCGTCTCAGATCCGGCGGAGACATGGTCATAGCCTTCCGAATCAGGCGAGGTCAGAACCTTCCGCGTCGATAGAGAACGGGTGACGGCTCCCTCTGGCCGGACGATCCGCCGGGACACTGAAAGGGTAACGTCATCTCATGAACCAGCGTTCGGCGGGGCCCGAAGTCCAGAGACTGATCGAACTCCTTTCGAAACTGCCCGGACTGGGGCCTCGGTCGGCGAGGCGGGTGGCTCTCCATCTGCTCAAGAAGCCAGATCAGCTGCTGACCTGGCTGGCAACGGCGTTCGCGGATGCGGCTGCCAAGGTTCAGTCCTGCCGTGTCTGTGGAAACTTCGACACTGTGAACCCCTGTTCGGTCTGCGTGGCCCCCGGGCGTGACGCCTCGGTGATCTGCGCTGTCGAGGAGGTTGGAGATCTCTGGGCCATGGAGCGTTCCGGGGTTTTCAAGGGCCGATATCATGTGATCGGAGGCGCGTTGTCGGCTCTGGAGGGGATCGGCCCTGACGATCTGAATATCCGCTCGCTCATCGCCCGGGTCGCGTCTGGCGAGGTGAGGGAGGTCATCCTGGCTCTGAACGCCACGGTGGATGGACAAACGACGGCGCATTACATCACGGATCGTCTTGCTGGCCTGGACGTCCGGATCACCCGTCTGGCCCAGGGGCTGCCTTTCGGCGGCGAGCTTGATCATCTCGATGATGGCACGATCGCAGCGGCAATGGCGTCCCGGCGCTAGATTGCACGAGCTTGCCCGGAACATAAATAGAACATAGGGTTGTCTGATGATCGTCGATGTTCTTCATGTCTCGCTGGCGGTTCTTCTCTTCCTCGCCGGGGGGGCGGCTTTGTGGTTCCGTCAGGGTGCCGGGCCTCGTATCGCGACCCTTGAGACCGCTCTGTCGCTGGAAAAGACAGAACGCGCCCGGGACGACGTTGCTTCCAGAGCGGCTATGGAGACCCTACGTGCTGAATGCGAAGGGCTGAGATCGCGCGCTGAGGCCGCCGAACAGGCCCAGAGCGCATCATCCGCCCGGATCGCGGAGCGTGAGCAGGCTCTGGAGCGCGAGCGTGAGCATGTCGCAAGACTGCTTCTGGAGAGCGAGCAGCGCTTTCAGGCGCTCGCCGATGCGGCTCTGCGTCGGTCTCAGGAGCAGTTCATTCAGGTGGCTGATGAGACATTCAAGAAGCACAAGGAGGGCGCGCAGGGCGAGCTGGGCGCGATGCTGAAGCCGATCCATGACGCGTTCGGTCAGTTTCGGGACAAGGTCGCGGAGATCGAGAAGGTTCGATCGGAGGATCGCGCCCGTCTGGATGAGCAGATCCGAAATGTCGGCGACAGCGCCCGCGAAACGCAACTGGTCGCCGGTCGTCTGGCGACTGCTCTTTCCGCTCCTCGCGGCGGGGGGCGATGGGGAGAGGAGACCCTTCGCAATGTTCTTGAGATGGCGGGTCTGTCGCCGTACGCAGATTTTCTGGAGCAAACGTCTTCTGAGACAGAAAAGGGCCGGCAGAGGCCCGATGTCATCATTCGTATGCCTGGCGGCCGCGAGCTTGTGATCGATTCGAAGGTCTCACTTGATGATTATCTAGCGGCCATGGATGAGACCGATCCGGCGGCGCGCAAGCAGAGAATGGCGGCGCATGCGGGACGGGTGCGGGCCCACGTCGCGGGTCTGTCGCGCAAGGATTACTGGAAGGACTTCTCCGAGCGTGTCGACTTTGTCGCGATGTTCATTCCCGGAGAGAATTTCTATGCGGCGGTCCTTGAACACGACCGCGACATCTTTGATTACGCGGCCAGAAGCAATGTCATCATTGTGACGCCTTCGACCCTTATCGCTCTGGCCAAGTCTGTCGCCTATGGCTGGCGGCAGGAGCAGATGGCGAAGAATGCCGAGGAAGCCGCCCGTCTGGGTCGGGAGCTTTATGAGCGCCTTGGCAAAATGACAGAGCATATGGGCCGGGTCGGCAATGGTCTGCTCGGCGCCATCAAGTCGTTCAACGAGATGGTCGGTTCGATGGAGGCCCGGGTGCTGCCTGCGGCCCGTCGGTTTGAGGAGCTTCAGTTTGCCGATCCGACGCGCGGTATTGAGGATCCCCAGCGAATTGAACTTCTTCCCCGTCAGCCAATGAGGGATGCGGGGGCTGAGGAGGGGAGGGAAGCAGACGAGAACCCAACCTCGAATACTCTTTCGCCCCCGACCCGAGGTCGCTCCGGGAAGTCCAAGGCCTGAAGTTGTCGCTGTGCGTTCTCTCCCTCTGGTCGTCTTGACGCGGAGCTGGGGCGCTCCTAGCTAGCGAGTATGGCCATCCGTCCCATCCTCACTGTTCCTGATCCGATCCTGAAGCAGGTCTCAAAGCCTGTGGAAGCGGTCACTGATGAGGTGCGAGCGTTGATGGATGACATGCTTGAGACGATGTACGACGCTCCAGGGATAGGCCTTGCCGCAATTCAGATTGGCGTTCCTCAGCGTGTGATCGTCATGGATCTCGCGAGTGCTGATCAGCCGCGGGCCCCTCGATACTTCGTTAATCCCGAGATTCTGGAGACGGTCGAGGACGTTCTGCCTTATGAAGAAGGCTGCCTGTCCGTTCCTGATTTTTTCGACACGGTCGAGCGGCCGGCGCGTGTTCGACTTCGATATCTGGACTATCAGGGCCAGCGTGTCGAAGAGTGGGCGGACGGAATGTTTGCGGTCTGTATCCAGCACGAGATGGACCATCTCGAGGGAACGCTGTTCATTGATCATCTCTCGCGATTGAAGCGGAACTATGCCGTGAGCAAGGTCAAGAAGGCCAAGAGAACAGCGGCTGCTTGATGTTGTTTACCCCGGCGCCGCTCTCAGGGCTGGCGGCTGTCAATTGTGGCGTCGCTTGTGTTCGTCATGTCTGAGATCAGTTGTGGCAGGAACGCGAGGGGCCAGAGCATCAGCGCCAAATTGGGCAGAAACCAGAGCCAGTCGAACTCCTGAAGGAGTGTCCAGCAACCCACCGCCATTGTTCCTGCGACCATTGTCAGGACGAGCGAGATCAGCGCCCAGGGTCGCCAGGCGGAATGTTGAAGACCGGCGTAACGAATGGCCAGAATGCCTGTCACGGAAAATGCGATATCCAGCGGGAAGAATGACCAGTTCCAAGCGACGACCCTCGGGTTGTCCGCTTCCGCATAGAGCCCGGCGTCCGAAATCGTCACCCAACCCAGGACCGATCGGGCGGCCAATGTTCAATAGGCGATGAAGAGCCCGTCGGTGAGGGTCAGGGCGATCCGCAGGGCGCTCGACATTGAAAGTGCCTAGAAGGGGGCAACGGTGTCGTAGATCCGCCGACCGAAGCGATCTCGCTGAACTGCGGAGATATCGCCTCTGCCTCCATACGAGACGCGCGCTTCGGCGATTTTCGTATGGGCGATTGTATTGTCGGCAGCGATGTCCTCAGGCCGGATAACTCCTGAGATCAGGAGTTCTCTCAATTCGTTGTTGATCCGAACTTCCTGGCTGCCTCCGATCACAAGATTTCCGTTCGGCAGCCTGTCGGTTACAACGGCGGCAACGGTCAGACTGACGGTCTCTGCACGGTTGACCGTGCCTGATCCGTTTGAGGCTGAGCTGGAGTCGAAGCCGACCGCAGGATCAAGCGACGGTGAGCCTGGCAGCGCCCTGGTGATGTTCGCTTCCAGTCCCAGAAGGGCCTGGATACCGGCTTCCTCCGATGTGGTTCGGCTGCGCTGGGTCGAATTGTTGACCTGTGCGCTGTCAGCAATCTCGATGTTGACGGTGAGGATGTCGCCGATTTTGGCTGCACGCTGATCGCCGAAGAAAGAACGTGCTCCAGCCCGCCACAGGGAGTTTGCGCCAGCGGGCTCTGATTGAGGCGCGGGGTAGGGCATAGAGACTCTTTGCCCGCCTGAGATGCTCGCCGGGTTTGAGATCGGAGATAGTGAGGGGGCGGCCGCCCGCTCCGCAATGCTTGCGCAACCGCCCGCAATCAGGACGCCGACTGCCAGGGTCGCCAGGCGAGGAGATGTCGTTGACATGACTGCTTGTCCTATCTCTGGTTGACGCGGGCTTCCCCCGCGGCGATCGCAACAGCGTCTACCGAGCGACGCGAGTAGCTGTTCAGAACCCGCACACCGTCGCCGGCCGCCGCATCGTTCTGGGCGAGTCCGTCTACCGACAGACGCAAGCCGGCGGCCGTGTAGTAAAGTTTGACGGGTTCGCCCTTCCGAATAAGGGACGGTGATTTCAGGTCGCCCTCGAGGACCGGGAGACCTGCTCTGACCGATCGTTTGAGCTCGAGACCCACGATGTCTTCAACTCTTGTGGCGGCGCCTCGAACGGGTCTCGCCGCGTCCCTGGGGGCCCAGTCCAGATCGTCTGCTGTAAGTCGAGCGCCTCTGGGCAAATCCCGGATCAGAACCAGCACTCCCATGTCAGGCCCGTCTCGCCCCTGGAGTGTCGTCTGGGCGGTCTGTCTTGCCTGTGGCGCCAAGGGAGCGACGGCGGCCTTCGGCGCGACGCGTGGAGCGGGCGCTATTTCCCGAATAACCAGAACAGGTTCGTCGAGTGGTATCGCCAGATGAACGCCGGAGCGACGAGCCACAGACACGAGAAATTCCGGATCGAGCGCTAATGTCTGACCAGGGGGGGGCGCGGGTCCGATCAGGACCTGTGCCGCCTCGCCTGTGACCGGCGCGACGTCGCCAAGGGAGATCCAGTCTCCCCGCACCGGCGTTTGCGCGATGGCGGGCGAAAATGAGATCGCTGCGAGGATCAAGCAGAGGAGGGTGTGAAGCGGACGGTTCATGACTTAGCGAAGGTTGCTGGCGGAACGAAGCATTTCATCGGTCGCCGTGATCACCTTGGAGTTCATTTCATAGGCTCGCTGAGCGGTGATGAGGGCCGATATCTCTGTCACGGCGTTCACGTTGGAGCTTTCGAGAAACTTCTGCATCAGGGTGCCGAAACCGACGGACCCGGCCTGACCCCGATTTGCGGTTCCAGAGGCTGCGGTCTCGAGGAACAGATTGTCTCCGAATGCTTCGAGGCCTGCGGGATTGACGAATCGTGCGAGTTCGAGGGCGCCGATATCCTGAGGGGCGCTGCCATCGGCCATGATCGCCTGAACGATACCTTCCCGATTGATTGAGATATCGATCGCATCCGAGGGTACGGAAATTCCGGGCGCTACGATAAATCCGTCTTCCGTAACGACCTGACCGTCGGCATTGCGAGAGAAGTTCCCGGCTCGGGTATAGCTGTCGCGTCCGTCCGGCAGCTGGACGATGAAGTACCCTTCGCCCTGGATCGCTACATCATAGGCGTTGCCCGACTGGCTGACGCCGCCTTGCTCGGTGATCCGGTAGACTGAACCGGCTTTGACCCCTGCGCCGACCTGAACGCCGGTCGGAACGATCGTACCTGCTTCTGAAGAGGTGACGCCCATTCTCTCGACATTCTGGTAGAGCAGGTCCTGAAACTCTGCACGCTGGCGTTTGAATCCTGTCGTGTTCATGTTCGCGATGTTGTTCGCGATCACCTCGACATTGAGCTGTTGGGCCTGCATTCCGGTAGCGGCGGTGTTCAGAGCTCGCATGAGCGATCGTCCTCTTCAGCGTTTACCCGACCCGGGCGAGTTTCTCTATGGAGGTGGCGCGCAGTTCATCCGCCTGGCTGATCATCTTGCTGACGGACTGATAGGTACGACTAATCTCGATCATCTGAGTGATCTGCTCGATCGCATTGACGTTTGATCCTTCGATGAACCCTGACGCCACGCGCAGCGCCTGCGGGGGGCGCGGCGCCTCATCGGTGGCGCGCCAGAGGTTGTCGCCAAGCTTTTCCAGGCCGGCCGGCGTGTCGAATGCGACGATATCGAGGGCGCCGACGAGAAGTCCATTCTGACTGACCGAGCCGTCGCGTGCGACAGCCACGTTTCCTGCAGTTGGATCAAGGGTCAGCGGTCCGCCGCCTGCGAGAACCGGCTGTCCTGCCCGGGTTACAAGCTGCCCGGCTGCGTCCAGAGAGAAACGGCCGTCCCGCGTGTAGGCCGGACCTGCGGGCGTCTGAACTGTAAAGAAGCCTTCTCCCTCGATCGCCAGGTCCAGCGGGTTGCCTGTTCGCTCCATTTCTCCCGCGGAGAAGTCACGCTGAAGCGTCCATGCGTCGGCGAATGCGATATCATTGGGGGTGTCGGCCGCGGTGGCCGGGGCTTCCGCAAGGGGGCGCGTGATGACGCTTTCGGCTTTGAACCCGGCCGTGGTCATATTCGCTAGATTGTTGGCGGTCACGTCCATCCGCTGACGCAGAATCTGCTGCGCGGACAGGCCGACCATGAATGAATTGTCCATCGGTCGCCGATCGGGCCTGTTCCATGCTCTTCGGCACGAAGCGGCTTGTCATCTGACGGCGCGTTTTCTGCTGCTGCCGCAAACCAAGAACCTCTATCATCGGTCGAGGGGGTTAACAGGATATTGCCAGCGATCATTCATCGCCCCCTGAGGGTCGGCAAAAGTTGCCGATCTCCACGAATCCTTAACCAAAGCAGGACGATTTTGCCGGGCAGTCCGCTCTCAGCAGGCGGGCATAGGATGAGGCGCGTCGGTCGTGGCAAAGAAAGAAAAGAAAAAAAACAAGGCTGAAGAGCCCGATTCGGAGGCCCTGAATACGGGCGGCGCTGAAGGGGAAGAAGCGTCGACGCCGGAGAAAAAGAAGTTATCCGGTAAGACTCTGGTCCTTTTTGTGATTCTTCCGGCGCTTTTGGTGATCGGCGGCGGGGGCGCTGCGGCCTTCATGCTGCTTGGCGGAGCCAAACCGTCGACAGAGGTCGCAGAAGCCGGCGCGGAGGGTGAAGAGAAGCCCGAGGCCGAGAAAAAGGCCAAGAAGGAGGAGGGCAAAAAGGACGCCAAGGGAGGTTCTGGAGAAGAGGGCGCTGAGGGGGAGACGACGGCGGTCGCTGCGAGCGAGGTCGGATTGCTCACTGTCGGCGAGCCCGGCGATCCATCCTATTACAAGATGCCGAAAATGATTGTGAACCTTGCTTCGGGGTCAGGTGGGCGGGCCATCGTCATGCAGCTCGATCTCGTTCTCGAATCAGCAGATGCGAAGAACTTCGATGAAATGACCGTGCTTATGCCGCGGCTGACCGACCAGTTTCAGACTTTTTTGCGTGAACTGCGCGTAGAGGATCTGGAGGGTTCGGCGGGATCCTACAGGCTTAGGCTCGAGCTCCTCAGGCGGTTCAACATCGTCATGGCGCCGGCCAAGATCGATGCGGTGCTGATCGAGGGCATGCTGATCAACTAGGGGACGTCCTTTGGCTGAGGAAGATGACGATGACATGGCTGCGGCCTGGGAAGCGAGCGTCGCCTCGGAGGCGGGCTCTCAGGACGATGACCTTGCGGCTTCATGGGAAGCAGAAACTGCGGACGATGCCGGCGGTTCAGGTATTCCTGGGATCGGCGCTCAGACATCTGAGCGCATCCTTAACCAGGACGAAATCGACAACCTCCTCGGTTTCACGATGGAGGAGGAGACCAACGTCAAGCGCAACGGCGTTCGTGCGCTCATCAACTCGTCTCTTGTCTCCTACGAGCGACTACCGATGCTCGAGGTGGTGTTCGATCGCCTTGTCCGTCTGATGACCACCAGCCTCAGAAATTTCACCTCCGATAACGTTGAGGTGAACCTGGATTCCATGCAGTCCATGCGATTCGGGGATTATCTCAACTCGATTTCGCTCCCGGCGATTCTCTCGGTCTTCAGGGCCAAGCAGCTGGACAATTTCGGCCTGCTGACGGTCGATTCAAATCTGATCTATTCGATTGTCGACGTTCTACTTGGCGGCCGCCGCGGGACGCTTGCGATGCGAGTTGAGGGGCGACCTTACACAACGATCGAACGTGTGCTTGTGACGCGCCTGGTAGAAGTCATTCTCGCCGATGCGAAGAAGGCGTTTGATCCATTGACCGAGGTCGATTTCGAGCTCGACCGTATCGAAACCAATCCCCGATTTGCAGCGATCGCGCAGCCGGCAAACGCTGGCATACTGGTTAAGCTGCGGATCGAGATGGAAGATCGCGGAGGCCGCCTCGAACTCATGCTTCCGTATGCGACCCTTGAGCCGATACGAAAGCTTCTTCTTCAGAACTTCATGGGGGAGAAGTTTGGTCGTGACAACATCTGGGAGGGCCACCTTGCAACCGAGTTGTGGTCGGCGCCTGCGACATTGAAGGTCGTCCTCGCCGAATTCCAGGAGTCATTGGGCCGAATGAAAAATCTTCAGGTCGGGGATACTCTGATCATGAACGCCACGCCTGAAGCAAAGGCGCAGCTGATGTGCGGCGACATTCACCTCACTCATGGTCAGGTCGGGCGTATCGGTCATAATGTGGCGATGCGGGTCGAAGCTCCAATTACAAACTCAGCCAAGCGACGTGTTCTGGAGTCGAGATGAACATCTTTTCCCTCACGATCGAAATCATTCTGATCAGCCTGCTTCTGATCGCGATCATCTATTGCTGGCGTCTTGATCAGAGACTCAAGACGTTGAGGTCGGGAAAGGACGGGATGCTCGCCGCCGCCCGGGAACTTCAGATATCGGTCGCTGATGCGCAGAGGGCCGTTGAGATGCTGAGACGGTCAGCAGAAGCATCCGGGCGGGATCTGCAGACGAAAATTGATGAGGCGCGCGCTGTCGCCGCCGTTGTTCCGCGAGAGGGACCCGATGCGTCTCTCCGCCGACGCAATGTTTACTAGGAGATCTGCATGAGTGCGACCGTCCGCGTTCTTCCCGCTCTTATCGCCGTCTCGATTGGCGCCCTGGCGTTCAAGGGGGTCGATGTCGCTCAGGCTTTCGCCGAGGCCAACGAGGCCGCAGATCAGGCGACATCCGCTAAGCCTGAGACCCAGCTGACTTCCGGTATTGCAGACGCGGCATTCCAGAAGGCGGGGGCTCCGCCGGAGGCAGGAGGTGAGGACGCAGCGAAATGTATTCCAGCCATCGATTACGCCTCTGAAACGGGCATTTCCGAACAGGAGGTCCTTGTCCTGCGGAGCCTGTCCGACCGGCGTCAGGCCCTCGACGAGAGAGAGGCGGGTCTCGAGACCCGCGAGCAGATGGCGGCTGCGGCGGAGGTGCGGCTGGATGATCAGATCTCCAAACTCAAGTCGCTTGAGGGAGACGTTCAGAAGCTTCTGGCCGCTATGGAGGCGAAGCGTGACGAGCGAATGGTTGCTCTGGTTAAGACCTATGAGGCGATGAAGGCGAAGGACGCCGCGCGGATCTTCGATGGAATGGATGACAAAGTTCTCCTTGAGCTGGCGAAATCCATGAAGCCGGCGAATCTTGCTGCGGTTCTGGCGGCTATGGATTCCAAGCGTGCTGAAAGCCTGACCCGCATGCTGGCTTCCCTCGCACAGCCCCCCCAAAGCCTGGATGAGCTTCAGAAATCAGAAGGATGACGTTTCGCCCTCTCCATCTGAAGGCGGCTGTGGGGCTGACGCTTGCGAGCGTCTCGGTCCTCGGCGGCTCATTGCCGGCTTGGGCGCAAAGAGCCGTGACGATCTCCGTTCAGGATCAAGCCACTCACGCGAGGCTGACGGCGAAGTGGGCCGACGGGGATCTTAAGGCCCCTCGAGTTTCTGCGTCCGTCTCCTCGCAGGTTCTGCTGCTTCGATTTGATCAGAAAGTGAAGCTCGACGCCGAGGCTCTCAAGAAGGATCTTGGAGGCTGGGCGGCTCTGGTCCGTCTCGATCCTGACGGGATGACGGCTCGGATCGGCCTGACCAGAACGCCTCGTCTACACATCTCCACATCGATGGATCTTACAGCGATCGATCTTGTTCGTGCCGGGGTCAGTGAAGATCCGCCGGATGTCGTCTCTCCCCTCGTTATCAAGAAGGCCGAGGTCGCTGCGGCTCCGCCCCCCCCGCCGCCGCCTGCGGCTATCGTGCCTGTAGAGGTCAGGGGAAGCCACTATGGTGACAACTCGAGGGTCGCCTTCTACTGGGCGGAAAAGGTCGCCTACAAGGTAGCCGAGCAGGGACCGGACTTCATCACCCTGCAGTTCGCCAAGCGAGCCAAGCCTGACGTCGCCTATATGCGCATTTCTCCTCCAGCCAATGTGGGCGCCTTCGAGACCGAGAATACCGATAAGGGTTATCGGGTCACCCTGCGGTCAAAGGATAAGCTTCCTATTCGGCACTATGTCGAAGAAGGCATCCCCATAGTCGACATCGGGGTTCTTAAGGCGGAAGCCGCTGATCCGAATGAGGCGCCGCTGTCGCCTCCGCCTCCGCGTGCGCAGGGACGTCCGATTCTTCTTACTCCCCCAAAACAGGTGATCGGCGAGGGGGGGGCTCCGCCGCCGCCGCCCCCGCCCCCGACTGCGGCTCCGCAGGTGGCTGTTATTGGCGGTGAGGCTCGGGTGACCGCTCTTGGGCCGAGGTGGCGTGATCCGGCGCCTCGTGGAGCGTCCATCCAGGTCGATGTCGGCGTTGTCGGCGATGGAGTGGAGTTCACCACGTCCTTTCCAAGTCCGGCGGCTGCGGCTGTTTTTTCGCGAGGAAGCGCCGTCTGGGTCGTTTTTGCTTCCAATGCCGCACTGAAGATGGACCAGGCTGATCTGCCCCGCGGCTTCAGAGCGCGGGTAATCCGTGGTCAGAACGCGACGATGATGCGTATCGAGCCGCCCAAGGGTCTTAAGGTATCGGCGGAGGCTGAAGGCTCGACCTGGACGGTCCGGTTCGCTGCTGTCCCGCTCAAGCCAAGCCGCTTTCTGAAGTCTGAGCGCAAGCCGTCTGATGACGGGCGTATGCGCATTGAGACCATGCTCGTGGGCGCCACGGGTCTGATCTGGTTCGACGATCCCGTTATCGGCGATCAGCTGGCGGTTGCCGTATCGTATGGGCCGTCCTCTGCATCTCCTACGGCAAGAGACTTTGTGGAGGCCTCTTTTCCCGCCACCGCTCACGGTGTCGCGATTGCTCCGAAGTCGGATCAGGTGCTCGCCCTGATCGAGGGCGAACGCGTGGTGGTCGCGCTGGGCCGAGCTGTGGAACAGTTGGCAAGCGATCCCAAGTCATCTGCCGGATCGCCTCCGCCCCCGCCGCCACCGCCCCCACCCAGCACCCGATCTGCGTGTATTGATTTCGCCAAGTGGGGCGGTAAGTCCGGTGAGGCGTGGCTTAAAGAGCGACAGACGCTCGAATCCTACGCCTCCAAGCTCGAGCCGACAAAGCCGCAGACCGCCACAGCGATCATCGCCCTCGCGCGTTTCTATCTTGGTCACGAATTGGCCTTTGAGGCCCTCGGACTTCTGCGCGCCGCCTCGATCTCTCAGCCGGCTCTTGAGCTTGACCCAAAGTTTCTTGGTCTCAGGGCTGCAGCCAATGTCATGGCTGGACGAATGGCCGCTGCGGAGGCGGATCTTTCGCGAGAGCTGCTGAAGGGCGATCGGTCTGCTGCCCTCTGGCGCGCCATGGTCGCCGTTAATCGCCGGGAATGGCCTCGTGCAGTGCAGTTCTTCGGAGAGGCCGAAGGCGAGATTGAAAAGTATCCTCCACAATGGGCCGCGCGGTTTGAAGTGGCGTCGGCGGAAGCCCTGTTCAACACGAACGATTATGATGCAGCCCGGCGTCTTGCCCAGCATGTGGTGGATACGGGCCCTCGGCTCGAGGCGGACCGAGCGAGGCTTGTGCTGGCAAATCTTGCCGCTGTCATCGATGGCCCGGATGTAGGTTATGGAAAGTTCGCCCAGCTCACTCGGTCTGCTCTCGAGCCGGTCGCGGTGAAGGCTGAGCTGCGTCGCATCGAGACAGGATCGGCTGCGGGAAAGATCGCGGTCAAGGATGCTGTCGATGGTCTTGACGCTCTGCGGTATCGCTGGCGCGGCGACACGCTTGAGCTCGAAACTGTGGCCGTTCTGTCTGACCAGCACATGAAGGCCGGGCGCTTCCGTGAGGCGCTCGTCGTTCTCCAGTCGGCAGCGCTGCGTGATCCTGCCGCTGTCGGCGCCCGCGAGGTGCGAGTGCGGCTCAGCGATTACTTCCGTCGTCTTTACCTTGATGGCGAAGTTGATCGTCTGGACCCTATTCAGGCGCTGGCTCTTTACTATGAGTTCGCTGACCTTACGCCCATCGGGTCAGATGGCGATCTGATGGTGAGAAAACTGGCTCAGCGTCTGGTTGCATTCGATCTGCTCGAGCCGGCGGCGAGTCTGCTCCAGCATCAGGTTGATAATCGGATGCGCGGCATGGGTCGCTCGTCGATTGCTGTCGACCTTGCGACAATCTACCTGCTCAACAAACAGCCGGATCTGGCCTTGTCGGCGATTGACAGAACCCGACAGCCCGGCATGCCGAGGGAGCTCATGCTTGAGCGGCGCCTCCTTGAGGCGGCGGCCTATAGAGACATGGGCCGATTTGATAACGTGATCGAGCTTGTCGAACCGCTCGAGACGCCTGAGGCGCGATCGTTCCTGGCCGACGCCTATTGGCGTGATCGGAAGTGGTCCGATGCTGCTCGAACCTATATGGCGATGCTTCCCCCACCGAATGAGGCTGTTAAACCCGCTCACGCTGACATCGCCATGCGTGCGGCAATCTCCGGCCGGCTGGCGCGGGACATGACCCTTCTGGCGGATCTCCGGACGCGTTACGGCGCTTTGTTTCAGGGCAATCCCAATCAAGCGAGCTTCGAACTGATGACGTCCCAGGCCGAAGTTGGAGGCGCCGGTTTGTCAGAGGCGGCGCGCCGAATGGCCGACGCTCCCCGTGTCGATGCATTCTCTGCGGCCATGAAGGCGCGCCTGCAGGGCCGCTCCTCCGCCCCCGCTTCAGGAGCTGCCGCACCCAAGACCTCCGGAGCGCCTGCGTCCGGGTAAGGCGTTTGAGGACAGGTGGCGCCGATACGTTGCATCACTCCGGCAGGGGAGGTGGACAATTGGCGCCCAGTTCTGATTCGAAAGTGAGATGGGTGATTTGACGTTCGACACTTTTGTCGAGTTCGTCTGTTTGATCCGGACCGCCAAGCGGGCGCCGACTGGAGAGGGGGGGGGGATCCTGGTCTGCGAAGCCCTGTCTGATCAATCGTGATCGGAGATCGTTGCCGTTCCCGCTCTGAGACCTTCGGCTCTTTGGGCGCTTGAGGCGGCAAACAAGTCTGATGGCCTGGCTTTAAGACAAGACTGATCCTACGCCTTTTCAAGGCTGAATCGTCGGCTCCTATAAAGGAATTGGCGATCCCTAATAAAGCACGGGAGCTATGGCGAGGTGGGGACGTATGGACACCCCGTCTGACGGGTTTAGACGCGTCCCGAAATGCGATCGTTTAAACGCCATCGTCACGCTCTCCCGGATTGCCGAGCTGCAAGCCGGCGAAATCGAAAACCGAGGGGTCTGTGAGGTGCGATAGCCTGACATTTCCCAAAGCTCTCGCCATCACCTGTCGCTTTCCTGGGTTTTTCCGCTCCCAGTCGTTCAGCATCGATTTGATCGCCATTCTCTGAAGTCCATCCTGGGAGCCGCAAAGATTGCAGGGAATGATCGGAAACTGCATAGCAGCTGCGAATCTGGCGATGTCGGCCTCAGCGCACTGAATAAGCGGTCTCAGCACAAAGACGTCTCCAACGTCATTGACGAGCTTGGGAGGCATGGCGGCAAGGCGCCCACCGTGCAGGAGGTTCAACATGAAGGTTTCTACGGAATCGTCGCGATGATGCCCGAGGACAATTGCGTCGCATCCTTCCTCTCTCGCGACCCGGTAGAGAATGCCTCGCCTCAACCGTGAGCAGAGTGAACAATAGGTGCTGGTCGCGGGCAGCTTTTCTGTGACGATTGAATATGTGTCTTCGGTGATGATGCGAAAATCGACCCCGAGGGTCTTCAGGTAATCGGGCAGAACATGTTTGGGAAAGCCTGGCTGCCCCTGATCGAGATTGCAGGCCAGAAGATCGACAGGAAGCGCGCCCTGCCACTGGAGATCCAGAAGCAGGGCAAGGAGCGTGTAGCTGTCCTTTCCTCCTGACAGGCAGACCAGCCAGCGTGGTCGAGATCCGTCCTGTCTCGGAGTGCACATTCCATAGACTCGGATGGCTTCCTGAACCTGTCTGACGAGCCGCTTTCGCAGTTTCCCGAATGTCACGCCTCCAGGCGCCACGGAGAAGACGGGATGCAGGCGTGGCGCCTCCCAAACGACCCCGGGGTCGTCAGCTTCGTCGTCAGAATCGATAAGGTCGTCCGCCATAAGCCGCTCACATCCAAAGACTGAGGAGTCTTTTAGCCGGGTTTTCGGCCTGGAGAAGACGTCAGCTTAGGCGCTCCCCCTTGATCATCGAAGACGTCAGACAGGCGGTCCGACGATGAAGCTTTCCACCAGGGACCCCGCGAGAAGGCGCCATCCGTCGATCAGAACAAAGAAGATCAACTTGAATGGAAGGGAAATTGTCACAGGCGGAAGCATCATCATACCCATGGCCATGAGTATGGAGGCGACCACAAGGTCAATCACCAGAAACGGCAGAAATACCATGAAGCCGATCTCGAAGGCCCGCTTGAGCTCTGAAATCATGAAGGCAGGGGCGAGGACTTCGAAAGGCGCCGCCTGCGGACTTTCTAGGTTTTCTATCTTCGCCATTCGGGCAAACAGGGCGACGTCCTCACCCTCAGCGTGCTGAGCCATGAACGCCTTCACCGGCCCAAGGGTCCGGGGGATTGCTTCCTCCAGAGTGATCGCTTCCGTCATGAAGGGCTCGATCCCAGCCTCGTAAGCCTGGGTGAACGTCGGCGCCATGATGAACGCCGTCAGAAATAGCGACAGGGAAATGATGACGGAGTTTGGAGGGGCGTTCTGGAGACCGATGGCGGTTCTGAGCAGGGAGAGGACGATAACGATCCGGACGAAGGATGTCGTCATCATCAGTATCGAAGGCGCCAGGGAAAGGACTGTTATAGCGGCGACAAGCTGTACGATCCCGCCCGTCATGCCCTGGCCGGTGCCAAGGTCGATCGATACTGTCTGAGGAAGTGCGGCTGGAGCGGTTACGCCCACCAGAAAGCACAGCGCTCCAAGGCGCACCCAGGCACTCGTCATGGTTCCTCGCCCTGGCTCGTCGCGGCTGGGGATGACGGCCTGACAGGGGCCGGTGAGGTGCGTTCCGCAATTCTGCAATCACCGCCTGGTCCAAGGCAAAGCAGGTGCTCACGGCCGTCCCATTGGACGACCGCTAGGCGTCTTCGCGCGTCGAGGGACTTCCATTCCACCACCCGAAGATCCGAGGGCGGGGCCCCTGGCGTTCGTCCCAAACCGCCTCCGAAACGCCGCAGCAGCCAGCTCAGTCCCAGAATAAGTCCCAGGACCAGGATCAAGGCGCTTAGAGCGCGAAGGGCGGAGAAGGCATCCATGGACCGGGTCAGCTATCCGATATCTCCGGCCAGAGACGGCCGGACGTTGCGTTAACCCATCAGACACATCGGTAAACGAGAAGTTAACAAGGTGGCTTTCGCTTTAATCAAAACTTAAGGAAACCGGTCGATTTTGCCGGGTTGAGAGGGGATGATCATGGCTGATCCGACCGACCTGACAGTTTTTTCCCTCATGAAGTCGCGCATGCAAATGCTGAGCGCGCGTCAGAAGGTCATTTCCGAAAACGTGGCGAATGTCTCCACGCCTGGTTACACACCCCGGGACGTAGACCAGGCGGAATTCGAGCGGACACTTCAACGCGTGGCGGGGAGATCGGAAGGCGGACCTGAGCGCGTTCGGATGACCGTGACGCATTCCGGTCATCTTGCCGGTCCAGCTTCCGGTTCGCCCTCTGGCGTCGCCCTCGTTAAACGCCCTGATTCTGAAACCACTCTCGATGGAAACTCAGTGGTGGTTGAAGAACAGATGATGAAAATCGCCGAAACCCGAATGGAGTTCGAAACCATGGTGGGCCTGTACCAGAAGAGTCTGGGCCTGCTGAGATTGGCCGCGCGTTCTCCTACGCGCTGACGGCCTGAAGGGAGGGACAGATGTCCTCCGAGCTTATGTCGGCCATGTCCGCTGCTGCGAGCGGGCTACGTGCGCAAACGGTCAGAATTCGCATGTCCGCGGAGAATCTGGCCAATGCGGATTCGGCGGCGGCCACTCCGGGCGGCGATCCATATCGCCGGAAGGCTCCGGTTTTCCGCGCTTATTTCGACCGCGAGGTCGGCGCGGAACGGGTGAAGATTTCAGGTGTTCGGGAAGACAAGTCGCCCTTTCCTGAAAAATACGATCCAACACATCCAGGCGCTGACGCCCGGGGTTATGTGAAGATGTCCAATGTCTCTTCGCTTATAGAGATGGCGGACCTTCGTGAGGCTCAGCGGGCCTATGAAGCGAACCTCAACGTGATCGAATCCAGCCGCGCCATGATGCTCGGTATCGTCCAGATTCTGAAAGCGTGAGGGAGGCGACTCTAAATGTCCGATCTCGGAATCTCAGCCGCACGCGCCTATATGCAGACGGCGCAAACCCTCGCCGGCGTTCAGTCCAAGCCGGCAGAGGGGCTGCAAGGCGCTGGCTTTGGCGATATCCTGAATACTGCGGTCTCAACACTTTCCAAGGCTGCGACCGGAGCCGAGGGCGCGGTATCCAATGCCGCAATGGGACGGGGAGACCTGGTGGATGTTGTGACAGCTGTCGCGGCGGCTGAGGCTACGATGGAAACCGTGATCGCCGTTCGTGACGAGGTGATCAAGGCCTATCAGGAAATCATGAGAATGCCGATCTGATCGCTGCGCAGATGTCGCTTCAGATGCGCTGAGCCAGCTAAGCAGGCTGTTGAGGGCCGATGCGCCGGTCTCCTGGGGCGCGGTCTCTTCATCTTTGGTTTCAAGGCGATGATAGGGGCTCCGGAGCCCTTCGGGTTCCGCCGCCGTGCTGGCGGTCGAAACTCCGAGGCACGCAACGCCTGAGTAAACATCTCGGGAAGCGTTCTGCCGTCAATCTCTCTCGGGCGACTGAACCGGCCAAGATCAAAACCCCGATCCTTGGCTCATCAGCCTAAGCGGATCCCGTCTGATCCATGCCTGATCCATCGCGGCGACTTTCGCGAGAAACGGCTCTCGTATCCTGAGCGCCTCGTCAGTTGAGGGCTTTCAGTTCCTCCCAGACGGATCCGGATCAGTTATCCGCAAGCCGCAGTCGTTCGGAGACATCGCGCGCTGAGGATACGCCTATCGCATCTGCCGCTGCGAAACGCTGAAGCGCCAAACGCCAGAGCCACTTTGCACTGCCAATTCTGCCAGCTGCTGCGGCGTGGTCCCCGGCAAGGCCTGTGAGTTCAGCTAAAGCCATTCTCTCCGCGTCGCCGGCTGCGCTCAGTCGATTCCTCTCTTCACCAAGGAGGATCTCCGCACGGTCAAGGTCTCCCGCTGCAATCGCATCGCGGATGAGTCGCAGAGACGAGGCGCCCGGAGCGAGGGGAGGGCCCTGCTCGTCGGGAGGCGCTGCCGACGACGGGGGCGGGTGATCTCGTGTGATGGTCTCCTCGTGGCTCGTTTGGTCCCGAATTGCTGCCGGCGGAAGAGCCGCTTCAGTACGGATTAACGGGGTTGTCTCGCGATCTGGAAGGGCGGCGTCGGTCACCACAGGAGCGTCTCCTTCGGACGCCTGTCGCGCCGTGGCGTTCTGATCTTCCTCCGTTCGTCTTGGCGCCTGAGGCGGAAGGTCGCCAGAGCGCCAGTCCCGGTTGGCCGCTCGTGTTTTTGACGCATAGTAGGCGTCCGCCGCCTCCAGCGCCGCCTGACGTCGCGTCGCCTCCTCCGCCTGTCTCCGACGCTCTGCGGTGCGTGGGGAGAGGCCGTATCCGAGCACTGAGAGACCTGTGGCGGTGAGCAGAAGGCTCAAAATCGCGGGCCAGGCGCCAATCCCGGCCTCGGGGGGGAAGACAGGCGCTCTCAGGGTGCCCACGCTCCAGGCCAGATAGCCGCCTCCCGTCGCCATGATCGTTCCGGCGAGGATCTGGACTGCGCGCATAAACATCAGTTCGTTCCCACTTGGTCGGTGCTCGTCACATTGGTCAACTGATGACCCTTTAGGGATTGTGGATATGGTCTTATGATCGACCCACAGCGGACGATTAACCTCTTCCCCGTTTCGCTCAACTGGAAACTTGCAGCCGTGGTCACCCGGACACATCGGTTGCCGTAGCGGCGTACGGCGGTTTTGAAGGATGTGTCCTCACGTGACACGAGGTTCAGGCACGCTTTGTTAACCATTCCTTTGAGAGAGTTAACGGCTGGCATTAACGATCCGGAGACAGACGATGAACGGTGGCGAGGTGCTTGATCTCGGACGCGACGCTCTCTGGGCGACAGTTTTTATGTGCGCTCCGGCGATGATCGCAGGCCTCGTCGTGGGCCTGATCATCGCCTTTTTTCAAGCGCTTACCCAAATTCAGGAAATGACCCTGGTGTTTGTGCCCAAGATTCTGGCGATCTTTGCGGCCCTGCTCATTTTCCTGCCTTTCATGGGGGCGACGCTGGCGAGCTTCTCGAACGAGGTTTTCACCCGGATCTCGAATTTCTGACGAGGAAGCGGGCGTGGATTGGCTGACACAGTATGCATGGGTGGGGGCGCTGCTCTTTGCGCGTCTTGGCAGCGTGCTTATGCTCGCGCCGGGGTGGGGAGAACAGGTGACCCCCGCCACTATCCGCCTTGCAGCTGCCGTCCTCGTGACGGCTGCTCTGGCCCCCTCGCTTGTAGCTGTCGCTCCGCCGCCTCCTGCGTCCATAGGGGAAGGCTTTCCTCTTGTGCTGACTGAAATCGTGATCGGACTGGTGATCGGCGGCGGAGCTCGTCTCATGATGAGCGCCCTTCAGGTCGCCGGCGCTGTTGTCGGCATCTCCTCAGGACTTGGCTTCGCGCAACAGATAGATCCTATCGCCAGCCAGACCTCCGCAGTTTTTGCCGGGTTTTTCTCCCTGATGGGGGTTGTCCTCATCATGGATGCGGGTCTGCATCGACTCATGATCGAGGCGGCGGCGGAGAGCTATGAAATGTTTCCGCCAGGCGCTCTTCCTCCTCTGGGGGACACGTCGGTGTTTGTCACGGAGGCCGTATCGGCGTCCTTTCGTCTGGGCCTGCAGATCGCCGCCCCCGTCCTGATATTCTCTCTTATCTTCAACCTGTCGCTCGGTCTTGTCGCGCGCCTGATTCCTCAGGTTCAGGTGTTTATGATCGCCCTGCCGCTGTCCGTTCTGCTCGGTCTTGCGATCGCGGCTCTCGGTCTGGGCGGCGGGTTCCTGGTGTGGATTGAAGAGATGGAGCGCCAGGCGCAGCTCCTCTCGGTTCAGTAAAGGGACGTTTCAGTGGCTGAAGACCAGGACAACAGTCAGAAAACAGAAGAGCCTACCCAGAAGCGCCTGGAGGAGGCGCGCAAGAAGGGCGACCTGATCAAGAGTCAGGATGTCCCGATATGGTTCCTTTTCCTTGCTGCGACGGGCGTTCTGGCCGCCGCTGGACCCCTGGCGGGGGACATCGCCCGCCCGCTTGAGAGGATTCTCGATCACCCCCATGAGTTTCGACTGTCGGATGGGGGGGCCGAGCAGATGCTGCGTGCGCTTGTCAGCGCTCTTTTGGTTCCTCTTGCAATCGTGTTCGGCGCGCTTCTTGTCGCGTCGGTCATCGGCCATGTGATCCAGAGTCGGCCGGTCTGGACCTTCGAGAAGATGAAGCCGGATCTTAACAAGCTGTCGCCAGTCGCCGGGCTCGCCCGAATGTTCGGCGCTCAGGGTTGGATGAACCTGCTCAAGGCCATTCTCAAGATGATCGCTGTTTCGGCGGCGATGATCTATACGATCTGGCCGGATCGCAACGCGCTCGCCGAGGCGGGCGCGCTTGATATGATCGGGGTGCTCATGATGCTTCAGTCCATGGCTGGGAGGCTGTTTTTCGCCTCCCTGATCGTGGTGGGGGCTATCGCGGCTCTTGATTACTTCTTCCAGCGTCAGAGCTTCATGCAGCGCATGCGCATGTCGAGGCGGGATCTGCAGGATGAAACCAAGCAGTCTGAAGGGGATCCGGCGATTCGGGCCCGGTTAAGGGCCATTCGCATGGAGCGATCTCGTCGCAGGATGCTTGCGGCGGTGCCGAACGCGACGGTGATCATCAACAACCCGACCCATTATTCGATCGCGCTTCGCTACGACCCAGATAAGGATGCGGCGCCCATGTGTCTGGCTAAAGGGGTGGATGACGTCGCGTTGCGTATTCGCGAGGTGGCTGCCGAAGCTGGGGTCCCAATGGTTGAGAATGTTCCTCTCGCCCGCGCCCTCTACGCCAGCGCTGAGATCGACGAATACATCCCCAGGGAGCATTTCGAGGCGGTCGCGAAAGTGATCGGCTTCGTCATGAACACGGCCCGCTCCAGGAACCGACCCCGATGATGTTCGTCCCGCCCGGGTTTTGCGGATGGCTTCCTCTTTCGGGGATAAACTCGCATCCAGCTGGATCCCAGCCGCCCTTTTTGCACCGAATCAGCGCATTAAGGCATGAAACGATCAGGAAGTTCGCTAATGTCAGACCCTCGTGACACGCTGAACGACGAGGCGGCGGAGCGCCCCGCCGCCGCCGCGGGTGGGCGTGACTTCGATGTTCTCCAGATCGGTTTCTGGGCCGCCCTTGCGATTGCCGGCGGGGTCGCCGCCATGGCCGTCACATGGCCTGGGGCTGTGGGCCCTGCCGGTCCTGTGCTCATTATTGCCTGCGGAGCCATGGGGCTTGTGCTCGTCTTGTGGTGGCTGCGGGGCGCAGGCCGCAGGCTGGGCGTTTTTCCGGAGCGCGGCGCCGCCGAGGCGGCGGCATTGTCGGCGCGCCGGCCGGTGTGGCTCGAGGCTCTGGGCGAGCCGGCTTTGATATCTGACAGGGGAGGGGCGAGTGTCGCCGCGAATGCGGCGTATCTGGAACTGTCTCAGGTGGCCCGGGATCTGGGCGACGCCAGCCACGCGCCCTCCGTGGATCGACTGTTTGGGGCTAATCCTGGAATGGCTGCGCCTATTTATCGTCTGTCAAAAGCAGCCAAGGCAGGCGTCAGTCGAACGGAGGTTCTTCCTGCCATTCTGTTCGGAGATGCTCATGTTCCGGTTCAGTATGAGGCCAGCGTCGCTTCGCTGGGAAAGTCCCGGGCGTTATGGAGGCTCCGCAGGGTCGAGGCGGGAACAGGGTCCGGGGCGGTTGATCCGCGCGCTTTGTACGTTGAAGATGCGCCCGTCGGATTTTTCTCGGCCCGCCGTGATGGCCGTATTGTCTACATCAACCAGACCCTCAGGGGGATGCTTGGACTTCCCGATGACCCGGCCGGTCTGAGACTTGAGGACATCATGCGTCCGGAAGGCCTGAAGTTGATGCGGCGTGAAGTTCGCGGCGCGTCCAGCCAGCGCGCCGAGGTGGTGATGAGGGCCCGCGACGGAGTGGAGACACCCGCTCAGCTTATCACGACATGGTCCGCAAAGGGACCTGACGCCCTCACGCGTTCCATAGTTTACCTGCCGAACGGTTCTGATGCTGCATCCCGCAGGTCGACCCCCGCCGTCGTTTCAGAGGGGGCGCTGGGCGCTCCGTCTTCGAATGATCCGATGTTCGGCGACGCTCCATTCGGCGCCGTCCGACTCGACGGCGAGAGTGTCGAGACCGCCGTGATGCTGGATGCGAACCGCGCGCTTCTGGATCTCACAGAGGGCCGCGCACAGCCTGGTTCACGGTTTGCCGATCTGTTTGTGGCGGATCAGGGTCCGACACGGCTGGCCGAGCAGCTGGGACAGGCTCTGGATGGGGCCGTCAATCTGAAGCTTGCCGGCGAAAAGCAGAAGTCTGTCGATGTTTTTGTGGCTCTGGATCGGCAGGGACGTCCCTCCGCCGCTTATGTCATTGACACCACTGAGAAGAAGCACCTCGAGCAGCGTGTGGCTCAGGGGGAAAAGCTCCAGGCGATTGGTCAGCTTGCCGGAGGCCTCGCTCATGACTTCAACAATCTGCTTCAGGGCATCATTCTGAATGTCAACAAGCTTCAGGTTCGTCATCCTCCTGGAGACCCCACGTTTTTCGAACTGAAGTCGATCAATGAGTTCGCGTCCCGAGGCGCTGAGCTGGTCCGGATGCTTCTGGCGTATTCCAGGAAGCAGGTGTTCCGGCAGGATGTGTTCGATGTCTCGGACGTCCTGTCTGACTATTATGTGCTGCTGAGAGATATCATCGATGAGCGCATCAAGCTGGACATCGTTCACGGTCGCGATCTCCCGCGTATCAAGGCGGATAAGCGTCAGCTTGAGACCGCGCTCACAAACCTCTGCACCAACGCCCGGGACGCAATGATCGAAAAGAACGGCGGTGGTCGCCTGACGATCCGGACATCCCGTGCGGATTCCGCCATGGCGAGGAAGGATGGTTTCTCCCATGTCGCCGACGGCAGTTACGTTCTGATCGAAGTGATCGACGATGGGGCGGGCATTCCTCCCGAGCTCGTTCAGAAGATTTTCGAACCCTTCTTTACGACCAAGGAAGCCGGCCATGGCACAGGGCTCGGGCTCGCCACCGTGTATGGGATTGTGAAGCAGTCAGGCGGATACATTTATCCAGTTTCGAAGCTTGGTCGCGGCACGACATTCAAGATCTTTCTGCCGGTGTGGACCGGCGAGGATGAGGAGGCTCCCGCCGACGCCGTATTCGAGCAGCCGGTCGCTCCTGCCTCGTCCCCGGCTAAGGGCGCCGATCTCGCGGGTCGCGGCAGAATTCTTCTTGTCGAGGACGAAGAAGGGGTGCGCGGCATCGCCGCTCAGCTGCTGACCTCTTGCGGCTATCAGGTGATGGAGGCGGGAGACGGAGAGCAGGCTCTCGAAATCATCAAGGAAAATGCCGGCGGATTCGATCTGTTGATTTCCGATGTGGTGATGCCTGGGATGGATGGTCCGGCGTTGCTGAAGGAAGCTCGTCAGTATCTGGGCAAGGCTCGGGTGATGTTCATTTCTGGATATGCGGAACGCGATCTGGCGCGCACACTGGAGGAGGAGAGATCGATTTCGTTCCTGCCTAAGCCTTTTACGCTTCGCCAGCTCGCAGAGCGCGTGAAAACTGAATTGCAGGCCCGAGACAAGGAAGCGGCGTAATCGGGCTCAACCCCAGGGGCCCTGAGATCGCTCCCATGGGCCTCGAGGACGTCCTTGATCACGAGGCGCAGACGCCTCTCGCCCCCCGAAGCGATCAATCAGCGCTTTGACTCGGTTCGATGTGGCCGGATGGGTTGAGAACAGGTTGTCAGCCCCACGTCCCGCCAGAGGATTGATGATGAAAAGATGGGCCGTGGCCGGGTTCCTCTCGGCCTGCAGGTTCACCGGTCCCCTTCGGGCGAACGTCTCGATCTTTTCGAGAGCGGATGCGAGCGCTGGAGCATCCCCGCTCATCTCAGCTCCCACGCGATCCGCCTCGTATTCGCGACCCCGGCTGATGGCCATCTGGACGAGACTTGCAGCCAAAGGTGCAAGGATCATGAGCGCGAGAGTTCCGATCATGCCGCCGGGGCGCTCCTGACGGTTGTCGCCGCCGAAGAAGAACGCAAAATTGGCGAGCGCTGAAATGGCCCCAGCGAGCGTCGCGGTCACAGTCATCGTCAGGGTGTCACGGTTACGAACGTGAGCCAATTCGTGGGCCATGACAGCCCTGACTTCACGTCGCTCCAGCATGCGGAGCAGGCCGGTCGTGGCTGCAACCGTTGCGTGGTGAGGATCGCGGCCGGTCGCGAACGCATTGGGCTGCTCATTCGCCATGATGGTCACTTTCGGAGGCGGCATGCCGGCAGCTGATGCGAGCTCCAGGACGTCTTGAACGTAGATGCGCACCAGAGGATCCGGATCACTGTCCGATACCTCTCGCGCTCCATACATCGAGAGAACGATCCGATCGGCGTTCCAGTAGCCGATGAGATTTGCCCCCGCTCCCAGGACGAGGGCGATCGCCATTCCCGTGGCCCCGCCTATCAGCTGACCGACAAGACCGAACAGCGCCGTCATTGCGGCGAGTAAAACGAATGTCTTCAAATGGTTCATGCCGGTCATCGTACCTTCGCCCCAGCCGCATTCCCGGCGTCGACGTTTATGTCGGCACCATGAAACGAATGTGGTGAACGCCCGTCGGCTGCTCAAGACCTCGCTGACTATTCGAGGCGAGCGGCGCTTACTTTACGGTGATCGTGATCCGCTCAGACATGACAGGAGGATCGAAGGGTTCGTGGTTCCTGTCGGCGAACACCAGCTGGAGGGTATGTTCTCCGGGAGGGAGCTCGATAACCGTCTCAGTTTGTCCGCCTCCGAAGTGGAGATGCTGCGCATCGTTGGGGATGGCGAACTCCTGTTCTTCCGCTGTGAGCTCCTCATCAATCAGAAGGTGATGATGGCCGGTGTTGTCCTTCTCCACCAGGGCGGGCGCGACACCCTTTCCATAGAGGCCGAAGACCACCCGTAGCGGAGACGCGACGGTGTCCCCGTTGCGGAGGTTGACGAAGTAGACCCCGGGCCCTGCGCTCGGGTGCGGCGCGACGGCTGATGAGGAAGCGGCCTTGATCGCGTCGAGCTCGGCCTTAACGGCCTGGAGTTCGCTGGCTATCTGAGTTTCCGCCTCTGTCATGCCCTGTGTGTCCGGTTCCGTGCATGAGGCGCCAAGCAGGACCGCCGCCAAGCATGCGGCTGAGAGGACGAGCTGTCTTTTGGCCGAGGGGGTGCTCATGGCAAGGCTCCGGTCTGTTTCGTTCAGTTGAAGTTACATCGGTGCGCCCCTGGAGGCGAGCGACAAGGTAACGTGGTTGACGCAGAATTGACGTCGCAACTGGCGGTCGTCGCCGGCCACTGGCTGTGGGACGACCGCTATCGTTTCGAATCGTATGCGCGAGCCTGTCTCTTCGACTATCTTTCGTCCGTCCCCGGCGGGGGCTTCGAACCGAAATGAACCACTCTTCTCCCTAAACGCGAGATTCTTTCCCCAAACGATTGATTTTCTCTCTTTGTTCCCGTGAACATTTCGTGTACAAAATGTCTGGCAGGATGCGATAGGGGTCCGTTTGCCCCGCCCGGCCGCCCGTGGCAGATGAGGAGACTGAGATGGTTAATAACGTAACGCTTCGGGTGGTGGAAAACACGGGAATGGACAAGCAAAAGGCTCTGGAGACAGCCCTTGGGCAAATCGAGCGCAATTTCGGCAAGGGCTCGATCATGCGTCTCGGCGATCAGAAGGCGCTCGATATTGAAGCGGTGTCGACGGGCTCTCTTGGGCTGGATATCGCCCTGGGTATCGGTGGGTTGCCGAAGGGGCGCATCATCGAGATTTACGGTCCGGAAAGCTCGGGCAAGACGACTTTGGCTCTGCATGTGATCGCGGAAGCGCAAAAGAGCGGCGGAGTGGGCGCATTCCTAGACGCCGAGCATGCGCTCGATCCGGTTTATGCCGCGAAACTCGGAGTGGACCTGGATGACCTGCTCGTTTCGCAGCCTGACACGGGCGAACAGGCTCTTGAGATTGCGGACACGCTGGTTCGTTCGGGGGCGGTAGATGTCCTCGTGATCGATTCGGTGGCGGCTCTGACACCCCGAGCGGAGCTCGAGGGTGAGATGGGCGACAGCCTTCCGGGCCTTCAGGCTCGTTTGATGAGCCAGGCCCTGCGGAAGCTTACCGCCTCGATTTCCAAGTCGAAAACCATGGTGATCTTCATTAACCAGATAAGGATGAAGATTGGCGTCATGTTCGGGTCCCCCGAGACGACGACCGGTGGAAACGCCCTCAAGTTCTATGCGTCTGTTCGTCTCGACATCCGTCGGATCGGTCAGATCAAGGATCGCGAAGAGGTTGTCGGCAATCAGACCCGGGTCAAGGTGGTCAAGAACAAGGTTGCTCCCCCGTTCCGTCAGGTCGAGTTCGATATCATTTACGGAGAGGGCGTTTCCAAGATGGGCGAGCTGGTCGATCTTGGGGTCAAGGCCAATGTGGTGGAGAAATCAGGATCCTGGTTTTCGTTCAGGTCCCAGCGGATCGGACAGGGGCGGGAGAATGCAAAGAAGTTTCTCCGGGATAACCCAGCTATGGCCCTTGAGATCGAGGACGCAATTCGCAAGAACGCCGGCCTGATCTCTGAGGGCCTTCTCGCCACCGATGAGGGTGGAGATGAGGCTGCGGAGGCTTAGGTTTTTGACGAAGACAGGTAAAACCCGCGGCTCTCAGAAGGGGCGGCGGGTTTTGCTTTTCTGACCATCTCGGAGTGACCGGGGCGTTGGATTTGATCGTCCGGTTCGGTTCCGTCGATTGGGCGGTCGTTTTGCTTGGCGCCGCGACGGGGGGGGCTTATATCGCGTTCATTCCCAAGTATCGCCCGGATCTACGGCGGGTTTTGGGAAAAAGCGTGTCGTCCCGGATCTGCCCGCCCCTCACGGAGCTGTTTGTTTCATGTCCACCCGTCGCTCCTCGCGTTCCAAGGCCGGCAGGCCGACATCCGTCAATGCTATCCGATCTGCGTTTTTGGACTACTTCGCGTCGGCTGATCATGTCGTTCGTCCATCTTCGCCCCTCGTGCCTCAAGGTGATGCAACCCTGTTGTTCACCAATGCCGGGATGGTTCAGTTCAAGAACATCTTTACAGGTCTCGAGAAGCCTTTCGCGCCGCGAGCTGCGACGTCCCAAAAATGTGTTCGAGCGGGGGGCAAGCACAACGACCTGGATAATGTCGGCTACACAGCCCGCCACCATACGTTCTTTGAGATGCTTGGGAATTTCTCCTTTGGAGACTATTTCAAGGAGCAGGCCATCGAGCATGCATGGAAGCTTGTCACGGAGGGATTTGGTCTGTCTCCCAAAAAGCTTCTCGTGACTGTTTATCATGAGGACGAGGAAGCGGCGGGCTATTGGAGAAAGATCGCCGGTCTTTCGGAAGATCGGATTATTCGTATCGCCACTTCGGATAATTTCTGGTCGATGGGCGATACAGGACCCTGCGGCCCCTGCTCGGAGATCTTCTACGATCACGGAGACAAGATCTGGGGAGGCCCCCCAGGGTCTGCCGAACAGGACGGCGATCGCTTCATTGAGATCTGGAATCTTGTCTTCATGCAGTTCGAACAGGCTTCGGATGGAAGCAGGAAGCTTCTGCCCAAACCTTCGATCGACACCGGCATGGGTCTGGAGCGGATCTCAGCCATCCTGCAGGGCGTACATAACAATTACGAGATTGATCTGTTCCAGGCGCTGATCACAGCGGAGGAGGAGGTCTATTCGCGACGCGCGGAGGGAGACGAGCTCGCTTCCTTCCGCGTAATTGCAGACCATCTTCGTGCGACCTCCTTCCTGATGGCTGATGGCGTGATGCCGTCGAACGAAGGACGAGGGTATGTGCTTCGACGGATCATGCGCAGGGCGATGCGCCACGGTCACATGCTGGGCGCGCGTGAACCTTCTATGCATCGGCTTGTGGGTGCGCTGGTCGAGCAGATGGGGGAGGCTTATCCGGAGTTGGCGCGAGCGCAGGCTTCTATCGAGAGCATTCTCGAGCAGGAGGAGGCAAGCTTCCAGCGCACGCTCGGTCGTGGTTTGCAACTCCTCGATGATGCAGTCGGCGGACTGCCGTCCGGAGGAGTGCTTCCCGGCGAGACGGCGTTTCGTCTTTACGACACCTATGGTTTCCCGCTCGATCTCACTCAGGACGTTCTGCGCGCGCGCGGGCTGTCCGTTGATGAGGCGGGTTTTCAGTCTGCGATGGCGGAGCAGCGCGCGCGCTCTCAGGAAAGCTGGAAGGGATCCGGCGAACAGGGGGCAGGCGAGGCCTGGTTCGCTCTGCGCGATGCGAGCGGAGCGACCAATTTTAGCGGGTATGACGCTGCGAGCGGCTCTTCGCCCTTGGTTGCGATCGTTCGCCAGGGCGAGCCCTGCGACTCTCTTGGAGAGGGTGAGGCTGCCGAACTCGTGTTTTCCCAGACGCCCTTTTATGCGGAATCGGGCGGACAGAGCGGCGACAAAGGCGAGATCCGCTTTGCGGGCGGAGCGGTGTTTCAGGTTGAAGACGTCCAGAAGCGTGCTGGCGATCTGTTCGCCCATGTCGGGACCTTAACGGCCGGCTCTCTCCGGATCGGCGATCTGGCCACCCTGCAGATTGACACGAACAGACGGGCGCGTATTCGGGCTAATCATTCCGCGACGCATCTGCTTCATGCAGCTCTTCGCAATCGTCTCGGGCGGCACGTGACCCAAAAGGGTTCTCTGGTTGAAGCAGATTATTTCCGCTTCGACTTTTCGCACAATGCTCCGCTGACCCGTGAGGATATCGACGCCGTAGAGGCTGAGGTGAATACTGTTATTCGCCAGAATGCGGCCTCGGAGGTCCGTGAGATGTCGCCGGAGGCTGCGGTCAAGGCGGGAGCGTTGGCGTTGTTCGGGGAAAAGTATGGAGAGGTTGTCCGCGTTCTTCGTCTTGGAAATTCTCCAGACGAGGACGGCGGCGCCTACTCGGTCGAGTTGTGCGGCGGCACTCATGTCGCCCGAACCGGCGACATCGCTGTATTCGTGGTGACTGGCGAGGGTGGCGTTTCCGCCGGCGTGAGGCGCATCGAGGCTGCTACAGGTGCGCAGGCCCTAAGCTTCCTTAAGGCTCGAGCGGGTCTCGCGCGGGATGTCGCCGATCAGCTCAAGGCCCCTGTTGTTGAGGCGCCGGCGCGTGTTCAGGCGCTTCTCGAGCAGAGGCGTAAGCTTGAGCAGGAGCTGGCGGATGCGCGTCGCAAACTTGCGATGGGGGGGGCGGGCGGCGGTTCTGCGGCTCCTGAACAGATCGCGGGCGTGCAGTTTCTCGGCAAGATCGCTGAGGGCGTGCAGCCCCGCGATCTGAAATCGATGGTTGATGAGGCGAAGCAGAAGCTGGGATCCGGCGTCGCCGTGTTTGTAGCGGTGACCGATGGAAAGGCGGCCGTGGTGGTCGGCGTCACTGATGATCTGAAGGCTCGCTTCAGCGCCGTGGATCTGGTGCGGTCAGCCGCTTCGGCCCTTGGGGGATCAGGAGGCGGCGGACGGCCTGATCTGGCTCAGGCCGGCGGACCTGACGGCGCTCGCGCGGAGGAGGCCATTGCGGCGGTCAAGGCGGCGCTCGAAGCGTAGTCTGATCCCGCGGGGGTCGTGTTTCCCTTTTTGATGACCGCCCTCGTTCAATGAGCGATCACCATGTTGAGGGAAAGAAAGCGCTCCGCGAGACCAAGGCTGGAGGCAGCCGCCAGCGCGGTCCACTCTCCGATATCAAGGCGCGGCGCTCTGTGACGAAGCGCCAGGATGAACCTGAGAAGACTGGCGGCGAGGCCTAATCCCGACAGGGCGAACGCAAATGACGCGGAGGAGGGGGACCGAGACGCGTGGGCGAAGGTCACCGCCAGAGCGAGAAGAATGAGCGCCGTCACGTGCCGACCATAGTCGGCATCCAGTTGGTTGAGCGCCGAGTGAGGGGAGGCTTCGTCGGGTCTCGCTGGTATACGCCCGAGCAGCAGGTGAAGGACCAGGCCGAATGCGCTCACGCCTCCGGCGAAAAGGAATATGTAATTCATGATCGATCCCGCGCTTCGATCAGTGAGTCATAGCCTCAGCTGATCGAATGCGAAATCCGGACAAAACACCCTGACGACCGCGATCATCCTCTCAGGGCGATCGTCAGGGCGGTCCGAATATTCGGGTCAACCGCAGACGCCGTAAGGGCGTCTGCTGCGACCTCAACGCGCCATGGCTTCCTGGAAGTTTGCGGCGATCTTTTCGATGAAGCCTTCTGTCGTCAGCCAGGACTGATTTTCTCCGACGAGCAGAGACAGATCCTTGGTCATGAAGCCCGCTTCAACAGTTTCGATCGTCGTTTTCTCCAGCGTATCGGCGAAACGGGCGAGGTCCTTATTCCCGTCGAGCTTGGCGCGATGCGCGAGGCCGCGCGTCCAGGCGAAGATCGAGGCGACGGAGTTGGTCGAGGTGGGCTCGCCCTTCTGCCAGTTACGATAGTGACGCGTCACGGTTCCATGTGCGGCTTCAGCTTCAACAGTCTTTCCATCGGGTGTCATCAGGACGGAGGTCATCAAGCCGAGAGAGCCGAAGCCCTGCGCTACCGTATCAGACTGAACGTCGCCGTCGTAGTTCTTGCACGCCCAGACGTAGCCGCCCGACCACTTCATCGCCGAGGCGACCATGTCGTCGATGAGGCGGTGTTCGTAGGTGCCCTTGAACTCCGCAAATTTCGCCTTGAACTCTGTGTCGAAGATCTCCTGAAAGATATCCTTGAACCGACCGTCATAGGCTTTGAGGATGGTGTTCTTCGTGGAGAGGTAGACGGGCCATTTGCGCTCGAGGCCGAAGTTCAAGCACGCGCGTGCGAAGTCCCGGATCGACTCGTCGAGATTGTACATGCCCATCGCGATCCCCGCTCCCGGGAAGTCGAAGACTTCGTGCTCGATGGGCGTTCCGCCATCGGCCGGGGTGAATTTAATGGTCAGCTTACCCTTGCCAGGAACGAGGAAATCCGTCGCCTTATACTGATCGCCGAAGGCGTGACGACCGATCACGATCGGCTGCGTCCAGCCGGGCACCAGGCGCGGCACGTTTCTCATGACGATCGGCTCGCGGAAGACCACGCCCCCAAGAATATTGCGGATGGTTCCGTTCGGAGACTTCCACATCTTCTTGAGCTTGAATTCCTCCACCCGCGCCTCGTCGGGTGTGATGGTCGCGCACTTGACGGCCACGCCGTATTTCTGGGTCGCGAGCGCCGAGTCGATGGTGACCTGATCGTTGGTCGCATCCCGGTTCTCGATCGAAAGATCGTAATATTTCAGATCGATGTCGAGGTAGGGGAGAATCAGCCTCTCCTTGATGAGCGCCCAGATGATCCGGGTCATTTCATCGCCATCCATTTCGACGACGGGGTTGGCGACCTTGATGACAGCCATGCGGAGAGCTCCCTTGAGGCAGAGCAGGGCGGTCGCAGGACCGCCGGTCTGGTGTTGAACTGCGTGGCCTATATCAGAGCCCTCTCCCGGAACAAAGAGCGCCCGAGGCCGCATCCAGGTCTCTTTCGACGGGGGGATCGATGGCGCTCTGGCCATTCGCCCTGGAGCGTCGTAGGGGAGCGGCCATGATCTCTCCCGCCATCATTCTGGTTGCGCCCCAGCTGGGCGAGAATATCGGAGCCGCGGCCCGGGTCATGGGCAATTTCGGGCTTTTCGATCTCAGACTGGTCGCGCCGAGGGACGGCTGGCCGAACCCCGCCGCTGATACGATGAGCGCCGGCGCTTTTGAGGCCGGCGTATCTGTAACGGTTTTTGATGACGTAGAGGCAGCGGTCGCGGACTGCGTCCAGGTGCTCGCCACGACGGCCCGCCCTCGCGGCATGATCAAGCCCGTGCTCGACCTTTCCGGAGCCATCGAGGTTTGTGGGTCTGTCGTGGGACGCGCTGGCGTTCTGTTTGGCGCGGAGCGTACCGGATTGCCAAACGAGGCCGTCGCTCTTGCCGACGCTATCGTCTCATTTCCGGTCAATCCACAGTTCGCATCCCTTAATCTTGGTCAGGCTGTGGGGGTCTTCAGTTATGGCTGGGCGGCGGCGGCTTCCGCTGAGGCGCCGAGGCTTCAGGACGATCTCCTTCGCGATTCCCCCGCAACGCGTGATGAACTGATCGGGATGCTCGAGCATTTCGAAGAGGAGCTCGACAGAGCCGGTTTCTTCTTCCCGGTCGTCAAGCGGCCCGTCATGCAGCTCAATCTCAGAAACGCGTTCACCCGCGCCGGCTGGACGTCGCAGGAGGTCCGAACCTTCCGGGGGGCCATTAAGGCGCTGGCCCTAGGGAGAGGCAAGGCGCGGGTCGTTCGGGAGGATTAATGCCTGAGACCTCTCAAGCTGTTGTCAGTGCGCCGGAGGAGCGAGGCAGACATCCGGGACAGCCCAGCCGATGATCGGGAACGCTTCGCCGCAGACTTCGATACCTCCATGCCACATCATTCTCAGAGCGACGTAGAAGATAATCAGAAGACCGACATACGCGATCCAGCGGTGGTTATTGAGCAGTCGCGCGATGAACGTTGCAGCCACCCCCATCAAAACGACGGACAGGCCAAGTCCGAACACCAGGATCATCGGGTGCTCGTGGGCGGCTCCGGCCACGGCCAGAACGTTGTCCAGCGACATTGAGACATCGGCGATTATGATCTGAGTGATCGCCTGTCTCAGGGTCTTGCCCTTGGACCCAGCGATACGACCGTCTGAGTTTAGGTCCTGACCCGTCAAGGCTTCGGTTTCGGTCTGATGTCCGCCGGAGCGCAATTCCCGCCACATTTTCCAGCAAACCCAGAGAAGCAGAACTCCGCCCGCGAACAAAAGCCCGACAATCGCCAGCAGCTGGGTCGCGACCAGCGCGAATGCGATCCGCAGCACGGTGGCTGCCAGCACCCCCATGAGGATCGCCTTGTTTCTCTGCTCCTGGGGGAGACCGGCCGCCGCGAGGCCGATCACCACGGCGTTGTCGCCAGCCAGAACAAGATCGATCATCACCACTGTGAGGAACGCCTGGATCGCTTCGGGTGTCAGGAAGTCCATGGACGGCGACGCTCCGGATCACTTGGTATAAGAAGGGTTAATCTCCTATTCGCTCTTCGGAACCGCTTTTCAAGGGGCAGGGAGCGGAATCGACGTTGAATGCCTTATCGCGGAGGGCTTTGTCGCCCACCTCCGCGGCCGGCGGCTTGACTTCCCCATCCCGATCCTGTTTGTGCGCGTCTTCCCCGGTCCATCCATCGGTCGGGGTGAATGACGGAAGGCGCGCCGCCGCCGTTGAAATCGCGTATCCATGTGGGATGCGCCGGAGCGCGCCGCAGATGAGGATCTGATGTCGAAACGCAGAAATGCGAAATATAAGCTTGACCGGCGGGTTGGGGAAAACGTCTGGGGTCGCCCCAAGAGCCCCGTGAACAGCCGCCAGAGCCGTCCGGGTCAGCATGGCGCCCGTCGCACCAGCAAGCCGTCCGACTTCGGCCTTCAGCTCATGGCCAAGCAGAAGCTGAAGGGCTTTTACGGAGACATCACTGAAAAGCAGTTCCGGAAGGTCTATGATGAGGCCGCCCGTCGTCGGGGCAACACGGCCGAGCTTCTGGTCGGCCTTCTCGAGTCCCGTCTTGATACAGTCGTTTATCGGGCCAAGTTTGTTCCGACCGTTTTTGCGGCTCGTCAGTTCGTGAACCATGGCCATGTCACCGTGAACGGCATCCGGGCGAACATCGCCTCCATGATGATCCGGCCTGGCGACGTCATCGAAGTGCGCGAGCGCTCGCGCAATATGGCTCTCGTCATCGAAGCCATGGGATCGGCCGAGCGGGATATTCCTGACTATCTCGAGGTTGACGCCAAGGCGATGACCGCGAAGTTTGTCCGGATGCCTGCTCTGGGAGAGATCCCGTATGCGGCCAAGATGGAACCGAACCTGGTCGTCGAATACTATTCGTCGTAACGTTCGTCTTCGCGCCTAAAGACTTTCATAGAATGCGTGCGGGGCGGCTCTGGAAACAGGGCCGCTCCTGTGCTTTCAGAGGACTTGGGCGATCGCCGGAGGAGACGGGACATGGGCCGTTCGCCTGCATTCTCGAAAGTGCGGTCCGTCACCCGAATTCCAGCAGGCGGGCGCTCGAGGGTCGATCTTCGCAAGCGTGACACGGATGACAGCATCCTGTTTCGTGACAAGGATCAGGCTCTCGTCAGTCTGGATGCAGACGCTCAGCGTATCGATGTCCTTCAGGATGCTCTTTTTGCGGCGCAAGCCGGCTCACTGCTGGTGGTTCTTCAGGGTATTGATACGTCCGGCAAGGATGGGGTCACCAAGGCGGTGTTTCGATATACCAGTCCGCTCGGGGTAAGGGTTCATCCGTTTGGTCGCCCCAGCGAGATGGAGCTTGCCCACGATTACCTCTGGCGGATCCATCAGGCGGTTCCTCGTCGAGGGCATATCGCTGTGTTTAACCGCTCTCATTACGAGGATGTTCTGGTGGTTCGCGTCCGTAATCTGGCGCCTCGCGACCGTGTTGATGAGCGATATGAGCAGATCAATGAGTTTGAGAGGCACCTTGTCGCCAACGGTACGCGGGTCTTGAAGCTCATGCTTCACGTCTCGCACGAGGAGCAGGGGCGTCGGCTGAAGGAACGGTTGGAGCGACCGGAGAAGCGTTGGAAATTCAACCCTGACGACCTCGCCGACCGGCAATTATGGGATGAGTATCAGGAGGCCTATGAAATCATGCTCAGGTCCTGTTCGACCAAGCATGCGCCCTGGCATGTCATCCCCGCTGACAGCAAGACCCGACGCGACGCCATCGCCGCCCGGCTGGTGCTGGCGGAACTGGAAGACATGTCGCCAACGTATCCGGACCCCGGATACCGCCCTGATCAGTTCCAGATCGATTAACGTTCCGATCCCGAAGTGACGGATCCGCCGCTCGAGCTCGACATGTTGAGGCGTGAAGGACCGCCCATAATGCGAATGCTCGCGCCTGAGGAGGCGTTGGCTGCAGCCGCTTCGGATGCGCGAACTGTTATCTCTGATCCGGAAGACGCCTCAGTCCTGACGGATTGGCATGCGAGCTGATCTCCGGTGAACTGAGCCCCAGACGAGGCCGTCGCCTGAAGGTTTGAGCACGTTCCAGTCAGCGCGATGCTGGCGCCGCTGGAAGCGACAAGCTTCATATCGCCGAGGCGAAGGTCGGCGCCTTTGATTTCACTTCCGGAGGAGGCGGAGAGTGACGACAGGGCGGGGCTCTGGACTCTCACCATAAAATCGCCTGCGGGGCGCGGCATGATTGAAAAGCGGGTTTTTCGAGTGATTTCAAGGATGCCCTTGTTCACCTTCAGTGTGATCTCATCGAAGGGCTTGCCTTCGGTTTCGACCGTGACGCTATAAGGCCCTTCAAGCAGCGTCACAGAGATGCCTGAAGCGGCTGAAACCCCGGTAAAGCCGGTCAGAGCGTAGGATCGCGTTTCGGCTGCGGCGGTATGAGAGATGGTCGCCAGGCCGACAAAGACACCCGCCGAAGCGAGGAACACGGCGCATTTCATCATGGCGTCTCCAGACGGACCCGATGGATCATGCAAACTCATTCATAGAGGCTTACAACGCGTTCGACGTCAATCCAGCGCGTCGAACCGACGCGTTAATCGACGTCATGCAAACGGAATGTCAGATGTCTCCCCAGAGATCGTATTCGTCCGCATCGGTGATGCGGGCGCGAACGATATCGCCCGGCTTCAATTGCTGTCCGTTGTCTATGAAGACTGTTCCATCGATTTCAGGCGCGTCCGCCTTCGAGCGGCCGACAGCCCCCTCATCGTCGACCTCATCAATGATGACATCGAGGGTGCGTCCAATCATGCCGCGGGAGCGCTTGTCGGATATCTGGGCCTGCAGCTCCATAAATCTCTTCCAGCGTTCGTCCTTGACCTCCTCCGGCACCTGCCCAGGCAGGTCGGCCGACGCAGCTCCGGTGACATTTTCATATCGAAAGCAGCCTGCGCGATCGATCTTAGCTTCGCTCATCCAGTCCAGAAGACGGCTGAAGTCCTCCTCCGTTTCGCCAGGAAATCCGACGATGAACGAGGAGCGGATTGCAAGATCCGGTACGTCTCGGCGCCATGCTTCGATGCGTTTGAGCGTCTTTTCCTCGTTCGCCGGTCGCCGCATGGCTCGAAGGACATTCGCACTTGCGTGCTGAAATGGAATGTCGAGGTAGGGCAGGATGCGACCGTCCGCCATCATCGGGATTACGTCATCCACATGGGGATAGGGGTAAACGTAATGGAGGCGCACCCAGATGCCCAATTCGCCCAGTCCTTCGCAGAGGTCGCGAAAGCGGGTCTCCCGCAGCCGCCCCTTCCACTCATAGGGGGCGTATCGCACATCAAGGCCGTAGGCGGAGGTGTCCTGGGATATCACAAGAAGCTCTCTGACACCTGCATCACGAAGCTGTTCGGCTTCACGCAGAACGGCGTCGATGCGCCGAGAGGCCAGATCTCCTCTGAGAGATGGAATGATACAGAAGGAGCATCGATTGTTGCATCCTTCAGAAATCTTCAGATAGGCGTAATGCCTCGGCGTAAGCCTTATTCCCGAATCTGGAACAAGGGCGACGAACGGATGATCCGGCGCCGGCAGGTGAGTGTGCACGGCCTCCATCACCTGCTCGTACTGATGCGGGCCGGTGACCGCCAGAACGCCAGGGTGCTCCCGGGTGATGACGTCCTTTTCGGCCCCCAGACATCCGGTCACGATCACCTTGCCGTTCTCGTTCAGGGCCTCACCGATGGCGTCGAGACTTTCTTTTCTTGCGCTGTCAAGAAAGCCGCATGTGTTGACCAGAACGAGGTCGGCTCCATGATAGTCCGGGGCGATCTGGTAACCCTCTGCGCGAAGCCTGGTGATGATCCGTTCACTGTCGACAAGCGCCTTGGGGCAACCAAGGCTGACGATGCCGACCTTGGGCGCGCTCAGCGTCGTCGGCTTGGCCATGATACACGTTCCCCGTCATCGGTCCGGCGGCGCGTCCTGCCTGTTCGAGCCAATTCCGACCCTGCCGACCGCGCGATCCACTATCCCAATTTCAAGCCGGGAGAAAGACGCGCTGCGGCCTCAGGGCCTCTGAATTCCCGACAGCGCCTTCCACAGAGGAAAACCTTAAGGGGTTTCAACCAGCAGGAAGGACGCCTTTGTCTGCAAGGAAAGGCTGCAACTCCCCAGACTGAAACATCTCCTTCACGATATCGCAGCCGCCGATGAATTCACCCTTCACATAGAGTTGGGGAATTGTCGGCCAGTTGGAGAATTCCTTGATACCCTGACGGAGTTCCGCATCCTCGAGAACGTTGCCAGCTCCATACTCAACGCCAAGATGGTCGAGGATCGACACGACTGTGGCGGAAAACCCGCACTGCGGAAATGCCGGCGTTCCCTTCATGAACAGCATAACCGGATGGGTCTCTATGGACTGCCGGATCCGATCGGAAATCGTTTCGCTCATGGTCGGTTGCCTTTCCTGGCGAGGTGCGCGCTAAGGATACGATCCTCTTTAATGCCTGAGCTAAGCGTTGAACGGAGTTCAATCAAGCGTCTGCTGAAAGAGTTTCATATGCCTTCAGTATTTCATTCAGGTGGGAAAGGCTTGAGGTCGTCGTCAATGCAAGGTCGGCGCGATTTCGCGCGAGAGCCCATGTCAGAGCATCCCTTATGTTCATGCGTACATGCGGATCGGGCCGCGAACGCATCGCGGCGGCCCTCATCAGGCGAAAAACACCCCCTGCGGTCCCGGGCGCTATCCGCGTTCGAAGCGCTGGAGCCAGGGTTTCGATCCCTATAATCTGAGTTCCCCTGGCGCGCAGGCGTTCAAGCGTGCTGACGGCCTCTGGCCTGAGCCCTGCGTTAACAGGGATCATGGCGAGTGAGATGAGGTCCGTTGTCAGCGCCTCTTCGACCTCCGATCCTCGACCTGCCACGCCCAGACGAAGGATCCGGCCCGATTTGATCTCTGCTTCGAGCATCCTGAGCAGGGGATCCGTCAGTTCTTCGAGCGCGGGGCCGTGAAGAAACAGCCAGTCGACATGGGAGGTCCGAAGTCTGGACAGGGAAGCGTCGATCGATCGGCGCACCCCGTCGGGAGTAAAGTCCCGCACAAGGCGGCCTCCAGGGTCTCGGTTGTGGCCAACTTTCGTGGAGAGCATGTATTGATTTCGGGGCAGGTCCTGCAAGGCGTCGCCCAGCCGCCTCTCGGCTTCCCCGTCTCCATAGGATGGCGCCGTATCGAACAGGCGGATGCCGCCTTCAAAGGCCGTTCTCAGCAGTCGTGTTGTCTGGGCTGGCGACAACAAAGGGGTTGCGTGGGGGCCGCTGACGCCGAAACCGATCCGGCCGCCATACTCGGCTGCCTCAGGATGCGAGATCGTCAAGTGTGGATGCTCTTCATTCTGGGGGACGGGTCGACAGGGCCAGGGCGTGAAGAACTCCGCCCATCTTTCCCTTCAGTGCGGCGTAGACCATCTGGTGCTGGGCGACGCGAGTCTTGCCGCGAAAGCTTTCCGATATGATTTCCGCGCTCCAGTGATCATTATCTCCCGCCATGTCGGTGAGATTGATCGTTGCATCCGGAAACGCCTCCCGCAGGTAGGTCTCAAGTGTGGTTCGATCCATGGCCATGCCTTGAAACTCCCTGTTCGTCTGATGACGCTCGTCCGATCAGCGATTCGACAGCGCGTTCACACGCGACTGAACATCTCTGATCTGAGGCAGCGATTCAGATGCGAAAACCTTCAGCGGCTCTATGGAGCCGTCACGTGAGTAGGCTTCCAGACGCCCCTGAGCGCCTGACAGGAGCTCAGTCTGGAGCGCCAGGTAGAGCCGATCGAACTCTTCACCCTGTGAGGCGGGCAGGCTCTCGAGGCGCGCCGCCAGCGCAGCCGAGGGAGCTGGCGGCGGCGGCGCCAGAACCGCTGCGCCGGACGCTACCGTCAGCGCGTCTTCCAAGTCGCGGTATGCGCCTGCGGACCATTCCGCCAGAGCGCGAATGTCAGGGTCGCCCGATCGTTCGAGGGCTGATTCGCTGCTGAGTCTTCCCGCCAGGGCGAGATCGCCGGCAAGCGCCACGATTTCCTGAGCCTTCCCGATCTGCGCGTCAAGCTGGGCCACAGGCTCGGGGAGCTCGCTCTCGGGGATCGCTGCAGCAGGGTCGGATCCGCCTCCCACCCGATCACATGCGCTGGCCAGGCCAAGCGCCGCCAGTGAACTCAAGGCTACGGAGATTCGCATGAACCCGTCCTTTTGGACAAATGGACTGTCGGATGTCGTTTAGCCTTTTGTGTCTCATGCGTGAAGACATGCAGCGGCAATTGCTTCAGCTGTTTCAGCCTGCGGGCTGTCCGCTCATATAGGCAGGCAGCCATCCCTCATTCGCGTCCCGCAGGGATTTGAGAGGAAGCTGACGACCATCCAGGGCGATCGAGGCTTTCTCGGCGTCATTTGCGAGGAATTCCCCTGCGAGGTCCCACTTCTGTTCCGCCTGATCCAGCACGCCAACCACGTCCGCCCAGTCATCCGACGGCACAGCCAGCAGATAGCGGGCCTGGCATTCGCCAAAAAACCATGCGGCCGCCTTGTCGCTGGCTGCAGATGACGTCAGCCGAAGCCCGAGGTTCGCGGCGAGCGCCATCTCGGCCGCCGCGCACGCGACACCTCCCTCGCTGATATCGTGGGCCGCGGTGATGCGACCTTCGCCGATCAGCCGACGCACGAGCCCTGAAGCTTTTTTCTCAGCGAGCAGGTCGACCGGCGGCGGCGATCCAGCGTCCTTGCCCTCGAGCTTGAGGATCACTCGTGCATAGAGCGATGCTCCGAGGTGGCCTTCTGTGCGTCCCAGAAGCAGAAGTTTGTCTCCAGGGCGAGCGCCTCCAATCCCTGCAGTCCGCGCCCCCGGGGGGACAAGGCCAACTCCCCCAACAACCGGGGTTGGCGGGATTCCGGAGCCGTCTGTCTCGTTGTAGAGGCTCACATTGCCCGACACGACGGGGAAATCCAGTTCGCGGCAAGCCAGCGCCATTCCTTCAATCGCCCTGACGATCACGCCCATCGTGTCCGGTTTTTCGGGGTTACCGAAATTGAGATTGTCTGTGATTGCGATCGGCTCAGCGCCCACAGCCGAGAGATTGCGGTAAGCCTCGGCCACGGCTTGCTTGCCGCCTTCAAACGGGTCTGCAGCGACATAATGCGGGTTGCAGTCCGAACAGATGGCCAGAGACTTGGTTGTGCCGTGAATTCGAACAAGCGCTGCGTCCCCTCCGGTCTGGGAGGAGGCGAGGGTGTCTCCCATGACGTGGCGATCGTACTGCTCCCAGATCCATCGCTTCGAAGCCATGTCGGGAGATGACATGAGATTAAGCAAGCTCTCTGCCGTGTCCTCAGGCAAGTTCAGTCGCGAGAGATCGAGTGCGGGAGCTGCGATCGGCGGATTCCATGGCCGGTCGTAATTGGGCGCATCGTTCGACAAGGGGGAGACGGGGATGTCGCACACGACGACACCCTGCTGGGTCAGAACGAGACGGCCGGTATCGGTCGTATGGCCGATGACTTCCGCATCAAGATCCCATTTGTCGAAAATCGCCTTGGCTTCCGCTTCGCGGCCGGGCCGCAGGACCATGAGCATTCGTTCCTGGGATTCCGAAAGCATGATCTCGTAAGCGGTCATGCCCGTTTCCCTTTGGGGGACGAGATCCATGTTCATCTCGACACCGACGCCGCCCTTGTCCGCAATTTCAACGGAGGAGGATGTGAGCCCCGCGGCCCCCATATCTTGAATGCACTGTATGGCGTCTGTGGCCATCAGCTCCAGGCAGGCTTCGATCAGAAGCTTTTCGGTAAAGGGATCGCCAACCTGGACCGTGGGCCGCTTCTCTTCCTCCCCTTCAGAAAACTCGGCCGAGGCCATGGTGGCGCCGTGAATGCCGTCTCGTCCTGTCTTTGAGCCGACATAGAAGATCGCGTTTCCAGGCTCTGCACCCCTCGAGTAGAAGATCCGATTCTGATCTGCGAGGCCGACCGCCATCGCATTGACAAGGATGTTGCCGTTATAACCCTTGTGGAACTGGGTCTCGCCGGCGACCGTCGGCACGCCCACACAGTTCCCATAGCCGCCGATGCCCGCGACGACGCCGGCCACCAGCGAGCGCGTTCTGGGGTGAGACGGATCGCCGAAGCGAAGCGCATTCACCAGGGCGACGGGTCGCGCGCCCATCGTGAACACGTCTCTGAGTATCCCTCCTACGCCGGTCGCTGCGCCCTGATAGGGCTCTATGTAGGAGGGATGGTTGTGGCTCTCCATTTTGAAGATGCAGGCCTGTCCGTCGCCGATATCGATCACCCCGGCGTTTTCTCCGGGGCCCTGAATGACGCGCGGACCTTTCGTCGGAAACTTGCCGAGATGTCTTCTCGTGGATTTGTAGGAACAATGTTCTGACCACATGACCGATACGATCCCGAGCTCCACCATGTTCGGCGCTCGGCCCAGGCGGTTCACCAGAAGGGCGTATTCGTCCGCCTTGACGCCTTGCGACAGGGCGTCCGCGGCTGTCTGGGGCCGAAGCAGGGGAGAAAGGTCGATGGCTGTCATGCTCGCTGTTTAGCTTCTCGCGACGAGCTTCGCCAGTGATCTCGTCGTGAATCCGACAGGCGTGATCACGTCTCCCGGGCTGTGGATAAGTCGGCATTCCCCGCGTTCTGGCGGGCGAGGTCGATGATCGCCTCGCGTTCCTCAGACTTCAGTCCTCTCCAGCGACCTTCAGGCAGGTCGCCAAGATGAACCGGTCCGATTCTGACCCGGCACAAGTCCTCGACGTCAAGTTCGGTCAGTTCGCACATTCGTCTGATCTGCCGGTTGCGGCCTTCCGTCAGAATGAACCGCAGGAGGTGCTCGTCTTCCCGTGTGACACGCGCAGGTCGCAGGCGACGTCCGTCGAGCTCGAGGCCATGGCGCAGCCGGAGGATCTTTTCACGCGTGATGCGTCCGCGGACTGTCACCAGGTATTCCTTGTCGATTGCGGACGTGGGTCCGATGATCGCTTTGGCGAGGACGCCGTCATCGGACAGAATCAACAGTCCCCGACTATCCATGTCGAGACGACCAAGCGGGGCGAGTGAGCTGTCCCGGTTCGGGGGCGCCGGGCCCTCTCCGAGCCGGCTATCGGCCCGTAGCAGCCGGATAGCCGGCTGCTGGTCGCGCTCCGGCTGTGCGGAGACATAGCCGACCGGCTTGTTGAGGACGACGCTCAGCTTCTGATCGAGCTGAGACTGTCCTCTTTCGCCAAGCACCAGTGTTTGGCCGGGGCGTATCTTGCGCCCCGGGTCCATGACTTTTTCGCCGTCGATTCTGATGAGCCCGTCCGTGATGAGCGCTTCGGCCTCCCGACGAGAGCATACCCCCTCATGAGCCAACCAGCGGTTGACCCTTTGCGGTTCGGCTCCGGTGTAGACGCGTGTCCATGCCATGGGGCGATCGCAGGCGGTTCAGCCGGTCTGCTCCCGACCCCGCTGCATCACGTCCCTGCGGGAGGTCTCGGCCGCGTCAGGGGTGACCGCCCTGTTGTGGGCTGTCCCGCGGGCAATCTCCATGTCGAGCGCCTGAGGCAAGGGCAAGGCTGCGCCGTCGTCGATGAGGCCCTTCAGCGATTTCAGCAGTTCTGGCGGCAGGCCCGCCATGTCATGTGCAAGACGGCGCGCGGCCGGCAGAAGCTCCTCAGGCGCGCAGACCCGGTTCACGAGCCCCCAGCGCTCGGCCTGCTCGGCTCCCAGAAAATTGCCCGTGAGCGAGAGTTCCTTGGCTCGCCCCGCTCCAATCAATCGCGGAAGCTTCTGGGACAGTCCCCAAACAGGCATCAAGCCAACCCTGCCGTGGGTGTCTGCGAATTTGGCCTCGGTTGAGGCCATAAGGACATCGCACATCAAGGCCAGCTCGAAACCGCCTGTTATGGCGAAGCCATTGATGGCGCCAATCACCGGCCAGGGACAGGCGCTGAACGCTTTGCCCATGTCGATATCTGTGCCTGTCGCGCTTCCCACACCCAGGGAAAATCCTTCGCGTCCGGCTTCCTTCAGGTCGACGCCCGCCGTGAAGGCGCGACCAGCGCCGGTCAAAACGATTGCTCGTATCTCGTTCTGAGCCGACAGGCGGCGAATCTCGGAGACAATTTCCCGTCGCAGAGCAATCGACAAGGCATTGAGCTGCTTGGGGCGATTGAGCGTCAGGGTGACGATCGGTCCATCGGGTTCAACCAGCAAAAGGGGTTCTGCGTTCTCGCTCATGCCGTCTCATTCCTGGGGATCGGTTTCGGGTTCGATGTCCTGCGATCGCACCAGGGCGATCAATTCGTTGAACGCTCCAGACAGCGCATCGGCATCCCTGCTTCGGGCGACGAGATTGACCCCGTAGTCGGGGCCGGCCGCGCCCCCGGGGCGCATCCAGGGATAGGAGCCGATCGAGGTTGCCGGCCAGCGTTTGGCGATTTCACCAAGGGCCGACGCGATATCGCCCTCGCGCATAGTCCTTCCGCGAACTGTCTTTGCAAGCACGACGCTCCCACCGGCAAGCCGATGGCCGATATCCTGGAGCATGCCGCGCATGACGGAGGGCACTCCGGCCATGACGAAGACGTTGCTGATCTGGAAACCTGGCGCTCCGGACACCGGATTGAGTATGAGGCTGGCTCCTTCGGGAATTCGGGCCATTCTCAGGCGGCTCTCATTGATTTCCTGTCCTGGAGCGCGAAGCCCGTAATGCCGCTTGAGCTGGTCGACTGCGTCCTCGCGAACGTCAATTGTCCGGTTAAACGCGGCGGCCATCGCATCAGCCGTTATATCGTCGTGTGTGGGTCCGATCCCGCCTGTTGAGAATACGTAGGTCCATGCGGCGCTGAGATGTCTCACAGTTGAGACGATGGTGTCGTGATCGTCAGGAACAACCCGCGCTTCGCGGATCTCCACTCCAACCGGCGCCAGGAACTCTGCGATAGAGCGCAGGTTCGTGTCCTGCGTCCTTCCGGACAGAAGTTCATCCCCGATCAGGAGCACAGCGGCGGTGACGGTGTCTGTCATGTCACGGACATAGGCAAATTCCTGCCGGAGGTCCAGATCTCCGGGCCGAAGCGGAACGCTAGAACCGGAAGGTCAGACCTGCCTGAACGACCGGATAGATTTCGTAAGCTTCCACATCGGAACGCAGGTTCTGTTCCTCGCGGCTGACTTCCGCCAGAAACGCCGGATCGGTCGACAACAGGCCGCCCGACGCGGCGAGGGAGATCTCCGGCGCGCCTGACATCATGGCGCCTGCCATCAGACGAAATCCGAAGACGCCGTCGCCCTGAAAAGTCGTGTCCCAGCCTATGCCGAGGAACGGCGCTGTCTCGGCCAGGTCGGCAGTCAGGCTGAGCGTCCCGACCTGAGCGGGCGAATAGGTCTGATTTCCGATGCGGACGCTGGAGGATGGGGCGGCTCCGACCCTCAGGCCCTTGTCTCCGATGAAGGCCCCTGCGCTGACGACGAAGCTGTTCAGAAAGGGCCGAAGATCGACGAAAGCGCCCCATGACGTGAGGTCCAGATCTCCCTGATAGGCGATGTCGTCGAAGGTCTCCGACAGGCCGTAGCTGAAGATGTTGTACCCGCCTCGAACCTGGAGGCCGGGAGTGATCTGAGCCGTCGCCTCCAGGCCACCCCCCGTGGTTCCGATTGCTCCGCCTATGGCCAGGCCCTGATCCGCATAGGCAAGACTTCCGCCTGAAAGCAAGGCGAGCACGGACAGGGATGCGCAACGCATCATGGCAAGACCCCCTACTGAGAATCAACGGGTCAGGCTGTCATCTTCCTGCCGGACCAGCAATCGTTGAGGCTCCTCGTCTTCGGGGCGGGCGGGAGGCTTCAGCGGCTCCTGAGGCTCCCGCGAGGGGGGGCAGGTCCGAGGGTTGACGATCGGGCGTATACGGGGTTCACCACTCTTCAGCTCGGGGCCCACCCTCAGGAACCGCAATGACGTTTGTCGACGCCTCTAATGCCCCCGTCCGTTATACGGGCGAAATCAAGCTTTACGGACAGGAGGCGTTCGAGGGCATGCGGCGCGCCGGGCGGCTCGCCGCAGAGTGTCTGGATATGCTGACGGAGCATGTTCGTCCCGGGGTTCTAACGCAGGAGATTGACGATCTGGCGCGCGAGTTCGTCACGGAACGTGGCGGGACGCCAGCCTGTATTTTCTACAGGGGGTATCGGCATACCGTCTGCACCTCGGTCAATCATGTCGTCTGTCACGGTGTGCCGGCGAAGAAAGCCCTCAAGGAGGGCGACATCGTCAATATCGACGTCACCGTGATTGTCGACGGATGGCACGGCGACACCTCCCGGATGTATTCGGTGGGGGGGGTGAAGCGTCGCGCCATGCGCCTGATGGATGTGACATACGAATGCCTGATGAAGGGCATTGAGGCGGTCAAGCCGGGGGCGCGTCTCGGCGATATCGGCGCGGTCATTCAGGAGCATGCTGAACGTCAGCGCTTTTCGGTGGTGGAGGCTTTTTGCGGCCACGGTCTTGGGCGCATCTTTCATGATGCTCCGAACATCCTGCACTTCGGACGGCGCGGTCATGGAGAAAGGCTCGCTCCGGGAATGATTTTCACCATCGAGCCGATGATCAATGCGGGGCGCAAAGATGTTTCGCTCATGGCCGACGGCTGGACGGCGGTCACACGCGACCGGACATTGTCGGCTCAGTACGAGCATTCCATCGGCGTGACGGAGGAGGGGTGTGAGATCTTCACGCTGTCCCCGGTCGGCCGCCATACCCCCCATTCTGACGCTCCCGTGATCTGAGGCGGCAGCCGGGCGATCCTGACCGCTTGGCCTATCTTTGATGGTCACTGATCGGTTGTTTCGGGTCGCCTGGCGCGCGTGCTGCGGCGCGGCAAAATCACCGCCAGCGTTCGGCGCGGATCACGAGCGATCGAAAGCGCTTGCTCGGCTGGATTTCATGGCTAGCGTAGGGCATCCGGGCGAGCAGTCGTCATAAGGACAAAGAGATCGGGCGCGTCCTCAGTCTGATGACTCGAGACGACAGACCCAAGGGAGGTATCGACGTGGCGAATGTGGTTGCAGAGCCGGCGGGAGAGGCGTCCGCCGGCGGACAGAATTACGGATCGGCTCCGTACAGGGGGTACGTCCTGTTGAGCCTGACCTTTGTCTATACGCTCAATTTCATCGACAGAAATCTTCTGGGCGTTGTCGCCCAGCCGATCATTACGACTTTCGGTCTCAGCGACACGCAGTACGGTTTTCTCAATGGTCCTCCTTTCGCGCTGTTTTATGCCCTGATGGGTATACCGATCGCTATGGCCGCCGACCGGTTTAACCGGGTGGCGATTATGGCGATCTGTATCGCTGTCTGGTCGCTGATGACGGCGCTCTGCGGCTTTGCCACGAGCTTCCTTTTCCTTCTGATCGCGCGGGTTGGAGTGGCGATTGGAGAGGCGGGCGGAACCCCGCCGTCGAATTCGATCATCGGCGATTACTTCAAGCCGAGAAGTCGCGCCAACGCGCTGGGGATCTTTGCGATGGGCGTCACCATCGGCGGCGCGCTCGCCAACGCCTTTGGCGGCCCCATAGGCGGCATGACCGACGAGACGGTGTTGTCAATTCTCGGTTCGGTCGGTCTCGGCGGTCTGCCGGAGCAGATGGGCTGGGGAGAATCCTTCGGCTGGCGTTTCGCCTTCATCGCCCTCGGTGTGCCTGGCCTTCTTGTTGCCCTGATCTTCTTCCTGACGGTCAAGGAGCCCCCTCGCGGGTTCTCGGACCCTCCCGGCACGCAGCGGGTGGAAAAGGCCAGCTTTGGCGAAACCTTGCAGGAGCTATTCTCGAAGCCGTCTTTCTGGACGATGGCGATGGGAGCGTCTCTGGTGGCGCTCGTCGGTTACGGCCTGTTCGGCTTCCAGGCGCCTATGATGCAGAGGGTCTATGGGGTCAGTCCCGGAGAGTTCGCCATTCGCTTTGGCGTACCCCTCGCGCTTGTGTCGGCTGTCGGAACATTCGCGGGCGGCTTCCTTACCGAGAAGCTCAGCGCGCGTCATCCAGGCGCGGTCGCCTGGCTCCCGGCGATCGGGCTCATCATCTCGATCCCGCTTTACATCGGCGCCTTCTACATGCCGCAGGACAACTACCTTCTCGTTCTCGTTGTCTGGGGACTGGGGGCAGGCGCCCACTATGCCTACCTCAGCGCCCAGTACACGATTGGTCAGGGGGTTGTCTCACAGAGGTCCCGCGCCTCTGCGATTGCAATACTTCTTTTCCTGATCGCGCTGATCGGTAACGGGCTCGGGCCGCAGATTGTCGGCATCCTCAGCGACATCTTCATGCGCATGCAGATCGAAGCCTCCGGTATGTCGGATGTTCTCACCAACGAGGCCTGCCGCGCCAAGGATCTGTCGGCGTTCACGCCTGAGCAGCAGGATGTGTGTCGGATGGCCTATGGAGAGGGGTTGCGTCAGTCGATGGCTGCAACCGTCCTGTTCTTCATCCCGGCGGCCATCTTCTACGTGCTGTCATCCCTGACCCTGAAGAAGGATCTGGTGGCGAAGATGAGCTGACGCTCAAACCTTGTTGATCTTATGCGGCCGGCGTCTTTCCAAAGGCGCCGGCCGTTCGCGTTTGCAGCATACAAAGTCCTGATCCGGCACGGGTTTCCCCTCTGGACAGACCGTATCCGCCTTCCCATGTCGGTTATATTCGGGGGGGAGCGTTCATGACGAAGGCGAATACGACCGTCGCGGCGAGGTCAGTTGACCCGGCAGCGGGAGGCGCTGAGGGGCATCTCACAGGCTTTGGCAGTCGAAGCTATCGGGCCTATGTGCTCAATGCGCTTCTCTTCGTTTATATCCTGAACTTTCTTGATCGGGGCCTTCTGAGCATCGTCTCGGAACCGGTGATGAACGAGCTCAAGATCACGGACGGTCAGTTCGGGCTTCTGACCGGGATAGGCTTCGCGCTTTTCTATTCAGTTGTCGGCATTCCGCTCGCTCATCTCTCCGAAACGCGCAATCGGGTGTGGATCATGACGGTCTGCATCGCTCTTTGGTCGGGCGCGACGGCCCTGAGCGGGCTGGCTGATGCGGTCAATTTCGGCGCGTTTGCGGTGAGCGGGTTCGTTATGCTTCTGCTTTGCCGTGTCCTGGTCGGGGTCGGGGAGGCGGGATGCACGCCTCCGGCCAACTCGATCATCGCTGACTATTTTCCTCCATCGCGGCGCTCAACCGCTCTGGGCTACTACGCGATGGGCGTCACTCTCGGCGGTCTGTCGGCTAATCTTCTCGGCGGGCCTGTCGCCGAGGCTTATGGCTGGCGTACGGCATTTGTCGTCATCGGTCTTGCCGGCGTGATCGTGGCGGTGGTCTTCCGGCTCACGGTGCGCGAGCCCCCACGGGGCTATAGCGATCCGCCGCAGACCACCCGTCCCTCAAAAGCGTCTTTCCGTGAGGCGCTGCGCGAGCTGGCCTCCAAACCCTCCTTCTGGCTTATGAGCGCCGGGGCCACTCTGGCGTCGTTCTGCGGTTATGGAATGACCACGTTCCAGACGTCATTCCTTATCCGCACGCACGGCCTCAGCCTGACTGAGGCGACCCTTCAGTTCAACGCGCCCGCGGCGCTGGCCGGTTCGATCGGTGTTGTCGCAACGGGTTGGCTTGCCGAAAAAACGGTTAAGAAAAATCCTAACGCCATCGCATGGCTGCCTGCGATCGGCCTCGTGGCCTGCGTTCCGTTTTACCTGATCGGTTTCAGTTCTGATAATCGCTGGATCGCGCTGGCGTTCATCAGTCTCGGGGCGTGCGTCAAATACGGATATATCGCTGCTCAGTATACGATCGGGCAGGGCGTGGTCGGCGTGCGAACCCGGGCCACGGCGACCGCCATACTTCTCTTCATCATCAATCTGATCGGTTACGGCCTTGGTCCGCCTTTCATTGGCGTTCTGTCGGAGATCCTTTTCTCCATGCAGGCCGATGCTGAAGGATTTGCCGGGCTCGCGCGGGCATCCTGCAAGGGCGCTCTGCTCGCGGGGCTGCCGGAGACTGAACAGGCCTTCTGCCGGGTTGCGGATGCTGACGCTCTGCAAAAATCTCTGATCATCACCTCCGTTCTCTACCTTGCTCCAGCGGTGTTTTTCATGGCCACCGCAAGGACATTGCAGAGGGATCTCGTGGCGCGCTGAGCTTCGGCGGCAAACGCTCAGGAATGAAAAAAGGCCAGGGGTCGTTTTCTGTTTCTGATGGCGTTATGATGACTGGCAAGGCACGTCTCGTCGTCGGGGTGCGCTCTGGCCCCGGAGATAAGCGATGAATACGATCGCTCTGTCGGGGGAGGCCGGGTGGCTCCGGTCGCATGGCGGCTGGGATGTTCAGGATTTGACGATATGATTTGGCGCGGGGCCGTTCTTGTCGTCATCGGTCTGGTGGCGGCCGGAGTTTATGCCTTCGGGGGGCGGCTTTCGCCTTTTCTTCTTGAAGAAGGCGCACGTCTCAATGCGGTCGTCGCGATTCTGCTTCTTGGTCTCGCTTTGGGCTGGGTGCGTGACCTCGAAGGTCTGCGGCTGAGCGCATTCCTTCGCTATGGCCTGATCTGGCTTGTGATCATCCTTGCGATCGCCCTGGGGTTTGAGGCGTGGTCCCGCTCCGGAGGCTGAAATCCGCTTTTTCCGCATGAGTGCGCGGGGTCGGTTTCTCAGGATCTGGCGAGCCCTCTTTGGGGGACACCGAACATCCAGACTGGTTCCGTCGTCCTTCTGATCCTCGATGATGTCGGACTGGGGGGGTCGTGTTCGCGTCCACATTGTCGTACACGGCTGGCCGGAAACCACCGCTGGAGGCTGTGAGATGATTCCCCGTTATTCGCGTCCTGAGATGAGCGCCATCTGGACGCCGGAACAGCGGTATTCGATCTGGCTCGAGATCGAAACGCTGGCGGCCGAAGCCATGGCCGAGCTCGGTTTCATCCCTGAGGAGGCCGCGCGAGCCGTTCGAGAGCGGGGCGCGTTCGATGTGGCGCGGGTCGACGAGATCGAGCGGGAGGTCAAGCATGACGTTATCGCATTTTTGACCAGCGTGACCGAGCATGTCGGTCCTGAAGCTCGGTTCCTCCATCTTGGGATGACGTCGTCAGACGTCCTGGACACCTGCCTGTCCGTCCAGCTGGCAAGGGCAAGCGATCTCCTTCTTAAAGGGGTGGATCGGCTGCTTGCTGCGCTGAAAGTCAGGGCGCATGAGCACCGCATGACCCCAACGATTGGCCGCAGCCACGGCATTCATGCTGAGCCGACGACATTCGGGGTCAAGCTTGCGGGGTATTATGCCGAAATGGCTCGCAACCGACGTCGCCTCGAGGTCGCCCGCGAGGAGATCGCAACCTGTGCTATTTCTGGTGCGGTCGGAACGTTCGCTAATGTCGACCCCCGGATCGAGCAGCGGGTCGCTGAGCGGCTGGGACTGGTCGTGGAGCCGGTGTCGACCCAGGTCATCCCTCGCGATCGTCATGCCGCATTCTTTTCCGCTCTCGCTGTCACAGCCTCTTCCATCGAACGTCTTGCGACCGAGATCCGGCACCTTCAGAGAACGGAGGTTCTTGAAGCCGAGGAGTACTTCTCAGCGGGTCAGAAGGGGTCCTCGGCCATGCCCCATAAACGCAATCCTGTTCTGACGGAAAATCTGACGGGTCTCGCCCGGCTGGTGCGCTCGGCCGTCGGTCCAGCCCTCGAGAATGTCGCCCTCTGGCACGAACGGGACATCTCTCATTCTTCAGTCGAACGCGGTATCGCTCCCGACGCGACCATTCACCTGGATTTCGCGCTGCACCGTCTCGCGGGCGTGATCGAACAGCTTGTGGTCTATCCCGACGCCATGCTCGCCAATCTCAATCGACTTGGCGGGCTCCATAATTCTCAACGCGTGCTGCTCAGCCTCGTAGAGGCGGGCGCCTCCCGGGAAGACGCCTATCGTCTTGTTCAGGACGCCGCCATGAAGACCTGGAGAGGAGAAGGCCCTTTCATCGATCATCTGAAAGCCTCTCCGGCCATAATGGCCAGACTTTCAGCCGCTCAGGTCGATGACCTTTTCGATCTCGGCTATCATTTCAAGGCTGTGGATACGATTTTTGAGAGAGTGTTCGGACGGGCCGTCTGATCTCGTCCCGTCCGAAGGTACTGATACGATCAGCGTTTTTCCGCTTTGACCTGGTCAATGGCCGTGGTCATCAGCTCTTCCATCTGCCGGTGGATCTGATGGTCGGTCTGATTAACCCCCGCGCGGTCGAAATCGCCCCGAATCTTACGGAAGACGTCCTCGTCGCCAGGGGCCTCGAAATCCGACTTCACGACCTCGACCGCGTAAGCGCTGGCCGCGTCCCCACTGAGGCCAAGCAGGTCAGCCGCCCATAGCCCGAGCAGCTTGTTTCTGCGGGCATTCGCCTTGAAGCGCAGCTCCTGATCCAGGGCGAAACGCGCTTCCTCACCCGACTTGCGTTTGTCGAACCCGGTCAACCTAGTCTCCATCCGTTCGCTTGCGCAGTATGCGTCTGAGGTCGATATAACGTCGCGCGAGCCGATTTGCACCCCCAGAGCGCGTCAATGCGCAGGACGAAGCGTTTGGGATGCTGTAAGGAGGCGTCGAAGTGTGCGAGTCGCCCTTCCGGACGCCCGGGGACGGGGGACGGCTGGGGTCGTTCGATCGGGGAGACCAGGGACGATGGCCAAGGGCCGGAAAATCTATGAGGGCAAAGCCAAGATCCTCTATGAGGGGCCTGAACCGGGCACCCTCATCCAGTATTTCAAAGATGACGCCACGGCTTTCAATAACGAGAAGCGCGCTGTGCTTGACGGCAAGGGGGTCCTGAACAATCGCATCAGCGAGTTCGTGATGACCCAGCTGAATTCAATCGGACTGCCGACCCACTTCCTCAAGCGGCTCAATATGCGCGAGCAGCTCATCAAGGAGGTCGAGATCATCCCGCTTGAGGTGATCTGTCGAAATGTCGCAGCGGGTTCGATTTCCAAGCGTCTCGGACTTGAGGAGGGCGCTCCTCTTCCCCGTTCCATCATCGAGTTCTGTTACAAGAAGGACGAGTTGGGCGATCCCCTCGTTTCGGAGGAGCACATTACGGCCTTCAACTGGGCCTCCAATCAGGAGATTGACGACATCATCGCGATGACGCTTCGGGTCAATGATTTCCTGACCGGATTGTTTGCGGCGGTGGGCATCAAGCTCGTCGACTTCAAGGTGGAGTACGGGCGTCTTTATGAAGGCGAAATGGTTCGCACCGTCCTGGCCGATGAAATCAGTCCAGACAGCTGTCGGCTCTGGGACATGTCGACCGGCGAGAAGCTCGATAAGGATCGTTTCAGACGAGATCTTGGAGGGGTGACCGAAGCCTATTCCGAGGTCGCCCGTCGACTGGGGATTATCAAGGAAGACAAGGGCGGCGCCGAGATCCTGTCGTTCGGCGGCGAGTAGACGGAGGAGGCCGGAGATGCGCGCCAGAGTTCATGTCAGCCTCAAGCCGGGCGTGCTCGATCCTCAGGGCAAAGCGGTCGGAGACGCCCTGGGTCGCCTAGGGTTCAGTGAAGTCGGCCAGGTACGGGTCAGCAAGACCATCGACCTTGAGCTTGCCGACACACTTACCGCGGCCGAGGCAGAGGCACGGGTCCGCGAGATGTGCGAGTCCCTCCTCGCAAATACCGTGGTCGAGCGCTACAGCATAGAGATCAGCTGACCACCCGACGGCTGTTTCAGGGGTCGGTTTTGGCCTCGTCAGCGGCCTTGCGGATCGCCTCTCCGGCTTTGGAGAGATCCTTGCCGACGCCCTCGAGAGTATTGCACGCCGTCATCAAGGGCGTGATGAGGCAGAGCATAAGGAAGATCTTGCGCATCTTCGCCGGTCCTGTGCGTGATGGTTCAGGGGGAGACCTTTACCGGCATTGATCCTGGCGGCAAGCCTCAATGGCGCCCACGAATCAGGGCCGCAGGATGGTTGAGTCCAAATCCTGAGGGAGGCATGCCTTGACCATGGCCCACTGGGCGCCTGTCGCTCTCCTCGTCTGCTCAAATGTGTTCATGACCTTCGCGTGGTATGGGCATCTGAAGACCCCCTCGAGTCCTCTGATCATCGCGGTTCTTGCGAGCTGGGGCATTGCCCTGTTCGAGTACTGTCTGGCTGTGCCGGCCAATCGCATGGGTCACCAAGTTTACTCGGCCGCTGAACTCAAGACGATGCAGGAGGTCATCACCCTCTGCGTTTTCGCAGTCTTTTCCGTGGTCGTGCTAAAGGAGCCCCTGACGCTGAGGCATGGCGCCGGATTCGTTCTGATCGCGCTCGGCGCCGGGGTGATTTTTTACAAGTAGGTTTTTGCCTGTCTCTTTCAGGTCTGCTATGGGCTCGGGCATGAAGTGCGCTGTTATTGTCTTTCCTGGATCCAACTGCGACCGCGACGCTGCGGATGCGCTGACACGCGTCACGGGCCGTTCTCCGGTCATGGTCTGGCACAAGGATGGCGACCTGCCTGAAGGGCTGGATCTTGTGGTCCTTCCAGGCGGATTTTCGTATGGCGATTATCTGCGATCAGGTGCGATGGCGGCCGCCTCTCCCGTCGCTTCTGCTATTCGTCGTCATGCCGACCGAGGAGGATTTGTCCTCGCGATCTGCAATGGCTTCCAGGTCGCCACCGAACTTCGTCTGCTCCCGGGCGCGCTTCTAAGGAATGCGGGGCTGACCTTTGTCTGTCGTCCGCAGCAATTGTCCGTCGCGACCGATTGCGCGTTCACCTCCTGCTATGGCGCCGCTGAAGAGGTCGTCTTTCCAATCGCTCATCATGACGGTAATTTCTTCGCGGAGGCGGACATGCTTGATCGTCTCGAAGGCGAGGGCAGGGTGGCGTTCCGGTATGTGGGAAATCCTAACGGCTCACAAAGGGATATCGCTGGCGTCCTCTCTGAAAACCGCCGCGTCCTCGGTCTCATGCCCCATCCTGAGCGCGTGATGGGAGGAGCGGAGAACGGGGCGGACGGACTTAAGCTCTTTCAGGGTCTCATGGCGGCTGTCTGATCCCGATCTCCGATGGGGCGCTCGGCGTCAGCGAACAGTTTGCTTCGAGGAGAACAGGTGAGCAGGTCCGAATTCAACCGCTCGGGAACCCTCTCCGACCTTTCGGCCCAAGGCTCGAGTCCTGCCGCCGTGAGCCGTCTCGGGGAGGCGGCTTCAGGACGCTTTGTGGTGAGCGAGGGGACGAAGGTCCATGTTGATCAGGAGGGAGAGGGCCCTGATCTGCTTCTCATCCATGGCGCCTCTTCGGACATGGCGGTGTTCAGACCCTCGGTCGCTCCACGGCTCGCGCGCCGCTATCGCCTGTCGGCCTATGACAGGCCTGGCCTCGGCCGGACAACCTCACGCCCGGCGAGGGCTCACACCCTTGAGGTTCAGGCCCGGGTTGCGGCGGGCGTCATCGAGGCGCTGGAACTCAACCGTCCTCTCGTTCTCGCCCATTCATGGGGAAGCGCGGTCGCTCTCAGGCTGGCCCTTGATCGCCCTGATCTGACGGCCGGGCTGATTCTCGTTGCGCCGGTCGCCTATGAATGGCCCGGCGGCGTCAGCTGGCACCTTTACTGGTCGGGCCATCCCCTCATCGGTCCTTTGTTCAATCATGTCATCGCTCGGCCCTTCCTGACTTCAGCGATCCGCGCCGGAGTGGCCGGGACATTTCATCCTCTCACGCCTCCGGATACCTACGTTGAAGCCGCCCGGGTCCTGCGGGCCGCCCGACCCGGGGCGATGGCTGCTAATGGACGAGACCTTCTGGCTGCGAAGGCGGAGATACGCGCGCAGCAGGCGCGTTATCCCGAGATAAGACGTCCGGTCGCGGTCCTGTCCGGCGATTGCGACACGGTCGTGCGCACTTCTATTCATACCACGCAACTGTCGCGATCGCTTCCCATGGTCAAAGCTGAGGTGCTCGAAGGGGTAGGTCACGTCCCTCATGAGGCCGCACCCGATCGGCTTGAGGCCCTCGTCGACTGGGTCCATTCGGAATCAGCGGCCCCTTCGGTCTGACCCTTCCTTCGACGTGAGGTCCCCGTCACACAGCCATCGCCGGAGGCGCGCTGCGCAGCTCATTCCAAGGCCTGCACGTCGGGGGCCGCTCAGCGCGGCGAGGCGTTCAGCTATGGCCGGGCAGGCCTTCAAGGTATTTTTCGGCTTCAAGAGCCGCCATGCATCCAAGGCCTGCAGCGGTCACGGCCTGTCGATAGACATCATCGGCAACGTCTCCGGCTGCGAAGACGCCCGGGATATTGGTTGCTGTGGAGTTCGCCGCGGTCTTGAGATAGCCGCCCGCTTTCATGTCGAGCTGCCCTTCGAAGAGTTGGGTCTGGGGAGCATGCCCGATCGCGATGAAAACGCCATGGACGGGAAGGGACGTGATCTCCCCGGTCGAAAGGTTTCGTAAGCGCGCCGCGGAGACGCTGAGCGGCGTTTCCTCACCTGTGACTTCGGCCAATTCGGTATTCCAGATCACTTCCACCTTGGGGTTTTTGAACAGCCTGTCCTGGAGAATTTTCTCCGCCCGGAAACGATCCCGGCGGTGCACCACGACGACTTTCGATGCGAAGTGGGTCAAATGGAGTGCTTCCTCGACCGCCGTGTTGCCGCCGCCGACCACAAGTACGGTCCTGTTCCTGTAGAAGGGTGCATCGCAGGTAGCGCAGGCCGAGACCCCAAATCCCTTGAAGCGATCTTCCGACGGCAATCCGAGCCATTTGGCCTGTGCGCCTGTGCAGACAATCAGGACATCGCACGTATAGACCGAGCCGCTGTCGCCTGTGAGACGGAAGGGACGCACCGACAGGTCTGCGGAAACGATATGGTCCTCGACCATTTCGGTTCCCATGTGAACGGCCTGCGCTCTCATCTGGTCCATGAGCCATGGCCCCTGAATCACATCGGCGAAACCCGGATAGTTCTCGACATCGGTCGTGATGGTCAGTTGTCCGCCCGGCTGAATGCCGGCGATCAGCAGGGGCTTTCGGAGCGCTCGAGCCGCATAGATCGCGGCGGTGTAGCCTGCCGGTCCGGATCCCAGAATCACCACCGGAGCATGCCGCTGAGCCGTCATGGATCGTCCTCCATTCGCTGGGCCTTCACCAGCGCTCGTCGGCTCTATCCACATCCTCAGGGACGTCAAGACCGATGCTGGCGGCGGTTATGGATGATGGCGGGGTCTCTGTGCGTTTGCTGCGCGATGACGATCAAGACGGCGCAGGATTTCCGCCGCCGCCCGGTCGGCTTCGCGAACGGGCGCATAGTCCCAGATCTCAATTGATCCTGAAAACCAGCGTGCGGCGCCGCGGGCGATGAAGCCTTCATGCAGACGATCGAATCGGTCCGATCGGCCATCCAGGCGCAACAGATGAACGGGCTTTCCGAAATAGGCCGGGTCTCCGATCATGTTGGCGCTGTCTTCGGTAACCAGCGCCGCATCGCACAGGGTCAGAAAGGCGAGATAGGGGTTGGGACCGTCGCGTTGCTCATTTTCCCAGAAAATCGCACCGACATCGACGGCGAGGGCTCTGAAACGCTGCCGGGCGGCCTCCGGCGTTCGCCGGGAAACGGTTATCCAGAGGTTGGCGCCGTCTTTGGAGATCTGGCGCAGGGCAGTTTCGATTTCGGATGCGCGCGCCGGCGTCATGGCGTGTGTCTTCGAGTTTCCTCCAAGGGAGACCAGGAGCTTCAGGCCCGACCCGCTGCGCAGGGCGCCGAATCGGGATTGCGCCTCTTTCACGTCCGCGGATGAGAAGACTGTCGGGGCGCCCAGGATCGGAAAGACGTTGTCCGCCCTCGGCATGCGATCGTGCTCAGGAGGTATGACCAGGTCGAAGTCAGCAGAGGGGACGCGGGGGTCCTGTGTCTGCACAACGAAAGTCCGGCCCTCAGACCATCGTCGCATCAGGCGGGAGTAGGGGATGGAGCGCCGACCCGACCCAATCCACAGATCCGGCCACGGCGGGATGAGTCGGCTTTTCTGTAAGGCAGGAAGAGCCCTGAGAGGCGCTGGCCACAAATTGGGGGGAAGGAGCACTCTCCAGCCCTCCGGCTGAAGTCGCAGGATACTTCGTCGCCAGATCGTCCCATGCAGCCCTCGGGTCGGGACGTCCTGCTCCCCCGGATAAGAGGACAGGTTCTCCAGCGCCAGGGCCAAGGAGAGAGCCTGTCTCTCGATACCCGCACGACCATCCGAGACCACCCAGACGGATAGACCGCCCTGATGATCGTCAGCCATCCAGGGTGCGCCCTAAACCCACTCGATGGATACAATCTCGAAGGTCTTTGCCCCTCCCGGCGCGGAGACCTCAGCGGATTCGCCCTCTTCCTTGCCGATCATCGCGCGAGCAATCGGCGAGGTGATCGAGATCTTCCCTGCAGACACATCCGCCTCGTCCTCACCGACGATCTTGTAGATAAAGGTTTCTTCGGTGTCTTCGTCTGTCACCGTCACCTTTGCGCCGAACTTAACGGTCGCGCCGCGCAGTTTGGAGGTGTCGATCACATCGGCGCGGGCAAGCTTGTCCTCAAGCTCTGCAACCCGCCCCTCAATGAAGCTCTGGCGCTCCTTGGCTGCATGGTACTCGGCGTTTTCCGAGAGATCGCCATGCGCACGAGCTTCAGCGATCGCCGCGATAACGGCAGGCCGCTCCTCAGATTTGAGGATCTTGAGTTCGGCTTCGAGCGCCCGGAAGCCTTCGGCCGTCATGGGAATACGCTGCATAAGGTCGTGTCCGCACCCGAATTGAAACGGAATCGCTCACTCCCCGAGGGTCTGGGACGACTCTCGAGAATGCCTAAGAGTAGGTCTGAAGCGCTCCGGCTTCAAGCGGGCGAAGTTTCAGAGCCCTGATGGCCTGAATCGCCGCCCGCATTCCAGACATTGTCGTGTAGTAGGGGACCCCCTGAGCCAGAGCCGACTGGCGTATCGAGGCCGAATCCATGAGCGACTGGGCGCCGTCTGTCGTGTTGAATACGAGCTGGATTCCTCCATTCGTAAGAGAATCAACGACATGCGGACGTCCCTCGAGGACTTTATTGACCGTGCTTACCGGTATCCCGCGGCTATTGAGCCATTCTGCGGTTCCTCTCGTCGCGACCAGAGCAAAGCCAAGTTCAATGAGGTCGCGAGCCGGCTGGTCGATCGCCGCCTTGTCTGAGTTACGAACAGAAATGAAGCATACGCCAGAAGCCGGCAGGGTCATGCCAGCGGCGATCTGACTTTTCAGGAAGGCCGCCCCGAAACTGACATCGAGACCCATGACTTCGCCCGTCGAGCGCATTTCCGGCCCCAGAACCGGATCCACGCCCTGGAAGCGCGCAAACGGAAACACTGCTTCCTTCACGGCGATACGCGGTCCGCGAATGGGACCGTCGCCAAGACCGAAGGAGGACAGATCGGCGCCAGCCATGACCTTCGCTGCAATTCGAGCAAACGCGGGACCGACAGCCTTGGCCACAAAGGGCACTGTACGCGAGGCCCGCGGATTGGCCTCGAGCACAAAGATCTGATCGTCCTTGACGGCGAACTGGACGTTCATCAGTCCCACAACGTCCAGAGCGGACGCCAGCCTTCGCGCCTGATCGCAAAGCTCAGCCACAGTTTTGTCAGACAGAGTGTAGGGAGGGATCGAGCATGCGCTGTCGCCAGAGTGGATCCCGGCTTCCTCGATGTGCTCCATAACGCCCGCAATGTGCGTGGTGCGGCCGTCTGAAAGAGCGTCCACGTCGACCTCAATCGCATCCGACAGGTAGCGATCCACCAGAAGCGGGGAGTTTCCTGACACCTGAACCGCTTCGCGCACATAGCGCCGGAGGTCGGTTTCATCATGGACGATTTCCATCGCCCGTCCGCCCAACACAAAGGACGGGCGCAGCATGACCGGATAACCAATGCGGGCGGCTGCCAGAACGGCTTCCTCGTCGCTTCTCGCAATCGCCGACGGCGCCTGCTTGAGATTTATCCTGTCCAGCAATCTGGAGAACAGCTCACGATCTTCGGCGAGGTCGATCGAGTCGGGTGTCGTTCCGAGAATAGGCGCTCCTGACCGTTTCAAGCCTTGAGCGAGTTTTAGCGGGGTCTGACCGCCAAACTGAACGATCACCCCCCTGAAATCTCCGCGGGTCTGTTCGAGATGAATGATCTCGCTGACATCCTCCAGCGTCAGAGGCTCGAAGTACAGTCGATCCGATGTGTCGTAATCCGTCGAGACTGTCTCCGGGTTACAGTTCACCATGATTGATTCGATGCCCATGTCGGCCATCGCGAACGCTGCGTGACAACAGCAGTAGTCGAACTCGATTCCCTGACCGATCCGATTCGGCCCGCCTCCCAGGATCATGACCTTTGTCCGATCGGACGGTTCCGCCTCGTTTTGAGGCGGGAGGGGCTGGCCGTCGGGACCGATCCATCCAGTCTCGTAGGTTGAGTAGAGGTAGGGCGTTCGCGCGGCGAACTCGGCTGCGCAGGTGTCTATCCGCTTGTAGACAGGACGCACGTCGAGGTCGTGACGCTGAGCTCGAACTTCGTCTTCCGTTACGCCGACCAGTTCGGCGAGACGGGCGTCGGAGAAGCCCATAGACTTGAGCCGGATCCAGCCCTCTTTGTCCTCGGGAAGGCCGTCTCTGCGGACGTCGCCTTCGACTTCGATTATCTCCGCAATCTGTCTCAGGAACCAGCGGTCGATCTTGGACGCGGCCCAAATGTCTTCAATGCTCAATCCGAGCCGGATGGCGTGAGCCACAATAATCAGGCGGTTCTGAGTCGGGCGGGAGCATGCCGCTCTGAGAACATTGAGATCATCCCCTTGTCCGATGCCCGGGATTGCAATCTCGTTGAGACCGTTCAGTCCGGTCTCCAGAGACCTCAGGGCCTTCTGGAAGCTCTCCTGGAAGGTCCGGCCTATGGCCATGGCCTCGCCGACCGACTTCATCGAGGTCGTCAGATTGGGGTCTACGCCCTTGTATTTCTCGAAGGCGAAGCGGGGGATCTTGGTGACGACATAATCGATCGTGGGTTCGAATGAGGCTGGGGTCACGCCCGTTATGTCGTTGCTCAACTCATCGAGCGTGTAGCCGATGGCCAATTTGGCCGCGACCTTGGCGATTGGAAATCCTGTCGCCTTTGAGGCGAGCGCCGAGGAGCGGGACACCCTCGGGTTCATTTCGATGACGACAAGGCGGCCGTTTTCCGGGTTGACCGCGAACTGGACGTTTGATCCGCCGGTTTCGACCCCGATTTCCCGAAGGACGGCGATCGAGGCGTTTCGCATCACCTGATATTCCTTGTCGGTGAGCGTCAGGGCAGGCGCAACGGTGATTGAGTCGCCCGTGTGAACGCCCATCGGGTCGACGTTTTCAATCGAACAGACAATGATGCAGTTGTCGGCGCGGTCTCGCACGACCTCCATCTCGAACTCTTTCCAACCGAGAACGGATTCTTCGATCAGGATCTCGCGGCTGGGCGAGGCGGCCAGGCCGCGGGCGCATATCTGACGATATTCCTCGATGTTGTAGGCGATGCCTCCTCCGAGACCGCCGAGGGTAAAGGATGGGCGAATGATCGCCGGCAGGCCGACCACTGAGAGTCCTTCTTCCACCTCTTCGGTGTTGTGGGCGAGGTGGGACTTCGGTGTCTCCAGGCCGATCGCCGCCATGGCGAGCTTGAATTTTGAGCGATCTTCCGCTTTTTCGATGGCCTCAGCCCGAGCGCCGATCAGCTCAACCCCGTATTTCTCGAGCACGCCGGACGTGTGCAGGGCCAGGGCGCAATTGAGAGCCGTCTGACCGCCCATGGTGGGGAGTATGGCGTCAGGACGTTCGGCGGCGATGATCTTTTCCACGAATTGCGGCGTGATCGGTTCGATGTAGGTCCTGTCCGCCAGCTCAGGATCGGTCATGATCGTGGCGGGATTGGAATTGACCAGGATGACCTTGTAGCCCTCTGATTTCAGGGCCTTGATCGCCTGAACGCCGGAATAATCGAATTCGCACGCCTGTCCGATGACGATCGGCCCGGCGCCGATGACCAGGATGGAGCTGATGTCTGTTCGTTTGGGCATGTCACCGGCGCGCGTGGGGAGGCGAAGGTCGTGTCGGGGTGGGTGTAGCGATGCGGGAGGTTCGGGGCAAGTCTCGGGTCGGAAGAGGGGGGCCGGTTCTCTCACCAAGCCTGTGCTGCGGGTTCTTCTGCAAAGCCTCTTGTAATCTTCCCCGGGATGGATCACCTCAAGTGAGGGTCCAGTCCTTCCGGATTATCCCGAAATCATGAGAAAAGGTCGTCCGACCCCAATGATGAGATCCTTCATCGGATCAGCTGTTGTCGTGTGTCTGGCTGCGACTTCATCTGGATGGCTCGGCTCCGCCAGCGGGCAGGTCGCATCCCCGGCGACGCGCGCGCCCACGAATCAGCCGACCCGCGTGGCGCGCACTCCGGCCCTCTCAGACGCCGAACAGGTTTATCTCGATCCGATCAATCATCTTCGTGACCGTTTAGGGCGACCGAAGCTCGTCTGGTCGTCTTCGCTTGCTCAGGAGGCGGCGGGGATTGCGGCCAGGGGCGCTCTGGGCGCGTGCAGCCTCTCGACCGTCGCGGCGGCGGCTCAGGGGCGTGAAGCCAACATATTCTGGGCTCCTGCCCTGAGACGTGTCGATGGCCAGGCCCAGGCGCAAGCGATTTCTCCAAGGTACGCCGTGTCCGTTTGGGCGGACGGACGCTCCGGCTATGACCCAAGGACGAAAACCTGTCGCGGGTCCAGCGACTGCGACGCCTATCTGAGGATGACGTCTCAGGCGGTTCGAGTCGCCGGATGCTCCCGCCTTGCATGCGCGAGCCAGGCGCAGATCATTGTCTGCCGTTTTGGCTTCGCCGAAGGAGCCTCTACGGCTCAGGACGCGCATGATCGTCCGAGGCAGGCGCGGTCCTGATCGCTCGACGGGAATTGGGCCGGGCTATTGCCAGCGCTTGGCGAGTTTCTGATCGATCGGCGAGCCTGCCTCGATCGGCGCGCCGGCATATCCGGTCAGCGCGTCGGCGACGAAGGGATTTGAGCGTCGCTCTGCCCCGAAGGTTCCCGTGGGGCCGTGGCCGGGTACGAAGCGCATCGTTTCTCCCAGCGGCCAGAGTTTCCCCGTAATCGAGGTGATGAGCTGCTCGTGGTTCCCCTTTGGAAAATCGGTGCGACCAATCGACCCCACGAACAGGACGTCTCCCACAAAGGCGATCTCCGCTTCCCGGTTGAAGATCACTACGTGGCCTGGGGTGTGTCCGGGCGTGTGCGCAACATCGAAGGCGATGCCTTCCAGCTCCAGCCTGTCTCCATCCTCAAGGTATCTGTCCGGTGTGACGTCCCGCAGTCCGCTGAGACCGTAGCGAAGGGCGGACGTCTCTATCTGATCCAGCCAGAACTGGTCGTCGCGATGAGGTCCTTCAATGACGGCCCCTGTGAGCTCGCGGAGTTCAGCGGCCGCCCCGGCATGGTCGAGATGACCATGGGTAAGCCAGATATGAGTCAGCTGAAGATCAAAATGCTTGAGAGCGCCCGTCAGGCGATCAATGTCTCCGCCGGGATCGATCAATGCGGCTCGCCGGGTCTGGGTGTCCCAGAGCAAAGAACAGTTCTGCTGAAGGGGCGTCACAGGGATGATTCGGATCTCCAGACGTGCAGATGAGGGGGCGGGGGACATGGCCTGCATCCTATCTCCGGGACCCGTCTGATCCTGCGGACTGATTTGTCTTAGTCTGGCCTTCCGAAAGGTAAGGCGCAACGATTATCGATATGATTTCGAATGTCTTTCTGTTTGCGGACCTGCGTTTCTTTTCTCATCCGGGCGTTCTGGCGTATGATCTGAATCATCCGGCCCTGCGGGCGTCGGTCAGGGAGCGTTCGATGCGTGGATATCGGTATGGCGGCCGTCGCAGGGGGCTCGGTTTCGGCGCCATAGGCGGGCGATTGCCGCTCATTCTCCTGATACTCGTCGGTCTGGCGTTTTACTGGTTCGGCAATCAGAAGGAAGGTCTGGTCAGCGGTCGTCGACAGATGATCACGATGGACCTCGCCTCCGAGGTTCGCCTGGGCCAGGAGGCCTATATGCAGGTTCTTCAGAGCGAACCTGTTCTGTGTTCGACAGGGCCGGGAAACTGCGGCTCTGAGGATGCCGGCACGGTTGAGCGAGTGCGTCAGATCGGATTGAGGATCGCTACGGCAGCCAGGGAATGGGAGGCTGAGGGGGCTCCCATGACCGTTCTCGGCGAGACCACGGGCGATCTGCCGGCCTGGGGCGCTCTGGCGGATCGTTTCGACTGGCAGTTCAATATCATCCAGTCCGACACGCCCAACGCTTTCGCTCTGCCGGGGGGGTATGTGGCGTTCTATACGGGTATTCTGCCGACTGCCGCAAACGACGATGGTGTCGCCGTGATCATGGGCCATGAGATCGGGCACGCGCTGGCTCGTCACGGCGCGGAACGGATGAGCCAGCAGCAACTGGTTCAGTTCGGGCAGATGGCTGTCGGAGCCTCGGTTGGAGACATGCCGGTCGAGGCCCGCCGTCTCATCATGGGGGCCATTGGAGCCGGGGCCCAGGCGGGGGTCCTGCTTCCTTTCAGTCGGGCCCATGAAAGCGAGGCCGATATCATCGGTCTCGAGCTGCTCGTACGCGCATGTTTCGATCCGCGCGAGGCGCCGGAGCTATGGAAGCGGATGGGTGAGCTGGGAGGGGGGCAGAGACCGCCCGAGATTCTCTCAACCCATCCTGATCCCGGCGCGAGGATGGCGGCGTTCGAGGCGGTGATGCCCCAGGCGATTGCCGTTTTTGAACAGCGCTGCGGTCCGCTGCCGATGCGTTAATTGATCCGGGCGGATCGCGGACGCATGTCCACAGCTGACGGCCGCAGACGCGCTGCCTCAATCTCTTCAAGCCGTCGTCGTGTGTCGTCCAGGCGCTCCAGACGAGAGGCGAGACTTTCGATCGAATTGAACGTTGCGCGGCGCGCCTCTCGTCCATGTCGTCTTGTTGCGTGCAGAAGGACGCCCGTGAGCGTCAGACCGACAGAGGCCGCCGCGAAGATGACCGATGCGGACAGGGACGGACTGAGTGCGGCGAGAGCGCCGGCGAGGATGCCCAGCAGCCCGAACAGCGGCAGAGGCCGTTCGTCCCGAACCAGGCGCGCCGATGTCGTCAGCGCCCGCAGTGCGTCACCGATGACCGACACCGGAGGCGGAGCCGGCTTGGGGTCGGGTGAATAGGTGGTGTGGACTTCGCTGACGGTCATGCCCAGATCGAGCGCGTGAATGACCAGGTCCGCATCCGCGCTGAGGCCTCTGGCCGGCGGCGTGAAACTTTTCACGAACCGCTTTGAGAGAACGCGATAGCTCGTCAGCATATCATTGAAAGGATTTGTGAAAATCTCAGAAACAAGGGATGTCGTCCAGGCATCCTCAAACTTCAGCGCTGCTTCAAACGCCTTTTTGTCCGGTGTGATACGGCCTCCGGAGACCATGTCGGCCTGTCGTTCCACCATGCGCGAGATCATTCGCGGCGCCGCGGTGGGGTCATAGGCGCCTGAGGCGTCGACAAGGACGTAGATGTCGGCATCGACGTCCGCAAACATGTGGCGGATCCGTGCTGCCGGATCCGTTGACCCTTCTCTGCGCACAATGGCGCCGGCCTCCTTCGCCATCAGGGCGGTTCCGTCGGTGGAATTGGCGTCGTAAACATAAAGCCGAGCTGAGGGCAGGGCGACGCGATAGCCTCTGACCACTTCGGAAATCGTCGTCGCGTTTTCGGCCGCGGGAATCAGGACGGCGATGTCGAGGCGGTCGATGATCGGATCATTTCGTTGTCCGATCGCCACCAGAGCCGCTTCAGCGGCGGCGAGGCGAGAGCGGATGTCTGAGGAGTTGTCGACGATGGACATGCCGGGATCTCCAGACCACGGGTCCGTTCTGGCAGGTTCAGGTAAAGAAATTCTCTGTTTTTCATAAGAAAATTCAGAGTCTTCTGTTTACCTTGGGTCAACAATGGCGTCGAGCGATTCAGCCCGCTGCGTTGCGGCGACCGTCCATCATCCCTGCGAAGCGTTCGAACAGGTAGAAGCTGTCCTGGGGGCCTGGGCTCGCTTCGGGGTGGTGCTGCACCGATATGATCGGGCGTCCCGAGACCGTGAGTCCGCAATTCGTGCCGTCGAACAGCGACCGATGACTTTCCTCAATTCCTTCCGGCAGCGAGGCGACGTCGACCGTGAAGCCATGGTTCATCGAGACGATCTCCACTTTGCCGGTGGTGAAGTCCTTCACCGGGTGGTTCGCTCCGTGGTGGCCCTGCGGCATCTTTCGGGTCTGTCCCCCCAGGGCGAGGGCCAGCATCTGGTGACCGAGGCAGATGCCGAGGATAGGCGTTCCGCTGTCGATGAGCTTCCGGATCTCAGGGCCGGCATAGGCTGCGGTGGCTGCCGGATCGCCCGGCCCGTTGGACAGGACGACGCCGTCCGGGCTCAGAGCCAAAATGTCCTGCGCGCTGGTGGTGGCGGGAACCACGGTGGCGCGTGCGCCAACGGCCGCCAGATTGCGCAGAATGTTCTTCTTTACCCCGAAGTCTATCACGACGACATGGAACCGGAACGATGACGGCTGATCGTACCCGGCTGCGATGGACCACAGTCCCGACCTGTTTTCGAAGGGGGTGCGGGTGGACACTCCGATCGCCAGATCGACCCCTTCGAGGCCGGGCCAGGCGCGGGCCGCTTCAATCAGCGCCGCCTTGTCGATAGAGCCGGACGGGTCGTGCGCGATGGCTGCCTTCGGCATTCCGAGCTCCCGGATCCGACGCGTCAGGGCGCGGGTGTCGATGCCGGAAACGCCGATGATTCCACGACGGCGGAGCCAGGCCCCGAGATGATCCACCGCCCGCCAGTTCGCAGGCGAGGTGGGATGGGCTCTGAACACGGCTCCGCGAACCGCCTGGTCCGCTTCTGGCGAGGAGGTCTCCTGATCGGCGGGATTGGCGCCGACATTCCCGATATGGGGAAAGGTGAACATCACGATCTGACCCGAATAGGACGGGTCTGTGAGTATCTCCTGATACCCGGTCATGGCGGTGTTGAAGCATAACTCTCCGGCAGCCACGCCGACGGCCCCCGAGCCCCTGCCAAGAAAGACGGTGCCGTCTTCAAGGGCGATCGCGCCGGTAGCGGAGGACATGGCCATGGTGCGTTTTCGCCCTGATCGCGGGGTTGGGCCGTCGAGGCCCGCCCGACGCGCCCCGTGGATAGGGCGCTGCGGCCGGTCGCGTCAAGGTTGGCCGCTGCGGGATCGGTCGCGCCACTGCCGCGGGGCTCAATCGCGGGCGTTCGGCGCGGGATGAAAGATCAACAGCTTTACCCGTTCATTGGGGCTGGCGCTGGGGGGCGGTCGAGGGTACCTGTCTTGTCCGGCCCTCACGTAAACGAACGTTGGCCTGCGCGTTGGTTCCGCTTAGCAGGGTGGGGCGGCGTCAGGAGCTCGGGGTTTCGTGAAAAGGCTGCGCTGGAGGTCGGGCCGTCATGGCGGGCGCGATGCGGTTTTCTGACGATTTTCTCTCTGAACTCAAGTCGAGGATCCGGCTTTCCGAGGTCGTCGGCCGCAAGGTCCGGCTAACGCGCCGGGGCAAGGACTTTGTCGGTCTGTCCCCTTTTTCCACGGAGAAAACCCCGTCGTTTTACGTTCATGACGATCGGGGCTTCTATAAGTGTTTCTCCACGCAGAAGTCCGGCGATGTCATCACCTTCGTCATGGAGACGGACCGGCTGACCTTTGCGGAGGCGGTCGAGCGACTGGCTCATGAGGCTGGCCTTGAGCTGCCTCGCCAGACGAACCAGGATCAGGGGCAGATGGTCCGTCGGGCGACCCTTCTGGACTGGCTGGAGAAGGCCGCCGCCTGGTTTGAGACTCAGCTGCGTTCGCCCGCCGGGGCGGCCGCCCGGGCCTATCTTGAAGGCCGTGGGTTCGCCCGCGAGGCGTGGGGGCGTCATCGGATGGGCTTTGCTCCGCCCGGATGGCGCAATCTGGCGGATACTCTGGTGCGTGAGGGCGCCAGTCCTCGGGACCTCGTGGAGGCCGGGCTTCTGGTCGAGGGCGAAGAGGGCAAGGCCCCCTATGATCGGTTTCGCAACCGGGTGATCTTTCCGATCTGCGACACTCAGGGACGTGTCATAGCCTTCGGCGCCCGAACACTCGATCCAGACGGTAAGCCCAAGTATCTCAATTCCTCGGACAGTCCGCTGTTTCACAAGGGCAAGACCCTTTATCGCTACATGCAGGCGAGGGAGGCTCTCGCTCGCACTCAGGCAGCTGGCCCGCTGGCGCGCGGACTTGTGGTTACGGAGGGGTATGTCGACGCTATCGCACTCGCCGAGATCGGGGTCGGGACGGCGGTGGCGCCACTCGGCACCGCTCTGACCGAAGATCAGATCGAGCTCCTCTGGCGCGCCGGGCCTGAACCCATTCTCTGTTTTGACGGCGACGCCGCCGGTATCCGGGCCGCTTATCGATCCGTCGATCGGGCCTTGCCGATGATCGAACCGGGGCGAACTCTCTACTTCGCCCTTCTGCCGGATGGACTGGATCCCGACGACATGATCCGTTCGCGGGGCGCAGAGGCGATGCGCGAGCGCCTGACGGCGGCTCGCCCGCTGGCGGACCTGCTCTGGCGGCGCGAGCTGGACGCGGGGCCGCTCGATACGCCTGAGCGCCGCGCCGGCCTTGAGGCCCGGCTTCAGGCGGCGACTGAGCTGATCCGTCATGTCGGGGTTCGTAAAGCCTATGAGCGCGAGATGCGCGGTCGGCTGTTCGAACATTTCCGGACCGCACGAACCTCGCGTCCCGAAGGGGCTGTCCGTAACGGAGGGGGAGGGTCTTCGCGTTCCCCGTCCCAATCCGATGGACGCGTCACGGGGCCGGCGCGGCAGGGTATTCTTTCCGGTCCCGCCCGGCTGGCCGGGCTGGGGTTGCTTGTCCGGGCGATCGACACCCCTGCGCTCCTCGGGCCTTCGAGAGAGGCCCTGTGCGCGGCAGATTTTCCCAACCCGGACGTCGCCTCTATACGAGACGCTGTGTTTGATGTTCTCGATAGCGGCGAAACGCTTGACCGACGCGCTGTCGCAGCCCATTTACGTAATCTTGGCCGGTCGCGATCCGAGAAGCTGCTTGAAGAGTATCCGAATTTGGGGTCCCTCGACCTTGAGAAAGGTGAGGGCCGAGAGTGGTTTTCGGCGCTCGAGAGGTTTCCGGCTGCGGCGGCGGTGAACGAGGCGGCAAGGGCGGTCATTCAGGAAGTCAGCGGGGATGACATGTTTCGGCATGCGTCCCATCTCGCACGACTGAGGGCGATGATTGCAGAACGGGAACAGACCAGACGGCCAACGGCTGAACAGTCTCAAGGCGGTGCATCGGAAGGGGCTTCTGAAATTTGGAGCGCTCTGGATGGACTGGATGGCGAGATGAAGCGGCGGTTCCCGAAGGACTGAACGGAGAGCGGCGTTGAAAAAAAGTGCCGGCGGCGGCGAGGCGAAGGGGCGGGTTGCGGGCAAATCGCGACCGGCTGCTTCGGGGGTGATCAAAAAGGGCGCGAAGCCCTCGGCGGCTGTCCGGACAGCTTCCGCATCAAAGGCGAAGCCGGTTGTCGGCCGGGCGTCAGCCCCGGCGAAAGCGTCTGGTCGCGCTCAGCCGGCGAAGGCCGCGTCTGTCGGCAAGGCCTCTGTGGGCGGAGCGGCCAAAGCGGTGAAAGGCGGAGCTCCCGCCAAGGCCGTTTCAGGGCTGCGTTCAAGACCCCAGGCCAAGGCGCCTGCCAAGACCGCTCAGATGTCATCGGGCTCGCGCGTCGGCGCGCGAAAGGTTGTGACGATCGGTAAAGAGCCCACGATCAGTAAGGTTCCCTCAAAGGGCGCTGCTGGCGGTTCGTCATCAGTGGCCCGAAACAAGGACTCGAAGAGCGTCGTCCCGTCTTCGTCGGTGACCTCGGTCAAGTCCGTATCTCCGGCGAAGCCGGAAATGGAAGCGCGTGTCGAAACACCTGCACGCAAGGATGGGGCGCCCGCACCGGCGTCTCCACGGAGAGATGGAATGACGAAGACCGAGGTCAAACGCAAACCTGCCGCGGATGCTCCGCCGGACGGGCCGCTGCTCGACATGAACGACGCCAGCGTGAAGCGTTTCATCAAGGCTGCCAAAGCCCGGGGCTATGTCACCAATGATGAGCTGAACAAGGTCCTGCCTTCGGAGGAGTTTACCTCTGAGCAGATCGAGGACGTGATGTCCCAGTTGTCAGAGCTCGGTATCACCGTTGTCGAATCCGAGGACGAGATTGAGGAGGCCGCACAGGAAGAGGCCGGCGGGGAGGAAAGCGACGAAGAGGGTTCAAGCCCGGCGCGTTCCTCTTCGACTGCGGTGGTCGGCGTCGCGAAGACGGATCGCTACGACCGCACGGATGATCCTGTCCGCATGTATCTTCGAGAAATGGGATCGGTCGAACTGCTCTCCCGCGAGGGTGAGATCGCGATCGCGAAGCGAATCGAAGCTGGCCGGGACGCGATGATCCGAGGGCTTTGCGAAAGCCCGCTGACGTTTGAAGCGATCATGGTCTGGCGTCAGGAACTGACCGATGAGCGGGTGCTTCTGCGCGATATCATCGATCTTGAAGCCACTTATGCGGCGGTGAACGGCGGGATCGTCGACAATTCGCAGGTGGTTCTGAACGGCGGGGCGCCTCCTCCTCCCACAGCTCCCATCACGGCTCGCAAGGCTGCGGAGCGCGAGAAGGAGAAAGAGAAGCCCAAGCCGCGTCGCGTCCGGGATGAGGACATCGACGAGGTCGAGCTCGAGCGCCAGAAACAGGCAGAGGCGGAGGCCGCCGAGGCGGAGGATGATTTCGACGACGGCGGCGCCATGAGCATGTCGGCCATGGAAGCTGAGCTCCGTGAAGGCGTCATGACCACCCTCGACGCCGTAGCGGCAGAGTTCCAGCGCTATCGCAAGCTTCAGGAGCGTCTGGTCACGCGCAATATCGAGGGTAAGGCGCTGACCCCCAAGGACACTAAAGAATATGACGATATCCAGACCCGGATTATCGAGAACCTCAAGACGCTGCACCTCAACAATGCGCGGATCGAGACGCTGGTCGAGCAGCTCTACGAGATCAATAAGAAGCTCATCCAGATTGAAGGCAGGCTGATGCGACTGGCGGACGCCCACGGGGTGTCGCGCCAGGATTTCCTCGACAACTATTTCGGCAAGGAACTGCATCCCGACTGGCTGGAAATGGTCGGCGCTCTTTCAAAGCCGTGGAAGAAGTTCGTTTCCGCAGAAACCCGAAAGATCAACATTCTGCGCGAGGAAGTGTCCGGTCTCGCTCAGGAAATGGGTGTGCCGATCGATGATTTCCGTCGCATCGTTCAAACCGTCCAGAAGGGTGAGCGGGAGGCGCGTCAGGCCAAGAAGGAGATGGTTGAGGCCAACCTGCGGCTCGTGATTTCCATCGCCAAGAAGTATACGAACCGCGGACTGCAGTTCCTTGACCTCATTCAGGAAGGCAATATCGGCCTCATGAAGGCGGTCGATAAATTCGAGTATCGTCGCGGATACAAGTTCTCGACATATGCGACCTGGTGGATTCGTCAGGCGATCACCCGATCGATTGCAGATCAGGCAAGGACGATCCGGATTCCCGTTCATATGATCGAGACGATCAACAAGATCGTTCGCACGCAAAGGCAGATGCTCCACGAGATCGGCCGGGAGCCGACCCCTGAAGAACTTGCTGAAAAGCTGGGTCTGCCGCTTGAGAAGATCCGGAAGGTTCTGAAGATCGCGAAGGAGCCGATTTCTCTTGAGACCCCGATCGGGGACGATGAAGATTCCAACCTTGGCGATTTCATCGAGGACAAGTCGGCCTTGCTGCCGGTTGATGCGGCAATCCAGTCTAATCTCAGGGAAACGACGACCCGTGTTCTTGCATCGCTGACCCCTCGCGAGGAGCGTGTCCTTCGAATGCGTTTCGGTATTGGCATGAATACCGATCATACCCTTGAGGAAGTCGGGCAGCAGTTTTCCGTTACACGCGAACGTATTCGCCAGATTGAGGCGAAGGCGCTGAGAAAACTCAAGCACCCCAGCCGCAGCCGGAAGCTCAGGAGTTTTCTGGACACCTGACGATGGCGAGGTGCTGATCCTGCTGTCTGGGCTCTCAGCGTCACAGGGACGATCCCATGTCCTACACTGATGTCGACAGGGCTCGAGCCGGCTGGTTACGTCGTGTGGCGCGGGCTGTCGGGGCGGTCGTTTCGTCCTTGAGTCCTCATCTCGCCGCGCTGATGGTCTTCTCGTCCGGCGCAATGGTGATCGTAACCCTCGTTCAGCCTCAGATCGCTGTGCGAATGGCGCTTGTGTCAGGCGTTCTGCCCCTCGGTCTCGTTGATCTCTCCCATTTCCTCGCCGCTGTTTGCGCGACCGTGATGCTTTTCCTGGCTTACGGTCTCGCCCGACGGCGAGCCGCTGCGCGACGGGCCTCGATGGTTCTGTGTGTGGCGCTGGCCGGGCTTGCGCTGTTGAGCGGCTTCGTCTGGGAGGAATCGGTTGTTCTGCTCGGTGTCGCGGGACTTTTGTGGATCACGAGGGCCGCTTTTTACAGACGCCCGGGCCCCGGGTCGGCACGGTTGGGAGGCTGGTGGACATTCGCCGCCCTCGCTATGCTGGCTATCTCGGCCTGGCTTGGCTTCGCCATATATGAAGAGGTGCCTTACTCGGGCTCCCTCTGGCTGACCTTCCTTCCGGAGGCGGATGCGGCGCGATTTCTGAGGGCGCTGATCGCGGTGTGCCTTGCGGCGGGAGTTATACTGCTTTTGCGAGTTCTCGCAGCGCTTCGACCCGTCTCCTCTTCGCCCGAGGAGCTTGTGCGGGTTGACGCCTTCCTTAAGGGGCAGGCCCGGATCGAACCTGAGGCGTGGCTTGCCCTGACGGGCGACAAGCGATTCTTCTACAGCGCCAGCGGTCAGTCAGTGATCATGTACGCCGTATCGGGGCGATGCTGGATCGCTATGGGCCCTCCGATCGGCGCCCCTGATGAACGACGGGAGATGATCTGGAAGTTCAGGGAGGCGGCTGATCGCGCCGATGCATGGCCGGCCTTCTATTCAGTGGGGCCGGATCTTCTTCCCGATCTTCTGGATGCCGGTTTTGTGCTTCAGAAGATCGGGGAGGCGGCGCACGTTCCGCTCTCGACCTTCAGTCTTGAAGGGGGTCGACGATACCGACTTCGTCAGACCCGCGTTCGGGCCCGAAAAGAGGGACTCGAGTTTTCTGTCGAGCGCTTTGCTCCTGGAGAGGAACTTGAGAGCGAGCTTCGCGAGGTGTCCGAGGCCTGGATGAGGGGCCGAACAGGCGTTGAGAAGAACTTCAGCCTTGGACGCTTCGATGCTCACTACCTCTCCCGTTTTCCGATCGCTGTTCTGCGACGTGAGGGCAGGATCATCGCTTTCGCCAATCTCTGGCCGGGAACGGAGGCGGTCGGACCTGACCTTATGAGAGCCAGACCGGATGCCCCGCGTTCTTCGATGGAGGCGCTTCTGCTGGAGGCTATGCTTTGGGCCGCTGAGAACAGGTATTCGATATTCGATCTCGGACGAGCCCCTTTATCCGGTCTTGAGGATCGTCCTTTCGCTCCATGGATGAGCCGGGTTGGCGCGTTCATTTATCGGCATGCCGACGCCATCTACGGCTTTGGCGGACTTAGGGCGTTTAAACAGAAATTCGATCCGGTCTGGTCCCCGCGCTATCTCGCTGCGCCGGATACCTTCCGGGTCTCGGCCGCTCTCCTTGGCGCGACACGACTGACCAGCGGAGGCCTTATCGGCCTTTTGCGTCCCCCGGTCCGTCCCTGACTGAGGCCACCCGATTGTCGAGCTCGCCTGACCTGGGCAGGAGCGTCCACCACCGCGCCGGCGCGTTCATGCGTTCGGCCATCGCTCCGGCGTCCGCTCCGGGGCCGAAAAAAACGTCTCCTCGCCGTGGTCCCCGGCGAATGGCCCCACCCGTATCCTGGGCCACCAAGAGTCTCTGAAACGTATCCCCTCCATGTGTTCCATCCAGGTAGATGAGGGCGCCGTACGGATGAAACGACGGGTCGACCGCCAGGGATCCAAGCCGGGTCAATGGAATGCCTGCCGCACCCCGAGGTCCGATTGAGGGATCCGCCAACGTTTCCTCCTGAAAGAACACGTACGACGGATCTGAGTTCAGAACGCTCTTTGCATCTTGAGGATTGGCGTCGAGCCATGCGCGAAAGGTGGCCCATGAGATGTTTTGAACCCGACCCGATCGACGCAGCTCCCCCAGAGCTGAGTTCCACTTGTGTCCATTCTGACCGGCGAACTGAGCTCGAGCCTCCCCTCCGTCCTCGAACCGGAGGCGACCAGATCCCTGGACCTGAATGTTGTAGACATCCGCAGGATGAGCAAAGGCGATGATCTGTCCCGGCTCAGGCCGAATGTCGGCGCGCTTGAGATAGGGGCCGACGCGGGATCCGTCGCTGCGTCCAGCCAGAGTTTTGGGGGCGGACCGCAGCGCCTCGCTGTTTTGCGCCTCTGCGAAGGCCGCGATATCGACCGTCAGCATGTCGGCGGGCGGCCGCAGAAGAGGTTCGGTGAACCCAGGTTCAGCGAATCTCCTCGCGCTGATGACAGGCTCGAAATATCCCGTCAGACGTACTTCCCCGGGTCCTTCCACAAGCGCCGGCTGGAACCAGGTTTCAAAGAATCGACGCTCGTCTCCCGGAGGAAGGACGGCGGCCTGCGAACAGGCGGGCATCCAGTTCGAAACGGTTCCTCCATAGCGACCCCCGGTCAAAGGCGCATTCGCCGGTCTGCGTCGCCACACCTCGCATTGCTTCTGAAATGCGGCGAGGGCCGGTTTCAGATCCGCCGCCAGCCATCCGGGCAGTTCGGAGAAGGCCGCCGGGACAAGGCGCAGGTCGGCGCTGTCAGGAGAGGTCGCGCTTGCGGACGGCTGAGGAAGGGGGGCTGTCGGCGGGGGCTGGCTGGGTCCGCTGGGGGGAGCGCTTGCGCATGCGCTGAGGCCGGCGGCCATGAGCAGTGTCGCCAATCGGATGGCCAGGGTCATGGTTCAAGCCTTCTCACCCAGATCAAAAGCCGTTGCGCGGCCTGATGCGGGGAGGTTAGACGCCCATAAGCCGACGGCCAAGACGCAAGAGCTGTGGAGTACGTCGGCGTCTGCATGTGGCGGAGGGCGGAATGTATTCAGAAAGCGACATCGCTGAAGCGGTCCGGTTTAACCGTCGCCTTGCAAGGATGTCGAGGTTTCGCGCCCCTCCGCCCATCACGCGTGCTGCAATTCAGTCTGCGATCGCGCTTTCAGCCGGGCTGTCGCTCAAGCGCCCGCCCGGCGTGCGTGTCTCCTCACGTCGCGTCCTTCATCAGGGGCGACATGTTGACCTGCGGGTTCTTCTCCCCTCGGGGCCCCCAAGGGGCCTGCACATAGACTTTCACGGGGGAGGATGGACGATCGGCCGCGCATCGATGGGGGATGCGATCAACTCACGGATTGCGGCGAATTGCGAAGTGGCCGTGGTGAGCGTCGATTATCCGCTTCTCCCGCAAACGTCTCTTTCTGAGATGATCGAAACATGCGCTGTCGCTGCCGACTGGGCCTTCAGCGCCGGAGTTCAGGAGTTTCGAGCTCCTTGCGTCACACTGGGGGGAGAATCGGCCGGAGCGCATCTGGCTTTGTGCTCGGCGCTCCGGCTCCGTGAACGCCGGGAGGATTTTCATCGCCTTGCCGGTCTTGTTCTTTTCTATGGTCCTTTTGATCTTGCCGGCAGCCCGAGCGCTCGAAGCGCCGGGCCTGATACCCTCGTGCTGGATGGACCTCGGCTGGTCTCCGGACTTCAACGCCTGACCCCCGGAGAGAGCGAGGCCGCTCGAAAACACCCTTCTTTGTCGCCTCTTTACGCGGATCTTGGGGGATTGCCGCCGGTCATGCTGGTCGTGGGCGACAGAGACCCTCTTCTCGACGATACCCTGGGCCTTGCTGACGCTATTCGTTCACAGGGCGGGGAGGCGGACCTGATCCTCGCCCCTGAAGCGCCCCATGCCTTCAACAGATTTCCGACCCGTATGGCTGACCTCACCAATGCCCGGGTTCGGGACTGGCTGTCTGCGCGTTACGCGGACACGCTTGTCCCACGTGCAGGGCCGTGAAGGGCGTCTTTCATCTCTGGAGACGATCGAGAAAGGCTTTCAAATCCTTCGCAGACACATCGGGAAGCTGTTCCATCGGCACGTGACCGCCATTAGGGTAGACAATCAGCTCCGCGCCCGGGATGGCTCCCGCGAAGTTTCTTTGCTGGGAGACGGGAATGACCTTGTCCTGCTCTCCGGCCATCACCAGAGTGGGCGTGCGGATGGACTGGAAGGTTTCGGGTTTCACAGCCTGAGACGGCGAGCTCCGGCCTGTCAGGAGCACATCCCGGTGTCCTTCAGCCAACGCCAATTCAGCGTAACGATCGATCAGAGCCTTATCGACCATCGTCTCGTCCAGATAGGCGGCCTTCAGGCCTCCGTTCGCCAGAAGCCTCGGGTTTATCGACTTCAGGAGAGCACGGCCCAGAGGGCTGGACAGCAGGCCGAAGACCATCGGAGGCTCGCCGGAACCTCTTGTCTGTTCCGGCCATCCGGCCGCGTTCACGAGAATTAAACCGTCAAGATCGTCCGGGTGTGCGAGCGCGTATGTCCACGCCACAGCGCCGCCCATGGAGTTTCCGGCCAGCACCAGGTCCTGCAGCCCCAGCTTATCGACGAGCGCTTTAACGATCGCTGCGTTTTTCTCGGTAGATGTTCGATAGTCGTCAGGTGTCCGGGTGAGTCCATGACCAGGGAGGTCGAGGGCGATCATCCGGAATTCGGCGGAGAGGCGATCCGTCCAGGGTCGCCAGGCGTGAGTGGACGCGGCGAAGCCGTGAACCATCACAATAGGTGGGGCGGAAGCCGGGCCGTCGTCAGTGTAATGAATGCGAAGCCCAGGCTCGAGCTCGATATAGCGAGAGGATGGGGACGCGTATTTTGTTTCGAGTTCCGGGTAGGGAATCTCTCTGTGAACGCATGCCCCGAGCGATAAGGACACCAGGAGCCCCAACCCGGCGATTGCGACAATCGGCTTGAACAGTTTCATGATCAGGCGTTCCCGTAGCTCGACCCCGACGAGTGGTACGTTCAGTCTTGGGTCTGCGGATCAATATGGCGACCATTCAGCCGCCGGATAAGGCCCGCCCCTGATGCAAAGAAGCCGCCGCGGTGACGCGGCGGCTTCTGCGCACCGGACCCGAAGGGCCGGACGATCCGTCAAAGATTACATCGTGCGTCCGATGGAGAACACGAGGTTCGAGTTATCGCCTTCGGTGTCGTTGTCATAGTAACGAAGACCGAGAGCGACGCCCGAGACGGTGTAGGTTCCGCCGAGATTCCAACCGGAATACTCGCCGTACCCTTCAAGGTAAGCGCCGTAGCCGCCGCTGAGCGACAGAGCGTCGTTCAGAGCGAGACCAGCGGTTCCGTCGATATAGGTGGTCTGATTGTCGGGATCCCAGTTCAGGCTCCCTCCGAGGCTCAGGCCGCCTTCAAGGGACTTCGACACTTTGCCGTAGACTTCGTAGAAATTGAGGTCTGCCGTTCCTGCGTCGGGGTAAGCGTAGGATACGAGTCCGAGATCGAAGCCAAGGCCGCCCGCTTCAAAACGATAGCCGCCATAGAGATCGATTTCGAGATTGGTGTCTTCCGGCTCGTCGTCGAAGTCGACTCCCGAGCCCCAGACGCCCGCGTAGAATCCGTTCGAGGCGGTCAGATCGAAACCGCCCTGAATGGTCCAGTCTTTGTCGGACTGGGTCACGCTGCGCCACTGATAGTCAGAGACGAGCGCCACATTGCTGGTGATGGTAACGGAAGACGCTTCCTGAGCGAAGGCCGCGGGAGCGGCGACAGCTGCAAGAGCACCAAAAACCAAGAGGTTGCGCATTATAAGACCCTTTTCCCCTCGAGTTGAACGCCCTTTCGGACGAGATGAATGACGAAGCCGGTTTCGCGGGGGGCTCGCCGGTTCCGCATGCACTCTGGTGGGGTTGAGAGACACACCCAAAGCTCTTACCTGCCGGGCGGCGCCCAAGATGAGCTGGCGCCTAAAAAATAGGCCGCTCATTTATGGGGCGCCCTTTGATGAAGCGCTTGAGCGTATCCCTAGCGCACCAGGAACACATGAATTGCGTAGGTTCACCCTGGTTAGCAGTCGGTAAATGACGGCTTCTGGCGGCGACGGGAACGGAAGAGTATTGCGTTCCGGCCACAGGGGCGCGATCAAGCGACATGACGAAAGACCCTTCATCGACACCGGCGCGCTATTCGGGCCTCAGCCAGTTAGGCGGGGTTTCACCACTCCCGGCGTCTCCCGAAGAGGCGGTGCTCGAGCGGGTGACCAATCCGCACCCGGATGCGCTTTATCTTGCGAGATTCGCCGCCCCGGAGTTCACTTCGCTGTGTCCGGTGACCGGACAACCTGATTTTGCTCATCTCGTGATCGATTATGCTCCGGCTGAATGGATCGTCGAGAGCAAGAGCCTGAAACTGTATCTTGGATCCTTCCGAAATCATCGAGCCTTTCACGAGGATTGTACGGTCGGCATCGGCAAGCGGCTCGTCGCGCTTCTCAGCCCCAGATGGTTGCGGATCGCCGGCTACTGGTATCCCCGGGGCGGTATCCCGATCGACGTCTTCTGGATGACGGGTCCCGCTCCGGAAGGTTTATGGACGCCGGATCCCGGCGTTTCCGCCTATCGGGGGCGCGGCTAGGGACGCTGCTCAAAAAGGCATCTGGGGGCCCAGCAAGGCAGGGAGCTTCAGTCCGCCCGCCCGGTCCACGGGCGCACTTTCTGGTCTGCATCTGGTCGAGGGCGCTCCTGCAGAGGCTCCATCGCCGATCCCAGATAGATAAAACCTGCGATCTTTTCCTGATCTCCGACCCCCAGCGCTTTTCGGACGAGAGGGTCGTAGGCAGGCGCCTCAGTAATCCAGGTCGCCGCCCACCCCATTGCGCAGGCAGCGATCAGAAGGGTCTGGCACACAGCCCCTGCAGACAGCTCCTGCTCCCAGACCGGGGTCCTCTTCGGATCATCATGAACTGGGGAGGAGATGATGGCGATGATGGCTGGCGCTCTCAGCGGACGCCTTTTCTCCACGTTCAGTTCAGCCTCGCCTGCGCCGGGATCGGCGAGACGTCTGGCTTCCGCGAAGAGGTCTCCGAGTGCGTGTCTGGCTTCGCCTGTAATTGTGAGGGCTCGCCACGGACCCAGCTTGCGATGGTCGGGAACGCGAAAAGCAAGTGTGAGAAGGTCCCTCAGGTCCTCCGGTCCCGGGCCCGGCTCGCCGAGAACAGCCGCCGGCGCGGATCGTCTCAGCGCGAGGAGCTCGAGGGTTTCAGGGCTTGGACGTGAGGCCGGGAGCGTATCTCCCGGCTCGGGTCGCTCAGGCAGGCGATCGCGTGGCCCGGTCATGGAGCTGTGAGCGCTGTTTCGATTTCCCGCGCCAGAGCTTCAAAGGTCGGGTTGGGCACTTCCCGGTCATTGACGAAGATGGTCGGTGTTCCTCCGACGCGTCGCGCCTGCGCATCCTGCTGGACCGCGAAGATGCGGTCCACATTCGCCGGATCCCGGATGCAGCTCTCGAACTGAGCGGCCGACAGGCCGAAAGTCTTCGCGAGGTCAGCCAGCGCTGGACGTGGGCCTTCCACGGACCGTGAGGCCAGTTCGATCGCCTCCTGTCGGACAAAGGCCTGATCGATGACTTCGGAGTAGCGCTCGGCGCCTGCGCATCGGGCGATGGCGAAGATGGAGGCGTCGACCGGAGGGTTATGGGAGGGAAGTTCACGGAAGACGAACTTGATTTTTCCCGTATCGATGTAAGACGTTTTCAGCTGCTCCCAGTTCTTGTCATGCCAGCTTTTGCAGGCCGGGCAGGTCGGAGCGAAAAACTCGATCAAAACGACCTTGGCGTCGGCCGGGCCGAGGAAGCTGTCTCCTTCGACGGGCTTCAGATCCTTCCCGACGGAAGGAGAGCACGCGATCGCCATAATCGCGGCGAAAGCCAGTGCGACAAACGATCTGCAGGTCATGATCAGCACTCCGGGACAACACGCCCGGAACCTAGTGTCACGTCGCGACGGCGTCGAGTCTGTTCCGGCTTCATCAGGTGAAATGGCTTGCAGGCGGTCCTGTGCTTGCTCCGCGCCGCTGGTCGCATTAAGGGGCCGTTATGAGCGATCAGCGGCGTAAATGGATCACCCTTTCGAGCCAGACGGTTTTCGGGAATCGGTGGATCGAGGTGAAATCGTATAAGACGATCGCTCCCACAGGGGCGGCAGCCGATTACGGCCTTGTCCACATTCGCAATCTGGCGATCGGGGTGTTGCCGATTGACGAGAGCGGACACACTTATCTGGTCGGGCAGGAGCGTTTCGCCTTCGATCTTTACTCCTGGGAGCTTCCGGAGGGCGGCGGGCCCCGTGATGTTCCGCCGCTGGAGACAGCCAAGCGTGAGCTCGCTGAGGAAACAGGCCTGAGCGCACGGCGATGGCTTCCACTTCTCGAGGACGTCCATCTTTCAAATTCGGTTACGGATGAACGCGCCTATGCGTTTCTCGCGTGGGATCTGGCGTCCGGCGCAGACGGGGAGAAGGACAGCACCGAAGACCTGTCGCTCAGGCGACTGCCCTTTCAGGAGGCGGTCAAAATGGCGGTCTCGGGAGAGATTACTGACGCGTTTTCCCTGATGATGCTGTTGAAGGCCGACTATCTCGCCCGCACCGGGTCTTTGCCCGAACCGCTCGCCCGGGTTATGTTTTCGCAGCCATAACGGGTTTGCGGGTGAATGACTCCCTGTCGGAAACGAGGTTTGTATGACCCCTTCTCGCACCTTTACTGGCGAAGCAGAGCCGAACGGGCCCGGAGCCGGCGCGGCGGCGCCCATCTGGCGAAGGTTGAGGTTTGAGGCGGGTCAGGCGGCCGAGCGCGAGCCGACCCTCGCGAGCTATTTAAACGCCACTGTTCTCAATCACGATCGGTTTTCCGCGGCTCTGTGCTATCAGCTCGCCCAGAAGGCGGGCGGCCCAGATATGAGCGCTCTTCAGGTGCGGGAAATCTGTGAGCAGGCCTACGCCTCAGATCCCTCGATCGTGGCAGCTGCAGAGCGCGACATGCAGGCGGTGCTGGATCGGGACCCGGCGACACGGTCCACTTTGCAGCCGTTTCTGTTCTTCAAAGGGTTCCTCGCCCTTCAGACCCACCGTGTCGGCCACTGGCTGTGGGGCCAGGGGCGTGAGACGCTGGCGTTCTTCCTTCAAAGCCGCACATCAGAGCTCTATGCTGTGGATATTCATCCCGCCGCCCCGTTCGGTTCGGGGGTTTTCATCGACCATGCGACGGGCATTGTCATCGGAGAGACGGCGAGGGTCGGCGACGATGTTTCGATGCTGCATGGAGTGACTTTGGGAGGGACGGGAAAAGTCTTCACGGATCGTCATCCCAAGATCGAACGCGGCGTTCTCCTTGGCGCGGGGGCCAAAGTCCTCGGCGCCATTACGGTCGGGGAGGAGGCGAGGGTCGGTTCCGGATCCGTCGTCCTAACGGATGTTCCGCCCCGTTGTTCCGTCGCCGGCGTCCCTGCGCGCCCTGTGGGCGGGGCCTGCGCTGAACCCTCGAAGACCATGGATCAGACATTTGACACAGGCATCTGATCCGGGCGCCGGGGTTGGCGCCCGTCTCGTGCGGGGCTAAGTCTGTCTCCGCAATTGTTCTGTACCGGAGACCGTCAGTGAAACCTGAAGATATCAAGCGCCTCGAGGCTTATCTGAGGCGGACGCTCAATCCGGGCATCTCCCTCGTTTCTCGTCCGAGGGTCAATGACAGCGTCGAGGTTGCGTTGAACGGCGAGCACATCGCCGTCTGCTACCTGGTCGATGATGAGGGCGAGACGTCGTATCAGCTTCAGATGACCATTCTCACTGAAGATCTCATGGACATGTGAGTCCTCAGGCGTCGCTGGCCGTTCGGCCTGCCGAGGCCTGTCGTTGAGGATCACCAGTCAAAAGCGTAGACTTTGAGCGACCTGCAAATACGAGAGGGTTTCATGAGAAACGTCATCCTGGCTGCGTCGATCGCCTTTTCCGCTTGTTTGACCGGGTGCGCCACATCGCAGGGAGGCGCCGCTGGGCAGGAAGCCGCGGCCTCGCCATCGTCTGCGGCTCTCGAAAGCCGCTATGCGACAAATGATGGTGTGAAGATCCATTACGTTGCATCAGGTCAGGGACCGCTGGTCGTGATGTTGCACGGCTATCCCGATTACTCCGGGTCCTGGTCCAAGCTTATTCCTGCGCTGAATGATCGCTACAGAACGGCTGCGCTTGATACGCGCGGTTATAATCTCTCGGACAAGCCCAAGGGTGTTGAAAACTATCTGATGCCCAAGCTGGTGGAGGATGTCGCTGCGGTCATTCGTGCCGAAGGAAGGGACAAGGCGATTGTCATTGGTCACGACTGGGGCGCCGCCATCGCCTGGAACTTCGCGTTCGCGCGTCCGGAGATGCTCGATAAGCTGGTGATTATGTCTGTTCCTCATCCGACCGCTTTTGCGAAGGAGCTGGCCGTCAACGAAGTGCAGCGGCGCAACAGTCAGTATGCGCGAAATTTCCAGAAGGAGGGTTCGGAGACGACCCTTACAGCCGAGGGGCTGGCGGGATGGGTCAGAGACCCAGCTGATAAGGCGAAGTACGTTGAAGCGTTCAAGCGGTCCGACTTCGCGGCGATGATGAATTATTATCGCGCCAATTATCCTTCGGGAGAGGAGGCCCCGGTCGCTCTTCCTCCGCTCAACGTTCCGCTTCTGGTTATCCATGGCATGAAGGATCAGGCGCTGCTTGCGTCCGGCCATAGCGGAACCTGGAATTACGTGACGAAGGATACGACGCTGCTCATGATCCCGGAGGCCAACCATTTCGTTCAACACGATGCCCCGGACCTCGTGAACCGAACCGTCCGGAACTGGCTCGATCAGAGGTCCTGATCCATCACTGAGTTCAGATGTCGGATCCGGCAGGCGCCGGAAGAAGCCTGCCGTCGCCCCTTTGTCTCCGCTTCGGGCGTGTCTGTGAGGCTCCGAGCCATTGGTTTAAATCCGTCTCCGTATTGATAATGAGAACTATTCGCATTATAGGCGCGTGGTCCCTTATGGAGTGGTCTCATGGTCCTGATCCGATCCGTCTCGCTTGCCGCCGTCGCTTGCGTGCTGGCGTGGAGCTGCTCCAAACCTGAGGCGTCCGACGGTCAGACAGCCACGGGGTCAGGTTCGACGGAACTCAACCTTTATACGGCGCGTCATTACGACAGTGATCTGCCGCTCTACGAGCAGTTCACTCGTGAGACGGGTATTGCGATCAACAGAATTGAAGGCAACGCCGATCAGCTCGTCGCCCGCATTCGGGCGGAGGGACCGGGAAGTCCCGCGGATGTGTTTATCGCGGCCGATGCAGGCGCCCTGCGAAGAGCCCAGGACGCCGGGGTTTTTCAGCCGGTGAGCTCAACCGAGCTCGAGGCGCGGATCCCTTCGGGTCTTCGCGAGCCCTCCGGTCTCTGGTTCGGGCTTACCCGTCGGGCGCGTATCGTCGCCTATGACCCCTCGAAGGTTCGTCCTGACGAGATCGATGATTATGCCGATCTCGCTTCGCCCCGTTTCGCCGGGAAGCTTTGCGTTCGGTCCTCCGACAGCGTCTACAATCTATCCCTCGTGGGCGCTTTGATCGAGGCTCTTGGGACGGAGGAAGCGCGGGCCTGGACTCAGGGCGTTGTCGCCAACATGGCCCGCCCCCCTCAAGGGGGAGATCGGGATCAGATCCGCGCGGTCGGCGCCGGAGAGTGCGAAGTTGCGCTTACCAACAGCTATTACTACCTGCGCATGCGCACGGGAGAGGACCAGGCGGATCGCGCTGTGACCGAGAAGGTGGCGCTCGCCTTTCCCAGTCTTGCAGGGCAGGGCGCGCATGTGAACATCTCCGGAGGAGGTGTGACGGCGACGGCGCCCAATCGCGAGAACGCCATCAGGTTTCTGGAGTTTCTCGCGTCGCAGAACGCGCAGGCCCATACTGCGTCGTTCAATAGCGAGTTTCCTGTTTCCGAGGATACGCCCTGGCCGGAAGCGCTGGCCCCGTACAAGTCGTTTGTCGCTCACCCGATGCCCGTTCACACCTTCGCCGCGCGACAGAGCGAGGCGCTTGCGCTGATGACCGAGGCGGGATGGAAGTGAACCGTCCGCAGATTGCAGGCTGGTCAGGACACGAACGATCTTTCCGCTTTCTCGGGTGGATCGCATGGGCGGCCGGCCTTGCGGCCGCCGCCCCGCTTTTGGGCGTTCTTCTCGTAGCTTTCGGGGGGAGGGGCGCTGATTGGCGGGGGGGCGGCGATTATGCTGTGAGTTCGCTTGTTCTCGCGCTGTCAGTTGCCTCGCTCATCGCTCCGATCGGGACGCTCGCGGCGTGGCTGGTGGTCCGATATCGCTTCCCGGGACGAGCTGTGTTCAGCTGGGCTCTCGCACTTCCCCTGGCTGTGCCGGTGTTTGCTCTCGCTCACGCCTACGCCGACCTGCTTGATGTGGCCGGCCCAGTCCGGTCGGGGCTGCGCGCTTTCCCCGGATGGTCTGTTCCTTTCGAGATACGCAGCATGCCGGGCGCAGTGCTGGTTCTCTCCTGCGCCTTTTATCCCTACGTCTTTCTTTCGATGAAGGCGGCTTTCCGTCAGCAGTCAGGCGCTGCTCTCGAGGCGGCTCAAAGCCTGGGCGCCGGCCCTCGTCTAGCGCTCATTCGCGTGGCCTGGCCGATGGCCTGGCCGGCGCTCGCAGCAGGTGTTGCGCTAGGCGTTATGGAGACGCTTGCTGATTATGGAGCGGTTTACTTCCTTAGCGTCCAGACCCTCACCACAGCGGTGGTGAGAGCCTGGTCTGTCGATGGATCAGTTTCTGCGGCTGCTCAGTTCGCGCTGCCGCTCCTGGTGTTTGCCGTGGGTCTGATGTGGTTTGAGCGTCTTATGCGCGCAGGCCGGCGGTTCACCGCGTCCGCAGGATGGAGGCCCATGAAGGTTCTGAACCTGTCGCCGCTCCAGGCGGGGCTTGCAACGCTCTTCTGCGGGGCCATCCTGACGGTCAGTCTCCTTATTCCGGTCGGCTGGCTGCTGATCAAAGCGCTTGGCGTTGAGCCGGATGTCGCGCGACTTGTAAGGGCGGCAATGACAAGCCTCTCGCTGGGCGTCTCAGGTTCATGTCTGACCGTCGCGCTGGCTGTCTGTCTGGCGATCGGAGCCCGCGGACGGCCCTTATTGCTGCGATTGTCGAGTGTTGGATATGCCGCCCCCGGCGCGGTCATCGCCATCGGACTGTTGGCTCCCGTGTCCCTGATCTGGAGACTTGGTCAGGGTGAGGTGCAGATCGTCCTGTCGCTCAGTCTCCTCCTTTTCGCCTATTGCGCACGGCTGATGGCGGCGGCGGTCGAGCCAATCGATGGCGGTCTTGAGCGGATCACACCGTCAATCATGCACGCGAGCGCGTCTCTGGGCCGCGATGAGGCGCAAACGGCGTGGTCGGTTCAGCTTCCACTCGCCAGCGGCGCCTGTCTCGCTGCGATGCTCATCGTTTTTGTGGACATCATGAAGGAGCTGCCCGCAACGCTCATGCTGCGCCCGTTCAACTTCGACACCCTTGCGGTCATTTCGAGCCATTACGCCCTTGACGAGAGGCTTGGGCAGGCGGCGTGGCCTTCGCTTCTGATCCTGTCTCTCAGCGTGCCCGCCGTGATCTGGCTCTCTTCGGTCGGTGCGTCTTATGACTCCAAGCGGCGGATTTCCCCATGAACCTCGCGGTTTCAAGCGAAGGAGCGATGTCTCCGCCTCTGGTCGAGGTTCGTCATGTTTCGAGACGCTTTGGCGATGCGATGGCAGTGCGCGATGTCTCGCTGATTTTGAGAGACGGTGAAATCACCTGCCTGCTCGGGCCTTCGGGATGCGGTAAGAGTACGTTGCTGCGCATGCTCGCAGGATTTGAAGCGGTCGAGGGAGGCGAGATTCTTCTTCAGGGCCACCCTGTCGCCAATTCGAAAGTCTTCGTCAGACCGGAGCGCAGGGGGATCGGGTTCGTCTTCCAGGACGGCGCTCTTTTCCCGCACATGAGCGTTCTCGATAACGTCGCATTCGGCCTTAATCATTTGCAGAAGGCGCAGCGGATTGAGAGAGCCCTCGAGGTGCTTGGGAGCGTTGGACTGGCTGATCGCGCACGCGCCTGGCCGCACATGCTTTCCGGAGGCGAACAGCAGCGCGTCGCCGTTGCGCGGGCCCTGGCTCCTCGTCCACGCGTTGTTCTTCTGGACGAGCCCTTTTCCGGCCTCGACGGCCCCATGAAGGCCGAGGTTCGCGACATCGTTATGACCGGCTTGCGCCAGTCGGGCGCAGGCGTTCTGCTTGTCACCCACGATCCCATCGAAGCTCTGCAGGTTGCTGACAAACTGGCTCTCATGTCTGAAGGCATTCTTCTTCAAACCGCCGCCCCGGAAACCTGCTTCCGGCGTCCTGTTTCGCCGGTCGCCGCCCGCCTTCTTGGCGACGCGAACGTCATTCCAGCGCGCATGGATCTGGGTGTGGCGCATACTGAAATCGGTGATTTTCCAGCCGCTCCGGACGTTTCCGGGCTAGGCCACGTGATCGTTCGCCCTGACGAGGTGGATATCAGTCCGGTTCAAATGGATGGGTTCCTGCCCGCTACGCTCCTGGCGCGTAGATTTCTTGGGGCATCTGTCGAACTCAGGGTGCTGGTGCGATCGGTTGAACTCACAGTTCGTGTCAGGTCTGATATCGTCTCCGACGATGGTCCAATATTTGTTCGACCGGACCCCAAGAAGTCGTGGGCGACAAAAAGCTGAGATCCTACGGATCTGGCGATACCTGGTTCGGCCTGACCCACCGGGTCCGAACGAGGAGAGATGATCGCTCTCTCTACCTCAGCGCGCCAGAGCTTTCCTGACAGCCTCAAGGCTTGAAGAGAAGAGCGCCCCCGAGGCAGGCCCCGAAGCCTGCTCGGAGAGCAACTGAGCGCTCGCTCTGGCCGCCGTCTCGATGGCTGCTGTCCGAACCTCTCTTATCGCGTCTGCTTCCGCGCGGGAGATTCTGTCTTCCGCCAGCTTTTCTCTCCGCGCCAGTCGCTCCGCCAGGGCTGATGCGGCCGCTGTCGCCAGCAGGTCCGCTTCTCGGCGTGCTGCGTCCACGATCTCTCGCGCTTCGCGCTCAGCTTCCGCCTGCCTCAGCTGAACCGCGGCAAGCTTTGCTTCAGCTTCCGCCCGAAGCGCCTGAGCGCTCGCCAGCTCCGCTCTGATCTTGTCCGCCCGATCGTCGAGCGACTTTAACAGAAGAGCAGGCACATTCTTCCAGATCAACAATCCGATGAAGCATCCGAGGCCGACCAGAGCCCAAAACGCCGGATCCGCCACAAACGCCCCGAGGTCGAAACCCTCTGCGGCGTGCGGAGCTTCTCCGTGAGCGGTTTCATCGGCCATCTCAGTTCTCCGTTGAAGACGCTGCGAGCACACGGGCGACGGACTGCCGCACGGCAGCCGGGGCGGGAGCCACGCCGGCAAGCTTCTCCACCATGGCCGCAGCTGCGTCTTCCGCTATAGCGGACACATTGCTCATAGCCGCTGTCCGCAAATCGGAGATCCGGCGCTCCGCCGACGACAGTCGAGCCTCAAGGGCGGCATCTGCCCGTGCGCTCTCAGTCGCTACGCGTGCGTCCGATTCAGACTTCGCCCGCGCCGCCGTTTCCCGGCCCCGCGCTCTCGCTTCCGCAACCCGTGCTTCCAACTCTTTCACGGCTGCATCGGCGCGCCCGCTGGCCGCCGCCGCCTCGGAGACGTTTGCTGAGATCGTGTCGTCCCGATCCTCAATCGCCTTGCTCAGCTTGGGGAGCAGGACGCTGGAGAGCGCGAAATAGAGAATGCCCAGCAACACCACCAGCCAGAATATCTGGGCGGGGAAGGTGTCAATCTGGTCGAACGGGGGAAAGCCCCCGCCGGACGCATGGCTGGCTGTCTCGTGTTCCACGTGCGCTCTCCGCTTGTCTGACCGACCGGCTTTGGCGGTCGATTAGGCGCCAGGGGCCGCGAAGATCAGGATGAACGCGATAACAAGGCCGAAAATGCCAAGAGCTTCGGTCACAGCGAAACCGAAGATGAGGTTGCCGAACTGGGCAGGGGCCGCCGAAGGATTACGCATCGCGCCGTCCAGGTAGGCCGCGAAGATGTTGCCCACGCCGATGGCGGCGCCGAGCATGGCGAAGCACGCGAGGCCTGCGCCGATGAAGTTAAGACCTTCCATGATGAACTCTCCTTGGGATGCAACGTTCGTGAATACGATTTGACCTTGCGGGTCAATGGCTGGGTTGATGTCAATGACCTGGGTGCAGAGCGTCGTTCAGATAAACGCAGGTCAGAATGGCGAAGACATATGCCTGAAGGAAGGCGACGAGACACTCGAGCGCTGTAATGCCGACCACGAGAGGAAGCACCAGCAGCCCGCCCATAAAGACGCCGATCACCGGCAAGCCGACAGCAAGTGTCGGAATGAAACCCGCGAATATCTTCAGGGCGACATGCCCGGCAAGCATGTTTGCAAACAGTCGCATGCCGAGCGAAAGGGGGCGCGACAGGAACGAGAAGATCTCAATGATCACCACGAACCACAGAATATAGAGCGGCACTCCCGAAGGCGTGAAAATCTTGAGGAATTTAAAGCCGTTCTTCCAGACGCCGATCACCACCACGAGGCCGATCGTGAAGAGCGCCATGGTGAATGTCACCGCCACATGGCTCGTCGCAGTAAAGAAGTATGGGAACATCCCGAGAAGGTTTGCGATCAGGATGAAAGAGAAAAGAGTGAACACCAGAGGAATGAACGGCTTTCCGTCATCGTGGTTCACATCGTGAACGATCCCCGCCACGAACTTATACCAGATTTCCGCAAGGGACTGTGCGCGGCCCGGAACGGTCTGAAGATTGGAGGTGGCGAAGGCCAGGAAGCCAATGATTCCAAACACCGCAATGGCGATGAAGAGCGCCGAATTCGTGAAGGACAGATCGTACCCGCCCGCCTGAATCGGGAGCAGGCGGCTGATCTGGAACTGATGCATCGGGTCGGTCGAGACCATCATGCGTCGTCGCCTTTATCCTGTCCGGCCTCCGGATTCTGGTTCCGGGGACCCGTTGAGCCGTTCTCAGCCGTTTGTCGCGCCGCCTGTGAAGCCGCTGCAACGACGTTTTTCACACCCGTTATGAACCCGAGGAGAAGACAGACGATCAGTCCCCACGGGGACCATCCGAACAGCTCATCAAGTCCCCAACCCAACCCCGCTCCCACGATGACGGCGGCTATAAAGTCCGACCCCATCTTGAAACCTACGCCCATGCCCCTCGCCGCTTCGATACCGGACGGCTGCTTCTGCGCATCCAATTTCGCCTGAGCGTCTGCGATCCGTTGATTCAGATCCTCGCTCATCGATTGTTTCACGCGCCGGAGCAGGAGGAGGGAGAGAAGATCCTAGCCTGTGCAGGATGGCGACTTTCACCCCCATCCCGGGCGGAACGTATACAGCGCCATTGATTCCAGTCAAGCAATGTCTGGATCGCTGTGACGTTGTTAGGCCTTTGAAATCAAATGCTTATGGATGCGAACTTACGCCGCAGCCAAGCGCTCCGCAGCTTCCAAGTCGACAGAGACAAGACGTGAGACGCCCCGTTCCTGCATTGTGACGCCGAACAGTCGATCCATTCGCGACATCGTCACCGCATTGTGAGTGATGACGACGAACCGGGTTCGTGTCCGGCGACGCATTTCATCGAGCAGACGGCAGAAGCGATCGACATTCGAATCGTCCAGAGGAGCGTCGACTTCGTCGAGGACGCAGACCGGCGCTGGCCTCGAGAGAAAAACGGCAAAGATCAGGGCTGCCGCCGTCAGGGCCTGTTCGCCCCCCGACATCAGTCCCAGGGTTCCAAGCCGCTTTCCGGGGGGGCAGGCGTAGATCTCGAGGCCTGCGTCCAGAGGGTCCTCACTATCCGTCAGACGAAGTTCGGCTTCGCCGCCTTCGAACAATGCGGTGAACAGCGATCGGAAATGGTCATTGACCGCCCTGAACGCTTCCAGAAGACGTGCGCGTCCTTCGGCGTTCAGCTCATGGACGCCTTCACGAAGTCTTGCGATCGCTCCTGACAGATCGTCCCGGTCTGCGGTCTGGCGATCCAGACGCCGGGCGATATCCTCCAGCTCCCTGTCGGCCTCCATGTTGACGGCGCCGAGGCCGTCGCGTTCCCGGCGAAGTCGGGCGAGGGCCTGATCCAGCGCTCCGAGGTCGACTGGCGCAGGGGCCTCCCCTGGGTGAGGACCAGGGACGGAGATCACCTTTGCTTCTAACTGCTCGAGACTGCAGTCGAACGCAGCTCTGGCGGCCTGCGAGGTCTCGATCTCCCGCCTCAGAGCGGCCTCAAGGTTCGCCTCGCATCTTGCCAGGCGCTCGCGGGTTCTGGAGAGCCCATCGCGCGCTGCACGCACCTCGCCTTCGGCAGTTCTGAGGGCCCGCTCACCCTCGGCGCAGGCGTCAGCTGCTTCATTGCGACGCCGTTCCGCCGCAATGGTTTCATCAGCGAGTGTCCCGATGGTGCGGACGATCGCTTCAAGTCGCGGCGCAGCGTCGTCGCGCGCTTTTCGGGAGGCTAGGGTGTCCGCTTCGCAGGCTTTCAGTCTGACCGATATCTCCCGTGACCTGGAGGCGGCCTCATCCCGCTCCCGCTCCAAAGTTCGGCGCCGTAATCGGGCCTGATCCTGGCGAAGGGCCATATTGTCCCGAGCCGAGGTCGCCTGGAGTTCTTCGGCTTTCAGATCTCGAACCGACTGCTCGAGATTTTGCATCTGACTGCTGAGATCCTGATCGGGTTCCGCCGCAGCGGCTCTCAGCGCTGCCTCGACGGCCGTTTCGGCAGCGGTTCTTTCACCATGCAGACGGGAGAGGTTGTCGCGGATACCGGCGCTTCGAAGGTCCAGGCGTTCGATATCCTGCTCGGCTCTCAGCACGGCTTCACGGGTCGTTTGGACGCTGCGGGCGGCCTGAGGAACGGCGTTCCGGGCCAATCCCGCCTTTTCCTCGAGCTCGCGACGAACCGAGGCCTGAGCCTGCCGGGCATCGCGCGCGGTCTCAAACTCGCGTCGGGCCAGAATCAGTTCCTTACGGACTTCCTTTCGCCGCGCCCGTTGTGCGAGCTTTTCAGCTGCCTGAAGGGGCGCCTCGGCCCTGCGAACGAAGCCATCCCAGCGCCATAAATCGCCTTCGCGCGAGACAAGACGCTGGCCGGGGAGAAGCATGATCTGAAGCTCGTCACCCGCCTCAGAAGGCACCAGCCCGCACTGGCGAAGGCGCGCTGTCAGCGCCGGCGGCGCTACGATCCGTTCGTTCAGAGCGACTGCGCCGTCGGGAAGAGGGGGACCGTCTGCGATCTCGCGTTCAGACCAGAACATCGAGGCTCTGGGGTCGACCGGCGCCTCAAGATCAGCATCCAGCGCCGCTGCGAGGGCCCGTTCAAGGCCCTGGGTCTCAATGTCTTCCATAACAGGCCGAATGTGACGGGTGTCGGTCTCTCGAAGGAGACGATCAAGGCCAGTCAGCTCAGCTTCGAGCGCCCGTAACCGGTTTCCGGCTGAGTCGAGACGCGGCGTCAGCTCCTCCTCCGCTGTCTTCGCCGACTGCGCTGAAGCCGCAAGTTCATCGCTTTCCTTCTGCAGCTGTTCGAACCTGGCGTTGGCCGTGCCGGATGCCGTTTCGGCCCGTCGAAGCGCCTCGACAAGGGGTTGGGATGAACCCAATGAATGAAGCTCTGTCTCGAGACGGACGATGTCCTGGATCAGTTTCGCCGCGCGGGCTTGCTCCCGGGCGGCCGACTGTCGCGCCGCCAGTGCGACGGCGCGGGCGGCGGCCGCTTCTGAGCGGCGAGCGTTCATGGCGCGTTCGGCTTCAATCAATGCCGCTGCGGCCGCTTCAGTCCGTGATCTCGCTGCAAGGAGGGCCGCCGACATCATGTCAGGATCCTCCGCCGGAAGCGCCTCCAGTTCACGGCGCGCTTCGTCAACTTTCGTACTGGCTGCTTCCCGTTCGCCTTCAAGACGCGCCAGCTCCGCCGCGAGCCGATTTACATCGGCCTCGAGGCGTATGAGCATTCCGCCAGCGGCATCACGTTCAACCTCCAGGCGCGCCTGCTTGAGGCGCAGCCCGCCAAGATAACCTGCCGCTTCCGCCTCCTGGTCGCGGAGCGGGCTGATATGATTGCGAGCGTTCAGTTCAACAGTGGACGCTCGGGCGAGGGTCTCGATCGCCTCAGCTTCTTCGGTTCGCGTGCTCTCAAGGTTTCGTCGTGCGCTTTCGGCTTCGTCAGCTGCGTTGCGCCATCGAGCCGCCCAAAGATGTGTCTCCAGGAGACTGATCTCCTCTGAGAGGGCACGGTAGCGGACCGCCCTTGCTGCCTGTCGTCTCAGCGCGGCGGACTGTTTTTCGATTTCCGCCATGATCTCGTTGAGCTGGCCGAGATTGGATTCCGCCGCCTGCAGTTTCAGCTCCGCTTCGTGCCGCCGAGCTGCGAGGCCGCCGATCCCCGCCGCTTCTTCAAGTATTCGGCGGCGGTTTTCGGGCTTCGCGCCGATCAGTTCTGAGATTTGTCCCTGACGTACGAGGGCGGGTGAGTTTGATCCGGTCGAGGCGTCGGCGAACAGCAGTTGAACGTCCTTTGCCCGGACGGTGCGGCCATTGATCCTATAGGTCGATCCGGCTCCTCTGCGCAGGGTTCGACGCACTTCGATCTCATCAGCATCATTTAACTCCGCCGGAGCCGTGCGCTGTGAGTTGTCGAGCAACAGGCTGACCTCGGCGTGTTCCCGCGCCGGACGGCCTTCTGAGCCCGAAAAGATGAGATCGTCCATTTCACCGCCGCGCATGGCGCGAGCAGACGTCGCGCCCATTACCCAGCGCAACGCTTCGAGAAGGTTTGATTTTCCGCAGCCATTAGGTCCGACCACGCCCGTCAGTCCTGGTTCGATAGGCACCTCGACCAGGTCTACGAAGGACTTGAAGCCTGCAATCTTGAGCCCGACGAACTGCAACGTGAAACTCCCGGCTCCCCTCCGGCCTTGCGAACTGTACCTGCTTCAATTGTCAGCGCGGGTCAAATCTCCAATCCGATGCGGTTATCTCACTGACCCTCCGGATCATGGGCCCTGAGTGTAGCGCGGTCGCAGAACCAGAGGCTGCGCAGTCGCTGGGGGCGCGGCTTCGGCCGGGATGACAGGGGGCATTGAGGAAGGCGCATCAAGAGCCGCCGTTATCGCCGCCTCGATCGCCGAAAACGACGCCTCGCCAACCCGCCTGCCATTGATGAAGACAGCTGGCGTGCGGTCAATTGCCGGCGCCCGCCGGTTTTCCTCCTGCAGCTCCCGTTCAACCGCAGGATCGGAGAGGCAGGCCTCGGCGGCCTCCGGCGAGAGGCCGTGTCGGGCGACGATGGCGATCATTTTTCGGGCCGCAGCGCCGGACTGAGCGGCCTCAAGGAGTGTTTCCTGTGAGGCGAACAGGTCGCTGATCACGGAGTAGAAGCGGTCCCTCCCTGCGCATCGCGATAGCGCTGCGCCCGCCAGCGCCACGGGGACGGGTTCCGTCGGATAGGTTCTTAAGGTGAAGCGCGCCTCTCCGGACACGATATAGCGGGCCTTGAGCTTTGGAAGCACATCCGAGTGAAAGCGTTTGCACTCCAGGCAGGAAATCGATCCATACACAAGGATCTCGACCGGCGTCTCCTCAGATCCGAGACTGATGTCTCCTGTCGCCAGTTCCGGGCGATCGTCAGAGGTCTGAGCGAATGACGGCAGCCAGGCGCTCATCACGGCCGCCCATAACCAACCCATCGCCCAGACCCGGCGTTGAGACCCTGGCGTCGGACCTGAGGGGGCGACCATTCGCGTCTCGCCGCGCCCTCTGTTCAGGGCGCTGCGGGGGACTGCGGCGCCGCGCCGGAAGGATTGAGACGGGCCTCTATCGCCGCCGACAGTCCTTCGATCGAGTGATCCTCAATCAGCACGTCGTCAATGAAAATGGTCGGCGTCGCCCTGACCTTGTCCTGCGCGTCGAGGACGGTTTTCTCGATGAAGGCCTTCGTCTCTGGGCTGTTGGCGCAAGCTCTCACTTCGTCAGGAGAGAGACCATGTCGTCCGCCGATGGCCACCAGCACGGGTCCTGCGCCTTGAGGACCCTGCGCGGCCTGCATCAGTTCGTGATAGTTCGAGTACACATCCTCGACGACATCGTAATAGCCTTCGGCGCCCTTGCAGCGTGCGATCGCAGTCGCAGCCGCCGCTACTTCGGCGGGAGGAGTGGGAAAGTCGCGCATGACATACTTCACCTTGCCGGTGTCGATATAGGCGGACCTAAGACCGGGCATGACCTGTTTCCAGAAGTCCCGGCAGTGGGAGCAGGTCAACGAGGCGTACTCAACGATGGTGATCTTCGCAGAAGGGTCTCCCATGACGACGTCTTCGACGTAGGGCGTCACCTTGACGTCAGTTTTACCTCCGTCGCCGCCCTCCGGCGCGCAGCTCGCCATGAGAGCGGCTACGGTCATCAGCGCGACGGGTCGGGTGAACCGGAGGAAAGCCTTTGCGGAGATCATGATTGTGAAACCTCTTTCAGACCGCGGGAGGACGAAGTCGTCTCGCCCCGCATCGACGGCCCAGGGCCGGCCATGGGGGGCGATGGCATCGGGAGACGACAGCGTTCCTGTCTCTCCGGGACCGGCTCAACGCATACTCGGCGATGTCCAGTCGTCAAGTGCGACGGCCTTTTGAAGAGGTGAGAACGGCTTCGCCTAATTCGGCGAGGGCCCGGCGCAGATCCGGAGTGCGCACTTCTGTCAGGGTCGCTGTCAGTCGATGACGCTCCTCGATCGACAGGGCTTCTTGATGCGGCGTCTGTCTTTTGGACCGTTTTGCGGGGGCGAGCGTCTGGTCAATCTTCAGGGCCTTGATCCGCGACCCGCTGGCGAGATTGACCCTTTGCAGGATGTGCTCCGCCGCATGCTGGATCATCGGGGCCGCCGCGGAGGGCGCCCGGATGACGAGCGTTCCCCCTCCTTTCCCCGGGGTCACGCGCAACGGCTCTGAGATTGCAGCCAGTTTTTCGCCCACGATTTCGGGCCATCGCCCCGCCAATGTCATGGGGGCGGGACCCGCCTCTTTGAGAATATGAGCGCTGGCCTTCAGCACCGCCCGGGAAATCGGCGGGGCAGGGCGGGCCGCCGGACGTGCGCGGACCTCATACAGGCGGGCCAGCGCCGCCTGTTCCTCAAGCCTTGTCTTCCAATCTGGAGTGTCCTTGGTCACAGTGGCCGATCTGCCAGAATTTGGCTCCCAGGGGAACCGCTGTCGCCATGGAATCGGAATTGGCCTCGAGGCTTTCGGCCCTCGTGCTGGACTGGTATCGCCAGAACGCGCGCGTCTTCCCGTGGCGTATTCCGCCTGACCAGACCCGGCGGGGAGTTCGTCAGGACCCCTATCTCGTCTGGTTGTCGGAAATCATGCTCCAGCAGACCACGACGGCTCACGTCGCGCCCTATTTTCAGCGTTTTCAGGCGCGTTGGCCGACGATTCAGGCGTTGGGGCAGGCGTCGTGGGATGAGGTTTCGTCCGCCTGGGCGGGGCTGGGATATTATAGCCGTGCTCGAAATCTTCATGCCTGCGCCCGGATCGTCAGCGAGGCCGGCGGGTTTCCCGATGACCTCCCGTCCTTGCGTAAACTGCCGGGGATCGGGCCTTACACGGCTGCGGCTGTCGCAGCCATTGCGTTCGGCCGCAGGGTTGCGCCGGTCGACGGCAATATTGAGCGTGTGGCGTCGCGGCTGGCTGCTGTGACCGGGGAAGTCGACGGGCCGGGGCTCCGTTCGTTGCGCAGGCGCGTGGAGGACATCGCTCAGGGGTTATTCGACCATCTCGAGGATGCGGCGCCTTCAGGCGACCTTGCTCAGGGATTGATGGATCTGGGCGCCCAGGTGTGCTCTCCGCGGCGTCCCGCATGTTCGTTGTGCCCGGTCGTATCTGAATGCGCAGCTCATGCGCAGGGATCCCCCGAGGCCTATCCGGTGAAGGCGCAACGTGCGCCGCGCCCGAACCGTTATGGGGCGGCCTTCGTACCTTTTCGGCCGGATGGGACTGTGTTCGTTGTCCGGAGGCCCCCCACGGGATTGCTGGGGGGGATGACGATGCCTCTGACCACGTCCTTGGGGGAGGCTCCGTTTCTCTATCTTCCCGAGGGCGCGCCGGACGGGAGGGTCTGGCGGCGTATGGGTGAGGTGAGCCATGTTTTCACTCATTTCGCCCTGTCCCTTCAGGTCTGGAGGGCCGATGTCGGTGCGGGCGATGACCTCGGCGAAGAGGGGCGCTGGGTCGCTCACGAGGAGGCGATGGCCGCGTTTCCCACTCTTGGACGGAAAATTCTGCGCACCGCTCTGTTGGGTGAGGGGCCGACGTCCTGACGGCGGACACTTCGCCAATCGCGTGAGGATCGCTATAAGCATTGGATCCCGTCCAGCCAGGAAGGCTTCGACATGTCGTTTCAAGCACCCCCTCCGCGTTTTGACGCTCCAGGAAGAGGACGTATCTATGACAGCGTTCTGGAAACGATCGGCAATACCCCACTCGTGCGGGTCCCGAGATTCTCTGCCTCCGAGGGGGTTAGAGCGGACCTTGTTCTGAAGCTTGAGTTCTTCAATCCCCTCGCGAGCGTCAAGGACAGGATCGCTCTCGGGATGGTCATGGATATGGAAGCGGACGGGAGAATTCACCCGGGGCGCTCTATCCTCATCGAACCCACGTCAGGAAACACCGGGATCGGGCTCGCGTTCCTGGCCGCGTCGCGAGGGTACAGATTGATTCTGACCATGCCAGAATCGATGTCGATTGAGAGACGTCGAATGCTGGCGTTCCTTGGGGCGGAAGTTGAACTGACCCCGAAAGAGAAGGGAATGAGCGGCGCCATCGCGAGGGCCCGCGAGCTTATCGAGACGACGCCAGGCGCGGTCATGCCCAGTCAGTTCGACAATCCCTCCAATCCGGCCATCCATGAGCGAACCACCGCCGAAGAAATCTGGCGTGATACGGATGGACAGGTCGACATCATTGTCTCCGGTGTCGGTACCGGAGGGACGTTCACGGGATGCGCGCGCGCTCTGAAGCCCCGAAAGGCCTCCCTCAAGATGGTTGCAGTGGAGCCGGAAAAGAGCCCTGTGCTGTCTGGCGGGTCGCCGAGCCCGCACATCATTCAGGGGATAGGGGCAGGGTTTATTCCGGCGAATATGGACACGTCTCTGATCGACGAGATTGTTCAGGTCGGCAATGAACGCGCTCTGGAGCTGTCTCGCCGGCTCGCGCGATGCGAGGGGATCGCAGGAGGAATATCGTCCGGTGCGTCCCTGGCGGCCGCTGTGGAGGTCGGACGTCGGCCCGAGTCGGAGGGGAAACTCCTTGTCGCGATTATTCCATCGTTCGCCGAACGCTACCTCTCCACCGCTCTCTTCGAGGGTTTGGGGTAAGCCTGGAACCTTCCGGAAGCGATCTGATCAGAGGCGGAAGAATGGATTGCGTCTCCAGACGACGCATCCATACCACCCCATTCCGGCATAGGTCTCGTATCCCGGAGTGAGGGAGTAGCCGACCATGTCTCCCTCTTCGTTCCGGTAGGAGCCCTGTCTGCGTCCGCCCGTACTGATCGGGTAGGCGTTTCCAAACGCCCCGGCCCCATCAGACGATGCGATCACCCGCCCTCGCGAGTCGATGATCATGGCGCACGTCTGGGCCCGCTCTTCCTCGTTGAGCCGAAGGTTCTCGACGATCGTCTGAGCTTGCGGTCTCCAGTTGAAATGAACGGCCAGAACTCCATTGACCCTCCCATTTGTCTCGCCGCCCTCACGCACCGCTGCGGAGAACGTCGCGACGGGAAGTCCCTCGAGCATATGGTTGCTCTCGACGTCCGCGGAGACGAACTCATCGCCCGACCGCGTCGCCATCGCCTTCCGGAACCACGGCTCATTGGATACGTTCGTTCCAGTGACCGGATACATATCCGGTCGTCCGCTCGCGATCACACGCCCGGAGGTGTCGCACAGCCAGAGATCCAGATAGACCGTGTAGGCATTGAGAATGACGCCCATTCTCTTTGACGCCCAGTCCGCATGCTCCTGGGTCGGGGCGCTTGCGCACTCGACCATCGCTGCGTCGGTCGCCCACCATCTGACGTCGCAGCTTCGTTCGTAGAGGTTTCTGTCGATCAGCTCGATGGAGTTGAGAGCGAGGTCCACAAGGCGCTTTTCACGGGCGTTTTCGAACGCCTGTTTGGCGACCGTTTCAAGCTGTGCGATCTCCACCGACAACTCTTCTTTGAGCGAACGGGCGATCTGCTCTACCTCGCCAGAAATCCCACGAACTTCCTGGGCGACAATGGCGAAGCCTTTTCCCGCTTCTCCGGCGCGGCCAGATTCAATAAGCGCGTTCAGCGCCAGGATCCGCGTCCTGCGAGTGATCTCTTCGATCTTTCCGATCTTCTCATTGGCAAGCTGACCCACGCGCGCCTGCGATATGAGTTGTGAGAGATCCGAGGACGAATCGTCTGCGGATGAGGGGGCTGAAAGAGCTGCGGCCGTCATCAGGCGCTCCAAAACGAGAGTGTGGCGACCACACCCAGCGCTTCGGAGTTGCAGTTTCGTTAATCGGACGCCGAAACCCGTTAGTTCCCGCAACCACCACAGTATTTAGTCATGGAATGAGAAGTTATTGGGCGGTTGTGACTAAAAAAATGGCGCCTCTCGGGCGCGCTTACGGGGCTGTCGGCTTCAGGGCGATCAGAACGTTTCCGGGGGTCTGGCTGAATGACCCGTAGCCCGAACTGATGAACACGTAGCCAGCCCCCGCGGAGATCGCGTGGCTGTCGATCGACCCGCCGCGACCTGGAACGCCATTTCTGGTTTCGATCGGTCCAGCCGTCGGGATTTCACGCATCAGCTTTCCGGTCGCTCCATCGAGGATGAGCACCCGGCCGTCCAGTGTTCCGCCAATCACGGCCCCATCGACAACGAGAGGGGCAGGCGAAACTCCGAACCGGGTTTCGCAATTGACAATACCGCGCTCAGTTTTGTCTGCGCACTCTGGCGTCACGAGATGAGACCAGACTGGCTTCCCTGTGGCGATATCGAAAGCATAGAGGCCCGCCCTTGATTTGAAGGAGGGGTCGGACGAGATGATGGGATCATTTATCGGCACGATGACATTGGGACCTGAAACCGCAATTCCCCAGTGAACGCCGCCTAGCGCCGTTCCCTGTCCAATTCTTTGATTCCAAATTAATTTTCCAGTTTTTGCGTCGAGGGCCCAGACATCTCCTGATTTCTGCCCGGCGAGAACGACGTCACGGCCGCCCGCACTTTTGGCGAGAATGGGCTGCGCTCCGAAGTCAAAGTCCCGAAGAACGCTTCCCTTGCCGACGGGGCAGTTCGGGCCGTTGCGGCCGGAGGCGACATCGCAGGCCATGTTCCAGACATCTCCGCCCCAGGCCTGGAAGAGCCAATTGACCTTTCCTGACTCGAGGTCGAGGGCGATAATCGCGTCGCTGGTGTCCGTGGCCGGATGAGATGTGTTCTCTCCGGTCGATACAAGAACCTGATTTCGTGTCTCGTCGATCGTCGGGACCGACCAGATCGGGGCTCCGGACGGTCCCCTAAGCTTGACCCCCAGCGAGTTCACCTCGCCGGTGTACTCTGCATCCTTCATGGTGTGGTATTCCCACAGGCGGCTCCCGTCCTGTGCGTTCAGGGCGACGACTGCGCCGTGACCAGTGCAGCACTCAAACCGTGGGTTGGCCGCTGTCGCCACGCCGGACGCTGAAATCGGCACGATGACCTTGTCTTTGTAGACCACGACGCCGCCGCGCACCGATCCGACGCCATTGGCGGGACGACCGTCAGCTTTCCAGATCAGGGATCCGTCCAGAACCGACACTGCGTGAACCTCGCCACGCGAAGAGGCGAAGACCAGCGCCTTTCGGCCCATTATGTCCGCGATGGTCGGCGTGTTGCGAGACGAGGCCCCTGAATAGATCCACTTCGCGCAACCCGTCTGAGTGTCGAGGGCGAAAAGCCTGCCAGCGCTGTTGATGAACGCCGTATCGCCCAGAACGACGGTCCCGACGCCCATTCCCTGAGTTTGAGGAAATCCGATCGCCCAGGCGACATCCAGGGCTGCGAGATCGCCGGCCCGGAGGCCGGCCTGGCCCGCCGTGAGGCTTCGGGTGGATTCGCGATCTGCTCCAAACGATACGAGGCCCGGCGCGCTTGTCTCGTCAATCCGCCTCCGGTCGGCCGGACACATCATGGCGTCCGTCCAGGCGGCTACGGCGGTCTGCTGACCGGCGGTCAGCCATCCGATCAGCTGATTCAGATCCTCACGCGCGAGGCCCGCCGTCATTGGCTGCATCACGCCCTCCGTCAGCACCGTTCGCAGCTGTGCCGGCGAGGTCGCCTTAATTGTTGAAAGTGACGCGGTCCGTCCGGTCGGCGCATCATGACACGAGGCGCAGGCCCGGGCGTAGACAGCGGCGCCTGGATGATCGGGCGGGGTTTGCGCCATCGCCGCCGGGAACAGGGTCATCGCCAGAAGGGCGGCGGCGCCGATGCGCTGGGACAGGCGGTGGGGCATGACTCAGTCCTTCTTTCAGCGGCGAACCGGACGGTTCTCGACAGGATCTGTCCGGTGGATCGTCGATATCTGACCCTCTACCGGAGCGGCTAGGATTTCAACATGTATACGCAAGTTTGGCGGTAATGCCGATGACAGCCAGGTTCAGGGGCGGGGGTAGGTCGGGTTGATCACGACTTGTTGTGGCCGCCGCCCGACCCCAGCAATGGTCCTCGGCTCAATGTTCCGGAGGCGGGGCCTGCTGGCTCGCCCGGACGTGTCGCAGAGACGAGCGCTCTTTCTGATCTGCGGGCAGTCGATACGTTCTATTGTTGGCCGGGGCGCGCGCCGGATGCGGCATCCGTCAATACCTTATCCGCGCCTCCGGCCGACGCAGGCGACCAGGGGATCGTTCGGAACACGAAGTTGGAGACGACGTCTATCATCCTCGCGGTCGCTTCAGAGGGCGAGTGCCCGAAGGCGTGCGGTTGTCCTGGAAAGAAGGCATACTCCACAACTCCGTCCCGAGCCTGCCAGGCCTTCAGAAGATCGAAGGTCATTTCCTGGGGAATGTTGCTGTCTTCTCCCGGCTGGATCACCAGAAGCGGCGGCAGACGCGCGGCTTCTCCGGAGATGACGATCCGGGGAACAGAGGCATCCCACATCGCCGCCTCGTCCCTGAAGTAGGAAAGCGTACCGGCTGTGAGCCGTTCAAGCCCAGCCCGGCGGGCGTATCTGTATCGGTATGCGGGGTCCGATACCGGCCACAGGGCGATAACCAGGGAGACCGATGCATCGAGGTGGTCGTACGTTGCAAGGCGCCCGTCCGGGCCGAATACGGCAACGCCCTTGTGGTCGGACGTGTTTGGCCGGACCGCCTCGAGGAGCGCCAGATGGCCGCCTGACGATGATCCGATGAGTCCTATGCGATCCGGATCTGCGTTCAGGGACGCCGCGTTGAGGCGAACCCATCGAACTGCTGCCGCAATGTCAGCGCTTGAGGCGGGATGTTGAAAGGCGGGCGCCTGGCGGAAGTCGACTGCGATCACCATGATCCCGCGTCGGGCGAGTTCGAGGTCATAGTGTCGCCCCGCTTTGCGGTCGCCTGACGACCAGGCTCCGCCATGAACGTCGATCAGGACCGGAAAGGGACCGGATCCGGATGCGGGCCTGTAGATGGTCGCCGAAAGGTCCTGTCCTTCGGCTTTCGTCCAAACTCTGTCGGTTGAAGCGACCGGCTCCTCTGATTTGAAAGCCGGTTGCGGGGGGCGCTGCTGGCCGGCAGCCGGAGGCGTCGCCGTCAGGAAGGCGCTCAGGCCAAGGGCGGCGAGGGGCCAGAGAGAGCGTGCCAGAGTCTTGAACATTTCAGGCTCCTCAGACGCAGACCCTCACGAGGGTTCCCGCCACCGACAATACAGGAACGCACCGAGCTCAGCTTCTCCAGCGAAGGGTTCGCGGCTGGATGGGGTTCTCGAAGTCTGCGCCTGCGGCTCGTGACGCCGCCCAGGCCTTCTTCAGGGTCAGATACCACTTTGCCTGCACATCGATGTCGTCGATCCACATCATTCCAGTCTGATACTTCATTCCGGAATTCTGAAGGTCGACCATGTCTCCATCCTGACGCAGGAACTTTCGAGCTGCGGGGATCAGGACGGGGCGCAGCATGTCGAGAAGAGGGGCTCCTGCCCAGAACGTGATCTGGGTGATGCGGGTCTTCTTCGCTTCCTCCGGGGTCAGGCAGGTGAGTGTGAAGATGCGGCTTTTGCGAGCCTCGATCGATTCCCATCGAAAACCCGGGATCTGAAAGGCGATTTCCGTCGTGACCTCCGACCCCAGAAGCGCTCGGTAGGCGAGCGAGTTTCCCGAGGGCGCGTGGCGAGCTATCCGCCAGCCCCGCTTGATCGGCTCGAACGCTTTTTCCTTCAGTCGCAGGCCCGTCGAAGGAGGGCGCCACCACCATTGATTATGCACGAACGGAACGTGCGCCGGATCCATCAATCCGACCGCTGCGTCATCCATGTGCGCACTGAAGATATCCGTCACAATAAATCGGGGGCGGGATGCGCCAAGATCAAAGGATGGGGGCTCTACAGCCGGAGCCTCCTCCGACTTCGGGTTATGCGGAATGTAGATGAATATCATCCCGTTCGCTTCGTGAAGCCGATAACTTCGCACGCGGACGCGTTCCACCGGATAGGCGTCCTGCTCGGTCAGCGACGGCATGAGACGACATCCGCCATCCGTGCCAAAACGCCAACCATGGTAAGGGCATTCGATCGTCGGCGATCCGTTCGTCTCGATCTGTCGTCCGGCAGACAGCGGCACAAGACGGTGGGGGCAGACGTCTCTCAGGGCGAAGGCCTCGCCCGCGGCTGTTCGGGCGAGCATTACGGGCTGGCCGAGAATGATCCGTCGGAACTGTCGGCCGGGCCGAACCTCCTCCGAGGCAGCCGCATAGTACCAGCAATCGGTCAGCCATCCTTCGGGCGTCAGGCCTTCGGTCCTGTCAGAGGAGGAGGCGGGCGTTCCCTCAGGGGGCATGGAGGTTCCAGGATCAGTGGATCATGAAATTGACGGTACGAACCTCAAGCACGCCTTCCTTTGGGTCGGCGGTCGCACGACGTTCGAAAACAACCGATCCGTTGCCTGAGGCCTGGGTCTGGAAGCGAACCGCATGTACCGGGGTTCCATCGGCCAGCTTGTCATCCTTCGAGTCGAGAACGGTGAACAAATCACCCGGCGCTATGCCAGTCGCCGACCACACACCACCCTCTGACAGAGGCAGGTTCACGACTTCAATCTTGTTGGGGTAAGTGTGAAACGTGTGATTGTCCGGCGTGATCACGGCGGCCCCGTCATCTCCGGCATCGGAAGATGCCATGTTTTCATCCATGGCCGGCATCTGGTGTCCCTCGTGGTCTTCGGTCGCTGTTTCAGCGACGGGCGGGGCGGCGGGTTCTGACGCCGGCGTACAGGCGGGCGCCGCCCAGACAAAAAGGGCAAGGGCAGGGAGGACGATAAATGCTGTGGCGCGCATGGGACTCTCCGGGACCGCTAACTCGTCGAAGTCGAGGACGTCTTCTAATCGCGCCGCGACGGAGGTTATGCAAGGGTTGATCTTCTTCGGGTCGACACGGCTTCGATCCTTGAGGGTCGTCGGGGCGGCCTGTGATCTCCTCGCCAGGTCTCAGCGACGACGAGGAATGTCGTCGACGCCTGCTGACCTGAGATGGGGCGGCGATATAGAATAGCGCGAATCAAGAAGGATCCGGATGATGACGCTCGCCCCCGTGCATTCCCCGCGCATTCGACGTCTTGCAGAGTTTCTCGCAAGAATTCCCGCCGTCGACGCCGACGATTCCACGTCAGCCGGAATGTCCAGCGGCGAAGATGACGGACGGTGGTGGATCCGGTTCAGGATCGATGTCGACGACGACCTTGCCTGGGAAACCATCGAGGCGCTTGCCTACGCGGTCAATGGTCCGGGCGAGGCGACCACTTTTCGCCCGGTCTCGGCTGTGGGCGAGGCTGCCGACGGACCGGAGGAGAGCCTGTTCTGGGTTCTTGAAGCCCCGGCAGCGTCAGATCCTGATCACGTCGCGTCGCGCCTCGAGGCGGCGCTTCCCTTTCCTGTCGATGATCTCTCGGCCTGGGGTGAGGTCGAAGATGAGGACGATGATGATGACGACGAGGAGGATGACCTCGAAGATGCCGCCAGTGCTGGCGACAACGATGACGACGAGGACAGATGAATGACCTCCCACGCCCGGGGGCTGCCCTCGGGCGTGGGATCGTTCAGGCGCCCGTTCAGGCGCTGAGCGGCCCTGCTTCCAGGACGTCTTCGACCGTCCTCAATCCCGGCCGTGGGGACGTCACCAGAACCGCCATATTGCCAGGCAGGTGCTTGTTTTCGAGCATTTTCTCGTGAGCTTCGGGAATGTCCGACCATGGGAACACTTCTGACATGCACGGATCTATTCGCCGCTCGATGACAAGCTGGTTGGCCTGGCTGGCCTGCAGAAGGTTGGCGAAGTGCGATCCCTGAACGCGCTTCTGGCGCATCCAAAGGAACCGAGCGTCCATTGTCAGATTAAACCCGGTTGTGCCCGCACAGATCACCACCATGCCGCCTCGCTTGGCGACGAATACCGATATCGGCATCGTCGCTTCGCCGGGATGTTCAAAAACGATATCGACGTCCTTGCCGCCGGTATGCTGCCAGATCGCCTTCCCGAACTTGCGGGCTTCTTTCATATAGTCGTTGAATTCCGGCGTGTTGACCTTCGGCAGCTGGCCCCAGCACTTGAAGTTGGATCTATTGATCACTCCCTTAGCGCCCATCGAGAGCACGAAATCCGCTTTATCGTCGCTTGAGACCACGCCGATGGCGTTGGCGCCCGCCACGGCGCACAACTGAACGGCGAACGATCCGAGGCCTCCGGAAGCGCCCCAGACCAGAACATTCTGGCCCGGGCGCAGGACGTGGGGGCGATGACCGAACAGCATCCGGTAGGCGGTTGCGAGCGTCAGCGTGTAGCAGGCCGCTTCCTCCCAGGTCAGATGTCTCGGTCTCGCCATCAGCTGGCGAGACTGGACGCGGCAGAACTGCGCGAAGGATCCATCGGGCGTTTCATAGCCCCAGATTCGCTGGCTTGGGGAGAACATCGGGTCTCCCCCGTTGCATTCCTCGTCATCCCCATCGTCCTGGTTGCAGTGGATCACCACCTCGTCGCCGGGTTTCCAACGTTTGACCTTGTCGCCGACCGCCCAGACGATTCCTGAGGCGTCCGATCCGGCGACATGAAAGTCCGACTTGTGTCCGTCAAAGGGTGAAATCGGCTCTCCAAGGCCCGCCCAGATGCCATTATAGTTCACGCCAGCGGCCATCACGAGCACAAGCACTTCGTCTGACGCAATGGTTGGGGTAGGAACAACCTCCAGCTGCATCGATGTCTTGGGTCGACCGTGCCTTTCCCTCCGTATCGCCCAGGCATGCATCGTCGCGGGGACGTGAAACTCCGGCGGGATCTCACCGACTGCGTAGAGGTCCTTTTTCTCGCGTGCGCGCGCGCCGTCTGTCACGTCAAACTCCTGAGTGAGGGCCAAGTCCGCCCGGCACCGCGGACGAGAGGAGCTTCCTGCTCCGGTCGCCGTGTTCGAGCGAACGCACCTTGTTAAAAGAGCGACCAGATTGCAAGCATTGCGTGTTGCGCTGCAATATAAAGCGTGGCTAGAGGCAGATCGGCAACGGTGCAGCCCGGTATGATACGCCGTTCGAGGGGAGAGCGCGCCTTGGTCAAGCTGGCTTGGTTGAACGGCGTTTATCTCGCTGCCGACGAAGCGAGAGTTTCACCTTTTGATCGAGGGTTTCTCTTCGCCGATGGCGTCTATGAAGTGACGGCCGTTTACAATGGTCAACTGATCGATCTTGATCTTCACCTTGATCGACTTGAGCGTTCCCTGCGCGAACTTGGCTTTCCTGCGGCGCCGGATCGCGGGGAGCTTGCGGCTGTCCATCGTCGTCTGATTGTCGATAACGACATACGGGAGGGCTATATCTATCTGCAGGTCACCCGTGGGGCCTATGGCGCCCGGGATTTCGCTGCGCCAGCGCTTGTACGACCGACCTGTTTCGCGTTCGCCGAGGCCAAACCCCTGATCGATACGCTCGCGGCCCGGGAGGGCTTAAAGGTCATCACCACGCCTGACATCCGGTGGGCGCGTCGTGACATCAAGTCGACCGGTCTCCTCGCTCAGGCGCTCGCAAAAACTTATGCCAGGAACGCCGGGGTTGATGACGCCTGGATGGTGGGGGCTGACGGGTTTGTGACAGAGGGGGCCTCGGCGAATGCCTGGATCGTCAATCCGGATGGCGATATCGTCACGCGGGAATTGTCCTCGACCATACTGGCCGGAGTGACTCGCGCGCGGCTGGCCGTCGCGCTTGCGGAGGCGGGTTTGCGGCTTCAGCAGAGGTCCTTCACGCTTGAGGAGGCTGTCGCCGCCAGGGAGGCTTTCTCCACTTCGGCGACGACCCTCGTCGCTCCCGTTATTCAGATTGACGGCTTGCCGGTTGGGAACGGTCGCCCTGGTCCCGTGACGCGCCGTCTCCAGGGTCTCTATTACTCCGCTATCGGCGCTGATCCGGGGCGGGCCGCTCCATGGTTGTTTCAGGAGAGCTGAATTCATGATCGACGCCGTGCAGCACGCCCCTGACAAGCCCTGGATCTTCAGGACCTACGCCGGACATTCCACGGCTGAGGAAAGCAATCGCCTTTACCGGAAAAACCTTTCCAAGGGCCAGACCGGCCTCTCGATCGCTTTCGATCTTCCCACTCAGACGGCTTATGACGGCGACCATGTCCTGGCCCGGGGAGAGGTTGGAAAGGTCGGCGTCCCCATTGCTCATCTCGGCGACATGCGAACGCTGTTCCATCAGATACCGGTCGCAGAGATGAACACCTCGATGACCATCAACGCCCCGGCGGCCTGGCTGCTGGCTCTCTATGTGGCGCTTGCTGATGAGCAGGGAGCGCCGAGACGGGCGTTGCAGGGCACTACCCAGAACGACATCGTCAAGGAATATCTCTCCCGGGGAACCTACGTCTTTCCGCCGCGGCCTTCGATGCGGCTGATCTCCGACATGGTGGCCTGGTGCTATACGGAGACCCCGAAGTGGAACCCGCTGAACGTCTGCAGCTATCATCTGCAGGAGGCGGGAGCGACGCCTGAACAGGAGCTTGCCTTCGCCCTGGCGACAGCGTGCGCAGTTCTGGACGCGGTTCGAGCCGGCGGACAGGTGCCTGAGACCGACTTCCCGGTCGTTTTTGGGCGCATATCGTTCTTTGTGAACGCCGGCGTGCGGTTCGTTACCGAGATGTGCAAGATGAGGGCCTTCGTGGACCTCTGGGAGGAGATCGGGCGCGAGCGCTATGGGGTCCTCGACCCCAAGGCGTTAATGTTTCGCTACGGGGTTCAGGTGAACTCCCTGGGATTGACCGAGCCGCAGCCGGAAAACAATGTTTACAGGATCCTGATCGAAGCTCTGGCGGTGACGTTGTCGAAGCGCGCCCGATGCAGGGCCTTGCAACTGCCCGCATGGAACGAGGCGCTCGGTCTGCCGCGTCCCTGGGATCAGCAGTGGTCGCTGCGCCTGCAGCAGATCCTCGCCTACGAAACGGATCTGCTCGAATTTGAAGACATCTTTGACGGATCCCATGTGGTGACCGCCAAGACTGAGGCTCTCAAGGCGGAGGCGCGGGCGGCGCTCGCCGATATCGACGCCCGGGGTGGGGCGATCGAAGCTGTCGGTTACATGAAGGAAGCGCTGGTGGCCTCTCAGCTGAAGCGTCTGCGCGCCATCGAGGCCGGCCGGGAGATCGTTGTCGGCGTGAACAAGTATGAGACCACCGAAGACAGTCCTTTGTCTGCCGGAGATGGGGCTGTCATGGCCCAGGATCATGGCGCGGAGGCTCGTCAGATCGCACAGCTCAGGGCCTGGCGCGCGCAACGGGATGCCAAGTCTGCTGCATCCGCCCTTGAAGGTCTGCGGAAGGCGGCTGTCGAAGGCGCCAACATCATGCCGGCCTCAATCGAGGCGGCGAAGGCAGGCGTCACGACCGGCGAGTGGGGCGCCTGCCTGCGCGAGGTGTTCGGCGAGTATCGAGGACCCACGGGAGTTGCGCTTGCCATTTCGACAGGCGGGGAAGACGATCTCGAACAGGTTCGCGCCGATGTCGATCGTGTTTCGTCCCGGCTCGGGAGGAGGCTCACCTACGTCGTTGGTAAACCTGGTCTTGACGGACATTCCAACGGAGCTGAACAGATCGCCGCCCGAGCCCGCGCGGTGGGGATGAATGTTATCTATGAAGGGATACGGTTTACGCCGGCCGACATCGTTCGTCAGGCCGAGGAGGCCGGGGCTCATGTCGTAGGACTGTCCATTCTGTCGGGATCCCATCTTGATCTCGTTCGCGATACCCTGCGCATCATGAGAGAGCGGGGGATGTCGGTTCCACTCGTTGTCGGGGGCATCATTCCTGAGGGCGATGCGATGGCCCTTCGCCAGATGGGCGTGAGACGCGTCTACACGCCCAAGGACTATCGCATCACTGACATTACGGGCGATGTGGTCCGCCTCGTCGAATCGGGACTGGATGGCTGAGAACCGATCAGGTCCGGTCCGCCTTCGAATCCTGTGAAGATGGGGCGGGACGTCCATTTCCGCCTCCTGCGAGCCAGACCCCGATGAGAATGAGTCCGGCGCCCAGGATCTGAAGACGCGTAAGCGTTTCTCCGAACAGGGGCCATGCGATCAGTGATCCCATCAAGGGCTGAAGCAGCATCAGGACCCCGGCGAGCGCTGCCGGCGTTCTCCCGACCCCTCCCACGATGAGAGATTGTCCGATCGACTGCGCGATGACTGCGAGCGCAAGGGGGGCGAGGAACCAGACGGGGGTTTCCGGCAGGAAACGCTCCCCTGAACCCGCCGTAGCAATGGCGGCGACCGTCGCTTCTGCGACCGTCGCCCAGAACAGCACGTTCAGAGCGCTTTCTCCGCGTCGTGCGATCTTGGCGAAGAGAAGATAGAGAGACACCATCACGGCGGCGATCAGCGCCAGTGCGTCGCCGCGAAGGGATCCGCCTTCTCCATCGCCGCCTAAAGACAGCAAAAGGGCTCCGCAGACTGCGATCATTGCAGCCGCCGGCCACAGGCGGGAGGGTCTCTCCTTCAGAACCAGCCAAGCGAGAAGTCCTACGGACACGTTGCCCAGATTGACCAGGAAGGTGGCCTGAGCCACCGAGGTGTATTCCAGCGCGGCATGCCAGAACGCAATATCGAGGCCGAAGAATACTCCGGCCACGAGGCCCATGGGCGAGGGGCGTCCGATCCGGCCCCCGAACGCGTAAAGCAGGATCGCCAGAATGGGCAGGGCGAAGGTAAAGCGCCAGAACGCCGTCGCCTGGGGGCCAAATTCGGACAGGCGCATTCCGATCGGCGCAAATCCGATCGCCGACGCCCCGCCCATCATCATCAACGGCCCAAGCCACCGATTCCGAGCTTCATCGTTATGTCCGTCTCTGCTCACAGTCGCCTCACTCATCCATGCCGATACGACGGCGGATGTCTGTCGGCGTCACCCCATCTGCGCGAAGCGCTGCAAGGGTGAGAGACCGGTTTCGTTTGGCATAACGCTTTCCGTCCTCATCTGTCAGCAGGCGATGATGACGATAAACCGGCGTCGGCAATCCCAGGAGACGCTGCAGGAGGACGTGAGTATGTGTTGCGGACAGAAGGTCCTCGCCCCGGATCACATGGCTCACTGCCTGAAGCGCGTCGTCGTGTACCACAGCGAGATGGTAGCTCGCAGGGGTATCCTTGCGCCCGAGTATGACGTCGCTGAGGAGATCTGGCCGCACCTGGTTGGTCCGACGTTCCGGTTTTGGTCCAACATCTTCGGATGTGAATTCGAGGCGGGCGAATTCTTCGCCCAGCAGGCGCTGTGAATTGTTTATCGATAGCCTCCAGGCAAATGGACCTCTGGCCTCAAGACTTTCGATGTCGTCTTTTTTGTCTTCATCGCCCCAACTTATCGGGAGGTCCCCGGAACGAGCGGCTGCATCCTCCTGCGGTGCGTCCTGCTCCTGAGGCGCGCCGGCGCTTTGTTCCGCCAGTTCGCGGCGGGTCCGGAAGCAACGATAAAGGACTCCAAGGTCGTAAAGTCTGGCCAACGCGGATGCGTATGCCTCGAAATGATCGGACTGTCGGCGAACCGGCGTCTCCCACTCGATGCCGAGCCAGGCCAGATCTTCCAGGATGCCCGCCTCGTACTCCGGTCGGCACCGTGTGCGGTCGATGTCTTCAATGCGAAGAATGAGGCGGCCGCCGACGTCCCGAGCCGCTTTGTAGGCGGTGAGGGCCGAGTAGGCGTGACCGAGATGAAGGCGGCCAGTCGGGCTCGGCGCGAAGCGGGTCAGGAAACTCATCACGCTCACTTGTTGAAGTCTTGGGCATTCGAACTAAGCTTAAGTACTGACGTCGGCGGGCGGGACCGGGAATGAGCTAAATCTCGTGAAGTGACATGTCCATGATGCAACTCTTTGCTCAGATCGAGCAGTCAGATATTTCCATCTGGGTGAGGGAAAGCCTGTGGGCATTCCCGACACTGCTGGTGGCTCATGCCGTCAGTATGGGGGGGCTCGCGGGAGGCGGAATGATTCTAGCCCTGCGAGCTATTGGGTTTGCTCAAGGCGTTCCATATCGGGCTCTGGGTTGGTTTGTACCAGTGATGGCCTGGGGCGGCTTCGTCGCTTCTGTGTCCGGCGGGCTTTTGCTTGCGGGCTATCCCGCCAAGGCGCTGACCAACCCGGTGTTTGCTCTGAAGTTTCTGTTCCTCGCCGCGGCGATCGGGCTTGGCCGCTTCGTGTGGGTCAGATCTCGAGGGTTGGTTGGAGGCGCAGGTCTCTCCGCGGACGTTCGGTGGGCTGCAGGATTTTCCCTTCTGATGTGGGTCGGAGTGATCGCGGCGGGGCGCTTCCTTGCCTATACTCACCGGCTGCTTCTGGTGTCCTGATGAGACATGATCCGATCTTTGATCCCGACGCCATCGTTCGCTTCGCCTACGATACCGGCATATTCGGGTTCATGAACTCCAAATGGGGCTGGCCCGTTATGGAGACGGTCCATTTCATTGGCCTGTCCATGCTCATCGGGGCGGTGGGGGCCTTTGACCTTCGCATGATGGGCTTCGCAAGGGCCATTCCATTGGCGGCTCTGCATCGTCTCGTCTGGGTGGGGGTGGCGGGATTTGCCCTCAACATCTTCTCTGGCGGACTGTTCTTTGTGTCCGCTGCCGGACAGTACCTCTACAATCCGGCGTTCCAGCTCAAAGCTCTCGCCATGCTCATCGCCGGGATTAACGTTGTGGTGTTTTACACCACGATGTCAAAGCAGGTTCTGTCGGGTGCCATTGAGGCCCCCATTCCCGCGGCGGCTCGCGTCGTGGCCGGAGTGTCGCTCATCAGCTGGCTGGGCGTTGTTGCTTTCGGTCGTCTTCTGACATTCTTCCGCCCCCCATATGACTGGTGTGCCTGGTGCGGAGCCGGGGGATGAATGTCGAAAACCTGAGATCTCTCAGAGCCGCTGCGCATCGTTTGGCTGAACGATGTCCGGTTATCGCCCGGGCGGTGGCCATTGGCGGGACGCCGCCCTGGCGATGTGATGAGGTCGGCTATCCCGGCCTCGCGCGAACCATTGTCTACCAGCAGCTTTCCGGGCGTGCGGCCGCCACCATATGGTCGCGCGTTCAGGCGCTTCTTCCGGTTGTCTCCCCATCAGCGGTTCTTGCCGCGAGCTCTGACGATCTTCGGGGATGCGGATTGTCCAGAGGAAAAGTTGAACACCTTCGTTCCGTTGCTGAAGCCGTTGCGTCGGGCGCCTTGAACTTTGCTCGTGTCGCTTCGGCTGATGACGAGGAGGCCAGGGCTGAATTGACCGCAGTTCGAGGGGTGGGACCCTGGACGGCGGATGTCTATCTGATGTTCAGCCTTCGGAGGCCGGACGTCTTTCCGCACGGAGATCTCGGTCTTGCCGAGGCCTATCGGCTCCTTGCCGACCTGACGGAGCGGCCAAGTCCCAGAGAGTTGCTGGAGTTTGCAGAGACCTGGCGCCCGGCGCGGGCGGTGGCGGCTCATCTTTTATGGTCGGCGCTCAATGTCTCTAGATCAGCTGCAGAGGGCCAGGGCTGAGGTCGACCGCACCGGCTCTCCGCCCTGACCGGTGAAAGGGGCTGGACATCCGGTCATTGCGTCACGATGCTGTCATGGCATTGTGTTTAACAGCCGGTTGCTGGAGCCATGGGGCGCAGCCGGAGGACTCGGCCTGAAGCGTGCTGGATCTGTCTTCAGGTCGTCATGTGACAGATGGGTGTCTGCATGATCGCTGCGCAGTCCGTCGCGCCGTCTACCCGATCGGCTCTCGTTCTGAATGCGGACTATCGTCCCTTATCCTATTATCCCTTGTCCCTTTGGTCCTGGCAGGATGCGGTGAAGGCGGTGTTCCTCGACAGGGTGAACGTCATCGCGGAGTATGACGATAGCGTTCGTTCGGCGAGTTTCACCATGCGGCTCCCGAGCGTTGTGGCGCTCAGGGAGTTCGTCCGGCAGGAACGATGGCCGGCCTTCACGCGTTTCAACGTTTTTCTTCGCGATGGTTTTCGCTGCGCCTATTGTGGGATTGCGGACGATCTGACCTTTGATCACGTCATCCCCCGTTCGAAGGGCGGGCGCACCAGCTGGGAGAACATCGTGGCTGCCTGCAGTCCCTGTAATCTGCGAAAGGGAGGACGGCTCGCTTCGGAGGCCAAAATGCATCCTCAGGTTCGTCCCCACAGGCCGACAAGCTACGAACTTCAGGATATCGGACGACGTTTTCCTCCAAATCATCTCCATGAGACCTGGATGGATTATCTCTACTGGGATGCAGAGCTTGAGAACTGACGCCGATGGACAGAGCTCGGGGATCTGATCAGAGACGTTCGCTAATCCGGATAGCGAGCCTGCATCCGGTGCGAATGACGGCTGCCAGAAGAGGGTAGGCCGGAGCTTCGCGGGCTCCTTCATCCGACGCCAGGTCGCGATGCGCGATCTCGTCATCCCGAAAGGCCGAAATGCGCTCGGCCAGATCCGTGTCTCCCGTCGCTCGAAACGCCTCGATCTGCTGGGCGTAATGTTCTTCGATGACGCTTTCAACGGCTTCTGTGCACGCGTGAGCGGCCTTCTCTCCCAGTAGCGCTGTCGTCGCTCCGAGTGTGAAACCTGCCGCTTTCCAGATCGGGGACATGAGGGTCGGGCGAATACGCTCCTTGAGCAGGATGTCATCAAACGCCTGAAGATGGGCTTCTTCCTGGGACGCCATCTCCCTGAGCTGGGTCCTTATGCGCTCATGTCCCGGCCGTTTTCCGAAAACGGCCAGCTGTCCCTCATAAATCGATACTGCGCCGTACTCACCTGCATGATCGACGCGAAGCATCGCGCGCCGTCTGGCGCTGGTCATATCATCCGTCATGCGCTCTCCGGACGTTCATCCTGCCCATGCTCATTGTCCGCATCGGCCTTCGTTGGCCGAAAGGCGCATAACAGGCTCAGGGCGGCAAGTCCCATCGACACGAGGGCATTCCAACCGGCCATGGACAGGCCCCACAGACGCCACTTCGCTTCACCGCATGAAGGGACCGCCTGGCGCTTTTCGAGCTGCGCCCAGAGGTCCGCGCTGAGATCCACGGCTCCTCCCGTCGCACAGGTTGATGGGGCAGGCAGCACTCCCCACTCAACCAGCGCATGATAGCTTGCGATACCCGCCCCCGCAGCGAACGTTATTCCGAGCAGAATGCTCATCGTGAACATGACCTGCGCCGGAGCGCGCCGCCAACGTGCGAACAGTGCGATCGCGCTGATCGCCATCGCAAGCCAATAAATCTGCCTTTGATTGTAGCAGAGGGGGCAGGGCGCAAGGAACAGGAACCGCTCAAACCCGTGGGCCGTCGCGAGCATTCCAGCGGATATCGCCAGCGCAAATGCGGGCCAGACAGCGCGATCCAGAGAACGAACATTCATCTGTCAAAGGATATATATCGTATTTGACCGGACAATGCGACGAAACAGCAGGCGCCGTTGACGTAAGCCTGCGACCGGGCCACCTGTACAAGGGCGGACGCGTCGCAGGGACGGTTTGCATTCTCGGATGGTTTCAATGGCGGATCTGGGGCCCGGAGCGGGGGCGACTGAGGCGAAGGCCGGGCTTCTCAGGGGCGTTTACAACTCCATTCTCAGGCTGGCCGCAGGACCCAGAGCCGAGGCCGGACTTTTTGTGGTGTCTTTCACGGAGAGCTCCTTCTTTCCGATTCCGCCCGATGTGATGCTGGCTCCGATGTGTCTTACGAGACCGGAGCGAGCGTGGCGTTACGCGTTCGTGTGCACGGTCGCCTCAGTCCTCGGCGCCCTTCTGGGTTACGCGATCGGCTACCTGCTTTTTGAGAGCGTCGGATCCTTCATCATTTCCCTTTTTGGTTATGCGGGAAAAGAGGAGGCGCTTCGAGCCTCGTATGCTGAGTACGGAGCTTATGTCATCTTTCTGAAGGGCCTCACGCCCATCCCCTTCAAGCTTGTGACGATCGTCTCCGGTGCGATGGAGTTCAGCCTTCCTATCTTTATCGTCGCCTGCGCTTTGACCCGCGGGGCTCGTTTCTTTCTGGTGGCGTGGTTGTTCAAGACTTTTGGTCCGACCCTCGCGCCCGTGATCGAGCGCCGAATCGGGTTGGTGTCGCTGGCTCTTGTCCTGCTGCTGATCGGCGGCCTTGTGGCCGCCAGTCAGCTTCACTGAACCTGGCTGAAGGCCGGCGATGTTCAGAAGCGACGAATGAAGCGAACCAGAGCGCTGTGGTCTTCTCGTCCCGGAGTTCCATCTGCATCGAAGCGCGATAGCAGCGCGACGCCGAGCGAGCCATCCCGGGCGATCGGACGGACGTAGCTCATCTCCAGGCGCCGCTCGAGGGCGGGACCTTTCAGGCTGATCCTGCGATCAGCCATGATCGGCGCGCCGGTCACGGGATCTGCGCCGACGGCGAGAATCATTGACATGGCTCCCGATCGGCTGGTGAGCGGGGTTCCCGCAGAGATCTCCAGAGAGTCCCCGGAAACAAGCAGGTTATTGCGCGCGAGGTTGACCGAATAGCCGAGACTGCTTGTTCGGCTCACGTCCTGAACCAGGCTTCCCACCGCTCCGTTCTGGGCGTCCGAGACCATACCTGTCACGTGACCGGTCAACGACGTCGCCTGTCCAAGACGAACCCCAGCCGACAGGTTCAAGGCCGTTGTGTTCGCCCGACCGCGCAAACTGAACGCCGCCGCCTCGATGTCGCCCAGACGACTTCCTGTCTCACTGATGCGGGAGATATCAGCCGAAAGGCTCAAACGGTCCGTGCGATAGGCCAGGCCGGCTTCAAGACCTGTCGCGCGGCCGGTGACGTCATTGACCCCTGTCAGTCCGTAGACGCCTTCGCCGCTCTCCTTCAATCGACCTCCGAACCGAAGACGCAGGTTCGGTGTCAGGTCATTCGCGGCCGCCAGCGTCACGGCTTCGGGCCCAAACAGGACTGTATGTCCATGGTATCCCGTCAGTCGCGGCGCAGGTGTGCCTGACGGCGCTGTTGCAAGATCGAGGATGGGAGAGGACGATCCGGACGAGACGGCCCATCTGCCGGTCCTGCCTGACTGGAACATCATCACGCCGAGCGGGCGCTGTGCGGCTTCTTCGCCGATGCTGTCGAACCGACGACGCAGACCCGTCTCCAGATAGCGGCCTGAGGCAGGACGCGCGTTTGTCGCGCCGCCCATGCGCTCATTGAGAGAGTTGTTCAGCGTCATGACGCCGTCACTGCGCGGGCTGTGGTTCAGGCGGCCGAAATCAAAGCCGAAGTCTCTGCCGAAACTGTCAAAGACGGCTCCGGTGAACAAACCCGCCGCCGCAGCGGCTGTTCTGGCGCCGGAGGTCACCTGGCCGCTCGTTGCCGGCGCCAGAGCGAGAGGGGCTGCGCCCGTCGCCCCGACGGCCGTTACGCCGCCCACGGGCAGGAGGGCCTTTTCCAGATTGAGAAGCCCGCGTCCATAAGTGGCGTCGACGCCTTTGTCGCCCAGATCTGTGGCGGTGCGGAAGAGAATTTCGGCTGTGTTTCTGGCGGTAAGATACGGCCACGCGCTCTTTATGACAGCTGCGGCTCCGGCCACGATTGGGCTCGCCATCGACGTTCCGCTCATGGACGCGTAGGCGGTTGGCGAGGTGTGGTACGCGCCGATCAGTCCGGTCCCCGGCGCTACGAGATAGAAGTTTCGGGCATCGCCGGCCCGATTTGAAAACGAAGCGATCTTGTTGGCTGCATCCACTGCGCCGACTGCGATGATCTGGCCGTTCGCCCAGGATTCGGACGCGTGTCGGGCCGGCCATGAAGGGTTTGCGGCTCCTTCATTGCCCGCCGCCACCACCATCAGCTGGCCAGCCTTCTGCGCCGCCTGCATGGCTGAGCGAATAGAGGTGTCGGGGCTCGGCGCGCCAAGGCTCAGATTGATTACGAACGCCTTTTGAGCGGTCGCGTAGGCGATACCCTTTGCAACCAGACTGGACGTTGTTGTCGGCCCCTGAAAGACCTGTATCGGCAGTATGCCTGCAAGCGAGGCGACCCCGACCATGCCGACGCCATTTGCTCGTCCGGCCGCGAGCGATGCGACGTGGGATCCATGGCCATTGGTGTCCACAACAGCCGATGCGCCCGTGGCGCCGGTAAATGCGTTATAGCCTCCCGTAAGCGCATCTTTGAATTCTGTATGGTCTCTACGAAGTCCCGTATCGACGACCGCGATCGTGACGCCCTTGCCCCGCTTCGCCCAGGCTCTTGAGGTGAAAGCGCCAATGCGTGAGGCGGCGGACGACCATGACAACTCTGCGCCCTTTGGCGGCTGCGTGGTGGACGTCTGCGCGATGGCTGGGGTCGAGAAGATAAGGGGTATGAGAAGCGACAAAGCTCTTGAGTGATGCGGCATGCTCTGACCCGTTTCGGCGGAACCTTAGCCCCTTCTCAACTCCGGGAGTTGCCATCGTGTTCCACAAAATGATGCGATACCGCTGATCTTGTTAGTCTTGGACTAACCATCCTGCTGGCGGCGCTAAGGGCAGGCAGGAGGGGAGATGGTGCGGGCGGTCGGACTTGAACCGACACGTATCTCTACGGCGGATTTTGAGTCTTCTAGTGCCTACCAGAAGCCGTTGATATTATTGTAAGATTTTAGTGCGTCCAGATTAGTGTGGCCAAAAGTGTGTCCGCTAGGACTTCGATTCTGGCCGTTGGAGAAAGCCTAACACAGCCTCCCCCAGTGAGGGAATTGGGCATGAAAAGCGCGACGCTTTCATGCACGCGAATGAAGGCCAAAGGCCGCTGCAATCGGTGGCCGCGAAGCGCGCCGTGCGCACGATCAGATGGTGCAGGTTTATGGTAATCGCACCCAGCTCCCCCATCATCAAAACAGGGTTGCATCTGCAACCATGCCTTCCGGCGAGGATGGGGGTAGCAAGTGCAAGGAGGCTCCGAACGAGGGTCCGCGCCGAAGGCGTGGAGACGTTTGGATGCCTTGCGCGCGCGAGGGGCAAAGCCCCTTAGCCACCGTGCGCGGCGAAGCCGCGTGACGAAGCGCGAGGGATCGAAGCCGTGAGGCCGAGACCGCCTAAGCGGGCTCGGTTCACGAGAGCCCGATCCGAAGGACGCGCCCCCATATTGAGATTACTCAAAACCTGTAAGGCCTATCGCGCGGAGGAGCGCGGCAAACTCCGGCTCTACCCTCGCGACACGATAGACAGCTTCGATGTCCATGCGAGCCCGCAGATCAATCGCTGCCATTGGCTTCCTATATTGCGGCCATTCCCTTTCGAGCGCACGCCCAGCGTTCGGGCTGTCGGGTGGTCGATGCGTGTCGCGGCCTAAATGGTGTCGCAGTAAGAAGGCTTCGTGACATGGTTGCTGCCATATCAACTGTATGCTGTTCTGCCGCGCCAACGTCCGCGCACGTTCAGCGCGGTCTGGCGCTTCCGCCACTTGGTCGTCATCCATCAATATGAAGCGGTGTCTGAAGGTGCCGCGTCGAGAGGCAAGATGCTGAAGGCGCATTACGGCGCGCTCCACGCGCGACAACGGATCACCTGCGCCGGTCAAGAGTTCTGCATAGAGATGGACAGGTAAATTCGCATCTCGCGCAAAGGTGTCGAGCAAGGCCACATAGCCAACTTCTGACTCCCCCTCGCACCCGATGAAAATCGGCACCCGTTGCGGTCTATGAGCAGCGCGACGTCTCATCCGATATTCGGCACTCCGCCGTAAGCACCGCTCAGGTACTTCCGATAAAGGTTGTCGTCACGCCGGACCGCCTTCACGTCCATGAGGCTGTACGCCTGCGAGCGTCCTTTGTTGTCTTTCTCGCACAAGACGACTTCTTCCTTGGCGAGATCATCAAGAAGAGAAGCTGATTGGCAACTAAACCAGAGCTGCGCGTCAAACTGGTTTCGTTGAGCCTTGTCGTGGAACCAGTTTAGCAGGTCCGGCAACACGAGCGGATGTATCGAAACATCGAACTCGTCGATGATCGCAATGCCGCCGTGCTCCAGCGCAGCATTCAGAAAAGGGAACATACGGATGAAGGACCGCGTACCGTGGCTTTCGAGAAGCCACGGCATTTCGTAGTGCAACCCTTCATGCTTGAACATCAGCGCTGGACCGCTCGGACTGTCCACCACGCGCAATCCTTCCACGCCTACATCAATACGCTTCAGATCGCGATTGAGCATCGCCACCAGATGCGGGTTCTGCGCCAGTACGCCAACAACGGCGGCATCGCCTATCTGGCTAGGATTTGTCGCGACAATGCCCCGCAACGTCTGCACCAGCGCTGTCGCTGCGGGATGCTGGAAGAACGAAAAGGAAGACAGCACGGACACATTGGGGCGCAGCGTTGCTTCAAGATGTCGGAAGCCGGTTATCGCGAATGACTTTGACCCGTGCACCTTCCCATTCTCGTCGCGCTCGAACACCCGCTGCCACTTGCCTTTGCCGTTTGGTTTCTGACGAAGGGCTTCCAGTTGTACCTTATGAGCCGCACCGTTCTCGACAGTGAGCACAAGCTCATAACGGTAGAGGCCGTACTCAACCGGCTCGTCCCTTTGCGCCCGTTCCAACACTTCGGGAGTCAAATCCATCACGCCACCGAACTCGGCGGCCAAACGGATCGGACGTGAGCCCGATTCCTCGTCGTTGAAGCGCTCGCAATTGAAGCCCGGAACGGTGCGCTGAGCGCTATCGCGGGCGAAGAACGCCAGAAACTCCAGCGCCCGCAACACGGTCGTCTTTCCCGAGGCGTTCGCGCCATAGAGCGCGACCACCTTGGGAGCCTTGATTTCAGAGCCGGGATATACCTCGCCGAACCGATGCATAGGATCGGTCACGTTGGGAGCGATCGCGAGGTCGATGACCTGCGGATCGCGAATAGAGTAAAAATTTTCGATCTCCAGCCGGTACAGCATGGCGAACCTCCATTACCTCTATAAATAGCACTTTCACATTAAAATGTCAAAGTATTCGTTATAGATGGCATTACTGGCTGCTTTGCGGTCAGCAACGGCCTGTCCCCGAAGGTTACGTTTTGGCCTGGGCGGTCGATCCCCGCCGAGAGCCTCGGGCATCAGTTTCTGTGCGCTAGAACAAGGAAAGCTGGGCGTTTGCCCTCCAGTCGGCACTCTTCGCCGCTTCCGCAAGCCACGCCAACACGTACTGGCGAAGCTCCTGCGCGTTCTCGATCTCGTTCACGGGCAGGAAGTGTGACTTGTAGCCCGTTCCCGAAATCGGATTGGGCGCACGGTCTGGTTTGACCGTCACGACTTCCAGATGGGCGACATAGCCCAAACCTGACCAATCGGAGTCGAAGGTGACTGACAGGGACAAGCCCTGCCAGTCGATCACTTCGGTGATGATGATGCGTGATACTTTGCTCATGGCTGACCTCAATATTCTGAGGCCAGCATGATCGTGAGCACACGCGCGGTGATGCTCGGATCAGCAGGATCGTTAGAGCCATAGCGAAGATCACGGTCGTAATAGTCGATCTTCCAAAACAGCCGTTCCCCTGCGAGATCGAACGCGCCGAAGTCGTGTTCGCCGTAGGGATCGTTGTCGTCGGTAAAGGCCGAGAAGGTCTGCACCGCTCTGGTGGCGAGAAGGACGAAGTCAGGCCCGAAAGCCTGAACGCCTGCCGTCATCATCCATCTTCCGCTGGATATGCCGGTGTTACGCATGGCGTCGTTGAGATCGCGGATGCGGCTTGCGGAGGAAATGGAGGTCATTGCTGACCTCCATCCGTCTTCTCGGTGATGACACGCAGCATCACTCGGCCTTCGCGCGGAATTGCATCCAACTGGATGCTGAACCCCATGCCGTCCTTGTTCGGCCACGCAGCACCAATCGGTGTCCATGTCGCCAGTTTGCCGTCGCCGACGACGCGGTAGAGGCGATGGGTAGGTTTGCGGCCTTGCGCCGGTGGTTGCTTGGCTTGTTGTTTCTTAGCCATGAGAGGTCTCCTTTTCTTTGCCGCAGACCATTCCGCGGCTTCATGGGAGCCCAGAGCCGCTGGCCAAGGAGACGACGGTCAAACCCCATCAGCCCCGAAGGGCGAACGGAGCTGCACGGAGCGAAGCGCAGGAAGCGAGTTGGGTTGAACGGCGTCGGGCCAGAGGCACACAGCGCCCAAGAAGAAGACGCGAATTGCTCGAAGGCACGAAGGAGCCGATTGGCAAGAAATACCAAGCAGATAACGGTGCATCAGCACGCGCACGCCTGCGCGCCTCCGCGCTTGGCGACGGCGATCAGGCAAGTTTCATGGTACAATGGAGATGTGTGTCGCACGGTGTGCGAACAGGCGGGGTTTAGTGGAACAATGGATTTACGCGAGCGAAGGTTTCATTCAAGCTGATGTCATCCGATGGACGGAAGGCATCTATGCCAACCATCGCCGCAAGAACGCGAAGTCTCCGCGTCTCGGCGAACGCCAAGTCACCGCAGAAGTCCTCGAAGAGACGAATGACGGTTGGCTCAAGCTGCTCGTGCTTGGGAGCATTATCACCAAAGACGATTATGCGGGCAGCCGCCTTCCTCTCTTGAAGCCGAGGGAACAGATCAAACGAGCGCGAAAGACCGTCGAGCGGGGAAAGCCGGAACGGTTGCTATGGAGCGACGAAACGGCGCGTGCCGCTATCTGCGAGCGCAGCAAGTTCTTAGGCGCTTAACCTGCGTCTAATAACAGCGCGATAGAGTATCAATTTAGCGCCGGCTTCACGGCCTTCTTCTGGCGCTCACGGATCGACTGGATCCAATCTTCG
>CAIKWZ010000034.1 GCA_903831255.1 uncultured Alphaproteobacteria bacterium
GGGCACGGATGCGGACGCCGTCTTCGGCATGATGTATGCGCAGGCGGAAGACGACTTTCCCCGGATCGAGACCAATTATCTGACGGCCCTGGGACGCCTTGCCGAGGCGGAGGGAGAGGGCGCCGTCTATCAGGATCTGCGCGCCCGGATGTTTCTCGATCACGACGAGATGAAGCGTCTCTACGCGCGCAGTCCGTCCTGGCTTAAGTCCCTGATGAACGCGTGGGCGGACGGTCTCAACTACTATCTTCTTGTTCATCCCGAGGTGAGGCCAAAGGTGATCACGCGGTTTGAACCGTGGATGGCGCTGTCCTTCACCGAGGGCTCGATTGGTGGAAACATCGAAGATGTGTCCCTTGAGGAGCTGAAGGCGTTCTACGAAGGGCGGCCGGCCCCGGTCCGTCAGACAGCTCAGATCTACGTCGAGCCGACCGGATCGAACGGTATTGCGCTTGGCCCGTCGATGAGCCGGTCCGGACAGCCGCTCCTGCTCATCAATCCCCACACCTCCTTCTATTTTCGGTCCGAACAGCAGGTGGTGAGCCAAGAGGTGCTCAACGCCTATGGCGCTGCGACCTGGGGGCAGTTCTTCATCTATCAGGGTTTCAACGCGACGGCTGGATGGATGCATACCTCGAGCGGGGTCGACGTCGTTGACGAGTTTGTCGAGACGGTTCGCGAACGGGGAGGCAAGCTCGTCTACCGGTACGGAAGCGCTCTGCGTCCGGTCGAGGTTGAACCGATCACGATCGCCTACCGCCAGGAGAACGGCGAACTCAGCTACCGTGCGTTCCAGGTGTTCCGCACGCATCATGGCCCGATCGTGAAGCGGCTGAAGGGCGAATGGGTCAGCACCTCCCTGATGGTTCGTCCGATTGAGGCCCTCAGTCAGTCCTACCTCAGAACCAAGGCCCGCAATCTCGACGCCTTTCTCAAAGTGTCGCGCCTGGCCGCCAACTCGTCCAACAATACGGTCTTCGCCGATGCTGACGGGGCGATCGCCTACCTTCATCCTCAGTTCATTCCCCGGCGATCGGACGCCTTCGATTATCGAAAGCCTGTCGACGGCTCTGACCCCGCGACCGACTGGAGAGGGGTCCACTCCCTCTCTGAGACGCCGCATGCCATCCGTCCGGCCGGAGGCTGGGTCCAGAACACCAATAACGGTCCCTGGTCGGTCACCGGCGCGTCCAGTCCGCGACGAGACGGCTTCCCGCGTTACATGGATACGTTTGGGGAGAACCCCCGGGGCCGTCACGCTCTCAGACTGCTGGAGGGCGCCGAGCCGTTCACGCTCCCATCCCTGGTCGAGGCGGCCTTCGATCCCTACCTTCCGGCGTTCGCCGATCTCACACCCTTGCTTCTGGAGGCGTTCGACCGTCTGCCGGGGAATGATCCGAGGCGGGAGGCGCTCCGAGATCCGATCGAGGCGATCCGTGGGTGGGATCATCAGTGGGGTCTTGCCTCGGTTCCCACCTCGCTGGCCGTGTTCTGGGGTGAGAGGCTGTGGGCGGAAGCGGCTGCTCCATCCGAGGCGGCCGGGATCAGCGTCTATGAGGGCATGGACAGGCTGATCCCTGCCGACGGCAAACTCGCTGCTTTCGCTGAGGCGGTTTCGCGCCTTGAGAGGGATTTCGGATCCTGGCGGACGCCCTGGGGCGAGATCAATCGTTTCCAGCGCCTGACGGCGGATATTCAGCCGAGGTTTTCGGATGACGCGCCGAGCGTGCCCGTCGGGTTCACGTCCTCACAGTGGGGATCGCTCGCCGCCTTCGGCGCACGGGCCTATCCCGGAACCAAGCGGTATTATGGAACCCGCGGCAACAGTTTCGTCGCGGCCGTCGAGTTCGGAGACCGTGTTCGAGCCGTGGCGGTGACTGCCGGAGGCGTCAGCGGAGATCCGTTGTCGCCTCATTTCTCCGATCAGATCCTGCGCTATGCCGAGGGCCGCCTTCGCGATGTCCGCTTTTATCCTGAGGATGTCCGCGCTCACGCCCAGGCGACCTATCGCCCGGGAGAGACGATCTGGCGGGGCGGGCGCTGAGACCGGGGGCTGACCAGGCCGGCGCGGTCTGTCCGAACCTCCGGTCCCGCACTTGTCTTGTCGGGTTGATCATCCCATGGTGCCCGCCGGTTGCGTCCGGGGGTGTTTAAGATGCGTTTGAAGATGATCGGCCAGTCGCTGGCGGGGATCGCAGCGGGCCTCCTTGCGTCCTGCTCTCCTGAAACGCCGGCCTCAGGCAAAACGCTATCGCCTCTCGATCTCAGCGAAGCGGCGGTTGCGGCAGCCGACGAGTTCCTGTGGCTTGAAGAGATCTCTTCGCCCCGTTCAACCGCCTGGGTTGATGAGCAGAACGCCCGCACGAAGGCGGTTCTCGAGGCGGACCCGCGCTATCCCGGTCTTCGTGCGGACGCACTTGCGATTTTGACCGCCGAGGATCGGATCGCTCAGCCCTCCTTTCGGGGGATGGGGATCGATAATTTCTGGCAGGACGCCTCTCACGTTCGCGGCGTGTGGAGACACGCGAAAGAGGCCGACTATCTCCGGGGCGCTCCTCAATGGCGCACCGTCCTCGACATCGACGCTCTGGCCGAAGCTGAGGGCGCGAACTGGATCTTCAAGGGCGCTGACTGTCTGCCTCCTGAAGAACGATACTGCCTCGTCAGCCTGTCGAACGGGGGCAAGGACGCGGTCGTGGTCCGGGAGTATGATACGACCCGTCTCAGTTTCCGCGACGAAGGGTTCCATCTGCCTGAAGCCAAGCATCGCTTCGCGCGCCTTGAGGATGATCGTCTGCTTCTCGCTTCCGATTTCGGTGCCGGGACGCTGACCGAAAGCGGTTATCCCTTCGTCATTCGCGAAGTGCGACGCGGCGAAGAGGTTGCGTCGGGTCGGGAGATCTTTCGCGGAGAGGCGGGTGATGGCGGATACGGCGTCTCGCCCCTCGTCTATCGCAATGACAGGTCGGAGACGGTCGCCGTTCTCGCCCTTCGACCACTCGATACCTTCCGAAGCGAAATCTGGGATCTCTCCGCGGCTGAACCCGTGCGGCTCAATCTGCCGGAGCGCGTGTCTGTTCGCGATGCGATGCAGGTGGGCGAGGAGGTTCGGCTTGTCTTCTCCGTCGAGCAGGACTGGAACGCCGGCGGCCGGACGTTTCCGGCCGGCGCGCTGATCGCCGCTCCCCTCTCGGATCTTCGCGCGGGTCTGTCGCCGGAGGCTGCCCGCGACAGCCTCGTTTTAGCGCCGGGCCCGCGTCAGTCCTTTGATGAAGTCGCCGTCTTCGACGGTCGGATTGTCGTGAGCCTTTACGACAATGTGCGCGGATCGCCCGTCGTCCTGACGGCGCCGGCTGCGGGAGAAGAGATCTGGTCCCGGCAGGCTCTGCCCGCATCGGATAATGCCTCCGTTCATCTTGGCGCGGCCAGCCGCAGCGCGGGGCGTCTGTTCTATACCCATGAAGGTTTTCTCACTCCGCCGACGCTCAGCCTCGCTGACGTCAGGACGGGGGCCGGACGCGTCGTCCGGCAGGCGCCCGCCCGGTTCGACGCCTCGGGACATGTGGTTGAACAGTTCGAGGCTGTGTCTTCAGACGGCGAAAAAATCCCTTACTTCGTGGTGCGTCCCGGCGGGCCGCCCAAGGCCGATACGCCCACACAGATGTTCGGATATGGCGGTTTCCAGCTATCCTATCCGCCGTCCTATCGGGCTGAACTCGGCAAGCTCTGGCTTGAAAGGGGCGGGGCCTACGTTCTCGCCAACATCCGGGGAGGGGGCGAGTTCGGTCCTGCCTGGCATCAGGCGGCGCTCAAAGGCGCCCGCCAGAAAGCCTTCGATGATTTTGCCGCCGTCGCCGCCGACCTCGCAGCCCGCGGGATCACCTCTGCGCCTCACCTTGCCGTTTATGGGCGTTCAAACGGCGGGGTGCTGACCTCGGTGACGCTGACGCAGCATCCCGAACTGATCGGCGGAGCCGTCATCGAAAGTCCGCTGGTGGACATGCTGCGCTATCACGCCCTTCCGCCCGGCGCGTCCTGGATCGGGGAATATGGCGATCCGAGGATCCCAGGGGAGGCGGCTTTCATTGCGACTTACTCGGCCTATCAGGCCCTTGAACCTGGAAAAGCCTATCCGGAGGTCTACATCACGACCAACACGCATGACGATCGGGTCCATCCCGGACATGCGCGAAAGTTCGCTGCGCGTCTCCAGAGTCTTGGCTATCCGGCGCTCTATCATGAGACGACTGACGGCGGGCACTCCAACGACTCAGATCCGGTGCTCAACGCGGACAGATGGGCGCGGCATTACACTTATCTCGCCCGTCGGCTGGGTCTTGGCGTCGGATCAGACGGCTGATGCAGAAGCGAGACGCGGCTGTAATGTGGACGCGACCTGCGTGGGCGGCGCATGACCGTCATGCTCGCGCCGGCCACTCACAATGGGACGATGACCCTGACGATCATAACGATAGCGGGCGTCTGAGCCATCTCGTGCATCGACGGACCTGACATAAAGCCGGGCTTATACCCGGTGGTCGCCAGACGGTCGCGATCCCGACGTTGCAGCGCTCCGGGGCAGATGTCGAACCTTGGAACTGTTTCTGTCGCGGCGGTGAGAGAGCCGCCGCCACCTGCAGTCTCATCACGACTTGCAGGCTGAACGACGTCGACCCCCACGCCCGAGTGGGTCGAATCTCATCGGCGAAGTCCAGCGGTTTATGCCTGAGGCATATCGTCGGGCGACAGAATAGCTTGTGGAGATGAGGTCATCCGGAGCGCAGACTTCTGAAAACGGACTCCAGACGATGCTATGCGGGCCGATGAACGCCTTCCGGCGCGCCATAGAATGCGAACGGGTTTAGAAACTGCCGCCGCCACAGGAAGGCGCGATCAACAGCCGAAAGCGCCGCCTCATCGCATACCTTGTCCCATGCCGCCGTGATGATGTTGACTTGGTTGTTGATGATACTGATCGCCTGGGGCCGGCTCAGCAGGAATTGAGGCGCTGCCTCGAGAGGGACGAATAGCTGACTGCGGCGATCATCGTTCCGGATCAGCATGGCCTGTGACGCCTCGTTTCCGCTGCGTGCTTGCGGACAGATATCGTAAGCGGGCGTCAGTGTCAGCGACGCGCCATCCCAGAACGCAGCGTGGTTGCGGGCGTGATCGTCGGTATTGCCGCACAGGATGTTGAAGACGATCCGGCTGAACAGTTCGCGCGCCGTTTCTTTCGGGGCCGTGAAGCGGCGGCGCACGGTCTCGGCCAGATGATCATAGCTGGCGTAGGACGCCATCTTTTCATCGAGTTCAAGGATTGTCAGCGCGGAGACCATCGCGCGCCGCCGCCAGCCTGCCGCATGAGGCGTGCGGTCAAAGCGCGTGATCAGCAACACATCCTTGCCGAGCGCCGAGGTCAAACGCACCGGCGCAACATCCAGTCCCACCAGTGCGGCCAGCCGCATCGCGATGAACTCTGCCTTGACGACATTGTAGAGGTCGCGGCTTGCGGAGAACTTGGCGATGAGCCTGGCATCGCCATCGGTAATCATCGCCTTGGGACGCGCGCCGCCAAGCGAAGTCCTGTGATGGAAGGCAGCATCCAGCTCCGCGCTGAGCGGCACACCCTGTTCCACCCGGTCTGCGGCTTGCTGTAATTCTGCGAGCGTCGCGCTCGCCGATTGGCGCGGCGTATAGGTTTCGGGCGAGGTTTGAAAGTCGAGGCTGCCGATGCGGTCGGATCCAGATTCCAAGAGGTAAGTCAGCTCATCGAGTTCGACGGTCGCAGCCTCGTCCCCTTTCATCCCAAGCTTGCGATTGATCAGGACGCGCCGTCCCCACGCGTCGGGAGATGCGTCACGAATGCAGTTTGGCATCGACAGGCCCGGTAGCAGTGGAATTACGCCTGGCTGCAAAGGCAGTTCTGGCGCGTAAATCGGGATCGCGTCCGTGCGCGTCAGATAGGATCGACCGTAATTGAATACGAGCTGTGCGCCGCGACGGCTCAACCTGCCTGCGACGACGGGCGCATTGGCATCGGGAAGCCAAATCCAGACGAAGGCCTCTTCATAGCGCGTGCCGGGGAACGTGCCGAACGCGCTTAAATCAGAAGTCATCATTCACCGCCGTTCGAGGTGCGCGAACCGACTTCGGCAGCAGCGCCATTTTTTCTGTCTGGCGGGCGAGCCGGGCTGGAAGCAGGCGCTCATCCATCTCAAATAAAGGCACGCCGACGATCGCTGCGACCTCGAAAACCGCGCCGATCCCGCAGCCGGGATCGCCGCGCTCGATCCGCTGCAACAGTCCCCGCGAAATGCCCGCACGAGTGGACACCTCGGTGGTCGTGAGCGTGCTTGTGAGCCGCGCTTCGCGAATAAGCGCCCCCAGGAGCGAAAGGGCGTCGCGGCTGTATTTTGATAACGCGGGAGAGAGGACCTTTGGCATCTCTGACTCATTCGTGAACCACAAGACCCCATGCGGCTTGTTTATGGGCCATTTGCCCGTACCGTGTCTCTCTGTCAACTATTTGATCTATAAACAAGCCGCAAAGCTCTTTGAGGTCTATTTATAGATCGTTGTTTTGCGGTTGAGGTTGATTGACGCCCGGCTCTGCGCCTGCGACGCGGCCTCGGGATGAACGCGTCTCGCCGCGCGCGGTTTCTCGGAAGGTGCATTACAGGCGCCAGGACGACACGCTCTGTCGCGCTGAGAGCCCATTGACTTTTTATCCGGATGAAAATACCCGGAGATCATGATCACACCCGCGACCTTTTCAGTCTTTCAGGGCGATCGTCTGATCGCCGCCGGCTCCCGGGACGAGGCGAGGGCGGCCGTTCGCGAGGCCGGGAGCGATGCGCGGGTTCTGGTGTTCGAGGATGCGACCGGGGCGCAGATTGATCTTGATGTTCGGGAGACCGATGAGACGGGCTCTGAGGCGGCTCGCGGCCGCGGTCGTCCCCGACTTGGCGTCACACCGCGGGAAGTCACCCTTTTGCCTCGGCATTGGGACTGGCTCGCACAACAACCCGGAGGGGCGTCGGTCGCCCTGCGGCGGCTTGTTGAAGAGGCGAGCCGGAGCCCGGTCGAACGCAGGCGCGTCGCAACCAAGGCGTCTTATGCCTTCATGCACGCCATCGCCGGCGATCGCCCGGGTTATGAAGAGGCCCTGAGGTCACTCTTCGCCGGCGATCGCGAGAGGTTCGAGGCTCAGATCGCGGCATGGCCCGTCGATGTCCGCGCCTACGCTGTGCGGCTGGCGTTTCCGGATTGAAACCTCGCGGCGGGGTGTCGAGACGCTGTCCGGTTCGCGCTTGTCCCGACGCCCGGACGCCGGCGTGTCGAGGTTTGCGATCGGAAACGCAGATCGTGGCGCCTCTCGCCTGAGGCGGCTCGTCACGCGCGAGCGTGGGCCGTTGACCCTAGGAGGCGGGTTTCAGGCCGTTGAGGAAGTCCAGAAGCAGGGCGTTCACCTGTTCAGGGCGTTCCTGCTGGATCCAGTGTCCGGATTCAGGGATGACCGTGACGCCCCGTATGTCGTCGGCGACCCTAGACATCTGGGCGCGGAGATTTTCCGGCCTGGCCCCGCGGATGACGATGTCGTCCTGACCTGCGAGGAACATGACCGGCGCCGCGATCCGCTTTCCCGACAATTCCGGGGTAATCTCCCAGTTGCGGTGGAAGTTCCGGTAGTAGTTGATCCCGCCGCGGAAGCCGGCCCGCTCGAACTCGCCCACAAAATAGTCGAGGTCGGAGTCTGAGAGCCAGGGCGGAAGCTGCTTCGGGGCCCCAAGACGCGGTATCCAGCCTCCGGCGGCAGCCTTCGGATCGGTCACCTTCGGCGCTTCGAGGGGGGCGCCCGTCACCGAGTAAAGACGGCTGAGGATGGCTTTCGGATCTGCGTCGAACTCGGCTTCGGCGATACCCGGCTCCTGGAAATAGAGGATGTAGTAGAAGTTGTCGCCGTAGCTGCGCTTCATGGATTCGAGGGGAGACCCGTCGGGGCGGCCTCCGAACGGCACGCTCATGGCGGCCAGGGCCGTGAAGCGGTCCGGATGAAGAAGCATCGAGTTCCAGGAGACGATCGCGCCCCAGTCGTGCCCGACCAGCGTTGCGGTCTTTGCGCCCATCGCATCGAGAAGGCCCACGAGATCGGCGCTCAGTTCGCGGATGTTATAATCCTCGATATTGGCGGGCTTATCCGACCCGCCATAGCCGCGCATATCCGGGGCGACGACGTGATAGCCCGCATCGGCCAGAGCCTTGATCTGGTGACGCCAGGAATACCAGCTCTCCGGCCATCCGTGGACGAGAAGCACGAGGGGACCTTCGCCCATCTCTGCGATCCGCAGCTTCACGCCATTGGTTTCCACCATCCTCAGCGTTGGGCCTCCGGCCTCGGCGATCGCCGCCCGCTCGCTGGAAGAGATGGCCGGCTGAAGGGCGCAGGAGGCCAGACCAACCGAGCCCGCCGTCATCAGGCAGCTGAGCGCAAGGCTCCGCAGCATCGATGGAAAAGCCATTTTCGTGTCTCCCCATGGTCCGCCTGTCAGCGCCGCCCCACAAGGGGCGGCGCCCGACGGCTCTGATCTCAGATCCGGTCCGAAGACCCGGACAAATCTTTCGGAGCGCGACCGTTGTCACTCTCCCCGGAGAGGTCCGCGTGCGCCTCAGGCGTTGCGGCGCATCGCCCTCATGTCAGGCAGCCCGCTGCCGGTCGTGTCGATGCCCAGCGCATGCGCGATGCCGGAATAGACTTCCTTCTCGACCATGTTGCGGCCCGGATCGGGACGACCGGTTTCCGGGTCGAAGCCATAGGTCATCAGCGTATCCGGGTTCACTCCGCCCAGGACGCGTCCGCCATTGGCCAGGGGTGAGATGATCAGCGAGCCATTGTTGAGCTCGTGGCCCGTGCCGAAGGTCATGGCGTTGGCCGGACGGGTCCGGCTGCGGCCGAACTCGGTCGCAAAATAGATCATCGAGTGATCCCAGTAGCTCTTCCCGTCGGCCAGTTCTTCCGACTTGAGGAGGGTGATCAGCTTGTCGGCGATCTTGAGCTGACGATCCCACATCAGCGCCTGAACCTCGCGGTTGGCGTTGTGGGAGAAGTCGAACGAGATCGGCGGGTTGAGGATGTCTCCCTCGCCGAGGCCGCCGCGGCCCAGGGTCACACCCTTGCGGAACACCGCTCCGCCCTCAGGTCCGATCGTCACCGTCACCGAGACGCCGTAGCGCAGAAGCAGGAAGGCCAGCGCGGCCTGGCTTTCCAGGGGGTCGAAGGCGTAGTTCGGGAAGGCGTCGCGCACCTTCTGTCCCAGCTCCGAGCCCTTCAGGCCGTGCGCGCCCAGCGGCATTTCCTCGCTGTCCGGGAACAGCATCAGCTTGGTGATCAGGTCTTCAGCCTCGACCCCGCGCAGAGCGTCCCCGCGGATGCTGGTCCAGTGCTTGATGCGCTTGTTCTCACCGAAGGTTTTGTAGAATTCCGAGGACGGATCGATCTGATCGTTCCGGAGACGGCGGGCCTTTTCAAACAGGCTGCGGTCAGGCGCGCCCTCGACGCCCTTGTAGCCGTCAAGAGACAGCGGCCAGAGGTTCGGGGTCGGCGCGCGCTCGCCGTAGACATAAGCCGGCAGGCTGAGATCGGTGCCCTTTTCGGTAAAGCCCGTTCCGTTCACAAGGTGAACGTTGGGGATAGCGTAGCCCTCGCCATAGGTCATGGCGACGGCTTCCTGAAGGGTGCGTCCGTTCCAGGCCGCGTTGCCGTTGATCGAGCGCTGCTGAGCTACGAAGTGGTTCACGCTGGTTCCCGTGTGGGTGATCATCATCATGTCCTGTCCGTGCTTGCGCACGAAGCCGGATTGATTGGCCGTGAAGGAGGCGGGGATGGCGCCGATCGTCTTCGACTTCAGATCTATCGCCCGGAACTCGCCGATCGTCTGCACGAGGCTGTCAGGATAGGCGTTCAGCACCGAAGCGTTGGCGCTCTCGGATTCGCGAACCGACAGGAAGCTGTCGATGACGTTCGCTCCGCCGAAGGAGGACAGAACGATCAGGAAGCGCGGCGGCGGCCGGTCCTTCGATCCGTTCGTCTGAGCATGGGCGAGGCCCGGGGTCAGGGCACCCGCGCCCAGTCCGGCTGCGGTGGTCTTGAGGATCGTCCGGCGTGACCAGTTATTGTTCATGGCGAAGGCCTTCCTTGGCGAATTCGGATCAGTAAAAAATGCTTTCAAGCGACGAGGCAAGGGCGAAGCAGCTCAGCGTCACCCAGTCGCTTGCGGCGTCCGGATTGGGCTTGCCCTGTTCCGTCGCCACGTCCTTGTAGAACCCGACGAGGCGCGCACGCTCAGCCTTTGTCGGATCCCGGTTGAGAAGAACGCCATAGAGCTCGTTCGAAGTCGTCTCCATCCAGGCCTTGTCGGGCCGGCCCGACGCCGAGGCGCGGAAGAGCACGGCGGTGGCCGGGTCTTCCCGGTCCATGCGTACACGGGAGGTGCACACATGGAGGGCTGCCCGGTCGAGGGCGATCGGGGCTGTGAGAGCGGCTTCCTCAAGGGGCGTATTGACCGTCAGGTTGGGGGCCTCAACGCCGCCAAGGACAATCCGGAAGGCGTCGGAGAAGCAGTCATAGCGACCCAGCTCCCGGCAGACCGTCTCGCGGGGCATGTTGAGCGCCCGGGCGAGGTCGCCAAGATATCGGTCGCCATCCTTGAACTTCACCTTCGGGTCGATCGAGGCGACCTGGGCGGGCTCTGACGCCAGTCCTGCGGTGGGAAGAGCCGAACAGCCTGCCAGAAGCATGGCTGCGACTGACGCTAGTACTGGCAGAGACGAGGTTCGTGTCATGTCATCGTCCTCAGGGGCGGCCATAGGCTGTGGTGAGCACGAGATCGTGGAGCATCGGCTCCACGCGGTAATTGTAACGCGCCGGATCTTTCAGGCCGCGCCAGAGGCGGGAGAACTCCTCCTCGTCCTGGATTTCCGGCTCCCGACCCACGAGGACCTTCCAGTAGTCGCGCACGACGTTCATCGCGAACGGGTCGCTGTTGGCGGCGACATCCGCCCATTCGACGAGGTCTTTCACCGGCTTTCCGAGAATGATCCCGCTTTTCGGCGCGTTGACCACAGCGGGTCCATCGCCGCGGATATAGGCCTTCAGACGATCGTCGTCATAGGTGTAGCCTCCGCCGATGCCGTTATAGCGGGTGAAGGGGTAGGTGAGGGGGTCGAGCGTCGTATGACACACGGCGCATTCGGCCGCCTTGACGCCCTTGCTGTCATAGTCATGCGGTTCGTCGGATACAGGCAGCAGACCCTGCATCTTGGCGATGTCCCAGCCGAGATAGGCGCGGTAAGCCTGCGCAGCAGTGGTGCGCGGGATGGCGGTGAACATTGTGTTCGAGGCTGCAAACCAGCGCGTCGTGATCAGACCGGCTCGCTTCTCGGCGGGCACGGGCTGCCTGGTGGCTCGTCCCCGCTTGCTGACCTCAACTTCCGGGATCATCTCGAGGGCGACAGGGTCGTCAGTCACACGGCGAACAAAGTACTGAGCCTTGAGGACGTCGCGGACATCCCGATCGCCGCTGTTCGCCCAGGTGAAGAGGTTGTAATCGTCATCGTAGTCGGCGAGCGGGACCGGTCCTGCTCCCTCTCCCGATTTGATCACCGACGCCGGACGGATTTTGGCGTTCGCGAGGTTCCAGACCACGCCGTTGGTTCCCAGCCAGTATTTCGAGACCAGGCAGCGATCGAGCGCGTCTCCAAGAGCCGCCTTCTGGGCCGCCTCGCCTTTGATTTTACGGAAGGCTTCAGCTTCCGCCCGGTTCGGCGAGCGCCCGCAGAAATCGAGACTGATTTTCCGGAAGGCGTAGTTGGGGTCATAGCCGCACACATTCCAGCGCCCGTCTCCGGCCTTCGAGGCCTGACCAGGCGCGCACGCCAGAACCTTAGGGAAGCTGTCGGCGCTCGCCAGACGGGTGCCCGCGCGGATTTCCGAGAGGTTCGAGAAGCCATCCTCGTCGGCATCGAGACCTTCAATCATCTTCAGGGCGCTCGGCAGGGCGCTCACAAAAGCCTGATCGCTCAGAGGCCGGGCTGTTCCCGGGGCGAGGCGCTCACTCAGCTGGGTCCCGAAAGCGTTCCGGGCCGGAGCGGTCGTGTGGCAGGTCGCACATTCGGTAAATCCCGTCGCGCAGGACTTTGAGTCCGGGTAGGTCTGACAGAAGGCTGCCGGCGCAGGCGGTTTCGCACTCGCCAAGGGCGCCCACACCGCGCCCGCACCCAGACCGCCGACGGCCAGAGCCAGGCTCGCCAGAAGCCGTCCGAACGAGCGATCGCCGCCAAGAGAGGTCATGTTCACCATCCGTTTTGTCCTATCCCGGGCCAGGCTAAAGCGTGCACTCGACTGCAGACCCCGCCCGCCCACGAACCCTGATTTCACCTGCCCAGTACGTCGACAAGCGAGATTCGGGTCACTGCCGTCATCGCTAGTCCTTCCCGAGGTTAGACGCCAATCAACTAATCGCGCGTGAAGGGGATTTCACTGATCCGGCTCAATCCGGACGATCAGACGCCCGGTGGGAGCGGTCTGAGACGAAACGCCCCGGGCCCCCCATCTGGACGCTTCCATTGTCTTTGCCCTAGCGTCACGTCTGTGGAGTGACAAAATGATCCGCCCTCGCCGAATGGTCGGCCGTCTCCTCAGAGTTCGACGCGCCCCGGGCCTCGCGGGCCTGGCGCTCATGGCGTTGTTGTTCCGCGCGATGCTTCCCCCTGGGTTCATGGTGGTCGCTTCGGAGGATCCGAGGGCGCTCATCGCGATGACCATGTGTTCGGGCGTGATGTCCGAGCTCGCCTCCGAAATTGCGCCTGACCCGACGTCAGGCGCCTCGACCGCCGATGGACAGGAGGGACATGCGTCGATCGAATCGCATCCCTGCGCTGTCTCCGGTCTCGCGGTTCTGGCGCTGCCCGAGATTTCCGCAGACCTGGGCGTTGCGCTCGCTGTCGAGACCTCTCGTAAGCGGTTCCCCGATGCGCCTGCGCCCGGCCGGGGTCTGGCCGCTCCCCCGCCTCCGGCGACCGGTCCTCCCGTCCTGATCTGATCGACCCTGTCAGCGCGCTTGCGTTCTGTTGGACGTGGGCGCTTGCGGTTCCGTCTTTTCAGGACAAATCCTCCATGTTGATGCTTTCCTTGCGCGCCGCTGTGTCGGCGCCCGCGCTCGCCGTCGCGAGCCTTGCGGCGTTTCCCGCTTTCGCGGCGCCTGTTCCCAACGCCGCCATTGCGGCATCGGCCTCTCCCGACGAGCAGCTGGATGCTTCCAATGCCGATGCGCCTGCCTCCGAACGTGTGATCGTCGTGGGTCAGGGGGATGCTCCCATGACCGTCGTCCCACGCGGTCTGTCCGTGTCTCTGGGTGAGGCGCAGTTTGAAGCGGTCAACGCCGTCAATGTCGAAGATCTTATGAAGTATGCTCCGAACTTCTTCGTTCGGAAGCGCTTCGCCGGGGATGATAACGCCGTTGTCGCTCTCAGAGGGGCCAACACCATTCAGAGCGCCCGCACCATCGTGATGGTCGATGGATTCCTGGTCTCTAATTTCCTTGGCAATCGTTGGGACTTTCCCCCGAAGTGGAATGTCGTCGGGCCCAACGAGGTCCAGCAGTTCGACATTGTCTATGGTCCCTATTCCGCCCGCTATGGCGGAAACTCGATGGGCGGCGTCGTCTCCGTGACCACGGAGGCGCCTCAGAGCTCGGGCGCCTTCCTTGCGGCGCAAAGTCTGATCATGCCGTTCGAAGAGTACGGGTTCGACGAAACCTTCACCGGTTACAGTGTGGAGGGAGGGGCGAACTGGGCTCCCAAGGACAGTCCCCTGCGGATCCGGGCCGGGTTTCGCCGGTTCGAGAACACCGGTCAGTCCATGACCTATACTCTTCTGTCGCCGGCGACCGGGACGACGCCAGCGACGGATATTGTCGGCGCCTTTACCGATCCGACACAGAGCGGACCCGTATTCGGCGCCGCCTCTCCTCCCGATGTGATCCAGACGCAGGTCCGTCTGCGCGCAAGTCTTGACCTCACTGACGCCTGGATGGCCGAGGGTCTCTTCTTTGCCTGGGATACCGAGCAGGCTCTGACCGACGCCCGTTCCTTTCTGACAACCCCGAGCGGCGCCGCGGTCGGTCAGGGCCGCGTGCGGTCTGACGGCCGGGTGTGGAACGCAAGCGGACTGTCCTTCTCCCGTTTCGATCGTACCGAGTATCTCGCCGCCCTGCGGCTGGTGGGAGAGCTTGCCGGGTGGGATGTCCGCGCCAATCTCTCCCGATACTGGATCGCAGACTGGGAGACGCGCCAGTCCACCGGCTGGACGACCGGTCTCACCAACGGGGCAGGCACGCAGCAGGTGCAGGATGAGCCTGGCTGGTGGGCGCTTGATGCCGGAGTTGAAGGCGCTTTTGGCGTTCATACGCTTGCATTTGGACTGAACGCCAGTCTTTACGAGACCGCTCAGGACACCTTCTCCGTCACCTCCTGGCGAGATGCGGGAGCCCCCACGTTTTCATCCGCAACGGGCGGGAAGACCCGGACCTGGGGCGTTTACGCCGAGGACGCCATTGATCTCTCGACCCGTGTCTCGATGACGCTTGGCGTCCGCTATGACAGCTGGAAAGCCTTTGACGGGTCGATCTCGCGCAAACCGACGACGACGGCCCGCATCGACGCCTTTTATCCCGAGAGAACGAAATCCTCGCTCAGCCCGAAGATCTCCATACTCGGAGATCTCTCCGAAACCCTCAGCGCCCAGCTCTCCCTGGGCTCGGCAGTGCGTTTCCCGACGGTTGGAGAACTTTTCCAGGGACGCATTGACGAGATCACCCAGCAGATTGATCCCAACAGCTTTGATCCGAACCTTCGGCCTGAGGTGTCTGCCGATCTCAACTTCATTCTGCGCCAGGACCTCTCCAGGGGGCGGCTTACCGCGTCGGTGTTCGCTCAGGAGATCGAGGATGCGGTGTTTTCCTTCCAGGGTCTGAACGCCTTCGGAAATGTGGTGTCGAGCTACAAGAACATCGATCTTGTCAGGCAGTACGGGGTCGAGCTGATCGCAGAGCTCGAGGATGTGGCGATCGAGGGCCTCGACGTCGATATCAGTGCGACCTGGATGGACGCCCGAACCGTCCGCAATCCTTCGGCGCCAGCGGCGGAAGACCAGATGTTTCCGCGGATCCCGGAATGGCGCGTCAGCGGCTCAGCCCGCTACGACCTGTCCCCGTCGCTGAAAGCCTCTCTCGGCTGGCGCTACGCCTCACGGCCAAACTCGGATCTGTTCGGCCTCGTGAGGGGAGACGCCTATGGTTATCAGAGCGAGTATCTGATCGTTGACGCACGGGTGAACTGGGATGCGACCGAGGCGGTCCGGTTCAGCTTCGGCATTGATAATCTCAACAACGACAAAGCCTATGTCGCCCATCCCCTGCCTCAGCGGACATTCATTCTGGAAGCGAGGTGGCGGCGATGAACGGCATGGCTTCTTCATCCAGCCCATCTCAGGAGACGGCCGCTCGCGGCCGTCTCTACCGGATGATCTGGCGCTGGCATTTCTATGCAGGGCTGTTCTGTCTTCCCTTCATTATCATTCTGGCCTGCAGCGGGTCGGTCTATCTTTTCCGCCCGCAAATCGAGGCGTGGATCGATCGCGATTATCTGTCTCTCCAGAGGACAGGTCAGGCGGCAAGCGCTGACCAGCTGGCGGCCGCCGCCCTCGATGCGGTTCCGGGATCAAAACTCGCCGCCATCATTCTGCCGGAAGGTCCGGATCAGGCGGCGCGCTTTCTGGTGTCGGAAAACGGGGCGAGGGTGCGCGTCTATGTTCATCCCGATACCCTTGAAATCCTCAAAACCGTTCCCGAAGACGGACGCTTCGAGCGTCTTTTGTTCCGACTTCACGGCGAGCTTCTGATGGGCGATGGCGGCTCGATTCTCGTCGAACTCGCGGCGAGCTGGGCGATCGTGATGGTGCTCAGCGGTCTCTATCTGTGGTGGCCGAGAGGAGCGAAGGGGGCGGCAGGCGTCCTTTATCCCCGTCTGGGGCAGGGGGCCGCCCGGTTCTGGCGCGATCTGCATGCGGTCACCGGCGTCTGGATCTCCGGGTTCGCCCTGTTTCTGCTCGTGACGGGTCTGCCCTGGGCCACGGTGTGGGGCGGGGCATTCAAGCAGTTACGCGTAGCGACGGGCACGGCGGCTGTCGTGCAGGACTGGTCGACGTCGGCGGCTGATGAACATGCCGCTCATCGTCGTCAGGAGGCTGACGCGAAGGTCGCCTCAGCTGGGAGCGCGTCTATGGAGGACATTGTTCTCGTCGCCCGATCTCTCGAGCTCGCGCCGCCCGTTCTGCTGTCGCCGCCGATGCGCTCGGATCCCTACTGGTGGGCCAAGTCGAATGCGCAGAACCGCCCCCTGCGTGCGGACGTCGCCCTGTCGCCAGACACGGGGCAGATCGTCAGTCGTCAGGACTTCGCGGATCGGCATGTCATTGACCAGATCGTCGGGTTCGGAACCGCGGCCCATGAAGGCCAGCTCTTCGGGCCCCTGAACCAGGCGCTGGGCGTTCTGACGGCTCTGGGGCTGTGCGTGTTATGCGTCAGCGCCTTCGTGATGTGGCGACGGCGGGCCCCGTCGGGCGTGCTGGGAGCGCCTCCACCTGTTCCAGACGCCCGGATTGGCGCCGGACTGAGCGGACTGATCATTCTTTGCGGGATCCTGCTTCCCGTTCTGGGCGCATGTCTCATCGTCATCGCTCTCATCGAGCGCCTCGTTCTGGTCCGTCTTCCCGCGGTGCGTCGCTGGCTCGGCCTGCCGGAAGCGGTCTGACTTTGAATCTTGATCAGGCTGGCCCCGTATCTCGCTGATAAAGCGGATCACGGGGCCAGAACCGGCGCGTCTGCGCCTCTTACAGCGCAGGGTTCGGTCCTGATTGCAGACACGAGGCCTCACGGACTGGCGCAGGAAATCCTCAGGCCTGAGCGAGGACGGATGACCCGGCTTCGACGGCAAGGCGGATCCGGGTGCTCACAGAGCCTCCGGGCGTCGAGACGCGGTCGAGAACCCGGAAGGAGGCGGTCCAGGCCTGCTTTGAGACATCGCACACCAGATAGCCGCGCTGAGTGTTGATGAACTTGAGCTGCGGATTGACGCTGAGAACCGCCTCGGCGTTGGCCGAGCGATCCTGTCCGTCGCCACCGGAGGCGATCGATGTGGAGACGAACTCAACGCCGATCGGGCGCGCCTGAGGCGACCGGCCGTCGAGGTGAAGTTCTCCGGCATAGTTGATGTGCTCGTCGCCTGTGAGCACGATCGGGTTGGCGATCCGCCGGTTGCGGAGATGCGAGAGCAGCCGACCGCGCGGCGCACGATAGCCCGCCCAGCTGTCGACATTGTATCGAAGATCGGGACCCGGATCGCGGTCGAGATCCATCACCATCATCTGCTGGGCGATCACGTTCCAGCGGGCCTTTGAGGCCGAGAGGCCTCTGAACAGCCAGGTTTCCTGCTCGCGCCCCATGAACTGGGCCTCGGGCGAGGAAACGTCTGTACACCCCGCTGATCGATCATTGCAGGGCTGGTCTGACCGGTACTGACGCGTATCGAGGAAGTTGAGCTCCATGAGATCGCCATACTGTGCGCGGCGATAGATCTGGATCGCCGAGCCGACGGGAAGCGAACTCAGTCTGAGCGGCATGTGCTCGTAATAAGCCTGGGCCGCCGCCTGACGCCGGAAGGCGAAGAGCCCCTCGGGCGTTCCCTTCTCGTCAAAGGCCGAGGCCCAGTTATTGTCGGTCTCGTGATCGTCCCAGACGACGAACCATGAATGCGCCGCATGCGCCGCCTGAAGGTCGGGATCCATCTTGTACTGGGCGTATCGGCGCCGATAGTCGTCGACACTGTAGATCTCTCCGCCGAAGTGCGAACGAACCGGTCCGGACCCGTTCGCCGCGGGCGGTCTGCCTGCGTTTTCGTAGATGTAGTCCCCGTAGCAGAAGACGAAGTCGAGATCTTCGGCGGCGAGATGCCTGTAGGCCGTGAAATACCCGCTCTCATAGCTCTGGCAGCCGGCGACGCCGAAGCGAGCGGAGGCGAGGACCGATCCTGCGGCCGGCGCGGTCTTTGCGCGGCCGGCGGGGCTCTGCACGCCTCCTGCGGTGAAGCGGTAAAAGTAATGCCGGCCCGGACGAAGCCCGTTCAGCTCGACATGGACCGAGTGAGCGAGATTGGGCGAAGCGAGGGTCGTGCCTGAGCGGGCGATGACCGAAAACGTCTCATCCTCAGCGACCTCGTAGGCGACCTCTACCGGGGCGCTCGGCATCCCGCACCCGATCTCGAATGGCTCGGGCGCGAGGCGTGTCCAGATCACGAAGCCGTCCGGAGAGGGATCGCCGGATGCGATCCCCAGTGTGAAGGGCGTTTTCGAGAAGGAGACCGGGCTTGCCGTCTGGGAGAGGGCGACGGACGGGAGAATAAAAAGGCCCGCGCCCGCGCCGAATGCGCGCATGAGGGCGCGGCGCGTGAAGGCCGCCTGGTCGGGGGTCATCGTGCGGATCATGTGTCGTCTCCCTGGGGTCGGCTTGCATCACTCTATCGCGTTGCGTGTCAGAGCCCTATGACACCTGTGTGACGATCACCCTCCACTGTGTGACGCAGGGGCAGGCAAGACGGACGACGACAATGATATTCAAGGATCTTCTGGTCATTGACTGCGCCAGCTATATCGCCGGCCCGGCCGCGGCCACCATGCTCTCGGATTACGGCGCCCGCGTCATCAAGGTTGAGCCTCCGGGAGAGGGCGATTCGTACAGGAAGCTCATCACGCTTCTGCCGGGAGAGGCCAATGAGAACTTTTACTGGGTTCTCGACAGCCGCAACAAGGAGAGCCTGGCTCTCGATCTCAAGCGGCCCGAGGCCCGCGAGGCGCTTGCCCGACTGATCCGGCGGGCCGACGTGTTCATCACCAATTTTCCGGGGCCTATACGCGAGCGCCTCGGGATCACCGCCCGGGATCTTACGGGTCTTAATCCGCGTTTGATCTACGCCTCGCTCACGCCCTATGGAGAGGTGGGACCGGAGAAGGATCGCACCGCCTACGACACCACAGCCTGGTGGGGTCGATCGGGACTGATGGACATGGTTCGTCCAGGTCCGGAGGCTGAGCACGCCACGACCACGCCCGGTATGGGAGATCACCCGACGGCCGTCAGTCTGTTTGCGGGCATCGTGACGGCCCTTTACCGTCGTCAGATGACCGGGGAAGGAGGCATGGTCTCGACCTCGCTTCTCGCCAACGGCTTATGGTCCAACTCGGCCTACATTCAGGCGGCGCTGTGCGGTGTGGAGGTGCCCCCGCGAAAGCCGAGGGGACAGAGAAATCCCATTCAGGAAGTCTACACGACACGCGACGGGCGTCAGTTCGTTCTGGTGTCGGTCAATTTCGAGCGGGAGTTTCCGCTTCTTCTGACCGCGATTGAGCGCGCCGAGTGGGCGCTTGATCCCCGTTTCGCCACCCCGGACGCCCGGCTCGCCCATGCGGGGCTGATGGTCGGTCTGCTCGAGGATATCTTCGCGCGTCGCGACTGGCCGGACTGGCGCGACCGGTTCACAGAGGCCGGGGTCACCTTCGGACTGATCGGACGCACACGCGACCATGAACATGATGAGCAGATCCTCGCCAACGATTTCCTGCCGGCATTCTCAGACCGCCCTCATCTGAGAACCGTCGCCAATCCGGTGCAGGTCTCCGGTCTTGAGAAGGTCACTCCGCGCATGGCTCCCGATGTGGGCGCCCACTCGCGCAGCATCCTGACGGAACTGGGATTGAGCGAGGAGGATATCCTGGCGATCCTGGGGAGGGGCGCCGGATTGCCCTAGGAAGAGAGCTGCTTGTCAGGGACGCCTTGCCGTCCTCATCCGGCCCGGAGCCGCATTCCTGGCATGCTCCTTAGAGCAACCGCGCTTGTGAAGACGCTTGCGACTCTCGCTCGCTTTCGGCGCCAGGCTGCGGAGACTTCCCGGCGGCTTTCGCGCCCTCATTTACTTGAGCCGAGACTTACCCATCAGCGAGGCCAGGATCGTTTCCGGGTATTGCGTGAGACCATGGTCCCCGCATGGCATTGGGTTAGAGCCTTCCGGTCGACCCAGAGGTTGGTCAGTAAAAATCGAAAACCTACATGCATCGGTTCATCACTGACGAGAACCGTCGGTCAGGCGTCGAGGGCGTCATACAGACCATGGTCAGCGTGTCGATCCTGATGTCTCAGGAAGCGTCAAGACTGATCCTGACGGAGATGGCCATGAGGAGTGTCATCCGCGAGACGTTCTCGTCTCAAGATGCCTGACCGACGATTTCCGCGGCAGTCGTTGCGTCAATCTCCAATCTGACACAACGCGCGCGTATTGCCGGGGCGTCGACCCTCGTCACAGGCTCTTGTCCAATTCATCGCAGGGCCATGATCGATCAGATGGTGTGTGTTGAACGCCTTGATCGTCACCGGCTCAGCGTTCGCTGGGTCGAGCCGCCGTCGGTCGGCGTCTTCGAAGTTCACGAGGGACAGATCACGCTTTGGCGCGACCATCTCAATGGGCCGACCATCCTCGATGTCTGGACGAGGCGAGACAGGCCTCCTGCTCCTGTCTCACATGATGGCGGACTACCAGGTATCGATGTTCGGCCGCTTCTTTCCGGTCCTGTGGACTGGAGGAGGCAGGGCTGAAAGCGCCCCGAGAATGTAGCGCCGCGTTTCGGCAGGGTCGATCACATCGTCCAGTTCAAAGTGGGAGGCCATGTTAACCGCCTTGCCCCGCTCATAGGACTGCGCCACCATTTTGTCGAAAGCGGCCTTGCGCTCTGCGAGATCTTCGATCGCTTCGAGTTCCTTGCGGAAGCCCAGCTTGACAGCGCCTTCGAGACCCATCCCTCCGAATTCGCCCGTCGGCCATGTCAGGGTGAACAGAGGCGTCTTGAAACTGCCGCCAGCCATCGCCTGAGCTCCGAGGCCATAGGCCTTCCGGATCACAACCGACATCAGAGGCGTACTGAGATTCGCTCCCGTCACCATCAGGCGGCAGGCGTGGCGAACGAGCGCCGTGCGCTCGATTTCCGGCCCCACCATGATGCCGGGGCAGTCTATGAGGGTCAGGATCGGGATGTCGAAAGCGTCACACAGCTGCATGAACCTCGCCGCTTTATCCGCTCCCGGCGTATCTATGGCGCCGGAGAGATGGCCCGGATTATTGGCCACCACGCCCACCGGACGTCCTTCGATGCGAATGAGCGAGGTGATGATGCCCGCGCCCCAGCCGCGTCTGAGCTCAAGGATTGAGTCGATGTCGGCGATCCCCTCAATCACCAGTCTCATGTCGTAGTAACGCAGGCGGTTCTCCGGCACGACCCTGCGGAGATTGCGGGCATCCGGCGCGCTCCAGGTCGCGAGGGGGCCCTGGAAATAGGACAGATAGCGACGCGCCGCGTCGACCGCCTCGGCTTCATCCTTCACGGCGATGTCGACGACGCCGTTGGCGACCTGAACCTCGAGAGGGCCTACCTCCTCAGGCGTGAAGACGCCAAGACCGCCTCCCTCAATCATCGCCGGACCGCCTACGCCGATGTTCGACCCTTCGGTGGCGATGATGACGTCGCAGCATCCCAAAAGAACCGCATTGCCGGCGAAGCACCTGCCGGTGGTGACGCCCACCAGCGGAGCGAGGCCGGAGAGGCGCGCGAAATAATTGAAGGCGAGGCAGTCGAGGCCGGCGACGCCCATCACGTCGGTGTCGCCAGGGCGTCCGCCTCCGCCTTCGGCGAACAGGATGACGGGCAGGCGGTGGCGTTCGGCGATCTCGAACATCCGGTCCTTCTTCTCGTGGTTCTTCTTCCCCTGCGTTCCGGCGAGAACCATGTAGTCATAGCTCATCGCCATCACTCTCGAGCGCTCAGGCGGAAACTGCGCTCCGTTCACATGTCCGAGGCCGCAGACCATGCCGTCGCCGGTGGTGTTGGCGATCAGATCCTCAAGGGTGCGACGCCGTCGCTGGGCGGCGATCACCACCGATCCGTACTCCACAAAGGATCCCTCATCGCAGAGATCGGCGATGTTTTCCCTTGCCGTCCGTCGTCCGGTCCGGCGCCGTCTGGCGACCGCCTCGGGACGATTTTCGTCGTGACCGGCCGCTCGTCGCGCCAGGGCTTCGGCAAGGTCCGGTCGGATGCGGTCGGGATCTTCCGCCTGTGTCAGAGCCTGGTCAGGAGCTGTGACCTCCTGCGGGATGAGACGCAGGAGCCCATGCCCCTCGAAGATCGTGTCGCCTGGCGATGCGCCAAGCTGGCCGACCACGCCGCTGATCGCAGCGGTCACCTCATGCTCCATCTTCATCGCTTCCATGACGGCGACGACGCGGCCTGCCCAGACCGGATCGCCTGGCCCGACGGACAGGCTGACGAGCGTGCCCTGCATGGGCGCTGTCAGCCAGTCGGGTCCGGCGCCCGAGGAGGCGGCAGGCGGCCGGCTTGCGCCGGGGGCGATGTCGGCGGAGGGCCGACGCCCATGTTTAAGAACGCCGAGGGGATCATCCGATCCTATCCGCGCTCCCGCTCTTTCCTGAGGTGTCTCCTCCGGCGCGGTCGGGGCGATCGCTACCTGGCTTTCCTGAACCAGCCGGGCTGCGATGCGGTCGATGAGAAGGGTATCGATACGGCCGCTGAGCACTTCCGGAGCGGAAAGGAGCGAACGGAGGAAAGCGATGTTGGTCGGCGTGCCCTCCAGACGGGTCTCGGACAGGGCCTGTCCGAGACGCTTCAGGGTCTCGGTCGGGTCCTCCCCGGGGTCGCGGACAATGACCTTTGCGATGAGGGGATCGTAGGCAGGCGATGTCTGATAGCCCGCGTAGGCGGCGGCGTCTGTGCGCACGCCCGGCCCTGAGGGCGCCTCCCAGACCGAGATCAGGCCTCCGCCAGGCCGGGCTGATCCGTCCGCCTGCATCGTTTCGAGATTGATCCTGGCCTGAATGGCGAAACCCTTCGCCTGCGACAGGCGCGCCGGTTTGAGGCCCAGAGATTTCAGGGACCGACCCTGCGCAAGGCCGATCTGAGCGGCGATCAGGTCAAGACCGAGGATCTCTTCCGTGACCGTGTGCTCGACCTGGATGCGCGCATTGCCTTCGATGAACACGAAGCGCCTGTTGTCGTCGAACACGAGGAACTCCATCGTGCCGACCCCGCGATAGGCGCTCGCCCGGCCCAGCTCGACCGCCGCCTCGTGCAGCTGCCCGCGAAGGGAGGCCGGCAGGAAGGGCGCCGGCGCTGTCTCGATCAGCTTCTGACGTCGTCGCTGGAGGGTGCACTCGCGATCCAGAAGATGAATGACGCTGGTTCCGTCGCCCGCAATCTGGACTTCGATATGGCGCGCAGCGGGTATGATCTCCTCAACATAGAGGGCGCCGTTTCCGAAGGAGGCGATCGCCTCGGATGAGGCGCGTTCGAAGGCGTCCCTGAGCCCCGCTTCGGTGTCGATAACGCGCATGCCCCGACCGCCGCCTCCGGAGACAGCCTTCAGCATCATGGATCGACCTGGCTCAAGGGAGCGTAAAAACCTCAGCGCCCCGTCCAGATCGACCGGACCCTCGCCTGCAGGCGTCGGGATCGAGCAGGCTGAGGCAAGGGCGCGCGCCCGGACTTTATCGCCGAACATGTCGAGGGTCTCTGGCGAGGGGCCAACGAAGACGAGGCCTGCCTCTGAGACAGCCCGGGCGAACGCCGCCGTTTCGCTCAGAAAGCCATAGCCGGGATGGACAAGATCGGCCCCGGATCGCTGCGCCGCCTGAACGAGAGATGTTATGTCCAGATAGGCCCGAGGCCCGCGTCCCTCGAGACGGACCGCGTCGTCCGCGCGTTGGACATGCAGGCTGTCCGCGTCGTCCTGTGGATAGACCGCCACGGTTTTCAGGCCGAGCTCTCGCGCGGCCCTGATGATCCGGATGGCGATTTCACCCCGGTTAGCCACGAGAAGTGTCGGCATCGTCTTTCAGACCTGTTTCTGATGGTTCAGTCGCCGGCTCGGGGCTCGGACCTCAGCGGACTGTGATCGGGCCTGCCGCCTTGTCAATCGGGCGAGGGTCCCACGGGCGCGGACTGCAGAGGGCGGCGAGGGTCGATTGTGAGTTGCAAGCGCAGCCTTCGAGCCCCTATCGTGAGACTGAGGGCTGATCTTCCGACACAAGAATCGGGGGGGGCTGAGGGGCGTCTGCAGGACGCCGACGCGGGGAGGCGCAGATGACGGATCGATCTCACGCCCTTGAGGGCGTCGCGGGCCTTATGCGGGCGGGGCTTGCCGGCCTGCTGGCGGCCGGGTGCGCTGCGACGACGGCGCCGCAGGAGGCGGCTTCGTCGGACTTCTGGAGATGTCCGGCCGGATTTGAGGTTCGTGCGGGGCTGAACACCGGTTTTCCTCACGATGGCATGATGCGGGCCTTCATTGTCGTTCCGCCGCGAGGCGGGACAGAGCCCGCACCGGTCTGGGTTCCGATGTCCGGAACCGTTGAATCTGCGAATGCTAATCTTTTCGCCGATGGCTCGGGAGCTAACGCCCGTCTGGCTGATCACGGGTTCATGGTGATCGGGCCTGTCCGGCAGTGCGCCAATCAGGATCCGGCGATCGGATTCAAGGCGTGTGACGGACTGGGATCGGACGGATGGAACTGGAAGCCGTGGAATGACGGGCGTGCGGCCGGAGAGGCGGGGCGCAAGTGGGAGAATGACGAGGGGCCGGATTCGCGCTTTTTCGAGGCGATGGTCCGGTGCGTCGGGGTCAGGTGGAAGCTGGACGCCTCGCGTCTCTATCTGGGCGGCATTTCCGCCGGCGGCACGGTCACCAACCGGGTGCTCACCTTCAACTCGGATTTCTGGGCGGGCGGCATGCCTCTGTCCGGGGAGTGGTATATCGGCGCCGACGACGGCCGTCGTCTCACCTTCGCCGAGGGGCGCGAAGCGGTCAGGGCTGCTCCCACCAAAATCCATCAGGGCCATATCGGTCCGACGCCGCTTCCACAGCGTCTCGATCCCATGATTGTCCTGACCATGTGGGGGGGAGAGAAGGATCTCTGGGATTGCGGTCCGCCTCTGGGGCTCTGCTCGGATTACCGTCCCAGCACTCAGGCCGGATCGAACTATTTTTCGTCCATTCCCGGGGTCGTCCATATCGCCTGCACGGGGTCGCACGGTCATCGCTGGCCCTCGGTCAACCGCGACGCCTTCAATCTGTGGGCGCTCAGAACCCTGGCCTCCCATCCGAAGGGAAGCGATCCCAAGGATTTCGTGCTGACGGCGCCTCCTGAGGGTTATTCATGCAGGATCGGCCCTTACATGGATCATTACTGATTTCCGGTCGGGACGTGGGCGATTGAGGACTCGCTCCCAGGCTCCGATGAATGATCGAAGCGAAACGAGTTAGGGAATGACGATGATACCTATGAACATCTGGTCCAGGCGCTTGGCGATGGCGGGCGCCATGCTGGTCCTGCTGGGCGCCTGCGTCATGCAACAGGCGGCTCCGATCATCGGACCCGACGGGGCGCCCGTGGCGCAGACCCGACAGGGCAGGCTTTCGGGCGTCGCAGAAGGCGATATCCTGCATTTCCGAGGGGTGCCGTTTGCGAAGCCGCCTGTCGGGGATCTTCGCTGGAAGGCGCCGCAGGCGCCGGCCGCCTGGAGCGGCGTCAGACAGGCTGACATGTTCGGACCGGCCTGCATGCAGCGTTCCTCGCGCCCTGACTTCAAGGTCAGCGAGGATTGTCTGACCCTCAATGTCTCAACCACTACCCGCTCCATGCGTGAGGGCGGTCGCCCGGTGCTGGTGCGCATTCATGGCGGAGGTTTCGTCACCGGATCCGGCGCAGGGGAGCATTCCGCTGATGTCTGGACGGCGGAGGATGTTGTTCTTGTCACCTTCAATTACCGTCTCGGGGCCCTGGGGGTGTTCGCTCACCCCCTGCTTGCGGCGGAGGGGCCTCAGTCCGGTTCGCCTCAGGTCGCCAATTTCGCTCTTCTCGACATGAAGGCCGCACTCGAATGGGTTCGCAACAACATCGCGCAATTCGGGGGAGATCCGGAAAAGGTGACGATCAGCGGGGTGTCGGCTGGAGGAGAGGCTGTCCAGCTGTTGCTTCTGATGCCGGACGCGCGGGGACTTTTCGCACGCGCGATCGCCTCCAGCGGCTATATCGCCTGGCCATTGCCGGAGACGCCTGTCGAGGGACGGGCTCGTCCGCCCGCGCCGCGGGACGCTGTCCTGATCAGCGAGGCGATCGCCTCGCGAGCGGCGGGGGGGCGAGAACCGGACAGCGTTTCGGCGCTTCGCGCTCTGCCGGCGGAGAGCCTTGTTCAGGCGGTCAGCGGGTTTCATCTGCCGATCATCGATGGGCGCACTGTGCCGGGTCATCCCGTTTCGCTCTTTGAGGCGGGCATGCAGGCGAAAGTACCGCTGATGACGGGCGGAAACAGCTATGAGGGCAGCGTCTTTCCATCGTCCGGGGTGACCGCGCAACAGGTCTATGACCGGCTCGGAGGGCAGCGCGAGACAATTACTCGTCTCTACGCGTCTGATTTTTCTCAGAGCGAGGAACAGGGCGTCCGGCGTGTTTTCGGCGACATGCGTTATGTGCTTTCGAGCTTTCTTGCCGCCCGTGCGGCAGGCGAGCGACAACCGGTTTATCTCTACTATGTCGATTATGTCGCTCCGGAGAGGCGCGGAGCGACGCCCGGAACCCCTCACGCCGGAGAGACGCCTCTTCTGGAGCGCGGCGGACGGTCTGCGACCCCTGACGGGCCGGGCGGCGTGATGCGGGACTATTGGGTCAACTTCATTCGGACGGGGGATCCCAACGGTTCAGGACTGCGGGCGTGGCCCCGTGCGCGTGCAGAGGCGCCTGACTGGATGATTTTTGGGGACGACATTACCGCCGGCCCCGTTCTGTCCGAGAAACTCCAGGCGCTCGCGGAGGCGGAGGCTCGTGAGCGCGCCGCAGCCTCGGGGAGGTGAGCGACAAGATCTGTTCGGGGTTGTCAGGATGGCGTCTGGACCCGCCTTTCGAACCTGTTAGAGTAACGGCTTAGCCGCGGTTCCTGAAAGCGCTGACGCGCCGGAGGGATCATAGACGGGATAAAGCCGGACGCCGCCTGGGGGCGGGTCGTCCGAGTTGGGGAGGAGATGATGAACGCCAGCTGGGCGGAGGGTTCGCCCTTCGCGCACATCTGCAGGCGATGGCGCCGTGAGAAGAGCCGGGTTCAGCCCTGGTCTCGCCTTTTCGATCGCAGAGCCGTGCGCAGCGGGGGCGTTCGATGAGGGATTACGTCCTCCGCCGGATCGCCGTTCTTCCTCCCACCCTGTTCTTCGCCAGTCTTTTGGTCTTCTTCTCGATCCGCCTCATCCCCGGGGACGTGATCGACCTTATGCTGGCTCAGAATGACGTTGCGAGCAGCGCGGATCGGGAGAGCCTGAGGGCGGCTCTCGGACTCGATCGCCCGATCTGGGAGCAATACTTCGTCTGGGCGGGCAAGGCGCTCACGGGGGATCTGGGCTCGTCTCTCTGGCAGAACGCCCCGGTTTCCTCGCTTTTGCTGCAACGTCTTCCGGTCACTCTGGAACTGGGTTTTCTGGCGCTTGTCGTCTCAGTGACCGTCGGCATCGCCATCGGCGTCTTCTCGGCGGTTCGCCAGGACACGGCTGCGGATTACGTTCTGCGATCATTTTCTCTGCTCATGCTCTCCATTCCGGGTTTCTGGCTCGGAACGCTGGTGATGGTCTTTCCCTCTGTCTGGTGGCGCTGGTCGCCCGAGCTCGAGTTCTCGCCCTTTTTCGCCGACCCCCTGGGCAATCTCGGCCATATTCTTCCGCCTGCTATTCTTCTGGGTCTCGCCCTGTCCGCCGTGACGATGAGGATGACCCGCACCATGATGCTGGAGGTGATGCGGCAGGACTACATTCGCACGGCCCGCGCCAAGGGGCTGAAGGAGGGCGCGGTGATCTTTGGCCACGCCCTTCGCAACAGCCTCATCCCGGTTGTGACCGTCATTGGTCTTCAGGCGCCCCTCATGTTCGGCGGGGCGGTTATTCTCGAACAGATCTTCGCGCTTCCGGGCATGGGATCGCTTCTGCTGGAGGCTGTCTTCCAGCGCGATTATCCGATTGTCTCGGGGGTCTTTCTCGTGGTCGGTCTCTCCGTGCTGGTGATCAATCTGATCGTTGATCTTGCTTACGGCTATCTGGATCCGAGGGTGCGCCGGTCATGACGTCTGCTTCGGTCTCTCCTTCGGTCGATCCGCCCGACGGCGCGATGAGACCCCGGCCGGCGCGTCCGGTGCGGGATTTCGTCGTGCGTCTGGTGCGCGACAAGCCGCTTGGCGCCGCCGGCGCCGGGGTGTTTCTGATCTTTGTCGTCGCCGCCGTATTCGCCGGCGTTCTGGCGCCCTACGGGGTCAATGAGACGAGCCTCTATCGGCGCCTGCAGGCGCCTTCGGGCGATTATCTCTTCGGGACGGATCATCTGGGACGCGACATGCTCTCGCGTATTCTGATCGGCGGTCAGCTCTCGATGACCGTGGCCGTGCTCACCTCTGGCCTTGCCACACTGGTGTCTCTGGCGATCGGGATGACCGCGGGCTATTTCGGGGGCCGTGTCGACATGGTCACCCAGCGCTTTGTGGATGCCTGGATGATCTTTCCAGATCTCATTCTGCTTGTGGTGGTGATCTCGGTTCTCGGACCTGGAGTGCCCCAGATCATCGTGGTGCTCGGACTGCTTTATGGGATCGGCGGATCGCGAATTGTTCGCGGGGCGGTGATGTCCATCCGCGAGAACACCTACACACGCGCCGCCCAGACCATCGGGGCGACTTCTCTCCACATTCTCTGGCGCCATATCCTCCCTAACATCGCGCCCGTGGTCATTCTTCTCTTCACCTCACGTATCGGCGGGGTCATTCTTGCGGAGGCGGGGCTTTCCTTTCTGGGGCTGGGCGTGCCGCCGCCTGCGCCGACATGGGGCGGCATGCTGAGCGGAGCGGGCCGGTCCTACATGTATGTCGCGCCGTGGCTCGCCATCATACCGGGAGTGTGTCTGACCCTTGTGGTCTTTTCGATCAACGTCTTCGGGGACGCGCTTCGCGACCTCCTGGATCCGCGCATGAGGGGGACGCGATGAGACGGATTTTCGTCGCCCTTCTGGCTCTTCTCGCCACATCCTGCGGTCCGCCCCGGTGGGAGACGCTGCCTGAGCTGTCTCCGGCTGACCCGCCGCAGAGGGGGGGCGAGCTTAATGTCGGAACGGTTTATGTCACTCTGTCGGCCCTGTCTTGGGATCCTGCCGACTGGACGTGGAAGAGCAATCACGACACCGGGATGACCCGGGAGCAGCTCTTTTCGGCTGATCTTTCCCAGGCGGTCAGTCGGGGAGGAGACCAGCATTATACCCTTGACGCCTATATCCCCCCGGAGGTGATGCGCGGGGAACTTGCCGAGAGCTGGGAGTGGGAAGAGCCGCTGACGCTGGCCGTGCGATTGCGCCGGGGCGTGATGTTTCCTGAACGTCCCGGCTTCATGAAGGCCCGCGAACTCGATGCGGAGGATGTCGTCTACACATATGAGTATGTGAGCTCCAGTCCGAAGCGCATCAGCACCTATTTCCAGCATATCGATCGGGTCGAAGCGCGGGATTCACACACGGTCGTCTTTCATTTCAAAACCTACAACACCGAATGGGCCTACCGCTTCGGCTACGGGTATTATTCGAGCATCATTCCCCGCGAGTCGAAGGGAAAGGACCTTCGCGACTGGAAGAATGTAACGGGGACAGGCCCCTTCTTCCTCGATCGCTACGTTCAGGGCAGCGTCCAGAGCTTCGGCCGCAATCCGGGGTACTGGGATCGTGATGTCACGCCGAGCGGAGAGCAGGCTCTCCCCTATCTCGATCGTGTCACCTACCGGATCATCAAGGATGAGGCGACCTGGATCACCGCCCTCAGAACCGGAAAACTCGATGTGCTTGAGATCATGCGCTGGTCGATGGCCAAGCACCTGATGGAGACGACGCCGGAACTCCAGTGGAACCGCTGGCTGGCGACCCAGGGCACCTCGATCGCCCTGAGAACAGATCGGCCTCCGTTGAATGATGTTCGGGTTCGCCGCGCTCTCAACATGGCCATAAACAAGCAGGAGATCGTTGATCTCGCCTCGGAAGGGCAGGCTGAGCTGATGGCCTTCCCACAGCACCCGGAGTTCGGGCGATATTTCCAGCCTCTCGGAGAGATGCCGGAGAGCGTTCAGGAGCTGTTCGCCCATGATCCCGAAAAAGCGAAGGCGCTTCTGAAAGAGGCCGGGCTCCCTGACGGGTTCGAGTTCACGGTCCAGGTGTGCAGCTGCAATCCCAGCCATATGGATCTTCTGCCCCTGATCGTTGACGCCTGGTCGAAGATCGGGGTGCGCGCAAAGATCCAGCCGCTTGAGTACGCCGCCTTCCTGTCGGCCATGACGACGCAAACCCATTCGGAAGGTTATCTGTTCGAGCAGGGACATGTCAGTCCGACCTCGACGCTGCGGAAGAATTTCGAGACCGGTCAGATCTGGAATCCGGCGATGTTCTCCGACCTGGCTTTCGACGCCAAGCTATCTCGCGCGTTCGCCACGCGGGATGAGGAGGAGCGGATCCGCCTTGTCCGCGAGCTGACGATCGAGGGGATGGATGCGGCTCCCTACGTCTGGTTGCCGACCCCTTATGTGTATACCGCCTGGTGGCCGTGGGTAAGAAATTACGGGGGCGAGCTCCGGGCCGGCGCCGTCCGTCCCGGGCCCATCTATTCGCGTGTGTGGATCGATCACGAACTCAAGAAGACAATGGGGTTCCGGTGACGTCCCTGCTCGATGTTCAGGACCTGAGTGTTGTTTTCCGCACAGAGCGGGGAGCGCTGACGGCTGTCAACTCGGTCTCCTTTGATCTCGCCGCCGGCGAGACCCTCGCCATCGTTGGTGAGAGCGGGTCCGGCAAGAGCGTGACCGCCCTCTCCCTTCTCGGTCTTCTGGGGGAGGCGGGCCGTATCGCCGGAGGAAGCATTCGTTTCGATGGCGAGGACATCACGCGCCCCGGCGCCGGACGGCTGAGAGAGATCCGCGGCAATCAGATCGCCATGATCTTCCAGGAACCGATGTCGTCGCTCAATCCGGTCCTGACCATCGGCGAACAGGTCGCCGAACCGCTGCGCCTTCACAAGGGGCTTGGGCGCGCCGAGGCGATGGCGGCGGCCGGCGATCTCCTGGAGCGTGTGGCCATTCCCGACGCCCGGGCGCGCCTTGCCGACTATCCCCATCATTTTTCCGGAGGCATGCGTCAGCGCGTGATGATCGCCATGGCGCTGGCCTGCCAGCCGAAGCTGATCATCGCCGATGAGCCGACGACAGCGCTCGATGTCACGGTCCAGGCGCAGATTCTCGAGCTCCTGAAGTCCCTGACCCGGGATCTGAATTCGGCGATGATCCTCATCACGCATGATCTTGGCGTGGTGGCCCGTTACGCCGACCGCGTGGCCGTCATGTACGCGGGCCGCATCATCGAATCGGCGCCGGCCCGCGATCTCTTCGCCGCCCCACGCCATCCCTACACCATCGGGCTCATGGGCTCCACGCCGAGGCTCGCTTCCGGTCCCAAGGCGCGTCTGGCGACCATCCCCGGTCAGCCGCCGGATCTGGCCGCCCTTCCGTCCGGTTGCGCCTTCGCGCCCCGATGCCCCCACGCCCGCGAGCTGTGTTTAAGCGCGCCGCCTCCGGTTGAGACCGACGCGGGAGGGCGCCGTCTGGCGTGTTACGGTCATGGCTGATCGCATGGAGAGCGCCGTGAACCTCCAGAGACCCGGGCAGGGTGATGGCGACCTCCTCCGGGTCGAAGATCTTTCGGTTCATTTCCCGGTCATGGGGGGCGGACTTCTGCCGCGGCGCATCGGCTCCGTTCAGGCGGTCGACGGGGTCAGTTTCAGCATCCGTCGTGGGGAGACATTTTCGATCGTCGGGGAAAGCGGCTGCGGAAAATCCACGACCGCCATGGCGGTTCTCAGGATGCAGGCTGTGACCTCAGGCCGGATCTGGTTCGACGGTCAGGACATCACGACCTGGGGGCCGGATGCGATGAGGCCGGTCCGGCGCCGGATCCAGACGATCTTTCAGGATCCTTACGCCTCCCTCAACCCGCGGATGAAGGTCGGCGCCATCATCGCCGAACCCCTTGAGGTGCACAGGGTCGGAGATGCCGATGCGCGTCATCGCCGTACGGCGGATCTGATGAAGCTGGTGGGCCTCCTGCCGGACATGGCCGAGAGATATCCTCACGAGTTTTCCGGCGGGCAGAGGCAGCGGATCAGCATCGCGCGGGCGCTCGCCCTTGAGCCGGATCTGGTGGTCTGCGACGAGGCGGTCTCCGCCCTGGACGTCTCGATCCAGGCGCAGATCCTCAATCTTCTCATGGAGCTCCAGGAGCGGCTGGGGCTCGCCTACCTGTTCATCTCTCATGATCTGTCGGTCGTTCGTCACATCTCGGACCGTATCGCGGTGATGTATCTGGGACGCATCGTGGAGACCGGCCGGCGCGATGAGCTCTTTTCCGCACCCCGTCACCCCTATACTCAGGCGCTCCTCGCGTCGGCTCCCTCGGCTGATCCGGCCCTCGAGGCCGCCCGGTCCTCTGTCGCTCTGGCGGGCGAGCCTCCCTCGCCGCGCAATCCGCCCCCAGGATGTCGCTTCCATCCGCGCTGTCCGGCCGCTTTCGGGCCGTGTTCAAGCCGGTCCCCGAGCCTCGTTTTTGAGGGTGACTCGGCGGCGGTCGCCTGTCATCTCTTTCCACCCCAAGCGTGATCGAGGAAGGTCTCCAGCGTGATAACCCGAACGGAAGCTCTCGCCCGTCTCACGGCGCCCGGCGAGCCTCATGAACTTATCGAGACGATCGCCCGGGGGGAGAGGGTCCGGGTGTTCGCCAATGCCCCGCCGACGCTCAGGGCTCTTTATGCGGCCGCGCGGTCGGACCAGACTTTTCTGGTCTATGAGGCCGAGCGGTTATCCTATGAAGAGACCTGGCGGGCGGCCTGTCGGCTCGCCACGGCCCTTCGGGAGGACTTTGGGGTCCGGGCCGGGGACCGGGTCGCCATCTCCATGCGCAACTATCCCGAATGGGTCATCGCGTTCATGGCTGCAACCTCGATCGGGGCGATTGCTGTCGCCATGAATGCGCTGTGGCAGCCGGCGGAGATGGATTACGGGCTCCGCAACAGCGGGGCGAGCGTGCTGTTCGCCGATCAGGAGCGTCTCGACAGGCTGGCGGCCTGCGAGGAGATCGCCCCCGGACTGAAAGTGATCGCCGTCAGGGCTTCGACCCTCTCAGTTCCCGGCGCCAGGCGCTATGAGGAGGTGATGGCGCGTCCCGAGGCGCTGGAGTTTCCCTGCGAGGATGTGGCGCCCGACGACGACGCCATCATGCTCTATACGTCAGGCTCCACGGGTCATCCCAAGGGGGCCGTCTCGTCGCACCGCAATATCATCAGCGCGCTTCTGTCCTGGGAGCTCGATTATCAGGCAGGCGTCCTGATCGGGGTTGTCGCCCCGCCGACCGAGGGCGCCCCTCAGGCGGCCACCCTGCTGGGAATCCCGCTTTTTCACGTCTCAGGACTTCATGCGGTCCTTCTCGCCAGCTACCGGCCAGGTCGCCGTGTCATCTCGATGTATAAATGGGATCCCGATACGGCCGCCCGTCTGATCGAAGAGGAACGCGTGACGACGTTCACGGCCCCGGCAGCCATGACGGGAGATCTGGTGGAGGTGGCGCGGCGCACGTCACGCGACCTCAGCACGCTGCTTTCGGTCGGCGGGGGCGGGGCGCCGCGAGCGCCCGATCAGGTCCGCGCCATTGACGGCGCGTTTACCAACGCCCGACCTCAGACGGGCTGGGGCATGACGGAGACCAACGCGATCGGGGTGGGGATCGGCGGGCAGGACTATGTCGATCATCCTGAGAGCTCAGGGCGCGTGTCGGCGGTGCTCGATATCCGGATTGTCGGGGAGGACGGGCGGGTTCTTGGGCCGATGGAGCGCGGCGAACTCCAGATCCGCGGGACTTCCATCATGAAGGGGTACTGGCTTCGTCCTGAAGCCAACGCCGAGACCTTCGTCGACGGCTGGCTGCGGACAGGAGACGTCGCCTATGTCGATGCGGAGGGGTATGTCTACATCGTCGACCGCATCAAGGATCTGGTCATCCGGGGAGGGGAGAATATCGGCTGCGGGGCGGTCGAGGCGGCCCTTCTTGAGCATCCGGATATCCTTGAGGCCAGCGCCTACGGCGTGCCTGATGAACGTCTGGGAGAGGAGCTTGGAGCGACGCTCTACACCCGCCGTCCGATGAGCGAGGCGGAGGTGCGGACCTTCCTCGAATCACGCCTTGCGAGGTTCCAGATCCCGCGTTACGTCCATTTTGAAGCGGAGCCGCTGCCGCGGATCGCATCCGGAAAAATCCTGAAACGTCAGTTACGGCAGGAGGCGATCACGCGTCTGGAAGCGTCTGTCGGGGCCATTCAGGCGGCGAAGTGATGCTTTGCCGCATGGGGGGGAGCCGTCAGGCGGTTCACAATGATCGGGCCTTCGAGGGTGGGAGACGTCCATGACCTATGATTTTTCCGGGAAAACGGCCGTTGTCACCGGCGCCAGCCGCGGGCTGGGAGAGGCGATCGCCCGAACGCTGGCCGAGGGCGGCGCCCGTGTCGCGCTGGTCGCCCGCAGCGCGGGCGCACTTGCCGATCTCGCGGCATCCCTGCCCAATTCTCCTGTCGCCATTGAGGCCGACCTGTCGCGCCCGGACGGGTGGAAGGGGGCCGCTGACCGGATCCTGGCTGAGGTGGGCGAGGTGGATATTCTCGTCAACAACGCGGGCGTCGGCGCCAGTCAGACGCTCGCCAAGATGACCGAAGAGTCGCTCGACGCCGTGATGATGGTCAACGTCCGCAATCTGATCCTGCTGACGCATGCTCTGACGGCTTCGCTGGTCCGGCGGCGCGGATGCATCGTCAACATTTCCTCCGTGTCGTCCTTCTCCGGCGGGGTGGGGCAGATCGCCTACTCGACCTCGAAGGGAGCGGTGAACGCCTTCACCCGCAACGCCTCGCTCGATCTCGGCCGTTCCGGGGTGCGGGTGAACGCCATTGCGCCCGGGGTGATAGACGACGGCATGTGGAAGACGGCTTTTGACTCCGGTGTGGACAGAGAGGCGACATTCGAACGGATGCGCCGTCTTCTTCCTCTTGAGGGACGATGGGGCAGCGCGCAGAATGTCGCCGACGCCGTCGCCTTCCTCGCCTCCGACAAGGCATCCTACATCACAGGTCAGACCCTTCGTGTGGACGGAGGTATGGTGATCTGAGGCGCATAGGCCGTTCGCCCCCGGGCGGGGCGACGGTCGGGACATGAATTCGAGACAGACGAACGACCTATCAGAACGACAGACCAGCAAACGGAGACGACCCCATGGCGACCAAGACCGGTTCGAAGAGCTCATCCCAGAACGGAGCGGCGTTCGGTTTCAACCCGCTCGACGATCTGAACGATCTGCGCATGTCGGAGCAGGCGCTGCCTCTGCTCGAACATGTGAAGCGGTTCGTGAAGGAAACTGTCCAGCCCATGTCCGAGGAGTTTCACAGGCTCGGCGAGGGGCGCGCGGATCGCTGGAGCTACGCTCCCGGACAGCTCGAGCTTCTGGAAGGGGCCAAGGACAAGGCGAAGAAGGAAGGCCTCTGGAACTTCTTCCTCCCGGACGCCGAAACCGGCGAAGGCCTCAAGAACCTCGATTACGCCTATATCGCTGTTGAACTCGGCAAAGCGCCGCTGGCTTCAGAGGTGATGAACTGCGCGGCCCCTGACACCGGAAATATGGAAGTTCTCGAGCGTGTCGGAACGCCCGCCCAGAAGGAAAAGTGGCTGAAGCCTCTTCTTGAAGGCAAGATCCGCTCGGCATTCGCCATGACCGAGCCCAATATGGCTTCATCCGACGCCAAGAATATCGGCATGCGCGCTGTGCTCGAGGGCGATGAGTGGGTCATCAACGGAGAGAAGTACTACATCTCCGGAGCGGGCGATCCGCGCTGCAAGATCATGATCACCATGGTCAAGACAAGCCCGAACGCTCCGCCGAACAAGCAGCAGTCCCAGATCCTCGTTCCGATCGACCAGCCTGGTGTGACCATTCTGGGGCCGATGCATGTGTTCGGCGAGGACGACGCTCCTCACGGCCATATGCATATCCGCTTCGAGAATGTCCGCGTCCCCAAGGAGAACATTCTTCTGGGCGAAGGCCGCGGCTTCGAGATCTCTCAGCTTCGTCTGGGGCCGGGACGGATCCATCACTGCATGCGCTCCATCGGCCAGGCCGAGCGGGCTCTCGATCTGATGGTCAAGCGCGGTCTGTCGCGTGACGCCTTCGGTCGGAAGATTGTGTGGCTGGGCGGCAATGTGGAGATCATCTCGCGCGCGCGGATCGAGATCGAGGCGATGCGCCTGATGGTGCTCAAGGCCGCCAAGGCCATGGACGTCCTCGGCAATCGCGAGGCCCGCGTCTGGGTGCACATGGTGAAGGCCATGGTTCCGGAGAAGGTCTGCCAGATCATCGATCAGGCGATCCAGATGCACGGCGCGACCGGCGTCTCGCAGTGGACCCCGCTGGCGCGCATGTACACTGGTCAGCGCACGCTGCGGATTGCGGATGGTCCCGATGAGGTCCATCACCTCGTCGTCGGGCGTAACGAGATCCGGCAGTATGAGCCCTCCGAAGAGGAAGCGTCGATGGCCGCAACCTTCCGCAACTAGACCCTGACTAAGGTCCGCCGCCGTCGCCCGGCGGCGGACCTGTTCGTCCGTCGAAGGATCCGCCCGATGTCGGGGGAAGTTCACATCACGGATGTGCGGGCCGCTCATCGCTTTGATCCGGCGCCGCTGGAGCGGTTCCTCGAGGGTCGGCTGGAGGGTTTTGCACCGCCGCTCTCTCTGCGTCAGTTCGAGGGCGGGCAGTCTAATCCGACCTATCTGCTTGAAGCTGCGGGTCGCCGATGGGTGCTTCGCAAAAAGCCTCCCGGAGAGCTTCTTCCATCGGCCCATCAGGTCGGACGCGAGCACCAGATCCTGCGCGCTCTTGAGGGACGGGGCGTTCCTGTTCCCCGCAGTCTCGTTCATTGCACCGATCCCGAGGTTGTCGGGTCAGAGTTCTTTGTCATGGAGTGGCTGCCGGGCCGGGTGTTTCTCGATCCGCTGCTGCCCGGGGTGAGCCCGCAGGATCGTCGGGCGATCTATGAGCATTACATAGATGTTCTGGCGCGACTGCACGCTCTTGATCCGGTCGCCATCGGCGTCCCGGAAGGGTTTGGCCGCCCTGGCAATTACTATGCCCGGCAGGTCTCTCGCTGGACCAAGCAGTATCAGGCCTCCCGCACCCATGACATTCCGGAGATGGACAATGTGATGGCCTGGCTCGCCAACCACACGCCTGAGGACGGGCGATCCGCCATCGTTCATGGCGATTACACGCTTCGCAATTGTCTCATTGATCCCAAGGCGCCGCGGATCGCCGGGGTGCTCGACTGGGAGCTCTCCACGTTGGGACATCCCTTTGCCGACGTCGCTCACGCCTGTCTGTTCACGTTCAGCGGTCAAAGCGACGAGGCGTTCCGGTCATTGGGCGTCCCGACCCGCCAGGAGATCATCGAGCGCTACGTTCGCGCGTCGGGGCAGGAACCTGCCGAGGGGTGGACGTTCTATTTCGCGTTTGCGCTCTTTCGGATCGCCGCCATCAATCAGGGCGTTTACAAACGCGGTCTCGAGGGGAATGCGGCGTCGGACCATTTCATGGAGGCTCTGCCAGGTGTTCGCGCCAGCGCCGTGCGCGCCTGGGAGCTTGTCCGGGCCGGGACAGATACGGGATCGGCTTCATGAGAACTGGCGGGTTTCACGTGAGCCCTCCGGGGATGCCTGCACGTCCGGGGCCGGTGACGCACAAGCTCACCGAAGGGCCGATCGTGCCCACGCTGGTGGCGTTTTCCCTTCCTCTGCTGACAACAAACTTTCTCCATTCGCTGGCAGGGACCTGGGGAGCGATCTGGGTCAGCCATGTGCTGGGGCCGGATGCGCTGACCGCCGTCGTCAACGCGAATGTCTTCATGTTCATGATGATGGGCGCTGTCATGGGTGTGGGGACGGCTGCCGGGATCGCTGTTGGGCAGTCCATTGGCGCTGCCGATGTGCTCGCCGTGAAGCGCATCGCGGGAACGTCGGTATCATTTGTTCTCATTGTTTCGGGCGTGATGGCGCTCAGCGGATATGTCTTCTCTCCCGCACTCATCGACCTGATGCAGCTTCCAGCCGGCGCCCGGGCGCCGGCGCTCGAGTTTCTGAGGGTGACATGCCTGTCGATGCCTTCGATCTTCACTTTCCTTTTCCTGTCGATGCTGATGCGAGGGGCGGGAGATGCAAAAACGCCGTTTCGCTTCAGTCTCCTCTGGATCGGGCTCGGGCTTTGTCTGTCGCCTCTGTTCCTGACCGGCGCTTTCGGGTTTCCCCGCCTCGGCATTGCGGGGGTCGCCTTCGGCAACCTCCTCGCCAATGCGATCTCCCTCTGCTGTCTTGTGGTCTTCATCTACGTCCGACGCCTGCCGCTTGCGCTCCGCGGCGAAGACTTTCATCACCTTAAGCCGGATCCGTCTTTGCTGGGCGTTCTTGTGAAGAACGGCCTGCCGATGGCGCTTGAGACGTTCATCGTTCAGGGCGCTTATTTCCTTCTGTTGTCGATGGTCAATGGCTATGGGTCCGCCACGGCCGCCGCCTACAGCGGAGCCGCGCAGCTCTGGGGCTATGTGCAGATGCCGGCCATTGCGCTCGCGGCGTCCATGTCGGCCATGGCGGCTCAGAACATCGGCGCGGGTCGCTGGGACCGGGTCGAGCAGATCGCCTTCAAGGGATGTCTGGTCAGCGGCGCCTTCACGCTGGCGATGACGACGCTCATTTATCTGCTTGGCGATTGGCCGCTCATGCTCTTCCTGCCGCAGGGAGGAGAGGCGCTGGAGACAGCTCATACAATCAATGTCATCGCGCTCTGGGGCTGGATTGTCCTGTCCGTCACCTCGGGGCTGTCGGCGATTGTGCGCGCCAACGCCGCCATGCTGGCGCCGACCATGATCTTCGCAGTCACGATGTGGATCTTCCGGGTTCCTTTCGCTCTCGCCCTTCAGCCTTATCTGGGCGCCTCCGCCATCTGGTGGAGCTTTCCGGTCGGCTCCATCAGCTCGGCTCTGCTGGCTTTTGCCTATTATCGTTGGGGGCGATGGCGTCAGAACCGTCCCATTCTGTCCGAGACCGATGCTTCATCCGCCGGCCGCGAGGATGGAGAGAGTTGACATGATCAAAAAGGGAGAGAGCCATGAGCGAAGCCAGTCGTGAAGTCATCGACACAGGGACCACCCATCTTCTTGCGAGCCTCTCGCAGGGCGTGCTGACCCTGACCCTGAACCGTCCTGAGGCCCGCAACGCAATGTCGGGGGAGATGAACGCCGCCCTCGCTGCGATGCTCGCCTCGGCGGAGACAGACCCTCGCGTCGGCTGCATCGTCCTTACCGGCGCCGGAGGCGCGTTCTGCGCTGGCGGCGATGTGAAGGGTATGGCGGCGCGGGCCGCGGCAGGGGCGCCAGCCCTGACGATTGACGAGGCGATCCACCTTCAGCGTCTCAATCAGCGGGCCGTGTCGGGTAAGCTCGCGACGCTTCCCAAGCCTACTCTTGCCGCCATTCCCGGCGCCGCCGCCGGCGCGGGGCTCGCCATGGCGCTGGCCTGCGACATGCGCATCATGGCGTCCAAAGCGATCATGACCACCGCCTTTGCCAAGGTCGGGTTCGCCGGCGATTACGGCGGCACATATTTCCTCACCCAGCTTGTCGGACCGGCCAGGGCGCGTGAACTCTATTATCTGTCGGACCGTATCAGCGCCGATCAGGCTCTCGCCATGGGCCTCACCAACTGGGTCTGTGAGGCCGATGCGCTCGTCGCTCAGGCTCAGGCGATCGGCGCCCGTCTCGCCGCCGGACCCAGGGTCGCCTATCGCTACATGAAGGAGAACATCAATCGCGCGATCACTTCCGGCGATCTCATGGACTGTCTCGATCTGGAGGCGACGCACCATGTTCACTGCGCGCAGACTGAGGATCACAAGGAGGCCGCGAAGGCTTTTGTCGAGAAGCGCGAGCCCGTGTTCCGCGGACGATAGAGCCAGGGCGGTCCGGGTTTTCCTGAAGAGCGCCTGTGTCGACGTCCCCGATAAGGGCGTCAGGCGCTTTCAGGAGATTCGGATCGCGATAGCTCGGGCTGATACGGCGCCTCTGTCCAGAAGGCCGTCAGCTCAAGAGCCCCTTATCCCGGTTTCCTCTTCCGGGTCGCCATTGTCGATCGCCTCGTCGGAGGTCTCCGCGTCTGACACGTTTTCATCTTCTGCGGACATGAGATCATCGGGATCGTCTGAACCGGTTTCCTCTTCAGGCTCGAAGTCTCCCTCGTCGATCTCCTCGTCGGACGACTCTGTGTCTGACACGTCTTCATCATCTGCAGTCACGCTATTATCGGCATCGTCGGTTTCAGCCTCTTCGGTCAGGCAGAAGAGGGCCTGGTTGCCGGAATCGAGATCTCCGTCCGCGTAGGACTGAATCAGGCCGAAGCGCGGGAAGCGCCACACGATCCCCGCCTTCAGGTCTCCGGACAGGCGACAGAGAGCTGCATGAAGCCCGTTGAAGTCGATCGCCTTCCTGGTCTTCAGCCCGCTGAACACGAAGACCAGCCTGAGAGCGGGATCATGAATGAGCGTCTCGGCGACGTATTCGTCGATCTCTTCGGGGCTCGCCTCGGGCATGTCTTCTGTGACCTGACGGCGAACACGCTCGATGGCTTCCGAGTAATCCGCAACAATGCCTGATTTTCTGAGCAGATCCGGCAGGCGCCAGATCCGATTTTTCTCATCGTCCGACTGTCTGAGGCCCTTCATCGAGCGGACAAAGGGGGCGAGCGCCGCAAGACGGCTTTTCAGACTTGCGGGCGTCAGAGAGGCCAGGGCCTGGTCTGACGGCGCAAAAGCGAAGAAGGGCGCTTCGATCATGAAGAGGTCGTGTCTGCCCCTCGCGCTAATGGACCACCACCTTTCCCTTTCCAGACCGCTGTCAGACTGGGGATCGCAAAAGCTATCGGCGTAGTTCACGGGCCGATCGGCCTGGTCTGCGAAGAATTCGACAAGATTGGACGCGTCGGAGGCTTTGCGTCCCGCATAGGAGCCCCAGCTGGCGGCTGTCGTCTTCTGAGCCACATGAAAGCTCATCACGTCGCTGGCGTCCGGGAATGGAAAATCCGACAAGGACAGATATTCGCGGGTGCGCTCGCCGAACCGCGCCTGAAGCGATCGGATATGACTTGTAATCTCTACGCCGAGCGGCTGGTCGGTATCTCCGTCGTCAAAACGCGCCTCGGCGTACTCTTCCAGCAGCACGTCGAGATCATCGGAGAAACGATACAGGGGATAGACAAATACGTGATCGCCAAAAATTCTCAGAACGACATGACCGGATCGCGACTGCTCCTGAACTCGGGTCAGGATAGCGGGGGGAAGGGCCCTGCATGTCGCCACCGGCGCTTCATGGCCGATGAAGGCGAGCGTTTGCCCGACCTCGGAAAATTTCCTGGGCGGCTTCGACAGGCGGACCATCTCGTTGTGACTTGTCCTGTGGAGGATGAAGGCTTCGTAGGGCTCCAGCCGCTTTGCAGACTTTCGGAACAAGCGCTCGAGATCGGCCTTCAATCGCTGAGGATGGATCTTCAGGATAGCGGCTGGCGCATCGCCGACACCGAGAACACGATGATGATTTCGGATCAGGAGCGCCCCGTTGCCGAGGATGACAGGTTCGAAAACGGAACCGCCCCAGACGCTGACATCAAAATTGAAGTCGATGAGGGCCCACGCCTGGTCAAACGTCTCGCCCGTGACCGTCGCACGCGCCTGAGAGAACTTCTCGATCAGCGCCTGCGCGATGGGGTAGGTCCCAGGGATCCTCAGAGGAAAATCGTCTTCCTCTTCCTCCCGGGCCGCGATCAGGGCTTCGAGAAAGGTCGATCCTTCCATCCCCTCAAGGAAATCGAGGCTCGCGTCGCTGTCGTCGCAGGCTTCCTTCAGTGAGCCCAGGATTGTGTCAGCCATTTGTCTCTCGTTCAGTTGGGACGTCCGCTCCGGCCGGGATCAGGTCGCCTGCTATCGCCCGCGGCGCTTGCGGACCAGCCTTTTTTAGCGCCGCGGAGGCGAGAAGGGCAGCCCTCTTCAAGTCAACCTCCGGAACAAACAGGGCGAGCCCCATGAGGTCCGTCAGGGGCGACAGCCCAAGGGCGCTACGGTCTGAGGGGTGGCGGAAGGGCGCCGTATACAGCCACCGTATTCGCCCGTTAACGATCTGCCTCAGGGCTGGCTCCCAGTCGCACAGCCAGACCTGTCCGCCGCTCCAGAGCACGTTCTTGGGTCTGATATCGCCATGGACGAGGCCGCGCTCATGCGCACACGCCAGGATGTCCGCCAGTCTCGTCAGGCCTGACCTGTCGAAGCCTGACCAGCGGACCGCCTGGTCCAGTCTTTCGGTACGGCGGATCAGCTCTGATCCGCGTGTCTCAAACGTTGTGCGCGGGCCAAAGTCGCTGGTGAAGGCCTCAATCGCGGCGCACCGACGGGCAATCCCCTCTCGTGTATCGACAAGGTCTTGCAGACGATAGATCTTGCAGATCATGCCCCATATCCGTCGGTGTCGGATCGCCCATCTTCGGAGATCAGGGGCAGGCGATCCGACCCCTCGTTCGTTCCTGCATTTAAGGACAGGCAACTCTGAAACGCCAGTCTCGAGACGGTCTCATTCAGGGCTTCGCTCAGGAGGACAGGGTTTCAACTTTTCAGGGCCGCTGCCCGAACCGGGGATGATCGATGCAAGCCAGACTCCGACGAGGCCAGGATATCGACAAGGAGCGATGTCAAATATATGCAGTGTCTATATTGATCGACAATCGATGATGCGTGAAGGAGCGATCATGGGGGGCTTTCTTCCCGACGATGCCGAGCATGCGGTCCTGATCGGGCGAATGGACTTCGGCGCTGGCCCCTCTCCGGTTGCTGTCGTGGATGGCCGCATACTGGATGTGTCCGCCCATGCGCCGACCGTTTCTCAGTATCTCAACCTTTTGACTCCAGGCGAGCGACCCTCCGGGATTGATCGGGGCGCCCTCAGCGATCTCGCTCCGAGGGCTGTCTGGGACGGAGGATCGGGTTGTCTGTCGCCCATCGATCTTCAGTGCATCAAGGCGGCGGGCGTCACCTTCGCCCGGTCGACGCTCGAGCGCGTGATCGAGGAGGCTGCGCGCGGAGACAAGTCACGCGCAGCCTCGATCCGGAATGATCTTGCGGCCCGCATCGGAGGAGAGCTCGGCGCCGTGCGGCCCGGATCGCCTGAGGCGGTCCGTCTGAAGGCTGAACTCATCGCCGCAGGACTGTGGTCGCAGTATCTTGAGGTTGCGATCGGTCCGGACGCCGAGATCTTCACCAAGGCGCCGGTGCTGTCGTCGGTGGGGTGGGGAGCTCTGGTCGGCGTCCGTTCCGACAGCGCGTGGAATAATCCTGAGCCGGAGGCGGTTCTCGTCTGCGACGGACAGGGGCGGGCTCGCGGGGCGATGCTGGGTAATGACGTCAATCTGCGTGATTTCGAGGGACGAAGCGCCCTGCTTCTCGCCAAGGCTAAGGACAATACGGCCTCCTGCGCCCTCGGGCCGTTTATCCGCCTGTTTGACGACAGGTTCACGCTTGAGGATGTCCGCTCGGCGATCATCGGCCTCGAGGTCAGCGGCGAAGACGGCTTCACCCTGTCTGAGACAAGCGAGATGGCGCAGATAAGCCGGGATCCCCTCGAGCTTATCTCTCAGGCCTGCGGGCCGAACCATCAGTATCCCGATGGCTTTGTTCTGTTCTGCGGGACCATGTTCGCCCCTGTCCAGGATCGCAACGGCGCCGGGGCAGGGTTTACCCATCATGTCGGCGATATCGTTCGTATCCGCTCGCCGCGTCTCGGGGGCCTCGAGAACAAGGTGGTCGCCTGCGAAGATGCGCCCCCATGGACATTCGGCATTGGCGCCCTCATGGAGTCTCTGGCCGCGCGCGGACGGTCTCGGGAGATCTGAATGACGCTGACCCTGTCGCACTTCATCGATGGCGCCCGTATCGGGGGCGCAGAGATGAGCGAACGTCGAAACCCTTCAGACACTCAGGAGGTCGTGGCGCGCTTTCCGATCGGAGGCGCGGCGGAGATCGGGCAGGCTGTGGAGGCGGCCCGCCGGGCGTTTCCGGCCTGGCGCGCTCTGACCGCTGAGGCGCGATCGGATTATCTCGACCGCGTCGGGCGCATGCTCATCGAGCGCAGCGCGGATCTGGGACGTCTTCTTTCCCGGGAAGAGGGAAAGCTTGTGTCCGAAGGCGTTGCAGAGACGGTGAGGGCGGGGCGCGTCTTTCGTTATTTTGCGGGCGAGGCCCTTCGCGTTCACGGACGAACCCTTGGTTCGCCGCGGCCGGGGGTCGATGTCGAAACCTATCGGGAACCGCTCGGGGTTGTCGGTCTTATCACGCCCTGGAACTTCCCGATCGCTATCCCGGCCTGGAAGTCGGCGCCGGCGCTCGCCTTCGGCAATACGGTCGTGCTCAAGCCGTCCGGATTGTCCCCAGTCCTGGCCCATGAACTCGCCGGTCTCATGGAGGAGGCGGGCCTCCCACGGGGCGTCTTCAACATGGTCTATGGAGACGCTGAGGCGGGATCGGCTCTTGTCGATCACCCGGATGTCGCAGCCATCTCGTTCACCGGGTCTCAGGCGGTCGGATCCCATGTCGCGGTGCGCGCCGCCACCCGACAGGCCCGCGTCCAGCTCGAAATGGGGGGGAAGAACCCGCTGGTCGTGCTCGATGACGCCGATCTTGATCGCGCAGTGATGCTGGCTCTTGACGGATCCTTCTTCGCCAGCGGTCAGAGGTGCACGGCATCCAGCCGTATCATCGTGACCGAGGGGATCCACGACGCCTTCGCCGCTGAGCTCGCACGGCGCGCCGGCGCGCTGCGTGTGGGGCATGCTCTTGATCCTCAAAGTCAGATGGGGCCTCAGGTCTCGGAAGCGCAGCTGGAAAAGAGCGTCGCCTATTCGGCAGGCGCAGCGGCTGAGGGAGCGGTGATCCTCTGCGGCGGTCAGGCTCTTCAGCTGGCGACGCCCGGGCATTACATGGCCCCGACGCTCATCGCCGACACCAGGCCCGACATGCGTATCAACTGCGAAGAGGTTTTTGGACCGGTCGCCGCCCTTATGCGCGTCAGGAATTTCGACGAAGCCCTTGAGGTCGCCAACGCCACCCGCTTCGGGCTCTCGGCGGGAATCGTGACGCAGTCCCTGTCTCATGCCCGCCGCTTTCGGGCAGGGGTCCGCGCGGGCATGGTGATGGTCAATCTGCCAACGGCCGGAGTTGATTATAACGCGCCCTTCGGCGGGGTCGCGTCGTCAAGCTACGGGCAGCGCGAGCAGGGCTACGCCGCCGTTGAGTTCTATACCCAGGTCAAGACCGCTTATGTCTGGAGCTGAGGGTTCCGGAAGCCGGAGATGCGCCGGTCAAGTTGAGGAAGAGTGCGATGTCCCTTCGCCACCCGCCGCGCCTGCGACCCGAAATTGAGACGCTGGGTCTGTCCAAGATCCGGGAGGTTGCAAACGCGGCCTTCGGTCGGGACGATATCCTGCGTTTCTGGTTCGGAGAATCCGACCGCGAGACGCCGCTTCCGATCCGACAGGCCGCTATTGAGGCACTCCAGTCCGGCCGGATGTTCTACACCCACAACAGCGGCAACCCGGATCTTCGCCAGACGATCGCAACTTATCTGTCAGGCCTGCATGGCCGCGCCATCGCGCCAGCCTCGATTTCTGTCACCAGTTCCGGCGTCAATGCCCTCATGCTGGCCATGCAGGCGATCCTGTCACCCGGAGACAAGGTCGTCGCGGTGGTTCCTGTCTGGCCCAATCTGACCGAGATCCCACACATTCTTGGAGCTCAGGTCGTCCGGGTTGCGGTTGAACCGGCTTTTGACGGCTGGCGCCTCGATGTCGATCGTCTGCTGGCCGCCATCACGCCGGAGGTGAAGCTTCTCCTGCTTAATTCACCGGGTAATCCGACCGGCTGGACGATGAGACCGGAAGATCGCTCCGTCATCCTCGAGCACTGTCGTCGCCTCGGCGTGTGGATCATCGCCGACGACGTCTATGAACGCCTGACCTTCGATCCCTCGCGACGCTCGGCGCCCTCCTTCCTCGAGATCTCCGACCCCGAGGACAGGGTTATCGGCGTGAACAGCTTCTCCAAGGCCTGGCTGATGACAGGGTGGCGGCTGGGGTGGATGGTCGCTCCTCCTGGCCTTGAGATCGAGCTTGGAAAGCTCATTGAGTACAATACGTCGTGCGCTCCGGATTTCGTGCAGGCTGCCGGGCTGGTCGCGGTTCGCGACGGGGAGAGGGATGTGCTCGCTCTGCGACGCGACCTTCAGGACACACGCGATCTCATGCTCGCACGTCTGGGCGCCATGCCGGGGGTCTCCGCAATCCCGCCCGAGGGCGGGATGTATGTCTTCTTTCGGATCGCCGGTCAGGACAACTCTCTGGATCTGGCCAAGCGCCTCATTCATGAGGCCGGTCTGGGTCTTGCGCCGGGGGCCGCCTTCGGGCCTGAGGGCGAGGGATGGCTCCGATGGTGCATCGCCACGGCGCCGGCGCGCCTCGAGCAGGGGCTCAGTCGTCTTGAGACCTGGCTTGCGCAGTCGCGTTGACCGGGCGCCCTGACCGAGGGGAACCAGGGCTCAGTTATAGGCCTTGAGTTTCTGGCCGTCATATTCCCGCACTGACTGCCGACGGCTTTCCCACTGTGGCGAGGACATCTGACGCGACCAGGCGTCGAACGTTTTTCGCATGGCGGCGACGATTTCCGGTCGCGACTGAGCGAGATTGACGCGCTCGGTCGGGTCCGCGAGCAGGTCGAAGAGCATGATGTGCTCGCCCGCTCCCTGACCGTCTGGGCCTGCTTTTTCGGCTACCCAGAGTTTCCAGCCGCCCTCGATCATCGCCTGGGTGGGGCCCGCTCGCCAGAACAGGGTGCGAAGGGCTGTGTCGAGACCGTTGAAGCGGCTGAGCAGGTTGCGCCCGTCGAGGGAGTCAGCTGGCGTTACGCCCGCCGCTGCAATCGCGGTTGCGGCGATGTCGAGGCTCGAAGCCGGAGCGTTTTCCACGCGTCCTTTCGGCAGCCCCTGCGGCCAGGACATGATGAAGGGCACTCTGACGCCGCCCTCAAGATGCTCGCCTTTGAAACCGCTGAGCGGCGCATTCGTGCATGCGCCGAGGACATAGGATGCGCACCCGTTATCGCTCAGGAAAACGACCAGCGTCCTGTCTGCAATGCCCTCACGGCGAAGGGTCGAGCGGATTTCTCCTATCCCGTCGTCCATAGCGGAAACCATGGCGGCGTAGATTCTCTGCCCGCGATCTTCGACATGCCGATAGCGGTCGAGATACTTCTTCGTGACCTGTAGCGGCGTATGAGGCGCATTGTAGGCGACATAGAGGAAGAAGGGCCTCGCCTTGTTCCTTGCGATAAATGAGACCGCTTCACGCGTGAAGGCTTCGGTCAGGTAGGCTGGCTCAGCGATTTCCTCGCGCTGTCGATAGATCGGCGCCGAGGCTCGCATCTCCTTCATCCGGACATCGGCAGGGCGTGTGTCAGGGCCCGGAGGTCCGGCCGTCGTTCGGGTCGAGTATTCGGATCCGGGCGGAGTGTATTCATCATCCCCCGGCTCGAGGTCCAGCATGAAGCTGGTGGCGCCTGTCAGCACGCCGAAATACTCGTCAAATCCCCGGTCGAGAGGATGGTAGCCTTTTGACGACCCCAGATGCCATTTGCCGACCAGGCTTGTGGCGTACCCGGCGGATTTCATCCGGCCCGCCAGCATAACCTGGCTCGGGTCGACCCCGCCGTCGCGGTCGCGCCCGACCGGATTGAATTCGTATCCGAACCGTTCCTGATAGCGCCCTGTCATCAGAGCCGCCCGTGAGGGCGCGCATACCGGGTGGGTGACGTATCCCCTCGTGAAGCGCACGCCGTCGGCCGCGAGCGCATCAATGTTCGGGGTTCGGATAATCGGGGATCCATAGACCGAAGTGTCGCCATAGCCCAGATCGTCCGCCAGGATAACGATCACGTTGGGTCTCTCTGTCGCCTTCTGCGCCGAGGCGTCCTGCCCGGCGCCCCAGAGCGCCAGGGCGATGGACGCGGCGATCATCGAGAGCCGTGAATGCGTCATGTCGGTTCTCCCTTTCAGGGGATCGTCTTCGATCTGTCCTGTCTGCCTTTGACCCAGTCATGGCGCGACAATAGCGGGTTGTCCATCTGCGCCACTGAGGCCTGGGCGTTGTCGCTGGTCGCCTTTCGGTCTTCCTGAGGCTGTGATCCCCGACTGGGAGGGGAGCTTATGGGGGCGCCTTGATCCTTGTTGCGCTCTCGCGCATGTTCACAGCCGGGGGTGTGCGCCGGGTTATGAGCCGGTCGCGTGTCTCGTGTTCAGGTCCGGGGTGTCTGAATGGACGGGCGAGGGGAAGGCCAGCTGAAGCCGTCGCCCGCGAGGCGCAAGAGCTCTATGTCCTTTGGACGCGAGACCCTTCCTGGTCTCTCCGCGCCAAAAGGCACCAGGCCCCGTGTCAATGTCGCTGAGCGTCGGATAAGTTACATCCGCATCGCCAGCCGGGTTTTTCTCGAGCGCGGCGTCGGTCAGGCGACGATGGAGGATGTCGCGCGTGCGGCTGGCGTGCCTAAGGTCCTCATCTACCGGATCTTTCCATCCAAGAAGGCCCTCCTCGACGCTATTTTCGAGACCGTGACGGCGACTATTCACGAGAGCTATCGAACGCCGTGTTTTGTCTATGGGGGTCGGGTCAGGGACATTGTCGAGCGAGCGCGTCGCTGTCCCGAGCCCTTCATTCTGGTGTTTCGCTACAGTCAGGTCGGGATTGACCCAGGGGGATGGAGCGAGACGATTACGGATCTGTTCTCCGGCTATACGCGGGAGCGCTGGTTCAGGCCAGGACCCGAGGCTGACAAGGGGGCTGAAGAGCGAGCTGAGTTCGCCTCGCGCCTTAACGTGCCTCCCCTCCTCGACACCATGGTGCGCTGGCTGGAAAATCGGGACGGACTGGATGACCTGACGCGCTTCAAATGGTGGGCGCGGATCTCTCGGGACTACCATATGGCCTCGCGTGAGGCTTACCGGCTTGGGACCGCCAACGAGGATTACAGCATGCCTGAATGAGAGGGGCGTTTCCGCGTTCCTCGATCGGGCGGCGAATGGACTTGGCGGTCTGGCCACTCGTTTGATACGCTTCCGTATCACAATGAACTCCCGAGCTGCGTGACGGCGCATCGAGACGGAGCGGTCTGACAGGGGAGGCGTTCATGGCGGATCGGGACACCGGGGCGGATCTTTCCCGCAAGGATGCAAGCGCGGCTACAATTGCGGCGCAGAGGCGCGCGGCAGCCGGTCTGCCCGAGGATGACGGGGCTGACTTCGCTCTCGCCCGCAAGGGATTTCTGGGCACGATCGAGGATGCGGAGATACCCGGCGCCTGGAGTATGAAGCCCTACGCGTTTCTGGAGGGCGAGCGGCCTGATACCGTTCATCCCAGCCTCTGGCGTCAGGCCCGTCTGAACGCGATTCATGGACTGTTCGAGCTTGGATCGGGCGTCTTTCAGGTTCGCGGGTTTGACATCTCGAACATCACCTTCATCGAGGGTCGGACAGGATTTATCGTCATTGATCCTCTCACATCGGCTGAACCGGCAGCAGCGGCGCTGAAGCTGATGCGCGAGCATCGCGGCGACAAGCCCGTGACCGGCGTCATCTATACCCACAGTCATGTCGATCATTATGGCGGGATTGCCGGGGTCGCCTCAGCGGATGATCTTGCTGCAGGTCTTCGGATCCTCGCCCCTGACGGGTTCCTCAAGGCGGCGGTGAGCGAGAATGTTCTCGCCGGAAACGTCATGAGCCGGCGGGCGACCTACATGTATGGCGCGCTTCTTCCCCAGGACGGAAAGGGCCACATCGATTCCGGCCTTGGCAAGGCTGTCTCACGGGGCCGGGTCAGTCTCGTGCCGCCGACGGAAAGCATCAGCCGCACCGGACAGAGGGCGAGCGTCGACGGGATCGAGATCGTGTTTCAGGTGACCCCTGAAACCGAAGCGCCGGCGGAGATGAACTTCTTCTTTCCCGATCTTGGCGCGTTATGCATGGCGGAGAACTGCACCTGCAATCTCCATAATCTCTATACGCCCCGAGGCGCTCAGGTTCGGGACGCCAAGGCGTGGAGCCGCTATATCGACGAGGCGCTCGGCATGTTCGGCGGCGGCGCCGAGATTCTGTTCGCCAGTCACCACTGGCCGAGATGGGGGCAGGACGAGGGACGTCGTTTCCTGACTGCGCAGCGAGACCTCTACAAGTTCATTCATGATCAGACGCTTCGGATGGCCAATCACGGGCTGACGGCGAAGGAGATCGCCGAGCGTCTCGCCCTTCCGCCCACTCTCGAGCGCGAGTGGCATACCCGAAGCTATTACGGGACGCTCAATCACAATGCGAAGGCGGTCTATCAGCGTTATCTGGGGTGGTTCGACGCCAATCCCGCCAATCTTCATCCTCATCCTCCCGAGGCGGCCGGCGCCCGGTATGTCGAGGCGATGGGCGGGCCGGAGGCCGTGATGCGAGCCGGGCAAGCCGCTTTCGATCGCGGGGACTATCGGTGGGTGGCGGAGCTCGTCGGCCATCTTGTCTTCTCCGATCCGACCCATAGAGGGGCCCGGGCGCTCCAGGCGGATGCCTTCGAACAGCTCGGCTACCAGTCGGAGAGCGGGCCCTGGCGCGACTTTTATCTCACTGGGGCCATGGAGCTGCGCGCGCCGCGTCCCCCATCCGCTGTTCCGCGACAGGCGGCTGCGGGTCAGTTGAGAACTCTTCCCGCCGATGACCTGCTTGATTCCCTCTCGGTCCGGCTCAATGGCGAGCGGGCGTGCGAGGTGCAGCTCGCCTTCACGCTCGTCTTCTCGGATACGGGAGAAAGTTTCGCCGTGTCAGTCGAGAACGCGGTTCTTCATCATGCGCCAGGCGCGAAAGGTTCTGAGGTCGTCCTGACGCGAAAGACCCTGATCGATCTCGTGCTTGGGGAGGCCGTTGCCGATAGCGCAGCGCCTTCGGGGCCGGGGGTCGAGGATCTGAGCCGTCTATTGTCCCTGCTGGATCGTTTCGATCTCTGGTTTGAGATCTCGGCCCCTTAAGGGCGACAGCGCGACCCTTCGTTTTTTCTCTGGAGACCTGCTTATGGCTGACCCGACATTCGAGACCATCCTTTACGAGGTCCAGGACGGAATTGCGACGATCACTCTCAACCGTCCGGATCGGCTCAACGCCTGGACGCCGAAGATGATGATGGATCTGATGTCGGCGTTCGATCACACTGACGCCGACGATCAGGTGCGATGCGTGATCATCACCGGGGCTGGCCGCGGATTTTGCGCGGGAGCTGATCTCGCCGCAGGCTCAAAGACGTTTGCCGCCGGTGAGCGTGAAGCCGAGCGCGCCGCTCTGGGCGATACGGAGGATGTCACCCGTGACGGCGGCGGACGTTTCACCCTGCGTCTGCTTGAGAGCCTCAAACCCGTTATCGCGGCGGTGAACGGACCCGCCGTCGGCGTCGGAGCGACGATGCAGCTGGCGATGGATATCCGTATCGCGTCGACCAGCGCCCGCTTCGGTTTTGTATTTGCGCGGCGGGGACTGACTATTGAGGCCTGTTCGTCCTGGTTCCTTCCAAGGCTTGTCGGGGTCTCAACCGCTCTGGAGTGGGCGTATTCAGGGCGGGTGTTTCCGGCCGAGGAGGCGCTTCAGCGCGGACTTGTCAGATCTCTCCATGCCCCCGAAGACCTTCTGCCGGCGGCACGATCGATCGCCCGCGAGATCGCCGATAACGCGGCGCCGGTCTCGGTCGCGGCGACGCGCCAGCTGATCTGGCGCGGACTGATCCTCGACCACCCGATGGAGTCGCATCGCGCCGACAGTCGGTCTATGCGCCTGCGCGGGGCGTCTGCGGACGCCAGGGAAGGGATCGCCTCCTTCCTCGAGAAGCGGCCTCCTGTGTATCCGGACCGGGTATCCTCCGACATGCCGGATCTGTGGCCCGACTGGACCCCTCCCGCCTACAAGTAAACTGAGAGGACGAGCATCATGAATGTTAAGGGCAGGGTGATCGCCATCACCGGCGCGGCGAGCGGCATCGGAGCAGCGATGGCCCGCCGGTTTGCGAAGGAGGGCGCCGCGGGTCTGGTTCTGGGAGATGTCCAGGAGGGACTGCTTCACGACCTGGCTGACGAACTCACGGCGGGGTTTGGCGCCTCCGGCCTGGCGGTGATTGGATTGCGATGCGATGTGACCCGTGAGGCCGACATCAGGGCGTTTGTCGAGGCGGCAGAAGGGGGCATGGGTCGTCTCGACATCATGTGCTCGAATGCCGGTCTGGTCCGGGACGGGGATGAGCGGACGCCGGATGAGATCTGGGAGCTCAACTGGAACATTCATGTGATGGCCAATGTCTGGGCTGCCAGGTGGGCGCTTCCGGGCATGAAGGCCCGCGGCGAGGGATACTTTCTGATCACAGCGTCCGCGGCCGGGCTTTTATCGTCCATGCCCTCGGCCAGTTATGCGGTCACCAAGCATGCGTCGATCGCCTTTGCAGAGAAGCTCGCGATCGATCACGGGGACGAGGGTATCCGGGTCTCAGTCATTTGCCCGCAGGCGGTCGATACCCCGCTTATGGTGGGACGGCTTGGCAAAGGCGCCGCCCTTGACGGCGTCGCCACGGCGGATGAGGTCGCGGACTGCGTCGTCGATGGCCTTTCCGCCGAGGCCTTTCTGATCCTCCCTCATCCCAAAGTTCTCGATTATTTCCGGAACAAGTCGGCTGATTATGACCGGTGGCTGTTGGGAATGCGCAGGGGCCGTGCGCGCCTGCGTCTGGCCGAGGGGCAGTAACGTCTGAGCGGCGGTCTCGGACCATCCACGGCCCAGGCCGTGATGGATCGACCGGATGCGTTCGGCCCGGCAAGAGGAATGCGAATCGATTTCTTAAGCAGATTCTAACGTGGGTCCTGTTTAATGCGGGGGGGAGCGCCTGCTCCTTTTCGGGTCGATCGAAAGTCGGTCCTGTCTTAGTGGCGTCAGTAGAATGCTCGGGGTGAACTGGAACCGCGCATCGGCGCAAGCCGTGCAGGCTCTCCATGTCCTGACGCGCGAAGCGCGTTAGGTGGAGATGCGTATCTCCACCGGCCTCAAGGTCGCCGACCCGCGGGACAACGGGGCTGTTTACGCCATCGCCATGGGGCAAAAATCCCGCATCGCTTCGTACGCCTCGATCGCTGACGGGGTCTCCCGGGCGCGCGGGCTTATCGATGTGACCTTCGCCTCGGGATCCGCGATCGCCGACATTCTCAAACAGATGAAGGTCGCCGCCGGCGCGGCGCGCAGTGAGGATCTCACGGCCGACCAGCGCCTCGCGCTTCAGTCTGACTATGACGCTCTGCGCTCCCAGATCGGCCGCATCGCATCTTCCGCCCAGTTCAACGGCGCCAGTCTTGCCGCAGCAGGCGGGAGAGATATCAATGTCATTATCTCTGACCCGATGTTATCCGCACCGGTTCAGCAGATCCGCACCGCCAACTCGACTCCCGTTTTTGGTCCGCCCCAGCGCGTTAGCACGAACTCCGCAGGCGATCAGGCTGTCGGCGGCGAGAGTCGGAACGCTTTTGTTTCAAACGACGGTCGGTTCGTCGTCTTCCGAAGTTGGGCCACCAATCTCGTCGCAGGCGATACGAACGGTTACCAGGACACCTTTCTGAAAGATCTTCAGACTGGTGTCGTCACCCGCATTTCGACAGATTCTCTCGGCCAGCAGGCCATCGGAGGCGGCGGCAACTCGGGCCGGTTTTCTCCAGACGGGAGCTTTGTTCTTCTGACCAGCGATGCGACCAATCTCGTGCCGGGCGATACCAATGGCCAGACGGACCTCTTTTTAAAGGACCTTCAGACGGGCGAGATGACCCGCATTTCGACCGATGCTTCGGGTAACCAGGCCGTCGGCGGCCTGACGACTGCGCCGCGTCTGTCTGAAGACGGGCGGTACGTCACGTTCACCAGCGGCGCCACCAATCTTGTTCCGGGAGACACCAACGGCCTTGACGACGTCTTCGTCAAGGATCTGCAGACCGGAGCCATCTCCCGCATATCGACAGATGTGTTCGGGGCCCAGTCAACGGGAGGCGCCAGTTATGCCTCGTACTTTTCTTCCGATGGGCGGTATGTCGCCTTCGAGAGCGCGGCCACCAACCTTGTCGCCAACGACACCAATGGACTGACTGATTCGTTTGTGAAGGATCTTCAGACTGGAGCCATCACACGGGTTTCGACTGACGCATCAGGTCAGCAGGCGAATGGGGGGAGTTACATCCCCATGTTTTCGCCCGATGGACGCTTCGTGGGGTTTGAAAGCGACGCCACCAATCTTGTGTCCGGAGACACCAATGGCAGGACTGACGTTTTTCTGAAAAACCTTCAAACAGGCGAGGTCTCGCGGATCTCGACGGACGATTCTGGGCAACAGGCGACCGGAGGAAACAGTTACAACGTCAGCTTTTCGCCAGATGGACGGTTCGTAGCGTTTCACAGCGACGCCGCCAATCTTGTTCCCGGCGACACCAATGGGGTCTTCGACACATTCGTCAAAGATCTCTGGGCGGGGCGAACCTACAGGGTGTCCCTGGCTGACGGAGGTCTTCAGTCTGATGGGGAGACATCATCCCTCAGGTTTTCGCCGGACGGGCGGTTTCTGACCAGCACGAGTTCCGCCACGAACCTCGTTCCGGGAGATACGAATGGCGCTGTCGATGTCTTTATTCAGGCATTTTCGACCGTTTCAACGGGCATCACCCTGGGTTTTTCTGGATATGTCGTCGGCAACGCCGGCGTGACAACGGCAGATGACACCCAGTTCCGGATCGATGGAACCCTCATCGGAACCGTCGACATCACCGCCACCATGACCGTGGCGGACTATCTCGAAGCGGTTACGACCAGCA
>CAIKWZ010000035.1 GCA_903831255.1 uncultured Alphaproteobacteria bacterium
CGCGGCATGATCGCCAAGGTTGCCCATCTTGTGGAAGTAGTCGACTAAGAGGGCGCAAGCCCATGCGGGCGGGGCCGGTCCCCGTCCTGCGATCCGGAGCGTGACATGAAACTGAACCAGATTGCCGACAAACCCGGCGCCCGCAAGACGCGCACGCGTCTCGGGATCGGCGTGGGCTCCGGCAAGGGCAAGACCGGCGGACGCGGCGTGAAGGGTCAGAAGGCCCGTCGCGGCGTGGCCATTAACGGCTTCGAAGGCGGTCAGATGCCGATCTACATGCGTCTGCCGAAGCGGGGCTTCACTCAGCCGAACGCTTCGACCTACGCCTGGGTCAATATCGGTCGCATCGAAGCGGCGATCAAAGCCGGCAAGCTGGACGCCAGCAAGCCAGTGGACGCCGAGGCGCTGATGCGCGCGGGTCTTGTCCGTCGCGCTCGCGACGGCGTTCGTCTCCTCGCAAAGGGTAAAATCACCTCGCGTGTCGAGCTCGTTGTTGCAGGCGCGTCGAAGGCGGCGGTCGCTGCGGTCGAGGCGGCTGGCGGCAAGGTGACCTTGCCGGCGGCTCAGGAAGCGGCGGAGTAGACCCGGAGGGGGAGGCTCAGGGAGCCGGCAGGCCGGCTCCGGGCGCCTCCAGCGTATGGCCGGGTGGACGATTAGGAGATCGGGTCAATGGTGTCTGCGGCCGAACAGCTTGCGCGAAACATCAACTTCTCGACCTTCGGCAAGGCCAAGGAGCTCCAGGCGCGGATCTGGTTCACCCTGGGCGCTCTGATCGTCTATCGCCTTGGAACGCATATTCCCGTGCCGGGCGTGGATCCTGTGCAGTTCGCCGCCTCGTTCGGCGCCGCCTCCCAGGGCATTCTTGGAATGTGGAACATGTTCTCCGGCGGCGCCGTGGAACGGATGGCGATCTTCGCCCTCAACGTGATGCCCTATATCTCGGCCTCGATCATCGTTCAGATCCTGACCACAGCGGTTCCAGCCCTCGAGCGCCTGAAGAAGGAAGGCGAGGCCGGCCGCAAGCAGCTGAACCAGTACACCCGTTACCTGACCGTTATTCTCGCCATCGCTCAGTCCTCGGCCACGGCCATGGCGCTGAACGCGGTTGATCCTGCGACAGGCGCGTCCCTGGCGGTTGACCCGGGTCCTTATTTCCTGGCCTCGACCATCATCACCCTCGTCGGCGGCACGATCTTCCTCATGTGGCTGGGCGAGCAGATCACGGCCCGCGGCGTTGGCAACGGTATCTCTCTGATTATTTTCGCAGGCATCGTTGCGGAACTGCCGCGCTACGCCTTCCAGTCTCTGGCGCAGACCCGTGAGGGCAGCCTTCCGATCATGGCGCTGCTGGCGGTGATCGCCCTCAGCGTGGCGCTTATCGTGTTCATCGTGTTCGTCGAGCGTTCGCAGCGCCGTCTGCTGATCCAGTATCCCAAGCGTCAGCAGGGCAACCGGATGATCGGCGGGGAGAGCTCCTTCCTGCCCCTCAAGATCAACACCCCGGGCGTGATCCCGCCTATCTTCGCCTCGTCCCTGCTCCTGCTCCCCAATATGTTCGCCGGATTGTCGACGGCGACGGGCGCTGAGTCCGGAGGCTGGTGGGCGTCGACCCTTCAGTTCATCCAGGCCTATCTGGGGAATGGGCAGCCGCTGTTCATCATTGTCTATGCGATCCTGATCATCTTCTTCTGCTTCTTCTACACCTCGATCGTGTTCAATCCGGACGAGACGGCGGAGAACCTTCGCAAGTATGGCGGGTTCATTCCTGGCTACAGACCCGGCAAGAGAACGGCCGAGCACCTCGATTACGTTCTGACGCGTCTGACGGTGATCGGGGCGGCTTACATCACGGCCGTCTGCGTTCTTCCGGAGGTCCTGCGCGGACAGTTCAACGGCATGTTCTATATCGGCGGCACGTCGATCCTGATCGTGGTCTCAGTGACCATGGATACCGTCGCCCAGATCCAGTCGCACCTGATCGGTCACCAGTATGAGGGGATGATCAAGAGGTCGCGCCTCGGGGGACGGCGGAAATGAACCTGATTCTGTTCGGACCGCCTGCCGCCGGCAAGGGGACTCAGGCCAAGAAGCTGGTCTCCGAGCGGGGCTTTATCCAGCTTTCGACGGGAGACATGCTCCGCGCCGCGCGCTCGTCAGGCACCGACCTCGGGCGCCGGGTGGCCGGCATCATGGATTCGGGCGGACTGGTCTCGGATGAGGTCGTTATCGCCCTGATCGAGGAGCAGCTTCAGCTCAATCCCGGAGCGGCTGGCTTTATCTTCGACGGGTTCCCGCGGACGCTCGCCCAGGCTCAGGCGCTCGATGAGATGCTCGCCGGAAGGGGAATGAAGGTTGATTCGGTCATTCGTCTGAAGGTCGACGAGGAGGCCCTGATCGGACGGATCGAACGTCGATTCGCTGAGGAAGGCCGGCCTGACGACAATCCTGAGGCGTTTCGCAAGCGCCTGACAGCTTACAACAGTCAGACAGCGCCTCTCCTGCCGGTCTACGCCGAACAGGGAAAGCTGAACGAAATCGACGGAATGCAGGATGTACAGGCCGTATCCGCAGCGATCGCGCGGATCCTCGATGCAGCGGGATCACGGGCGACGGCGGGATGAGGGCAGGGATAAATAAGCGGTTGACGGAGAGGGCGCGCATTCTATAAGTAGCCGCTTCCGCGACGGGCCAGGGCTTCGCCGCGGCGCTTTTGCGTCGCGGGCGCGGGCGTCGTCGATATGAGATTTACGGGTTCGGCCTTCGGGTCGGACGAAACAGCCGGTCTTAAGCCATCGGCGGACTTCAGGAGGGGCAATTGGCCCGTATTGCAGGCGTCAACATTCCCACGGCCAAGCGCGTCCAGATCGCGCTGACCTACATCCACGGGATCGGACCGGCGAAAGCCAGGGAGATCTGTGAGAAGGTCGGCATCGAGGACTCCCGTCGTGTTAACCAGCTTTCGGACTCCGAAGTTCTTCGGATCCGTGAGGCGATTGACGCCGATTACGTGGTCGAGGGCGACCTCCGGCGTGAAACCGCCATGAATATCAAGCGTCTGATGGATCTGGGCTGCTATCGGGGCCTGCGCCACCGGCGCGGTCTGCCGGTTCGCGGACAGAGGACGCATACCAACGCGCGTACGCGCAAAGGCCCGGCGAAGGCGATCGCCGGCAAGAAGAAATAAGGCGGAGGACACCGATAGATGGCTCGCGAAGCGACCCGGGTTAAGAAGCGCGAACGCAAGAACATTGTGTCCGGCGTGGCGCATGTGAACGCCAGCTTCAACAACACCATCATCACCATCACCGACGCGCAGGGAAATGCGATTTCCTGGTCGTCGGCGGGATCGATGGGATTCAAAGGCTCCAGAAAGTCGACCCCGTACGCCGCTCAGGTGGCGGCCGAGGACGCTGGCCGCAAGGCTCAGGAGCACGGAATGAAGACGCTCGAGGTTCTCGTTTATGGTCCGGGCTCCGGTCGCGAGTCGGCTCTGCGGGCGCTCCAGGCCGTTGGATTCTCGGTGACCACGATTCACGACACCACGTCCGTTCCCCACAATGGCTGCCGTCCGCCCAAGCGCCGCCGCGTGTGATTGTTCCAAGCCGCGTTCGGGTTAGACAACAAGTCTGAAAGGCCACAAGCCATGGCGACATCCGCCGCTTCGGTTAACGACAAGAACTGGAAAGACCTGATCCGCCCCAATCGTCCGGTGGTGGAGCACGATCACGACCCTCAGCGCCGGGCGAAGCTCATCGTTGAGCCGCTTGAGCGCGGGTTCGGGACCACGCTCGGCAACGCTCTGCGCCGCGTTTTGCTGTCCTCTCTTCAGGGCGCAGCGATCACGGGCGTCCAGATTGACGGCGTGGTGCATGAATTCTCCTCTATCCCTGGCGTCCGCGAGGATGTCACCGACATCGTGCTCAACCTGAAGCGGGTTGCGATCCGCATGGTCTCGGAGACCCCCAAGCGCGTGACGCTCCGGGCGAGCGGCGCGGGCGTCGTGCGCGCCGGGCAGATCGAGGCGTCAGGCGATATCGAGATCCTCAACCCCGACCACGTCATCTGCACGCTGGATGAGGGAGCTGAGGTCCGCATGGAGTTCACGGTGGCGACGGGCAAGGGATACGTTCCTGCCGACCGCAACCGTCCGGAAGACGCGCCGCTGGGGTTCATTCCCGTGGACTCGATCTTCTCACCTGTCGAGCGCGTCGGGGTTTTTGTTGAAGACACCCGCGCCGGCCAGGTTCTCGATTTTGATAAGCTGACCCTGGACGTGCAGACGGACGGGTCCGTGTCTCCTGAGAATGCCGTCGCCTATGCGGCTCGTATCCTTCAGGATCAGCTCCAGCTTCTGATCACCTTCGACGAGCCGGTGGCGGCCTCTGCTGCGGCCGATGAGCCCGACCTTGGCTTCAATCCGGTGTTGCTCAAGAAGGTTGATGAACTTGAACTGTCCGTGCGTTCGGCGAACTGCCTGCGTAACGACAACATTGTTTATATCGGCGACCTGATCCAGAAGTCCGAGGCGGAAATGCTCCGCACCCCGAACTTCGGCCGCAAGTCTCTGAATGAGATCAAGGAAGTTCTCGCCGGCATGGGTCTCCATCTCGGCATGGAGGTTGCTCAGTGGCCGCCGGAGAACATCGAAGATCTCGCCAAGAAGTACGAAGACCACGCTTAATCAAGGAGCGGCCCCGGTGAGGGGCCGGCAATCGTCATGCGCCACGGCTTTGCGCTTCGCAAACTCAATCGAACCCACGAGCATCGTAAGGCGATGTTCGCCAACATGGCCGGCGCTTTGATCCGTCATGAGCAGATCACGACGACCCTGCCCAAGGCCAAGGAGCTTCGCTCTGTGGTCGATAAGCTGATCACCCTCGGCAAGAAGGGCGATCTCGCAGCTCGCCGGCAGGCCGCGGCGGCGCTCAAGGAAGACGATCTGGTTCAGAAGCTGTTTTCCGTGCTTGGCGATCGCTACAAGGATCGTCAGGGCGGGTATACGCGGGTTCTGAAGGCTGGTTTCCGTCATGGGGACAACGCGCCTCTCGCGGTGATCGAGCTTGTTGATCGTGACCCGGAGGCCAAGGGCGCTTCGGATCGCGAGCGTCTGGCCGCTCTGGCCGAGGCCGAAACCGCCTGATCGGGTGGGACATCGCCGAAAGAACAGGGCCGCCCTTCGGGGCGGTCTTTTTTTTGGCTATGGGCCGGCGCGGGTCCCGGACGGCCTCATCGGCGCCTTGTTTGCGCCCGGATTCCTTCTTAGCTCCGGAGAGAGCCCGTGCGGGCGAAAGGCCGATAAAGGTCGAACGCCCGATCCGGATTGTCAAAATGAGGCCCAAGGCATGAACCGACAGAATGTGCTCCTGGCTCTGGCCGCCTCGGTAACGACGGGCCTCGTCATGCTTGCGGTCCCCGCCCTCGGTCAGCTGGCCGCGCCTCCCACGACCGCGCCTGTCTTCCCGCCCGCCGCCGAGAGCATCGTGCGTGAGGCGCCTCGAAGTCAGGCCGATCTGACCCAGTCCTTTGCTCCGGTCGTGCGTCAGACCGCTCCAGCCGTCGTCAATGTCTATTCGAGCGTCGTCGTCCAGCGCTCGAACTGTCCTTATGCGAACGATCCCTTCTATGCCCAGTTCTTCTGCCGGGGCGATACATCCTCGACCCGTGAGCGTGTCGAGAACTCGCTCGGCTCCGGAGTGATCGTCGGCGAAGAGGGGGTGATCGTCACCAACAACCACGTGGTGGAGGCGGGGGATCAGTTCCGGGTGGTTCTCTCCGACAGGCGGGAGTATCCCGCCTCTCTGGTCATGTCGGACGCCCGCTCGGATCTCGCAGTCCTTCGCATCGATGCGCCCGGCCTTTCCTTCCCGACGCTGGGGTTCGCCGACACCCGCACCATGCAGGTCGGAGATCTGGTGCTGGCGATCGGCAATCCGTTCGGCGTCGGGCAGACCGTCACCAGCGGCATCGTCTCGGCTCTGGCGAGAACCGACGTCGGCGTCTCCGATTACGCCTCCTTCATTCAGACCGACGCCTCGATCAACCCGGGCAATTCCGGAGGGGCCCTGGTCGACATGCGCGGCCGTCTGGTCGGCGTGAACACGATGATCTTTTCCAAGGGCGGCGGCTCGAACGGGATCGGCTTTGCGATCCCCGCCGAGATGGTCAAGCGTGTCGTCGACGCCGCCGTCAACGGGGGAACCCTTGTGCGCCCCTGGATCGGCGCCAAGGGACAGAGCGTCGATTCGAGCGCCGCGGCGGCGCTCGGCCTTGATCGTCCCCAGGGCGTTCTGATCTCGGAGATCTATCCGGGCGGCCCGGCGGCTCGCGCCGGCCTGAAAAAGGGTGATCTCGTCCTCTCCATCGACGGGCGCGAGGTCTTTGACGAGAAGGGGCTCAAATTCGTCGCGGCGACCAAGGCTGCAGGCGAGACCGTGTCGCTGACGGTGATGCGCGACGGGCGTCGCTCGACCCTGCAGATGAAGCTGGCGCCGCCCCCCGGCACCACAGAGGCGGAGCTCAAGAGCATCGAGGGCCGAAATCCATTCTCCGGCGCTCAGGTCGCAGAGCTCTCTCCCGCCCTTGCCGAAGAGCTTGGCCTCGATCCTTTCCGCTTCGAGAGCGGAATGCTGGTCTACCGTGTTCCGAGGGGGTCGATCGCCTCTCGCCTCGGCCTGCGGCCCGGCGATATCCTCCGTGAAGTGAACGGAGCGGTGATTCGCACGGCGCGGGATCTTGAGCTGTCGATCCAGAAGGCTCAGTCGGGCGGCGCATCGTCCATCTGGCGCCTTGCGATCGAACGCAATGGAGAGCGTATCGAGACATCGGTCCGCATCTGACGGCGCGACAGGACGCTCCCCGGTTGGAGGTTGGACAGGCTCGGTGAGCGATCTCTTTCCTCTTCCCTCCGAAGCGGCGCCGGGGCGCCCTCTGGCCGATCAGCTGAGGCCTGAGCGCATCGAGGATGTCGTCGGCCAGGATCATCTTCTGGGTCCGGACGGTCCCATCGGACGCATGCTCTCTCAGGGGCGCTTGTCGAGCCTCATCCTCTGGGGTCCCCCGGGGGTGGGCAAGACGACCATCGCGCGTCTCCTGGCCGGCCGCGCCGGTCTTGCCTTCGAGCAGCTCTCGGCGATCTTCTCCGGCGTCAAGGACCTGAGGGCCGTCTTCGAGCGCGCCGAGGCGCGTCGTTCGACCGGTCAGGGCACGGTGCTGTTCGTCGATGAGATCCATCGCTTCAACCGGGCCCAGCAGGACGGGTTTTTGCCCTTCGTCGAACGCGGCGTCGTCACTCTGATCGGCGCCACGACGGAAAATCCCAGCTTTGAACTCAACGGCGCTTTGCTCTCCCGGGCGAGGGTGATGGTGCTTCGGCGCCTGGATGAGACGGCCATGGAGACGCTCCTCGCGCGGGCTGAAGCGCGTCTCTCCCGGAAGGCGCCTCTGGATGCTGAGGCGCGGACGGCCCTTTGCGCGCTCGCCGACGGGGACGGGCGCTATTTTCTGAACCTTGTCGAGGATGTTCTCTCCTGGCGGCTCGACCAGCCTCTGGACGCGCCCGCCCTCCTCGCCGCCCTGCGCAGGCGCCAGCCCGCCTACGACAAGGACCGCGAGGAGCACTACAATCTGATTTCCGCTCTCCACAAATCGGTCCGCGGATCGGATCCCGACGCCGCTCTCTACTGGTTTGCGCGCATGCTCGAAGGAGGAGAAGATCCCCTCTTCATCGCCCGCAGGCTGGTGAGGATGGCGAGCGAGGATGTGGGCCTCGCTGACCCGACCTCGCTGATGATCTGCAATGAGGCGGCTGCCGCCTATGAGCGCCTGGGCTCTCCCGAAGGCGAGCTGGCTCTGGCCCATGCCGTGATCCACCTCGCGACCGCTCCAAAATCCAACGCCGCTTATCGCGCCTATGGCGCAGCCCGCCAGGCGGCGCGCGAGACGGGATCGCTCCCGCCGCCGTCGCATATCCTCAATGCGCCGACCGCCATGATGAAGGACCTCGGCTACGGAGCCGGCTATGAGTACGACCATGACGCCGAAGGCGGTTTTTCCGGGCAGGCGTATTTTCCGGACGGCATGGCGCGACGGGAGTTTTACCGGCCCCGTGGGGCGGGGCGAGAGGCGCCGATCCGGGAAAAGCTTGAGGCCTGGGCGGCTTTGAGAGCTCGAAAGGCGGAAGGGGCTCCCCCGCCGGGAAAGCCAAAGCCTCGCGGGGGCTGACCTCCCTGACATAGGGGTCGGATCGACGTTTGCGTGAGCGTGCAGCCGTCCGCGGTCGTTCGATGGAGGATGAGGCGTGGTATAGTCGGCGTTCCGCGCGGGTCATCGATGAGCTCCCCCCCGGCAATCAGGCCGTCTGGATGCAAGAGAGGTTCTATCCGTTGTGCGGCGCCGCTTCGCCTCCCGCGCAGCGTGACGCGATCCGGCCGACTGCGGACGTCGACGAATAATCGTTCCCGGCATCAACCTGGTCTCAGAGCTGATGCGGCGATGGCCAGCCCCTGAGGCCGTGGCCTGGGTCGGCGAGCCGTTGATGGCAGGACGGTGTGTCACCACCCTGAGACGGCCGGCTGGCTCCTCCCGTCTTCACAGATCCTCAACGCGCTCTTCGACATGAAGGGCAGGTCTTTGTCGGAGACGGTTATGAGTATACCCGTGACCGACAGGGCGTATGTTCAAAGGCGCACCTTCGGGACCGCATGGCGCGGCGGGACGCCGATCCGGGAAAGGCTTGAGGCATGAGCCGCTCTGAGACCCCGAAAGGCCGACGGCGCCCTCCCGCGCGGAGAGCTCAAACCCCGCGCCCGCCAAATCCGCGCGCAATGGAGGCGAGGGCGGCCCCGCTGACGGCGGAGGATCAGGCCTTTGTCAGATCTCTGCTCATTTTCGAAGACGAGACCCTGCTCGCCTTCAACAAGCCCGGCGGCCTGCCGGTTCAGACCCGCAATCCCGACGATCGGACGCTGGACATGCTGTTGCGGGCCTTCGAGCGGTCCAATGGCCGCCGTCCCCGGCTGGTGCACCGTCTGGATGCGCAGACCTCAGGGGTCATCCTCGCGGCGCGGACCCAGCCGGCTGCGGCGGCGCTCAGCGAGGCGTTCGCCGGCCGCAGCGTCTCCAAGACTTATCTGTGTCTGGCGAGCGGACCGGATCTGACCACGGACGAGGGAGAGATCGACATCCCGCTCGCGCGCTATCGCCTGCGGCCTGAGCTGGAGCTCATGCGCGCCGCCCGGCCGGGGGATGAAGACGTCAAAACCGCAAGAACCTCATGGCGGCGTCTCGCCTCGAAGGGACGATTTCATCTCCTGTCTGTCCGCCCGCAGACCGGTCGCATGCACCAGATCCGCGTTCATCTCTCCCTGATCGGCTATCCCATCGCGGGAGACCCCTATTATGGCGGGACGAGCGGGATCGGGAATGAGGCGTTCGAACGTCTCATGCTGCACGCTTATCGCCTGTCGGCCCCCCATCCTTCCGGGGGGCGTTTCGGTGTTCACGCGGATCCGCCGGCGGATTTTTCCGCCGCGCTCGCGCGTGCCGGCCTTCAGCTGGCGTCCGAGGTCGAGGGGCGCTAAGAGAGCCGGGTCATGTTCAATGTTTTCCTTGTCGCCGCCGGCGGCGCCGCCGGCGCAACCTCCCGCTATCTCCTCACTCTGGTGATGGGGACCCGAGCCGACGGCTGGCCCTGGCCGGTCTTCCTGATCAATGTGGCGGGGAGCTTTCTGATCGGTCTTCTGACCGGCTGGCTGACCACCCGCGAGGCGGGCGGCGAGGTCTGGAGGCTCCTTCTGGGAACCGGATTTCTCGGCGGGTTCACCACCTTTTCGGCGTATTCGGCTGATACTTTGCGGATGATGGAACGCGGAGAGACGGCCTCCGCCGCGGGCTATGCGCTGGGGTCCGTGCTCGCCGGGCTTCTAGCGGTCTGGCTGGGCGTTTCGATCGCACGCAGGATGGTGTCATGAGCTGGAATGTAGGTCAGGTCGTCACCCTGTCCGTGGACGAGGATGAGAACGACACGCGCCTCGATCGCTGGCTTCGCCGGAAGTTTCACGGTCTGACCCAGGGGCAGATCGAGAAGTCGCTGCGCCGGGGCGAGATCCGGGTTGATGGCGCGCGGGCGCGCTCCAGCACGCGCCTTCGCAGCGGGCAGAGCGTACGCATTCCTCCCATGGGCTCGGCCGACGATGAGACCCGCTCGGCGCCGGCTCCGGCCCGCGTGCGGACCTCCGATGCGGACATGATGAGATCCCTTGTCATCTACGAGGATGAGGAGGTGATCGCCCTCAACAAGCCTCAGGGGCTGGCCGTTCAGGGCGGAACCGGCACCTCCCGCCACATCGACGCCCTCTCGCGGGCCCTCGTCGCCGATACGGCGGAGAAGCCGCGTCTCGTCCATCGTCTCGATCGCGATACGACCGGAGTTCTCGTGCTGGCGCGAACGGTCGGCGCGGCCAACCGCCTCGGGGCGCTCTTCCGCAGCCGTGATCTCGAGAAGATCTACTGGGCGGTCACGGTCGGCGCGCCGCATCCGCAGGACGGCGAGATCCGCGGCTGGATGATCAAGTCGTCCGGGCCCGGCGAAGATCGCGAGAAGATGCGTCCGGCCGAGCAGGCCGAGAAGGGATCTGTTCACGCGATCACCCAGTACACGACCGTCTCCAACGCCGGTCAGAGAGCCGCCTGGGTCGCCCTCAAGCCTGAGACCGGGCGCACCCATCAGCTGCGCTATCACATGGCGGGTCTTGGCTGCGCCATCGTCGGCGATCGCAAGTATGTCTGCGACCGCGCCACCCCGTCGGGCTTGTCCGAAGGGCTCCATCTTCACGCACGGGGGCTGCGTCTTCCTCGTCGCAACGGGCCGCCTGCAGAGATCATCGCCGACCTGCCGGATCATATGGCGGCGACCTTCTCCGTCCTCGGCTTCGACGCCTCCCAGGCCGCCGATCCCTTCTTCAGCCTCAAGAAAATCAGGCGGCGATGACCGGCGCGCTGGCCGTCTTTGACGTAGATGGAACCCTGATCGACAGCCGCGAGCGGATCGGGCGGGCGATGAGTTTCGCCTATCGCAAAGCCGGCCTCCCCGATCCGGGTTTCGAGCGGACCCGCACCGTGGTGGGGCTGGCGCTTCGTGAAGCCTTCATCGCTCTGGAGCCCGCGGCCTCGCCCGCTCTCATCTCCGAACTTGAGGCGGGCTATGTCGAGGCGTTCCTCGCCCTGCAGGATGACGCGTCGTCCGCCGAGGCGCCTTATGAGGGGGCCTTCGAGTGTCTCGAGGCGTTGGCAGGGGCGGGCTGGCGGCTGGCGATCGCAACCGGCAAGACCCGTCGCGGCCTTGATCGCCTGTTCGCCGCCCACGACATCCGCGGCCTTTTCGACGCCTGTGTCTGCGCGGATGACGGACCGGGCAAGCCGCATCCCTTCATGATCGAGGAAAGTCTCCGGGCGGCGGGCGCACGCGCCGGCCGGGCGGTGATGATCGGCGATGCGGTCCACGACATGCGTATGGCGGGCGCAGCCGGCGTGCGCGCCATAGGCGTCTCATGGGGGTTTGGTCGCCCTGAGGAGATACTTGAGGCGGGCGCGCACGAAGTTCATGACGGTTTTGACAGTCTGCGCGCATCCCTCGCGCGCTTCGCCCGGGAGAGTGCGCCATGAAAGGCGTCAAGGGAGAGATCGACCAGAGGCCGCGACGCTTTTACAGGCAGGCGTCGGCCGAGCAGACGACAGACGGCTGGGCGGTTCGTCTGGACGGCCGGACGATCCTGACCCCGCTGCGACGTGAGCTGATCGCGCCCTGTGGCGATCTCGCCCGGGCGATCGCCGATGAATGGGACCGTCAGGAGGAGAGGATTGATCTTCAGTCCATGTTCGCCACCCGAATGGCCAATGTGGCGATCGACCGCACGCCGGAGACCCGCGAGGAGCTTGCCGCAGAAGCGTCCCGCTACGCCGAGACGGATCTGCTCTGTCACCTTGCGGACGCGCCGGTCGAACTTCGCGCGCGCCAGGACGCGGCCTTCACGCCGTTGCGCGAGTGGGCCGGGGCGGCGCTGGGCGTGCATCTGACGCCCGTGGTGGGGCTGATGCCCGGAAATCAGCCCGCCGCATCGATCGCGGCGGCGCGGGATCATGCGCTGAGCCTGGAGGACTTTCGTCTGACCGGCCTTGTCTACGCCATCGGCCTGTTCGGATCCGCGATCCTCGGACTGGCTCTGGAACGCGGGCGACTGCGCGCCCTCGAGGCTCATGACATGTCCTGGATCGATGAGGCCTTTCAGGCCTCTCTCTGGGGCGAGGATGAGCTCAGCCGTCTTCGCCGGGAGCGCGCCAGAGACGAGGCGGCCGCCCTTGATGTGTGGTTCGCGGCCCTGAGCTCAGGGTGAGATCTCAGCCTTCGAGGCCGGCCCTCTGAGCGCAGGCGTAGGCGAACTTCGCCAGCGGGGCCACGCGCCCTTCGTTTTCCGCGGCCGCCGCATTCGACGCCGTGCCGTCGCGCACGCGTCCGACAATGCCCTGAATGATGCCCGCGAGACGAAAGGCGTTGTAGGCGAAGTAGTAGTCCATCTCCGGAAGACCCGTTCGTCCCGTGAGCTCGCAATAGCGGGCCACATAGGCTTCCTTCGTCGGGATGCCCCAGGCTTCCTTGTTTTCGATCTGGGCGAGGGAGGGACGATTGGGATCTGAGGAGGGCATCTCCCAGGACATCAGATGATAGGTGAAATCAGCCAGCGGATCTCCGAGCGTTGACAGCTCCCAGTCCAGGACGGCGATGACCCTGGGCTCCGTGGGGTGGAGGATCATGTTATCGATCCTGTAGTCCCCATGCACGATGGAGGTCCGCTCTCCAGGCGGGATATTCTTCGGAAGCCAGTCGATCAGCCGGTTCATCTCGGGGATCGAGACGGTCTCCGACATCTGGTACTGCTTGGTCCAGCGATGGATCTGGCGGGCGATATAGTCGCCCTCCTTGCCGAAGCCTTCGAGGCCGGCCGCCCTCCAGTCGATCATGTGCAGGCGGGCGAAGGTCGAGATCTTGGCGTCAAAAATGGCGCGCCGCGTATCGGGGTCGTAATCGGGCAGGGTGGCGTCCCACAGAATTCGCCCCTCAACCATGTCCATCACGTAGAACATGGTTCCGATCACCCCTTCGTCCTCGCACAGCCCATAGGGACGCGCGACCGGAAAACCGGTCGGATAAAGGGCGCTGAGCACGCGGTATTCGCGGTCGACCGCGTGAGCGGACGGCAGAAGCTTTCCCGGAGGCTTGCGCCTCATCACATAGGCCTTTGCCGGGGTGATCAGCTTGTAGGTGGGATTGGACTGCCCGCCCTTGAACTGCCGAACCTCGAGGGGCCCCTGATAGCCCTCGACGTGCTCGTTCATCCACGCCGCCAGAGCCGCCTCATCGAAGCGATGGGCCTCCGAGACCTCCTTGGTCCCCGAGAAAATATGCGCCTCGTCCGCCACCGTGTTCATCTCCAGACCGGTTTCTCGCTCGCCCCGACCGTAAGGCTCCGGGCGGCGTCAGGAAAACACCTTCATTCGCCAAAGGTCGAGCCTTTTCTCAGCCCTCGCTCCGGGCCTCGCGCGCCAGGGCCCGCCATGCGATATCGCGTCGGCAGAATCCGTCCGCCCATCGGATCTTGTCAACGGCGCCGTAGGCGCGCTCGAGCGCCTGGCGCAGATCCTCTCCTCGGGCGGTGATCGCCAGCACCCGCCCCCCCTGCGCCGTGATCCGTCCGTCCCGTTCCTCTGTCCCGGCATGGAAGATCATCACCCCATCCCCGGCGCCGGCGTCCTCAAGGCCCTCGATGACCCCCCCCCGGCGCGGCGAGGCCGGATACCCGGCGGCCGCCAGGACGACGCAGACCGCCGGTTCCTCGAAGCGCTCAAGACGCGCGCACCCCTCAAGGCCGCCGGTGGCGCACGCCAGCATCTGGGGTAGGGGATCGTCCCGTAGCCGGGCCATGATCACCTCGCATTCCGGGTCGCCGAACCGGCAATTATACTCAACGACCTTGGGCCCCTCCGGCCCGATCATCAGGCCGACGAACAGCACGCCGCGATAGGGACGACCCTCCGCCTTCATGCCCCGCACGGTCGGCAGGACGATCTCCTCCATGACCCGGTCCTGCATCGCCGCATCGAGGATGGGGGCTGGCGAATAGGCGCCCATACCGCCCGTATTAGGGCCGGTATCCCCCTCTCCCACGCGCTTATGGTCCTGAGCGCCTGCAAGGGGAACGGCGCTGGTTCCGTCGCAGAGGGCGAAGAAGCTGGCCTCCTCCCCTTCAAGAAAGGCCTCGACCACCACGCTCGCCGAGGCGGCGCCGAAGCGGCCGGCGAGCATCGCGTCGACCTCCGTGTCCGCCTCCGCGAGATCGGCCGCGATCACCACTCCCTTGCCGGCCGCAAGGCCGTCCGCCTTGATGACGTAAGGGGCGGAAAGGGTCCTCAGGAAGGCTTTGGCCTCTTCAGGGTCCTCAAAGCGCCCGTAGGCCGCTGTGGGGATTGCGTGGCGCTTCATGAAGTCTTTCGAGAAGCCTTTTGAGCCCTCAAGCTCGGCGGCGAGCTTCGAGGGGCCGAACACGGGGATGTCCAGCGCCCGCAGGCGGTCTGCGAGACCCGCCACAAGAGGAGCTTCCGGGCCGATGATCACCAGATGGGGACGCTCGCGCCGGGCAAGCGCGATCTGTCCCTCCAGATCCTCGGCTGCGACCGGCTCGCATCGGGCGAGGGCCTTTATGCCCGGATTTCCGGGGGCGCAGACGATCTCGGTGACGCGCCGGCTCTGGGAAAGGCGCCAGGCCAGCGCGTGTTCGCGCGCCCCGGAGCCGACAATGAGGAGTTTCATGACGCGCCGATCCGCCCTGTCTGAGTTCCAGGGCTACATAGAGGCCCTGAAGGGCTCGCGACAAGCTCTCCTCTGCGGGCGGCAAATCAGGTAAGAGGCGGCCTCGGGACGGTTCCGGGCCCTTCTCCGGGGATGGGCGCATCTGGCGTGAGGTCGAGGCCGATGAGCGATGAGGATGAGGCGCGGATCCTGTCGGACCTCGCCGGACAGGCGCGAGGCGGCTCCCTTCCCGAGCTCTCCGTTTCGGAACTCTCCGGCGCCCTTAAGAAAACCATCGAGACCGCCTTTCCCTTCGTGCGCGTGCGCGGCGAACTCGGACGCGTCACCCTCGCCAAGTCCGGTCATCTGTATTTCGATCTCAAGGACGCCTCGGCCGCCATCAATGTCGTGATGTGGAAAGGCCAGGCGCAGCGCCTCCCCTTCCGTCCCGAGGAGGGACAGGAGGTGCTCGCGGAGGGTCGTCTGTCGACCTTTCCGGGACGCTCCAATTACCAGCTGATCTGCGACAGCCTGCGGCCCGCCGGGGCCGGCGCGCTGATGCAGTTGCTGGAGGAGCGTCGTCGTCGTCTGGCGGCCGAAGGACTGTTCGATGCGGCTCGCAAGAAGCCCATTCCTTATCTCCCGCAGGTGATCGGCGTCGTCACCTCTCCGACCGGGGCCGTGATCCGGGATATTCTTCATCGGGTCGCGGAGCGGTTTCCGGTCCGCGTGCTGATCTGGCCGGCCCTGGTGCAGGGCGAGAAGGCTTCCTTCGAGGTCGAAGCCGGCATCCGGGGGTTCAATGCGCTGTCGCCGGACGGTCCCATTCCCCGCCCCGACGTGCTTATCGTCGCGCGCGGCGGCGGATCGATCGAGGATCTCTGGCCCTTCAACGAGGAGCGCGTCGTCCGGGCGGCCGCCGAAAGTGTGATCCCCCTGATCTCGGCGGTCGGCCATGAGACGGACACCACCCTGATCGATTATGCAGCCGATCGCCGGGCCCCGACGCCTACGGCGGCGGCGGAAATGGCGGTGCCGGTCCGCCTCGATCTTCTGGAGACGATCGAGACAAGCGGTGCGCGTCTCTCCCGTCTCGTGCGCGGACAGCTGCGGACGCGCGCCCTCGAGTTATCCTCCCTCGCACGCCGCATGCCGAAACTGGACGCGGTTCTCAACGGCCCGCGCCAGAGGCTGGACATCGCCTCCCATCGCTTTCAGGGGGCGCTCGGGCGCGCCCTGGGACGCAAGCGCATTCAGTTTGAATCGCGTGCAGCGCGTCTTCAGCCGGCCGCGCTGCGGCGAGACGCTCTGAGACGTCGTCAGCTGATCGAGCGTCTGGCTCAGCGTCTCTCCCCGGCATTCGCGCGCGATTCGGCAGGGCGGTCCCGGCGTCTCGAGCAGGCCTCGCGCATGCTTGAGAGCCTGTCTTTCGAAGCCGCTCTCAGGCGCGGCTTTTCCCTTGTGACGCGCGCCGACGGCGCTCTTGTGCGATCCGCCTCCGACGTCGGACGGGGCGACAGGTTGCGCCTTCGGTTCGCCGATGGCGAGGCCCAGGCTGTCGGCGCAGGCCCCGACGGCGCCCCGGATGTGAACGAGACCGAGGTTGGGCCCTCGACGAAAGCCCGTTCGCGCAAGGGCGCCGGTCGAGTGCGGTCGCAGGGCGATCTGTTCTGAGGCGGGGATCAGCCCCGCCCGCGGTCGCCCCTAGGCGTTCAGCCGGCGCACGAACCAGTCGGTGAGATGAAGCCAGAGGGCGTTCTTTTCCGAAGCGTCCTCGATGCCGTGCTCCAGATTGGGATTATCGTTGATCTCGATGACCACCGGTCCTTCCGGCGAGGACTTGATGTCCACCCCGTAAAGGCCGTCGCCGATGAGGTTGGCCGCCCGTAAGCCGACATCGACGACATCGGCCGGCGCCTCGGCGACCGACAGCGAACGAAACCCGCCCTCAACCGCCCGGCCGTCAATCTTGTGATGCACGATCTGCCAGTGTCCGCGAGCCATCTTGTACTGGCAGACGAAAAGGGCCCGACGATCGAGGACGCCGACCCGCCAGTCGAAGTCTGTGCGGATGTATTTCTGCGCGATGACAAGATCCGTATCCTCGAGAAAGTCGTGCACGATCGACTTCAGCTCCTCCATGTTTCCGGCTTTCTTGATGCCGCGGGAGAAAGAGCCGTCAGGGATCTTGAGAACCACCGGAAAGCCCAGCCGGTCAGCCACTTCCTCAAGCGGCGTCTTGTCCTGAACCACCATCGTCTCGGGCACGGGCAGGCCCGCTCCGGCCAGACGTTCCCAGAGATAAACCTTGTTGGTGCACCGCATCATGGAGATGGGATCGTCGATCACCGGCATGCCCTCAGCCCAGGCGCGTCGCGCGAACCGATAGGTGTGGTTGGTGATGGAGGTCGTCTCGCGAATGCACAGGGCGTCGAACTCCGCCAGGCGGGCGAGATCCTTGCGCGTGATGGGTTCGATCTCGACCCCGTCTTTTTCCGCCAGTCTCGCCCAGTGCTTGAGCGTCTCCACGCTCGAGGGGGCGAGCTGCTCATTGGGATCATAGAGAACGGCGATGGAGTGTTTGGCGATGGTGCGCGCGCGCGGCGATTTCCAGACCCGCCCTGTGTATTTGGTGAGCGAGTCGATGAAATGCTTCAGATCATCGCCCTTGAGGCTGGTGTGAGGCGTCAGGCGGATACGCTTGATCTTCACCCAGTGGCCGCCATTGGGCGCGGTGTTCACCGTCAGGGCGGGGGCGCGATACCAGTCGAACAGCAGTCGACCGAAGCGTTTGAATCGCTCGTCCTCCGTTTCTCCGAAGCAGACCAGAATGCGTTCAGGCGCGCCAGCCGTCTCTCCCGCGCGCATGCGGTCCTTGTTCAGCGCCTCCTCGAGATCCGGCACCGCCTCTTCCGACCCGTCCGGTTCATACATGTCCAGCATCGTCTCGACGCTCGGAATGACGCGGTGTCCTCGCGCCTCTGCGAGAAGCGAGGCGTAATAGCCGTCGGTCTGATAATTGTAGTTTCGCGCCAGATTGATGATCTTGGGACGCGATCCCGACAGCAGGCGCGGCTGCAGGACGTAATCCCGCGTGGTCATCATTCGGAACGGCGCGCCCAGGCGCGCCAGATCGCGCAGATTATCGGCGATGAGGATCCAGTCTCTCATGCCGTCGCCTTCCCCCCGCGTGCCGATAGTCTCTTCTCCATCCGGAGCGCCGGCCCGCCATCTTCATAATAGGCCTCATACCGTCCGAAGTCACGATATCCCCGGGAGCGATAGAGCGAGATTGCCGGGGTGTTGTCGGCGCGCACCTCAAGCCTCATCCGGCCGCGACCGCATCCGCGGGCCCGGCGCTCGCAGGCGCTGAGGAGTTTCGAGCCGATCCCGGCCCCACGCGCCTCAGGCGCCGAGGCGATTGAATAGAGGCGCGCGATATCAGACCCGGATCTGTAGAAAACGAGGGCATAGCCCGCCGGCTCGCCCTTCAGAGTGGCGATCAGAAGCTCGCAGGTCGACGAGGTGAGGTGATGCATAAGGCTGCGCCGAGACAGGCGGTCGCCGTCGAAGGAGGTTTCCTCGATCCGTTCGATCGCCGAGATGTCGTCAGCACGGGCGTCGCGAACCGCGACGCGCGACCCGGAAGGGTCCATGGAGGGGCAGCTCCCACAGGTAAAAACGCCGATTAGCGCCCAAGTCCGGGGGCTGTCGAGCCCGTTTTTTGTTCGCTGGACGGGAAAGCTGCGATCGGGTGAGAAGGATGTCGCGCACGAACGGGTTCCCGCGCGATCGGTTGAGGGGGGGATGGGCGAGGGTGATGAGCAATCAGTCGGACACTCGGACGATGGGCGTTTGGGGGCTTCTGGCGCTGGGCCTCGTCTCAGGAGTGGGGGCGGCGCTTGCTGGCTGGCTTCTGACCGCGCCGCAGACGGCGACGCCGGGAGATTTTCTCTTTGCCGACAAGCTCTGGCATTTTCTCGCCTTTGCCTGTCTCACGGCGCCGGGGTGCCTGGCGCTCGACCGGCGCGGCCGCCGGTTCTGGTGCGCGCACATGCTCGCCCTCGCCGTCGGCAGTGAGATCGTTCAGGCAGTTTCAGGTCAGGGACGAAGCGGCGATCCGATCGACGCCCTGGCGGACGCAGCCGGGGTTCTCGCCGCCCTTCTCGGAGCGCGCCTGGTTCGCCGTCTTGTCTCTCAGCCGAGGAGTTGAGCGGCGCGCTCGGCGAAATACGTGATGACGCCTGAGGCGCCGGCGCGCTTGAAGGCGGACATGGTCTCGATGATCGCCCGATCTTCATCGAGCCATCCCTGAGCGGCCGCGGCCTTGATCTGGGCGTACTCTCCCGAGATCTGGAAGACGAGCGTGGGCGCGCCGAACTCCTCGCTGACGCGTCGAACGATGTCGAGATAGGGAAGGCCAGGCTTGACCATGACCAGGTCGGCGCCTTCCTCGATATCCATCGCCGTCTCTCGCAGGGCTTCCTGGGTGTTTCCGAAGTCCATCTGATAGGTTTTCTTGTCGCCGCGGAGCGTGCTCGCCGTGCCCACCGCGTCGCGATACGGGCCATAGAAGGCTGACGCGTATTTCGCCGCATAGGAGAGGATCATCACCCGGTCGAACCCCTCCTCGTCGAGCTGATCGCGGATCGCTCCGATGCGCCCGTCCATCATGTCGGAAGGGGCGACGATGTCCGCGCCGGCCCGGGCCTGGATCAGGGCCTGCTCCATCAGCGCCGCAACGGTTTCGTCATTGACCACATAGCCCGTCTCGTCGAGGCGGCCGTCATGGCCGTGGCTGGTGAACGGGTCGAGCGCGACATCGCACGCCACCCCGACTTCGGGGGCCGCGGCCTTCATGGCGCGGATGACGTTCGGAACCAGCCCGTCCGGATTGGCCGCTTCCGACCCGGCCTCATCCTTCAGGTCGGCGCGGATATGGGGAAAAATGGCGAGCGCCGGAATGCCGAGCTCCCGGGCGCGCACCGCAGCCCTGGCGGCCTCGTCGATGTTGAGGCGGTCCACCCCAGGCATGGAGCGAACCGGAATGCGCTTCTCGGGACCGTCATGGACGATGAGGCCCCAGACGAGATCATCAGGCGTCGGACGCGTCTCGCGGACCAGACGGCGCACCCAGTCCGCCTGGCGCAGGCGTCTTGGCCGGGTGGAAGGGAAGGCGCCTGTGATGATCGTTCTGGCCATGGCGGGCTCTCTCCGGGCGCACTTAGCCGCCGCCTCAGCGGGCGTGAGCGGCCTTCACGCTCCGGTGCATAAAGCATCTGAGGCGGACGTCCATCGTCAGTTTCTGAAGCTCGCGGATCTCGAGCTGCCAGGGCGCCAGGCGCCACACCGGCGTCTCCCGAAAACCGAGTTTGCGGTAGAACGGCCCGTTCCAGGGGACTTTCCGGAATGTCGACAGAGAGACCCTTCGGTGGGAGCGGGTTTCCGCTTCGGCGAACACCCGTCTCACCAGCCTCGAGCCGAGGCCCCGGCGTCCATGTCTCGGGAGAACGGAGAGCTGATCGAGATAGAGATCCTCGCCCCGGTCCGAGCACAGCGCGAAGCCTACGAGCTCCTCCCGGTCGTCCACCGCCGCCCAGACCAGCCCGTCGCCAAAACCTTTGCGCAGGCGATCCTCCGGGATCGGTTCCTGGGGTTCGCCCGAAGGACCGAAATCGATCAGACCGGTGCCGCGGAAGAGCGTGGCCGAGGCGAGATCAATATTCTGAAGTTCGCCAACTTCATTGCCCCGTGCCGGCCGGATCCGGTATTGGGGTGACGTTTCGAGGATCAGGGTCGCCATGAGACAGGAAATCCGCCTGAAGGGGGGCCTTGAGGAAAACGCGACGCACGGAACTGGATACAACGAGTTTGGGAATCGACTTCGAACAGATAATGTCCGGACACGCCCGAGGAAAAGAGCGCATGACACCTGAACTCACAGAAGATCAGAAGCTGATTCTCGAAACCGCGTCAGCCTTCGCGTCAGAACGGCTGCGCCCATTCGCCGCAGAATGGGACGAGAAGCGGCGCTTTCCGGTCGACGTCATCCGCTCGAGCGCCGAGCTCGGACTGGCGGGGATCTATGTGAGGGAGGATGTCGGCGGTTCGGGATTGTCCCGTCTCGACGCCGTTCTGGTGTTCGAGCAACTGTCGATGGGGTGCGTCTCGACCGCAGCTTTCCTGTCCATCCACAACATGTGCTGCTGGATGATCGATGCCTTCGCCTCGGAAGAGATGCGCGTCGAATGGCTGCCCCGCCTGACCTCGATGGAGCTGATGGCGAGTTACTGTCTCACCGAGCCGGGCGCCGGTTCGGATGCGGCCGGATTGCGGACCCGTGCGGTGCGAGATGGTGACGATTATGTGATCAACGGCGGCAAGGCGTTCATCTCCGGCGCCGGAGACAGCGATCTTTATGTGGTGATGGCCCGAACCGGGGACGCCGGCGCGAAGGGCGTGTCCGCCTTCATCGTCCTCAAGGAGGACAAGGGCCTCTCCTTCGGCGCCAATGAACGCAAGATGGGCTGGAACTCTCAGCCCACCCGTCAGGTCATGTTCGAGGATGTGCGCATTCCCGCTAGTCGACGCATCGGCGCCGAAGGCGACGGCTTCAGGTTCGCCATGGCCGGCCTGGACGGCGGCAGGCTGAACATTGCGGCGTGTTCGCTGGGCGGGATGCAGGAAGCGCAGAACCGGGCTCTGGCCTATGTGCGTGAGCGACGCCAGTTCGGGCAGGCGATCTCGGACTTTCAGGCGGTTCAGTTCCGTCTCGCCGACATGGAGACCGAGACCCAGGCCGCCCGCACGCTTCTCTATCAGGCCGCGCGGGCCCTCGACGCGCGCGCGCCTGACGCGACGCGCTGGTGCGCCATGGCCAAGCGCTTTGTCACCGACACCGGCTTCAAGGTCGCCAACGACGCCCTCCAGCTTCATGGCGGTTACGGATATCTGTCTGATTACGGCGTTGAGCGCATTGTGCGCGACCTCAGAGTCCATCAGATTCTTGAAGGCACGAACGAGATCATGAGGGTCATCATCTCGCGCGACATGCTGCGTCGCTGAAGCGGGCTGAGTCCCACCGAGACCTGTGCGTCATCCCTTTCACCCGTTATCCGGAGCTTCACGACATGGACGATGTCATCATCCGCCGGGAGGGACGCGCGGGTTGCATTTCGCTCAACAGGCCCGAAGCGCTGCACGCCCTGACGCTCGATATGTGTCTGCGCATTGAGGAGGCTCTGACAGAGTGGCGCGATGATCCCTCTGTGGAGTTCGTGCTCCTGGATCACGCGGCCGGAACCCGCGGGTTCTGCGCCGGCGGGGATATCCGGATGCTCGCGGAAAGCGGCGCGGCCGATGGACGCGAGGCGATGGCCTTCTTTGCAGCTGAGTATCGGCTCAACGCCCGTATTCACGCCTATCCCAAGCCCTATCTCGCCTTCATCGACGGCGTCTGCATGGGCGGCGGGGTCGGATTAAGCGTTCACGGATCTCATCGGCTTGCAACCGAGCGCACGCTCTTCGCCATGCCTGAAACGGGCATCGGTCTCTTTCCTGATGTGGGCGGGGGATGGTTTCTTCCGCGTCTGGGGCCGCCCCTGGGCATGTGGCTCGCTCTGACCGGAGAACGGCTCAAGGGCGCGGATGTCGTGGCGGCGGGGGTCGCGACCCACTATGCGGAATCCCATGTGCTCGCAGACCTGCGGTCGGATATCTGTCGCAACGGCCTTGATCTGTTTGAGGCGATGACCTGGGATGAGGCGGGGAGTTTCGAGCGTCATCTCGAGGTGATTGATCGCTGCTTCGGCCGGCCGAGCGTAGAGGAGATCTTCGCCGCGCTTGCAGAGGAGGAAGGAGACTGGGCCAGGGCCCAGCTGGAGACGCTGCGCCGGCGTTCGCCCCAGACCCTCAAGGTCGCACACCGTCAGCTGACCCTCGGACTGGCCGCCCGCAGTTTCGAAGAGAATATGGCGATGGAGTACCGCATCGCCTCCCGGGTCGTCCGGCGCCATGACTTTCTTGAAGGGGTGCGGGCCGTCATCATCGACCGCGACAATGCGCCTGTCTGGGATCCGCCCCGTCTCGAGGATGTCGGCGATGATCTCCTTGACGAGATCTTCTCTTCTCTCGGGCCGGAGGAACTGACCTTCTGACGAGCCTCCTCAGATTTCAGATCCCGGCTGACCGCTCTCCCCGCCTTATCGACGGCCGCAGTCTTCCGGGAAGCCTGAACGGCGGACGCCATGCGTTGACGGGCGACTGTGAACGACGAGAGAGCTTCCCGCGTCAGTCATCCCCATTGACGAAAACGAGGTTCAGTCGGCGTTCGTTGATGCGATCTGACAGAATGGACTTCGCTGTGACGGATCTTGCCCGGTGTGGAGCCGGGTATGATCTGCAGTCCGTGGTTCGCACCAATGACGACATCCTCTACGCCTTTCGCCGACCGGGGCGCTTCGGCGTTTGCAGCCATCTGAGTTCGAGGCCTCAGGCTTCCTGAACGGCCTTCAGCCTGGCGTGACGCTTACGTCCCATGGAGAGACGGGCGAGGCCGTCTGCGTCCAGGTCGCTTTCGCGCACCAGAGCGCCCTCATTGGTCACCGTCTCTGCATTGAGGCGGACCGAGGCGGCCTTGATGGCCCGTCGGGCCTCGCGTTTCGATCGGAATGTCTCGGGGCGACATCGAGGCGAGCCGTATGCGCTCAACGCCGATTATCCCGGCGCGCCGGCTCGAGGGCTCTGGTTTGACCGCTTTGTGTCTGGTGAGCGTCTGGTCTGAAGCCGTCCGGCGATGCGCAGGGCGTTCTCCTCGATGAGGCCAGCGGCCTCCTCGACATAACCGCGCGTGACGCCCGGCAGGGCCGCAACGGCTTCAGTCGTCGCCACCCGCTTCGCCACGAACGCCTCGGCAATCTGCAGGACGCGATCCCTCACGTCAGCGGGCCGGTATCCCGCCGATTGGGCCATCGCGTCCCAATGGCGGGCAGCGACATCGGCGGGTTTTCGCTTCCTGCCTGCTATGTTCTGCGCAAAAAACTGCGTGACGCTGGGCCAGGAAAGGACAGTCGAGACGTCATAGAGCGGTGCGAGGCGGGGTGCTGCGCCGACAGGCAGGAGGAGTGAGTAGTTCTTCGCATGGGCGTCGGTGTTCGCCACGAGGATGTTGAAGATGACGTTGTCCAGCAGCGATAGCGCGTCGGAAGACGGCAGATGGCGGCCGGTATCGAGGAGCGTCGCCAAGCTCGGTCCGGAGAGCGTGCCGCGCTCATACTTCCTGACGGGCGGAACGCCATTCGCCTGCGCAAAGTCCTCCTGGTGAAGTCTGAGCAGAGCGCCGGTCCGGCTGATGCGCCGGTCATAGCGCAGAACGCAGATGGCCTTGCGCCGGCCAGCTGCCAGAATGGTCGCCTCCGCCGCGTTAAGGCCTGTCGCCCGCGCCAAGCGCAGACAATAGGTTTCGTTTTCGACAACGCCGGGCAGGATCGGATTGTCCGGCTTTACGATAATGGTCGAAGGCGCCCCATGGCGCGGAATGGCGAGAACATCGCCTTCGCCCGGCAGCCGCACGACCGGCATCCCGTTCTCATCCAGAACCGCAAGCGCGGACTTCCTCTGCCCGCCTGCCAGTGAGAGGCGAACGCCTTCCTCGCCGGCGAGGAAGGGACGGTGCTGAAGGTCCTGGAAATGACGCTCAAGCGCAGCCCCCGGATCATCGAGTGAGTAAAACTCCGTGAGCGGAGTAAATGTCCACGCCGCCCGCTCGGATGGGGCCCCGAAGGAAAGCGCTCCCGCGGTGTCGCCGCCAATCGCCCTCAGCACGGCCAGCGTATCCGCCTGGTCCACGCCTAGCGAGCGCGCGAGGATGTTGAGCTGATCCTCTTCCGGCAGGAGGTTGGCGAGCCAGGGCGCGATGACCTCTGAGGGGTGGGCGGTCGGATCGAGCGGAAGCGTCAGCGAGAGAGGAAAGGCGCCCTCGGTCGCGAGCCAGGCTTCGGAATAGGAAAAGCCGAGCGCGCCGGTGTCGGCGACCGTCACGTCGCCGACGTGTAACGCATCGAACCAGACCGGAACGGTTGTCACTTATAGTCCCCAAGATCGTATCCCCCGCGCGCCGCTACGCGAACGGCGCCCGCTGGGTTGTCCTGAAGGAGGTCGCCTGCTGCGATGCGCAGGGCGTCAGCGATCCGCAATAGACTGGTCACGCGCAGGTCGCGTTTACCGGTTTCGATAAGGGAGAGGGCCGGCGCGCTGATCCCGCTGAGCCGCGCCAACTCGTGCAGGTTCAGACCGCGATCCTCACGGGCCTTGCGGATCCTGTTTCCCACGCTGGCAAGTCGTCTGCCTTCCTGATCAACGGCCATGATCAAACTCTTTACTGAATTCGGTAAAAATAAGCCCTAGGGGGCGTGACGGCAAGGCATTTTATTGAAAACAATAAAATGACCTCTCGTTCAGCGCCCAGGCCTCGAGGTTTATCGAAAACGGCGACATCAGCGGCTTTGATGGCGGTGGAGGGCGCGCGGGAGGGGCTTGACGTCCGCCTTCCGGGTAATGGGCTGTATCGACCGCCAGGTCTGCAACCCTTGTCCGGAAGGGTCCGCACAATAGCTCGCGTCGGGACCTCCGAGACGTTCGTCCCGCAAGCATACTCAAGGATCTGAACGGAAGGCTGCCCCGAAGCTGACATCGCGCAGTTGCGGGGTTTTCGGCTTTTTGGAGAGGAACGACCCCGCCGTCCTGTTCGCCCCTCGCAGATTGGGGGCCTCAGCGAAACATGCGGCGGTTATCATCATCAGGGCGCGGGCCTGAGACGGCCCGCCGATGAACGCCATTGGGCTCCCTCGGCGTTCGGACGCCTCTGAATAGGAGGCCTCAGGCCTCCTGAACCGCCTTCAGCCTGGCGTGACGCTTACGTCCCATGGAGAGACGGGCGAGGCCGTCTGCGTCCAGGTCGCTTTCGCGCACCAGAGCGCCCTCATCGGTCACCGTCTCTGCATTGAGGCGGACCGAGGCGGCCTTGATGGCCCGTCGGGCCTCGGATTTTGACGTGCAGAGGCCGGCGCTGACCAGAGCTTCGCTGATCAGTAGCCCATCCTTCAGCTTGTCCCGGGACACCTCGAAGGTCGGCATCCCCTCGCCGGTCGAGCCGCCCGAGAACACCGCCTCGGCGGCGGCTCGCGCCTCCGCCGCCGCTGCAGCGCCGTGCAGCAGGGTTGTGGCTTCATCGGCAAGCCGGGCCTTCACCGCATTGATCTCTGAGCCTGTCGCGGCCTCGAGACGGGCGATCTCCTCCACGGGAACGTCCGTAAACAGCCGGAGGAAGCGCCCGACATCCGCATCCTCCGTGTTTCGCCAGAACTGCCAGTATTCATAAGGCGAGCGCATATCCGCGTTGAGCCAGACGGCGCCTGAGACGGTCTTGCCCATCTTGGCGCCGGATGCGGTGGTGATGAGCGGCGTCGTCAGGCCGAAGGAGTGCGCATCGGCGACCCGTCGGCACAGCTCGACCCCGTTGACGATGTTGCCCCACTGATCCGAGCCGCCCATCTGGAGCCGGCAAGCCCGCTTCCGGCACAGCTCCAGGAAGTCGTAGGACTGGAGAAGCATGTAGTTGAATTCGAGGAAGGTGTAGGGCTCCTCATTGCGCAGGCGACGCGCGACAGTCTCCTGCTTGATCATCGTGTTGATCGTGAAGTGTCGGCCGTAATCGCGCAGAAAGTCGATATAGCCGAGGCCGTCGAGCCAGTCGGCGTTGTTGAGCATGATTGCGTCCGTCGGGCCGTTCCCGAACCGGAGATAGCTCTCGAAGGCCCGACGGATCCCGGCCATGTTGGCGGCGATCTCCTCGACCGTGAGAATGGGGCGGGATTTTTCCTTATCCGTCGGGTCCCCGATCTTGGTGGTTCCCCCTCCCATGAGGACGATGGGTTTGCCTCCCGCCTGCTGGAAGCGCCGCAGGGCCATGATCTGGACCATGTGCCCGACATGGAGAGACGGCGCGGTGCAGTCGAACCCGATATAGGCCGTCGGGACCTCCGAGGCGGCATAGTCGTCGAGGCCTTCAGGATCCGTGATCTGATAAATATGGCCGCGAGCCGTCATGTCGCGCAGAAACGCGGAGCGGGGTTTAAAACCATCAAGGCTCATGGCGGTCTCCCAGTGGACGCGGGGGCGCGATTATCACGTTCCCGGCTCGAGGCGAACAGGCCGATGATCGTCTGCGCGAGGACGCACCCGGCCGGTGGCGACGGTCGCCGCCTCAGGCGTCCTTGGCGGCTTCTTTACGGGCCTTCTCGAACGCCTTGAGGCGCTTTTTGAGGTAGGTCGACGCCGTCTTTTCCAGGTCCTCGAGCTTGTTCTGGAAAAAGTGGTTGGCGCCCGCCACAGTCGCCCGCTCGATCGTTTCGCCCTTCTGCACCCTTACCTTGGTCAGGGATCGGTCGATGTCGGCGGGCGGCGCCACGATGTCCTTGTCCCCGGAAATGAGGATGCCTGAGGCTGGGCAGGGGGCGAGGAAGGAGAGATCATAATGGTTGGCGGGCGGCGCGACCGCGATGAAGCCGTCGATTTCCGGACGACGCATCAGCAGCTGGAGGCAGATATACGCCCCGAAGGAGGAGCCTGCGACCCAGCACTGGCTCGGGCTTTCGCTCAGGGATTCAAGGTGATCAAGGACATAGGCGGCGTCGGAGAGCTCCGCGACGCCGGAATCGAACTGCCCCTGGCTGCGTCCGACACCCCGGAAATTGAAGCGCATGGTCGAAAAACCGTGGGCCGCGAACATCTCGAACAGCGTGATCGTGACCGGGTCCTGCATCGTTCCGCCCGCCTTGGGGTGAGGATGAAGGATCAGGGCGATCGGCGCATCGGGAGCTTCGGCCGGCGTGTATCGGGCTTCGATCCGGCCCGCCGGGCCCGAAATGATCAGTTCCGCCATGGGGTGCTCGCTGTCTTGCGGCCCCGAAAGACCAGGAAACGGCCGGGCCGGAGAGGGGAGAAACGCCATTCCGTCGATTTTTTCAAGTTTTTCGTGCGCTGATATGGAAAACAACCCCTTTCGCACTCTGGAAAAAACGCGGGGACCCTCTATCTTAGACTGGGGTATAACGGGGTGGGGACGTGATGAATCTGGGGTCAAAAGGGCGATACGCGATCATCGCGGTGATCGACATCGCTCAAAACGGGCGCAATGGCGCGGTGCCTCTCTCGGACGTATCCCTGAGACAGGACGTGTCGGTATCCTATCTTGAGCAGCTCTTCGCCCTTCTCCGGCGCGCCGGGGTGGTCACAAGCGCCCGTGGGCCCGGGGGCGGATACAGGCTGGCTCAATCTCCCGAGGAGCTGACCATATGGCGGATCGTTCAGGCGGTCGGTCTTGTCGCGGGGGCCGAGGCGACTGAGACGCCCGGCGTTCGCGGCGGTCCAGTGGTTGAGGGCCTGTGGAAAGACCTCGAACGTCACATGACGGACTATCTCAACTCCGTGACGGTCGCTGATGTGCTTGCCGGCCGGACGGGTGCGCGCTGGCGCGAGGATCGGCTGTCCCCGGACGCCTCGATGGTCTAGTCTTGGGCGATGAGCCCGCCCCGTATCTATTGCGATTACAATGCGACCGCTCCTTTGCGGCCCGAGGCCCGTCTCGCCATGGCGGGCGCGTTTGAGGACGGCGGAAACCCGTCTTCGGTTCATGCCGAGGGACGACGCGCCCGCGCGCGCCTCGAGGCGGCTCGCGAGACGGTGGCGGCCAGCATCGGCGCCTGCCGCGAGGATGTGGTTTTCGTCAGCGGCGGCACCGAGGCGGTTTCCGGCCCTCTGTCGGCGGCTCTTGAAGCGTGCGGCGGGAGCCTGATCGCCTCAGGACTGGAGCATGAGGCCGTCTCCTCGCTTGGCGGATCCCCCTTTGCCTGGCCGGCGACGCCGGAGGGGCGTGCGGATCTGGGCTGGCTGGAGGAGGCTCTGGCCCGTGAGGTCTCCGCAGGACGAAGGCCTGTGGTCTCCCTGATGCTTGTCAACAATGAGACCGGGGTCATCCAGCCGGTCGCTGAGGCGGCCCGGCTTGTGCGGGCGGTCGGCGGGCTGCTTCATTGCGACGCCGTCCAGGCGCTGGGCCGGATCGCCGTCTCGGTGGTCGACCTTGATGTGGATTATCTCTCGCTCTCGGCTCATAAGGTCGGGGGACCTCAGGGGATGGGAGCCTTCTTCATCAGGCCCGGTGCGCCATTTCGTCCACGCCAGACCGGCGGAGGTCAGGAACTGGGGCGGCGGGCCGGAACCGAGGCGGTGGCCCTGGCGGCGGGTTTTGCGGCGGCCGCTGAAGCCGCGCTGCGGGATATGGACGCATACCGCGCGCTTGCTGGGCCCAGGGACCGGATGGAGGCCCGGCTTCAGGCGGCGGCGCCGGATCTTTGCATTCACGGGCGAGGGGCTGAGCGGGTGGCGGGCGTTTCCTGCTTCGGAGTTGAAGGTTTGCCTGCCGATACCCAGATTATGGCTCTCGATCTGGCGGGCTTTGCCCTCAGCGCGGGCGCGGCGTGCTCTTCGGGTAAGGTGAGGGCGAGCCGTGTGTTGACCGCGATGGGGCTCTCCGATACCGCCGCTCGGTGTGCGGTGCGGGCGAGTTTCGGCTGGGGGTCGCGCACAGGAGACATGGATGCGCTGGCGGAGGCGTGGATCGGGTTCGTCCGTCGGGCGAGGCCGCAATTTTTGAGCAGGGACGCGCTCGCAGATGCCGGACGTTAAGGAGAACATCGAGGCTGGGACGATCGAGGCCGTTCGGGGTCTCGAGGCGGACCGCTACAGCGAGGGCTTCGTCACCGACATCGAGCAGGAGCTGGCGCCTCGGGGACTGACCCAGGAGACGGTCCGGTTCATTTCGGCCAAGAAGGAGGAGCCGGAATGGATGTTGCGCTGGCGCCTCGACGCATTCGAGCGCTGGCAGGAGATGGAGGAGCCCGATTGGGCCCTTTTGTCCTACCCCCCGATCGACTATCAGGACGCTCACTACTACGCAGCGCCGAAGAACGCCTCGAAGTACAAGTCGATCGACGACGTTCCGAAAGAGATTCTCGACACCTACGCCAAGCTGGGTATCCCCCTGCGCGAGCAGGAGGTGTTGCTGGGCGTTGAGGGCGCCAAGGAGACCGCTGCAGCGGCCCGGGAGACCCCGCGCGTCGCGGTCGATGCGGTCTTCGACAGCGTGTCGGTCGCCACCACCTTCAAGGAGGAGCTGGCGCGCGCGGGCGTGATCTTCATGTCCTTCTCCGAGGCCGTGCGCGAGCACCCGGATCTGGTTCGACGATATCTCGGAACCGTCGTGCCGCCGACCGACAATTTCTTTGCGACCCTTAATTCCGCGGTCTTCTCCGACGGCACCTTCGTCTACATCCCCAAGGGCGTGCGTTGTCCGATGGAGCTGTCGACGTATTTCCGGATGAACGCCCGGGGGTCGGGACAGTTCGAAAGAACCCTCATCATTGCGGATGAGGGCTCTTACGTATCCTATCTCGAGGGCTGTACGGCGCCGATGCGCGACGAGAACCAGCTCCATGCCGCAGTCGTCGAGCTGGTGGCGCTCGAGGGCGCTGAGATCCGCTATTCGACGGTTCAGAACTGGTGGCCTGGGGATTCGGAAGGCAAGGGCGGGGTCTACAACTTCGTCACCAAGCGGGGCGATTGCCGCGGAGCGCGCTCGCGCATTTCCTGGACCCAGGTCGAGACCGGGTCGGCGATCACGTGGAAGTATCCCAGCTGTATCCTGCGAGGGGATGATTCAGTCGGCGAGTTTTATTCGATCGCCGTCACCAACGGTCGCCAGCAGGCGGATACGGGAACCAAGATGATCCATCTCGGGCGCAATACGCGCTCCCGCATTATCTCCAAAGGCATATCGGCCGGTCGCTCCAACAATACCTATCGCGGCCTGGTTTCGGTTCATCCCCGCGCAAGCGGCGCCCGCAACTTCACCCAGTGCGACAGCCTTCTGATCGGTTCCTCGTCCGGGGCCCACACCGTGCCTTATATCGAAAACCGTCGGGCCGACGCCCAGCTCGAGCACGAGGCGACGACGACGCGTTTGTCCGAGGATCAGCTTTTTTACGCCCGGCAGAGAGGCCTCGGCGAAGAGCAGGCGGTCGCTCTCCTGGTCAACGGGTTCGTCCGGGACGTCATTCAGAAGCTCCCGATGGAGTTCGCCGTCGAGGCTCAGAAACTTCTCGAGGTCTCCCTGGAGGGCAGCGTCGGCTGAGCCCGGCTCTTTCGGCAAGCCAGGTCGGACGAGGGAGCCGCATCCGGCAAGCCGGTGATGAACGTATAAGATAACAGGCTCATCCTGCTTCGGGATGAGCCGGACAGGACCACAGATGCTCGAACTCAAAGACCTTCGCGCCCGTCTCTCCCTTGAGGGAGCGCCGGATCGGGACATTCTCAATGGGGTCACGCTCACCGTGCCCGCAGGCGAGGTCCATGCGATCATGGGACCTAACGGCTCGGGCAAGTCGACCTTGTCCTATCTGCTGGCGGGAAGGCCCGGCTATGAGGCGACGTCCGGATCGGCGCATTTTCTCGGCGAAGACCTTCTCGCCCTTGAGCCTGAGGCGCGGGCGGCGAAGGGCGTGTTTCTGTCCTTCCAGTACCCGGTCGAGATACCCGGCGTTCCCGTGATGACCTTTGTCCGCGCGGCGATGAATGCGCAGAGGACCTCGCGCGGTGAGGCGGAGATTTCGGCGCCGGACTTTCTCAAGAAATCCCGCGCCATCGCTGAACGTCTGCGCATGGATCCGGACATGCTCAAGCGGCCGCTGAATGTGGGGTTTTCCGGAGGAGAAAAGAAGCGTCTTGAAATCTATCAGATGCTGATGCTCGAGCCGCGCCTGATGATCCTCGATGAAACCGATTCAGGTCTCGACATCGACGCTCTTCGCATTGTGTCTGAAGGCGTGAACGCCCTTCGCTCACCGGACAGGGCCATGCTGGTCATCACGCATTATCAGCGCCTTCTCGACCATATTCGGCCCGATCGGGTGCATGTTCTCTCGGCAGGCCGCATCATCGCCTCGGGCGGCCCGGAGCTCGCCCTGAGACTTGAGAGCGAGGGGTACGACGCCCTGATCGCGGGAGCGGGCTGAATGTCCTCCTCTCTCTCTGCGTCGGCGCCTCTCCTGGACGCCCGCTCATCCGGCCTTCTGGCTCGTCTGGAGGCGATGGATCCGAGCCCGTCGCGGCTTCGGGCGCGTGAGGCGTTTGCAAGGACGGGTCTTCCTCACAGACGGATCGAGGGATGGCGCTGGAGCGATGTGCGGGCGGCGTTGTCCCGCCCGCCTGCAGGCGGAGCGACGGACGCGCCTGCAACGCCGCTGGCGGGCGGATCGGGTCTTGCCTTCGGCGAGGGCGGGCTCACCGCGGGCGAGCTTGCCGTATCATCCTGGACAAGAGGGGTTTCTGAGAACGAGGCGCGGGTCCCTGACGTCGGAGCGCTGGGCTGGCTTGCCGAAGCGCTCGCCCTCGATGGGGCCGATATCACGCTCGCTCCCGGAGCGCAGCCTCTGGCCCTCGTCTTCTCCGGTCGAGAGGGTGATCGCTTTGTTCACCTTCGGATCCGTGTTCCGCAGGGCGTTGAGGCGCAGGTGGCCGAGAGCCATCTCTCCGGCGGCGGTTTCAGTTCTGTGCGCGTCGATTATGTGCTCGAGGCGGGAGCCTCTCTTCACCGGTCGGTCTTTCTTGCCGGCGGTGCGGAATGCGTGCAGGCGGCCGTCGCCAGCGTGCGCCTCGCTCCCGGGGCGCGGTTTCACCAGACCTTTCTCTCCCTGGGCGCTGGACTGTCACGTCTCGAAACCGCCCTGACGCACGAGGGCGACGGGTCCGAGGCGGTGCTCGACGGCGCCTATCTGCTCGGCGAGGGCAGGCGGACAGATGTCGTCACCCGTGTCGATCATCTGGGGGTCGGCGCTTCGACCCGTCAGCTGGTGCGCGGAGCGGTGAAGTCCGGCGGACGCGGGGCTTTTCAGGGCCGTTTCCATGTGGCCCGTCACGCGCAGAAGACGGACGCGCGGATGCAGCATCATGCCCTGCTTCTCGAGGAGGGGGCCGAGGTGAACGCCAAGCCCGAGCTTGAGATTTATGCCGACGATGTTCAGTGCGCTCATGGAGCGACGACCGGCGCGCTCGACGAAGCCGCTCTTTTCTACATGCGTCAGCGGGGGCTGCCTCTTGCTCAGGCGCGGGCCCTGCTCACCCTGAGCTTTATTGCATCGGCTCTCGAAAGCGCGCCGTCCGGGCCGCGCGAAGCATTGCTTGGCGAGGCCGAGAGATGGCTGACGGGAGCATAAGTACGATGTTCGACGTGACCGCCGTCCGGGCACAGTTCCCAATCCTCGATCGCACGATCCACGGGCGCCCGCTCGTCTATTTCGACAACGCCGCCTCCTCTCAGAAGCCTGCGGCGGTCATCGATGCGATGGCGGGGATGATGCGCCACGCCTACGCGAACGTTCATCGCGGACTTCATACCCTCGCCAATGAGGCGACCGAGGGTTTCGAGCAGGCGCGAGAGGATGTCCGGCGCTTCATCAACGCTCCATCCGTCGATCAGATCGTGTTCACCCGCGGGGCGACCTCTGCGATCAATATCGTGGCGGCGGGACTGTCCCACTCCATCCGTCCGGGCGATGAGATCGTTCTCTCCGTGATGGAGCACCACTCCAATATCGTTCCCTGGCATTTTCTTCGCGAACGTCACGGCGCCGTTCTCAAATGGGTGGAGCTTCTCCCTGACGGGTCTCTCGACATGGAGGGACTTGAACGGGCGCTGGGGCCCCGCACGCGCATGCTGGCTCTCACCCATATGTCGAACGTTCTTGGAACCGTCCCCGACATCAGGCGCGCCATTGCACTCGCCCGCCTCCACGGCGCTGAAGTCCTGATCGACGGTTGTCAGTCGGTGGTTCATCTGGCTCCGGACATGAAGGACATGGATCCGGACTATTATGTGTTTTCAGGGCATAAGCTCTACGGTCCGACGGGCATCGGGGTCCTTTACGGACGCGCCGACCGGCTGGCCGGCCTCGCCCCCTTCGAAGGCGGAGGCGAGATGATCGAGACAGTAGGGCGCGAGGCTGTGACCTATAATATCCCGCCCCATCGCTTCGAGGCGGGAACGCCGCCCATTATCGAGGCTGTGGGCCTCGGAGCGGCCATCCGCTGGCTCGAGGGAGTGGATCGCCAGGCCGCCGCGGCTCACAAGGCAGCGCTTCTCGAACGCGCAACGGCCGGAGTGCGCGCTCTTCCCGGCGCGGCGATCCATGGCGAGACGCGCGACAAGGGGCCGGTTCTGTCCTTCTCCCTCAAGGGCGTTCACCCTCACGACATCGCTCAGGTCCTCGATCGTCAGGGTGTCGCCATTCGCGCCGGACACCATTGCGCTCAGCCCCTCATGGCCTGGCTTGGGGTCTCGGCGACCGCCCGGGCGAGTTTCGGGCTCTACAACACGCTCGAGGAAGCGGATGTCTTCATCGAGGCGCTTTCCAAGGCGCAGAGAATGCTGGCATAGAGACGCTCATGGCTGATGACATCACCCCAGACAGCTCTGTCGACGCGTCTCCGGTCGCGTCATCTGCGGCTGACGCGCCTGCGCCCATTCCTCAGGCCGAACTCGACCGTATTACCGACGATCTGATCCTCAGATTCAAGCAGGTCTATGACCCTGAGATACCCGTCGACATCTATGAGCTCGGACTGATCTACAAGGTCGATATCAGCGATGAGCGTCATGTCGACATCGAGATGACGCTGACCGCGCCGGCCTGTCCTGTGGCCGGCGAGATGCCCGGCTGGGTCGAGGAGGCGGCTTTGAAGGTGGAAGGCGTAGTGTCCGCCAAGGCGGTGATCGTCTTTGATCCTCCCTGGGACACCTCGCGTATGTCGGATGAAGCGCGTCTTCAGCTCAACATGTTGTAAAACCGGCTCAGCGATCGCACATACCTGTCATGGCTCGTCGTCCCCGTCCTCCAGTTGTTTCTCTGACCGACGCCGCTGCCGAGCGCGTGCGCGAGGTCATGGCGGATCGTAGCGCAGGCTTTCTGCGCGTCGGGGTCAAGAATGCCGGCTGCGCCGGCATGGAGTATGTGATGACCTATGCGGACGCCCCCTCGGCGCTCGATGAAGTGGTCTCCGATAAGGGCGTCGACATCGTCATCGACGCCAAGGCCGTTCTTTTCCTGCTTGGCAGCGTGATCGATTTTGAGACCACGGACCTCTCCTCGAAGTTTGTTTTTCGGAACCCGAACCAGACGGACGCCTGCGGTTGCGGAGAGAGCGTCACAATCGTTCCGGCCGCTGCTGAATCCTGAAGGCCTGAGGGTCAGGACCGTGTCCGAAACCAGCCCGTGAGGGAGAGGCGGTCGACAGGTGCGAAATCGGCGACCTGACTGACATGATGCGGGCTTGGAACCGTAAACACGCTGAGGGCGTTGTAGGTCGGGACAAAGGTCTCGATGACGCGTCCCTCCTCATCTAAAAACTGCAGCTGTCCGCCCCATGTCGGACGCCAGATCGGACTTAAGGAAAGGACGTAGGCGAAACGTCGGTTCTTTCCGGGAGCCTCGTCCGAGTGAGTGGTCAGGAAGTGCCCAGCTCGGTACCGGGTCGCCTGCATATCGCAGAAGTCGGCCTGAAGCCCGGTGATCTCGGCAAGGCGGGTGAGCACGCGAGACGAGTTCATGAACTCGAAGATCTCGAGGAGTGCAGCCTCCTTGAGCTCGCCGGCCTCCTTCAGGTCGGCGATCGGAAAGGTTTCGTAGAGATATTGAAACCCGTTGGCCGCCGCCTTTCGGACCTCGGCGCGTATGGCGGTCACGCGCGCGTCTCCGAGGGAGGGCAGGCTGTCGACTGGAAGATCGACGTGTCGGGGGCCGCTGTTGAGCGCGAGGCGCCACGGAAGTCCTTCAAGTCGCTCTGCGAGAAGATCGGCCCCGTCCTTGCTGAGGAAATTGTGGATCTGCAGACGCTTTGAGACGGCGTATTGCTCGGTGAGGGCGGCCGTATCGAGGGTGTCTGAAAGGCTGAACATCGCAAGTCTCGAAACGCGTACGACAACGCTATCATCAGGTTCGATAGAAGCTGGACGAGGCTAGTCTGCTTGCAGCGGGTCGGCCAGAGGGGAATGACGCAACCTGAAAAACCTCACCCCCTGAACAGGGACAGGATCATCTGCGGGGCCTGATTGGCGATGGAGAGGGCCTGAGTGCCGAGCTGCTGCTTGATCTGGAGGGACTGGAGACGCGCGCTCTCCCGGGCGAGATCGGCGTCGACGAGATTGGAGAGGTTTTTCTCCATGGTCGAGACGAAGGAGGCGTTGAACCTGTCCTGCAGCTCAATCGCCTTGGCCTTGGCTCCAAGAAGAGCCATCTGCGCATTGAGATTGACGAGGGCGGTATCGAGGGCTGCGTCGGCGAGACTGGCGCCGCCAGCGGTGAGAAGCTGCCCTGAGCCGGATGAGACGCCCGAGAGAGCGCCAGATCCTCCAACCGTCCAGTCCTGGTCGTTGAGGGTGATGACCGCAGGCTGTCCGGAGGTATCGTTTGCGCCTGTGAGGCCGTGTCCGAGCCAGGATCGGGCGGTTCCCGCTGACGTGAGCGTGAGAACGCCCTGGCCCCCTGAGATGGCGGCGGTCTCGTAGGTGAACTCTCCGGCGGAGAGGTCGTAGCGCGCGGAGACGCGCCCGCCTGTGCTGGTCGAGACCGCTTCGAGATAGTCCGCGACGGTCATGGTCGCGGTGATGTCGACCGTTCCGATGAGGGTTCCGTCGATCCGGAACTGGGTATCGTCGGCGGTCATCACGCCGGCGTTGCCGACAATGTAGCCCGCAAGGCCGGGAATGAGGCCGGTATTGGTCGATGACAGACTGCGAACAAAAACGTCAGCTTGCCCGTTGGCGTCTCCTGGGACGAGGTTGTCAGCGTCACTGATGAAGGCCACCGACCGCCCGTCGAACGAGAAGCTGGCAAGAATGCTGTGACTGTTAGACTGCCCGCCAGAGGCGTCTGCTGAGACGCGAGTAATCTCGCCTGTCTGAAGATCCTTGATGAATGTGTCCGTCTGATCGTTTGTGTCTCCGGGAACAAGATTGGCGGCGGTGCTCTGAAAGGCGATATAGCGGCCATCCCCGGAGAAGGACGGAGATACGCTGCCGGGCAGCCAGAAAAGAGGCGGGCTGCCTCCGCCCGTAGCCTGTGCCCCTGAGGCGTCGGTTGAAATCCGGGACACGGCGCCTGTCTGAAGATCCTTCAGGAAGATATCCGCCTGACCGTTTGTGTCTCCCGGCACAAGATTAGTGGCGTTGCTGCTGAACGCCACGAACCGTCCATCAGCAGACATGGCCGCGAAGAAGCTGGAGCCATTGGCCTGAGCGCCGGAGGAATCTGTAGAGATCCGGGTCAGGACCCCTGTCTCAATGTTTTTGAGGAAGAGATCACCGGCCCCATTCGTATCGCCGGAAACAATGTTCGACGCCTCGCTCTCAAATACGGCAAAGCGCGCGTCGGAGGACAGATTTCCTCTGTAGGAAGCTCCCGTCGCCTGCTGGCCTGCGCTTCCCGTTGAGAGGCGCGTGATGGCCCCTGTCTGGAGATCCTTTAGAAAAACATCGTCTCGAGTATTCGTATCCCCGGGCACGAGGTTGCTTGAACTGCTGTCGAACAGCACATATCGGTTGTCTGCAGAAAATGAGCCCCCCCAGCTGGATGAGTTCCCCTGTGCGCCTGAACCGGATGTGGAGACTCGCGTAACCGCTCCCGTCTGTATGTTCTTCACGAAGATGTCCAAAAAACCGTTCGTGTCTCCGGGAACAAATCCCGAGGCGCTTGACGCGAACAGGACGAGGTTTCCATCGCGGGAGAAGTCCATCAGATAGGTGTTGCCGACAGATGGAATCCCCGAAGCGTCGGTTGAGACGCGGGTGATCCCGCCTGTCTGAAGATCCTTCACATAGATGTCCTGAGGGGACGTCGTATCGTCCGGCGTCAGGTTGGTGGAGGTCGATACGAACGCGACGTAGCGACCGTCAGCGGACATCTTTCCCCCTGTGTGAATTGAATCGAGAAAGCCATTATGGAGCACCCCTGTCGCAGATCGCGATGCGATCTGGATTGCGGAGGGCGTGACGACGCTGTTGGAGGTGCGGATTTTCTGGGCCGCGTTCAGAGAGGACTGATCGGAGATCACGACGTCGAGATCGGTCCCGCCCGGAGCGGCGATGTTGGCGCCGCTGAACCTGGCGGCCGAAGCGATACGGTCGATCTGAGAGCGCAGGGCGTCATAATCTGATTGGAGCGCAAGCCTCTGTTCGGACGTCAGGTCTTCGCTGAGCGCGGCGCTGGTCGCGGTCTTCATCTGTTTGAGGATTTCGGAGATTGAGGATCCCGCAGCGAGGGTCGTATCAATCAGCCATTTCGCCCGGGAGATCCCGTCAGCGATTGCGACATAGGAGGCGATGCGGGATTTTTGTCCCATGGAGATGGCGTAGACGGCGCCATTGTCCCGGGGATCGGAGACCTTGAGGCCGGACGCCACGCGCGTTTCGACCTGACGCGCCTCGCGCGTCAGGAGCTGGAGCGCCTGGACAGCGTCCGCCGACGCGCGGTTGAAGTTCACCCCCAGCATTCTGCCTGCCCGAGCCCGACCGACATTCTGTCGATCTAAAGACACATAGAACCAGAGCCACGCTGATTCGCTTAATTGGGAGTAAACGCCATCGGTCCCATCGATGGGCATGGCTGCAGGCAGAGGTCTTCAGCTTCCGGCGAGCTCTCATCCCCTGAACAGGGACAGGATCATCTGCGGGGCCTGGTTGGCGATGGAGAGGGCCTGGGTTCCGAGCTGCTGCTTGATCTGGAGGGACTGGAGGCGCGCGCTTTCGCGGGCGAGATCAGCGTCGACGAGATTGGAGAGGTTTTTCTCCATGGTCGAGACGAAGGAGGCGTTGAACCGGTCCTGAAGATCAATCGCCTTGGCCTTGGCTCCGAGAAGAGCCATCTGAGCGTTGAGATTGACGAGCGCGGTATCGAGGGCTGCATCCGCGAGGCTTGCGCCGCCAGCGGTGAGAAGCTGCCCTGAGCCGGATGAGACGCCCGAGAGAGCGCCTGATCCTCCGACCGTCCAGTCCTGGTCGGTGAGGGTGATGACGGCAGGTTGTCCCGAGGTGTCGTTTGCGCCTGTGAGGCCGTGTCCGAGCCAGGAGCGTGCGGTTCCCGCTGATGTGAGCGTGAGAACGCCCTGGCCCCCTGAGATGGCGGCGGTCTCGTAGGTAAACTCGCCCGTAGAGGTGTCGTACCGGGCGGAGACGCGCCCGCCTGTGCTGGTCGTCACCGCATCCAGATAGTCCGCGACGGTCATGGTGGCGGTGATGTCGACGGTTCCGATGAGGGTTCCGTCGATCCGGAACTGGGTATCGTCGGCGGTCGTCACTCCGGCATTGCCGACAACGTAACCAGCCCTGTCCGGAATAAACCCCGTCGACAGCGTAGAGAGCTCGCGCAGGAATACGTCTCTCTGGCCGTTGGTATCTCCCGCAACGAGGTTGGTTGCATCGCTGAGGAAGGAGAGAAAGCGTCCATCGGGAGACATGGATGCCCACAGGCTGTCTCCACCGGTCGCTTCGGCTCCGCTGGCGTCAGTCGATACGCGCGTGACTGCGCCGGTCCTCAGATCCTTGAGAAAGAGGTCCATTGATCCATTCGTGTCGCCCCCGACGAGATTGGTCGCATCGCTGTGAAAGACGATATACCGACCGTCATTGGAAAAGATTGGTCGGGAAGGGTTCGCCACGCTGCTTGCGCCCCCCGTCGCTTGGGAGCCTGAGGCGGTCGTCGAGATGCGCTCGATCGCGCCCGTCTCCAGGTTTTTCAGAAATATGTCTGTTTTCCCGTTTGTGTCGTTGGCCGTGAGGTTGGTTGCGTTGCTCTGGAAGGCGATGAACTTTCCGTCGGGCGAGAACGCAGCGACCTGGCTGGTTCCGCCGATCGCCTGTGCTCCTGACGCATCCGTGGAAATCCGGCTGACAGCGCCTGTCTGGAGGTCCTTCAGAAAGACATCCGCCTGTCCGTTCGTGTCGTCCGCCACGAGATTGGTGAACGAGCTGGTGAAGGCGACATAACGACCGTCGGGCGAAATGACCGGTTCAAGGCTCAATCCCCCAGCTCCCTGAGCGCCTGCGGAATCGGTTGAGACGCGCGTAACGGCGCCGGTCTGCAGGTCCTTCAGAAAAATATCGGCCGCAAGGTTAGTGTCTCCCCCGACGAGGCCAGCCGCATAGCTGTTGAACGCCAGATATTGTCCATCGCTCGAAAAGACCGCGTTTAAACTGACCCCCCCGACCTGCGCACCCGATGAGTCGGTCGAAAGGCGAGTGACTGCGCCAGACTGAAGGTCTTTCAGAAAGACATCCTGGAACCCGTTCGTATCCCCGGACACAAGGTTTGTGGCCTCGCTCTGGAAGGCCACATAGCGGCCGTCTGGAGAAAAAGTCGGCAGAAAGCTCGGCCCGTTTGTCGACAGCGTTCCCGTCGCGTCAGTCGACAAACGGGTGACCGCGCCGGTCTGAAGGTCCTTGAGGAAGACGTCTCTCAGCCCGTTGGTGTCGCCAGACACGAGGTTCGCAGCGTCGCTGGCGAAGGTGACGAACCGATTGTCCGGTGAGATGGAAGCCTTGGTGGCTCCCCCGCCTATCGCCTGCGCGCCCGAGGCGGTTGTCGAGACCCGCATCGGCGCCCCGAGAACGGGAACGGTGTTGGTTGTGCGTATCTGTTGTCCGCCGCCGGATGATCCGAGGTCAGAGAGAATGACATCCAGATCTCGTCCGCCGGCGGCGGCGAGACTGGCGCCGTTGAACTGGGCGGAAGATGCGATGCGGTCGATCTGGGAGCGCAGGGCGTCATAATCGGACTGAAGCGCGAGGCGCTGGTCGGCCGTGAGATCCTCACTGCGCGCCGCGCCGGCGGCGACCTTCATCTGTTTAAGAGTATCGGCGATCGCGGATCCGGAGGCGAG
>CAIKWZ010000036.1 GCA_903831255.1 uncultured Alphaproteobacteria bacterium
GACCTACGCTCTTGCCGCAGTTGATGACACGTCGCCGTGGCAGTTCTTGTATCGCTTGCCGGATCCGCAGGGACACGGAGCGTTCCGGGGTGTCGAAGCCCAGGCCGGGTCCGCAGTCGACGCCGCAGCAGGAGCCGGCGCCTCGGGTCTGGGAGGAGCGTCTGCGGGAGCGGTCTGGGCTTCCGTCTGGGGAGGCTCCACCACGAACTGTCCGCGCATCAGCACCCGGGTCACGGCCCGACGCAGGTCGCTCAGCAGCGTTTCAAAGAGGGCGAACGCCTCGGTCTTGAATTCATTGAGGGGGTCTCTCTGAGCATAGCCCCTGAGATGGATCACCGAACGCAGTTGATCGAGATGGGAGAGGTGTTCACGCCAGCGAACATCCACTTCCTGAAGGAGGATCTGCTTTTCCAGCCAGCGCATGCGCTCTTCGCCGACCAGGGAGGCCTTTCGCAGGAACGCCTCGTCTGCGGCCGCAAGGACCTTATCCGCCACCTCTCGCGTCGCGGAGCCCTCGGCATCCGCCCAGGACTTGACCGGCAGAATGAGCCCAAGCGTGTCGCCGATCTCCTCTTCGAGCTCGCGAATATTCCATGTGTCAGAGTAGGCTTTCTCAGGCATGTGGCGGTAGCACATGTCCTCAATCACCTGGTGACGCATCTCAAGAATGGCGTCCGACACCTGTGAGGCTCTCATGAAGTCGATCCGCTGCTCGAAGATCGCCTTCCTCTGATCGTTGATCACGTCGTCGAATTTGAGAAGGTTCTTCCGGATTTCGAAATTCCGTTGCTCGACGCGCTTCTGGGACGTTTGGAGCGCCCCGTTCATCCACTTGTGAGTGATTGCCTCGTCTTCCTTGATGCCCAGGCCGCGCATGATGGCGTCAAGCCGCTCCGCAGCGAAGATCCTGAGCAGATCGTCCTCAAGGCAGATGTAGAATTTCGAGCGACCCGGATCGCCCTGACGACCGGTTCGGCCTCTCAGCTGGTTGTCGATACGTCGGCTTTCGTGACGCTCGGTCGCAAGCACGTAGAGGCCGCCCGCTTCGAGAGCCTCCTGTCGCTTCGCTTCAACATCCGCTTCGATGGTCTGCTTGAGCGCCTTCACTTCGGCATCGTTCAACTCGCGGCCGAGGGCTTCCGCCTGCGCCGCCGATTCATTGGCCAGACGCATCTCGACGTTGCCGCCCAGCTGAATATCGGTGCCTCGTCCAGCCATGTTGGTGGCGACGGTTACCGCGCCAGGCACGCCTGCCTGCGCGATGATCGCGGCCTCCTGCTCGTGATGCCGTGCGTTGAGGACCTTGTGAGGAATTTTCTGGGCGGCCAGGAGTGAGGAGAGGATCTCAGACTTCTCGATGGATACCGTTCCCACGAGAACGGGCTGTCGACGCCGCACGCAGTCGCGGATGTCCGTTATGATCGCTTTGTACTTCTCGGCGCCCGTCCGATAGACGACATCGTCCTCATCGATACGTTTGACCGGCTTGTTCGTTGGAATCTCGACGACCTCGAGCTTATAGATATCCTGGAACTCCGCAGCCTCGGTTGAAGCCGTGCCCGTCATTCCGGCGAGCTTATCGTAAAGCCGGAAGTAGTTCTGGAACGTGATCGAGGCCAGCGTCTGATTTTCCGGCTGAATGCGGGTCTTTTCCTTCGCTTCGATCGCCTGATGCAGGCCTTCGGAAAGGCGGCGGCCCTGCATCATCCGGCCGGTAAACTCGTCAATCAGGACAACTTCATTGTTTTTGACGATGTAGTCTTTGTCCCGATGAAACAGTTTGTGCGCCCGAAGCGCCTGATTGGCGTGATGAACCAGGGTGATGTTGGCAGGCTCGTAGAGTGATCCCTGAAGGACTCCAGCTTCAGCCAGCAGTTCCTCGATCCTCTCATTGCCTTCTTCACTGAACACGACGGAGCGCTGCTTTTCGTCGTGGGTAAAATCCTCCGCGGTCAGGCGAGGAATGAGGCCATCGATGATCTGGTAAAGTTCGGAACGGTCGTCGGTTGGACCAGAAATGATCAGCGGCGTCCGGCTTTCGTCGATGAGGATCGAATCCACCTCGTCAACCATCGCGAACCGGTGACCTCTCTGAACCATGTCCGCGAGCGAGTACTTCATGTTGTCGCGAAGATAGTCGAAGCCGAATTCGTTATTGGTGCCGTAGGTGATGTCGCAGGCGTACGCCAGCCGGCGCTGGTTGTCGTCCAGTCCGTGGACGATCTTGCCGACCGACATTCCGAGGAAGCGATAAATGCGGCCCATCCAGTCCGCATCGCGATTGGCGAGATAGTCGTTGACGGTGATGACATGCACGCCCTTGCCTTCGAGGGCGTTGAGGTAGACCGGCGCCGTTGCGACAAGGGTCTTTCCCTCGCCGGTTCTCATTTCGGCGATCGCGCCTGAATTGAGCACCATGCCGCCTATGAGCTGGACGTCGAAATGTCGCAGCCCCAGCGTTCGCTTCGAGGCTTCACGAACAGTTGCAAACGCTTCCGGAAGGATATCGGACAACTTCGCCCCATTGGCGATCTGCTGACGAAAATCACGCGTCCGCTGCTTGAGAGCCTCGTCGGAAAGGGCCTCAGTCACCGGCTCGAGGGCGTTGATTCTCTGGACAAGGGCCTTGTAGGGCCGAATCTTTCGGTCATTAACCGAACCAAGAAGTTTCTGGGCGATCCCGAACATTCACGCCTACCCGCTGTCAGCCCTCCGCGACGATCGCGGTGTGCGATGCTAGAAACCCGACCTGGCTGCAGAGCGCCAGTCAGGGTTTGATCGCGCCAGCGGGATAACTCCCTCGACTTGCGCATCCGCGAGACGTAAGGACCACCCTACCCGGTGTCAATCCGACCACTGGATAGCCGAGACTGCTTGATGACAGTTTAAACAGCTTGAGGAGCAGGCGGGATGCTTTTGGGCGCGCGAGGAAGGGCAGGTCTGTTAGCGCTGGCTCTGGTCCTGGCGGGGTGCGAACGAGCGCCGCAGGCCGTGGTCGAGGCCGCAATCGAGGACGAGGCCGTCGCGGCGCGTGTGGACGACGAGACCATCTACGTTTCCGAGGTACGCCTCGAAGCCGAGGCCCAGGGGCTGCTGGATGGGGGTAAGGACCTTGAGCCGGACAGCGCGGAATTCAACAGGATCCTCGATCAGCTGATCGACGTGAAGCTTCTGTCGATCGAAGCCAAGAAGCGTCGGTTGGACGAAGATGCCCAGTCTCGTCATCGCCTGCAGGCGGCCCGCGAACACATTCTCGGTAATATACTAATGGAAACAGTGGTTTCGGAGCGAGTCGACGAGGCGGCTATCCGGAAGATGTACGAGGCGCAGATTGCGATTTGGGACTTGGGCGAGGAAGCGCGTGTCCGTCACATTCTGGTTGAGTCACGGGCGGATATCGACGCGGTGATGTCCCAGTTGGCCCGCGGGGTCGATTTTTCAGTTCTGGCGTCTCGTGTCTCGATAGATGAGACGACGCGTCTTGAGGGCGGAGACCTGGGTTACATGACGGAGGAAGACGCCCCGCCTGAGATAGCGGCCGTCATCCGGTCCACTCCCGCCGGGGGGCTTTCGAGGCCATTCCAGACCGAGGAGGGCTGGCATGTGGTCAAAATCGAGGAGCGGCGCAAGGAGCAGCCCCCGAGCCTCGAGGAATTGCGAGAGCCCATCCTCAAGCATCTGACCATGGTTCAGATCGGTGAGGTTCTGAAGGAGCTTCGGACCCAGGCGCGCATTGAAAAGCTGACATCTCCTCAGAACTCTTCGATTGATGCGGCCGATCCCTTCGACCTGGCGCCAGTGGAGAAGCCGAAGGCTCCGCTGGCCGGCTTCGAGAGCGCGAGCCCCTACCTCGAAGGCGATGAGGGCAAGGCTCTATCCGTCGATCCCCCGTCTCCGCCCGCTCCGGGGCAGGGACCTCCCACAACCGCGCCGACCGAGGAGACGACCCGTCCGTGAGCAGCGCCAAGGATTTCCCTGTCTCTCCGCTAGCCCCGTCGAGGTTTCCCGACCTTCCTCAGGTCGGAGGCATGATCCTCGCCACCTCGTCTCTCGGCCTTTATCGCGGCGCCTCGAGGGACGATCTGCTGCTGGTTCATTTCCCCAACGGCGCTTCAGCCGGGGGCGTCTTCACAACCTCCCTCACCCGATCAGCCGATGTCGACTGGTGTCGAGAGGCCCTGGGTCTGGGGGGCGGGGAAGCGAGAGTTCTGGTGGTGAACGCCGGCAACTCGAATGCGTTCACCGGGGCCGCTGGGGTGGCGAAGAACCGGGCGACGGTGGAGACGGCTGCTCGCCTCGCGGGCTGTTCGCCCAATCATGTCTTCCTGGCGGCTACGGGCGTGATCGGAGAGCCGCTGGATCCAGCGCTGGTTTCCGGCGGGGTCGCCAGGGCCTGGCCGACCATGGCCGCACCTCACTGGGAACGTGCAGCCAACGCCATTCGCACGACGGACACATTCGCCAAGGCCTCCGGGACGCAGGTTAAGGTCGGGTCGCACAGCGTAGCCATAGCTGGGTTCGCGAAGGGTTCGGGAATGATTGCTCCGAACATGGCGACGACCCTGAATTACGTTTTCACAGACGCGGCTCTGTCGCCTTCAGCGGTCCAGACCCTGATCGCCCGCTATTGCGACCTGACTTTCAATTGCATCACGGTCGACGGCGATACGTCGACGTCCGATACGCTGATGCTCTTCGCCACCGGCGCCGCAGGAGGCGATGTCGTCCTCGATGCAGACGATCCCTTACTCGCCGACTTCCGTGAGGCTCTGCACGGGGTTCTGAAGGACCTTGCGTTGCAGATAGTCAGGGACGGAGAGGGCGCCGGGAAGCTGATTGAAATCCGCGTGTCCGGGGCGCGAGACGAACGATCGGCGAAGACCCTTGCCGCCTCGATAGCCAATTCCCCTCTGGTCAAGACCGCGATTGCGGCGGGGGATGCGAACTGGGGGCGCATCGTCATGGCTGTCGGAAAGGCGGGTGAGCCGATCGATCGGGATCGTCTGTCGATCTGGTTTGGCGATCATCGGGTGGCGCGCGAGGGAGCGCGCGATCCTGATTACGTCGAAGCTCTCGCGACCGCCGGGGTCGCGGGTCCCGAGGTTCTCATCCGGGTGGACGCCGGGATTGGCAAGGGATGTGCGACGGTTTGGACGTGCGATCTCACCGACGGATATGTGAAGATCAATGGCGCCTACAGAAGCTGAACGCTCCCTGACGCCTTCCGGAGCGTCTGTGTCCGTTGGGACCAGGGTGGTGACGGTTGTCGCCGCAGCGCTCGTTCGTCCTGATATGCGACTTCTCCTGTCTCAGCGGCCCGAGGGGAAGCCCATGGCCGGATTATGGGAGTTTCCGGGCGGGAAGCTTGAGGCTGGTGAGACCCCTAGAGCCGCCTTGACGCGGGAGTTGCGCGAGGAACTCGCCATCGAGGTCGACCCGGCCGATCTCGCTCCGTTCGCCTTTGCGTCACATGACTATTCTTCCTTTCATCTCCTGATGCCTGTTTTCCTGTGTCGAAGATGGTCGGGAGAGGTGCGTGGAGCCGAAGGGCAGGCGTTTCGCTGGGTCGCGCCAGGCGAGCTGACCAGTTATCCGACCCCTGAGGCGGATATCCCGTTGATCGCACGCTACGTGGAGTGGTCGCGGCTCTGAATAGCAGGTCCGCCCTGCGGCGGATCTGGTCGCGGCGAGGTCTGCTCGCCAGCCGAGCGCTCGCTCACTCCCAGCGCATCGGCGAGGCGAACGGAGGCGCTTCCCGGTCGTTTTGGCTTGGGTTGATCAGGGGCGGGCGACCAGCCTGACATGGCGATCATATCGAACGTCGCACGAACACGCCCATCAGGGTCGCTGAAGCGTTCCTTGTAGATGTCCATCGCTCGGAAGAGTATCTGACGCGTCAGCGGCGGAGCTGTGCGATTTACAAAGGCGGCGGTCTCACCCATCCCCCGCAGATCGAGCAGGAGCCGGATCGGTTCAGCGTATCGAACCGTGATGCGGTCCAGGTCGCTGACTGGCATGGCGAAGCCCGCTCGCTGGAGGAGGCCGGCGCCATCGATGACATCGAGAGTGGGGGAGACGCGAAGGGCGGCGCCGCCGCGGATCTCTTCCTCCGCAGTGAGGAGCGAGGAACGAAGTTCATGCAGAGTGCGTCCCCCGGGAAGGATGCCGACGAACAGGCCGTCAGGTTTGAGGCAGCGGCGGATCTGGATCAGCGTTCCGGGAAGGTCGTTCACCCAGTGCAGGCAAACGGCTGAGACAACAAGATCGAACGACCCGTCTGCGAACGGAAGCGCCTCCTCGTCCGCCGCCACGCCGAACGGCGCCGTGACGCAGGTCTTCGAGAGATCGCAGCCATAGATCTCCCCGATACGACCCTCGAGCTCCCCCCTCTCGCGAAGCGCGCGGGACAGCGCCTCGTCCCGGGCGCCGATTTCGAGCACGCGCGGGAACGCGCGGTTGACCGCCGAGAGGCGGGATACGATGTCCTCGCACGCGGCTCGACGAAGAAAGTCGTATGAGGAAAACGCAGCCTGTGTTCTGCCCCGCCGCGTTTGCAGCAGACGCCGGTCGAAGATTTCCATCGGGTTTGACGGAGGAGAGGTGTGCGTGGACGTCATAAGAAGTCTCTCGCCTGTGTCGGGCTCAAGCTCCGCCATCTGGGTCGGAGGGCCGAAAGTCGTTGTGCGACGCCGACATTGCAGAGAGCCTTTGTGATCCCATATACATGCTTCGTCATGCAAAAAGGGTCGCTTCGTGGCGAAAGTTCAGATTTATACGCGTGATTATTGCGGCTACTGCGTCCGCGCCAAGGCGCTTTTGGCCTCTAAGGGCGTGGCGTTTGAAGAAATCGACGCAGGTTCGGACCCTGAAAAGCGTCGGGAGATGATTGCGCGTTCCGGGGGAGGGTCTACCTATCCTCAGATCTTCATCAATGGAGCCCATGTCGGCGGATGTGACGATCTGCATGATCTTGACGCGCGCGGACGTCTCGACCCGATGCTGGTGACGACAGTTTGACGCTGAAGGGAGATCGGCAGACGTGATTCGGTATGCGCTCGTCTGCGCCGGTGAACATGAGTTCGAGGCGTGGTTCTCGAACTCTTCGTCGTTTGACGAACAGAAGTCATCCGGGCTGCTGGAATGTCCGGTCTGCGGATCGGCTGATGTCCGAAAGCAGATTATGGCCCCGGCTGTCCGTGACAGCGGAGAAAAAGCCGGTCGTTCCCAGTCCCCGGAGACGGAAGCGGCGCGAATCGCCGGCGAGATCCGGCGAAAGATTGCGAGCACTCATGATTACGTCGGCGATCGGTTCGCCGAGGAGGCCCGCTCCATGTTTTACGGCCAGACCGAGCAAAGGCCGGTCTGGGGCGAGGTGGCACCTGAGACCGCCCGCGAGCTGATCGAGGAGGGCGTTCCGGCTGTTCCCCTTCCTAAGCCCTTTGCTCCCGATCCGCCGAAGAAGCGCTCCGAGGTCAACTGACCAGGATATGATCTCTGGGGAGTGGGGGACGTGTTCAGGCGGGCCGGCTGGCGCACATCATGTAGTTGACCCCGGTGTCTGAACTGACAGACCAGCGATCCGCAAGCGGGGAGTAGGAGACCCCTATAGGGTCCTCCACATCCAGTCCTGAGGCCGACAGCGCCGCTCGTGCTTCCGCGGGCGTCACGAATTTCGACCAGTCGTGCGTTCCAGGGGGAAGCCAGCGCAGAACTCTCTCTGCGCCGACGATCGCCAGAGCGAAGGCCCGGGCGGTGCGATTGAGAGTTGCAAGGATCAGGAGCCCGCCGGGTCGCACCAGCCTCGCGCAGTCCGCCAGAAATCTTGCCGGGTCGATCACGTGCTCAACGACTTCCAGAGACAGAACAAGATCATAGGTGCGCTCGCCTTCAGCCAGCAGCCCCTCGACGGCGCCCACCCGGTAGTCGATCTCAAGACCAGCGCCTTCCGCATGGACCATGGCGGCCTTGATATTCGCGTCCCCTGCGTCAAGGCCCGTCACGCGGGCGCCCATGCGGGCCAGAGGCTCGCTGACGAGCCCCCCTCCGCACCCGATGTCGATCACGCTGAGGCCCTGAAGCGGCAGCTGGTCTGGCGCGCTCAGAGCGAAATGGCTCCGGGCTTTGTCCCGGATAAAGGTCAGTCGGGTCGGATTGAACTTGTGAAGGGGCGCGAATTTGCCCCGGTCAGACCACCAGTCGGCCGCCATGGCCCGGAACTTGTCGATTTCCGCCGGATCCACGCTGGGCGCCGTTGGGATCGTCTCGTCGTGAAGAAGGGTCTTGCCCATGTCGATTCTTTGCTTATTGCGTCTGACAGCCGGATGGTCCGGAGAGTACGTCTGCGTCTGAGGGTCGAAAGCGCTTCCCTTCTTTCCCCAACGAGCCCTAAAAGTGGGGCTCGAGGGCGGGCGGGGTCAAGACGTGAGACGACCCGACCGGCCTGACTTTACTATACGTGGTGATTTGAGGGGCGGATGCGTTAATGAAGCGCACGGTGCTGAAATTCGGCGGCACATCTGTCGCGAATCTGGAGCGGATCGCTCGCGTCGCCGACATTGTGGCGGCGCGGCAGGCGGAGGCCGGCGGGTTGGCGGTGGTCGTCTCGGCCATGTCGGGGACAACCAATCAGCTTGTCGACTGGGCTCGCGGTGCGGCCGGGGAGGATCTCCGGGGCGAGGCCTTTGACGACGAGTATGATGTGGTGGTGGCCTCAGGCGAGCAGGTGACAAGCGGACTTCTGGCTCTGGCGTTGAGGCGAAGGGGTCTCAAGGCCCGATCCTGGCTGGGATGGCAGCTTGCCTTGAAGACGGACGATGCTCACGGCAAGGCGCGTATCATGGGCTTTGAGGGCGAGGATTTTGTACGATCCGTCGATTCCGGAGAAATTGCGGTCGTCGCGGGCTTCCAGGGGGTTGATGATTATGGGCGCGTTTCCACCCTCGGGCGAGGCGGGTCTGATACGAGTGCGGTCGCGGTCGCGGCGGCTCTGAAGGCGGATCTCTGCGATATCTACACGGACGTGGACGGCGTCTACACCACGGATCCGAGGATCGTCGCCAAGGCGAGGCGCCTCGAAAAGATCTCGTACGAGGAGATGCTGGAGCTGGCGTCTCTCGGCGCAAAAGTCCTCCAGACGCGGTCCGTTGAGCTTGCGATGAACCACCGCGTGCCGGTTCGCGTGTTGTCGAGTTTTGAGGGAGCTGTCCCGGCGCCGGGCGCCGGAACGCTCGTTTGTGATGAGGATCAGATCGTGGAAAAGCAGGTTGTCTCGGGTGTCGCCTATTCTCGGGACGAGGCCAAGTTCACGCTCATCGGCGTCGAGGATCATCCCGGTGTCGCGGCGGTTATCTTCGGAGAGCTGGCCGATGCGGGCGTCAATGTAGACATGATAGTGCAGGCGAGCGCCAAGTCGGAGGGGCGTCAGAACATTGTCTTCACCGCCCCGGATCGGGACGCGCCGCATGCGCGGCAGGTGCTCGAAAAGGCTCGCGAGAAGATCGGTTACGAGAACCTTCTTGTGGCCCGCGATGTTGCAAAGGTCTCAGTGATCGGTGTGGGAATGCGAAGCCATGCTGGCGTCGCCAAGACCATGTTTGAGGCGTTGTCCGCGAAGGGCATCAATATTCAGGTTATTTCCACATCGGAAATCAAGATTTCCGTTCTTATAGACGCCTCCTACACTGAATTGGCCGTTCGGGCGCTTCACACCGCCTACGGCCTGGATGCGGACTGAACGACCGCAGGCCTCGTCTCGGGACTGTCCGGATGTCGGGGAGCGGGTCAGGGGCCGGTTGAAGGCCTTGAACAGGAGCGGCTTTGAGCGATCGGAGCAGATCTGGCGATAAAGGCGGGGCGCACACGCCCCGGGCTCCGTCCGGGGGCGGGGCCAGGCTGTTGCTCAGCCGTCTCAGACAGCTCATGGCGCGCCAGGGGCAGGATCAGCAGAAGCTGGACCAGGTGGTGGAGCTGGTCAGCAAGACCATGGTCGCGGATGTCTGTTCGATCTACCTGAGCAATGAAGACAAGTCGCTGACCCTGATGGCCACCCAGGGACTTCGAAAAGAGGCCGTGGGCCGTACGCGACTTGCTGAAAACGAAGGCCTGGTCGGCCTCGTTTCGGCGACGACCCGCCCTCTGCGTCTGACGGACGCCTTCTCCCATCCGCGCTTTTCCTATCGACCGGAGACCGGGGAGGATCCCTTTCATTCTTTCCTCGGCGTGCCCATCCTTCGCGGCGGAAGGGTGTTGGGGGTTCTGGTCGTCCAGAACCGGACCGAGAGGGCCTATGACGACGAGGAGGTTGAAGCCCTTCAGACGATCGCCATGGTGCTCGCCGAGCTGGTTGCAGGGGCCGCTGACGCTCTGAGCGCCGGACTTCGTCAGACCCGACCCGTCGAGATCCGGGGCCGAGCCCTGAATGAGGGCCTCGCCATAGGCCGCGCGCATCTTTACGATCCGGTTGTCCCGCCCGCTCGCCTGTTCGCGGCCGATCCGGATCTGGAGGAGCACAGGCTGAATGAGGCGCTTGAGGCTCTGCGCAACTCCATCGACGGGATGCTGACCCGCGCCGGTCCGGTTCTGTTTGGAGAGAGCCGGGACGTCCTTGAGACCTATCGTCTGTTCGCCCACGATCCGTCATGGGAGGCCCGGCTGGTTGAGGCGGTTCGCTCGGGGCTGTCGGCCGAAGCGGCGGTTGACCGGGTTCGCCGTGAGCATCGGGCGAGGCTGGAAAACGCCCGCGACAGTCTCGTTCGGGAGCGCCTCCATGATCTTGAAGATCTGGAGAACCGGCTGTTGAGGCAGCTGGCGGGAGAGGACGCCGCCCTGCGCGATTCTCCCCCGGGGGCGGTGCTTGTGGCCAGTCGCCTGGGCCCCGCCGAGCTTCTCGAGTATCGCGATGCGGGCCTGGCTGGCGTTCTCCTGGAGGAGGCAGGCGCCGGCTCTCATGCCGCTATTGTGGCTCGCGCCCTCGGCGTTCCCGCCATTGGCGGTCTGACGGGACTTGTGACGCGGGTCGAGGAAGGCGATTCGATTGTGATCGACGCCGACGGCTCGCTTGTTCACATCCGTCCCGGACCTGAGATCGTCGCTAACTATCAGGCCCGGATCGCCCTGTCTGATGAAAAGCTGGCCGCCCTGTCCCGGTTGAAGGATGAGCCGGCTCGCACGCTCGACGGGGTCGATGTCGATCTGTTCATCAATGCCGGCCTGTCTTTCGATCTCGATCATCTCGACGAGGTCGGAGCCAAGGGGGTGGGGCTTTTTCGGACCGAATTCCAGTTCATGGCTTCGGAGACTATGCCCAGCCTTGAGGAGCAGTCGTCCTTCTACAAGTCGGTTATCGACCGCGCCGGAGATCGTCCGGTCACCTTCCGAACCATCGACCTGGGCGGCGACAAGGTCGCCCCATTCATGGGGCGCCGGGAGCGTGAGGAAAACCCCGCCCTGGGCTGGCGTGCTCTGCGCATGGCCCTGGATCATCCCTATTTCTTCAGGCGACAGCTCAGAGCGCTGATCCGCGGCGCCAGGCGCAAGACGTTGCGCCTCATGTTCCCCATGGTCACCACTGTGGAGGAGTTCGAAGCGGCGAGGCGTCTGCTCGACTCTGAAATGGAGTGGGCGATCAAGTTCGGCCGCGATCTGCCCGACAAGCTGTTCGTTGGAGCGATGGTCGAAACCCCCTCGCTCGCCTTCTCAATAGATAGCCTCAAAGGGAAGGCCGATTTCCTGTCGGTCGGCACCAACGATCTGATGCAGTTCTTTTTCGCGGCCGACCGAGACAACGCTCGTGTTACAAATCGGTACGACATTCTGAGCCGGCCGGCGATGAGATTGCTGCAGCGGATCAGGCAGAGGGCGGACGATGCTGAACTGCCGATTACCGTTTGCGGGGAAAGCGGCGGACGCCCACTCGAGGCGTTGGCCCTGCTGGGCCTGGGATACAGGCGGCTATCCATGCAGGCGACCCGGATCGGCCCGATGAAGCTTTTGATTCGCTCCGTCGACATGTCCAAGTTGGCGCCGCGCGTGCATGCAGCCATGGAGGGGGGCTCACCGTCTCTACGTGACGAAATGTTAAGTATTGCGCGTGACTTCGAGCTTAAGATTTAAGTTGTTGTAAACCACCGCGCGTCTTAACTATTGTTACACTCCGTTTGGTCAGCGACCCACAGGCGGAACGGTGTGTCCTCTCGGGACGTGGCGTTGCGGTGACGGGCAAAAAAATGAGCGGCGTGGCGAAAGACGAACTCGATCCGGTAGCGAACGAAGAGATCACGGCCAGCGAGCCCGTGGTGGAAGAGACCTCGGACAGCGTGACGGACCCCATCTCTGACGGTGGAGCGCCTCGATCAGACGCTGCCGACCCGGACACCCGTAATCTTCGCCGCACGGCCCCGCATCTTCGCGTGGTGTCCGATAACGACCCCGTGGACGCGGGATATCCCGAGCCGGCCCTTCGCCTGGGGGCGGTGATGAGGCTTGCCCGCGAGAATCTGGGGCTAACCCTGGAGCAGGTGTCGAAGGACACTCGAATTCATCTCACGCACCTTCGGGCGATTGAGGATATGCTCCCCAATCTTCTGGGCGCGCCGGTCTATGCGAAAGGGTATATTCGCAATTATGCGCGCCATCTGAAGCTGGATCCTGACGCCACTTTGGCGCGCTATCTCTCGGAGTGCGCCATTCTGGCCGATCCTGAGAAGCAGGAGATCGCCCCCCCGGCGACGGCCCGACGTTTGCCGCTCGCCTTGCCCGTTCTGGGTATTCTGGTCGTGTCTCTGGTTGTTGGCGGCGCCATCTTCCTGTTTATGAACGACGGCCCCCAGCCGTCTGGAACGACCGTCGCACGTCCGGTCGCTCCGCCCGCGGAGGTAGCGGCTGGTCCGGTGATCGAGGCCCCGGCCCTGAGGCTCGTTGCTCTGAAGAGGGCGCGGGTGGAGGTTCGCGGATCGGATGGAACAAAGTTTGTGGCGAGATACTTCTCTCCGGGTGAGAGCTATTCTCCGCGGGTGAACGCGGGTTGGACCGTTACGACTGAAGACGGAACGGCCTTCGAATGGCGTCTTGGAGAGGCGTCTCTCGGGCCGCTCTCGGCTCTTCCTGGGCCCGTCTATGCCCAGAGCGTGGATTCGGCTCTTGGTCGAACGCCTGTCGTTGTCGAGACCACGACGCCGACAACGCCGGCTCCTGCAGCGTCCGATCCGCTTGGGCGTCCGTCCGCCCCGACGGCGGCCGGCCGGCCGGCTGCGGTATCGAGGCCTGCGACGGCGCCTTCGGCCGCTGCCTCGACGACTGCCCCGGTGATCGGGGCGCCGCCCAGGCCCATGCCGACCGAGCCGACCCCGGCGGCCGATCCGACGGATCCGTCTATGCTGGCCTATCCGGCGAATTAGGCTCCGCCTTTCGGGGGGGTGATGAAAGCTTTTACGTTCAGGATGATTGTCGTCTCGACGCCCGGACGTCGTTGACAGAGGGTCGAAACTGATGAGCGGGGATCTCCACCACATTCGTCCCTGGAGGCGCATCGAGAGACGTCGTTCGCGGCAGATTCAAGTCGGATCCGTGAAGGTCGGCGGCGACGCTCCGATTTCGGTGCAGTCGATGACCAATACGCCGACCGCAGACGCGGGTGCGACCATCGATCAGATCCGTCGACTGGAGGAAGCCGGGGCGGACATCGTTCGAGTGTCTTGTCCTGACGAGGAGTCCACCGCTGCGATGTCGCAGATCGTCAGGGCGGTTAATGTGCCGATCGTGGCCGACATCCATTTTCATTATCGTCGGGCGATCGAAGCGGCGAAGGCCGGCGTGGCGGCTTTACGCATCAATCCCGGGAATATCGGGTCGCCGGCCCGTGTCCGCGAAGTTGTGCAGGCCGCCCGAGACCATGGCTGCTCGATGAGGATTGGGGTCAACGCCGGCAGTCTGGAGCGTCATCTGCTGGAGAAATATGGCGAGCCATGTCCCCAGGCCATGGTCGAGAGTGCGCTCGATCATGCAAGGATCCTCGAGGATCACGATTTCCGCGAGTACAAGATTTCCGTGAAGGCCTCGGACGTTTTCATGACCGTCGCGGCCTATCAGCTTCTCGCTGAAGCCACCGACGCCCCGTTGCATCTTGGGGTAACGGAGGCGGGAGGCATGCGAACAGGATCGGTGAAGTCTGCGATCGGTCTGGGCAGTCTGTTGTGGGCGGGCGTCGGCGATACCATCCGGGTGTCTCTGTCGGCGGATCCTGTCGAAGAGGTCAAGGTCGGTTATGACATTCTGAAGTCTCTAGGGATCAGGACCCGAGGCGTGAATATCATCTCCTGTCCGTCATGCGCTCGACAGGGATTTGATGTCATCTCGACGGTCGAGGCTCTTGAGAAGCGGCTGGCTCATATTTCTGAACCGATATCGCTTTCGATTATCGGTTGTGTCGTGAACGGTCCCGGAGAAGCGGCGATGACCGACCTGGGTTTCACGGGTGGGGGCAAGGATGCGGGCATGATGTACGTATCGGGGCGCCCTGACCACAAAGTGTCGAACGCGGAGATGATCGATCGCATCGTTGCGGCCGTAGAGGCGAAGGCGGAAGGGCTGAGGGCGGGTCGACCGAACACGGAATGAGATCGTGTCTGAGCCCGAGGCGGCGACCAGAGGTCTGGGGGACGGAGCTGCGGAATGGGCGCGCAGGCGGCATGGGGGTCGATCCTCTCGATCGTCTTTTTGGTTCTGACCGGCTGCATGCCGCTCGGCCTCATTACGGCCAGGTCGGAGACTAAGGGCCTGCCGCCCGCAGCCCCTCCCATTCTGCGGGCTGAACACGAATCCTCCCTGTCTGCCGCCGGGTGGAGCGATCAGCGCAAGGCGCTCCTTCGAGACGCCTTCGAGTCCTATGTGTATGGCCCGGTTCCTTCAGAACTCCGCGCTGTAGAGATCGCGCGACGGACGGTGGACGAGGCTTACGCGGGAGGACTTGGGATCCTTGAGGAAGTGGAGGTGAGGGTTGGCGAGGGGCCCCGCGCTCCGACCTTTCACATCGCCCTCGCCACGCCCAGGTCAGTCTCGCCAGGAATGCGGTCGCCCCTCATCATCGGCGAGAATTTCTGCGGCAACCCCACGATCGCAAACGCACCGAATCTTTCCCCCCCGAAAGACGGTGACGGATGCTCGGCGACCGGTGCTTTGGGCGTGGTGCTCAGAGCGATATTCGGACGGCATATTCTTGAAAGTCCCAACGAGGAGATTCTTCGGCGGGGCTATGCCTACGCCAACGTCTATCCGGGCGAGCTCGTGGCGGATAATCCGCGACGAGCCCAGAGCGATATCGACGTATTTAGCGCACTTCTTCCCGAATCGCGCCGCCCGCGCGCCGCCATCGCTGTCTGGGCGGCGACCTATGGGTGGTCGCTTGACGTTCTGGAGCAGGACCCGCGGATTGATCCGTTGAGGACGGCTGTTTACGGCCACTCCCGGCATGGGAAGGCGGCGCTGCTCGCCGGCGCTGTCGACAGTCGGATCGACGCCGTGATCGCCCATCAGTCTGGCCGCGGAGGGGCCTCCCTGACGCGCTCTCTCACCGGCGAAACTCTTGCCCGGATCACATCCTCTTATCCTCATTGGTTTGACCCGGCTTTTGCCCGGTTCCGCACGAGGCCGGACGATCCCCCTATCGATCAGCATATGCTCATCGCCATGCTGGCCCCTCGTCCGGTGCTTCTTGGGAACGGTTGGCGGGATGTTTGGTCCGATCCCAACAGCGCCTTTCGAGCGGCCGTTGGAGCGACGCCTGTTTACGCCCTGCTGGGGGCGGATGGTCTCGCTCAGCAAGATATGTCGGATTCGTTTTCGGATGGGGCGATCGATTTCTACATTCGTCCCGGCGGTCATGGTGTCACTGAGGGGGATTGGATGCGGTTTTTGGAATTTCTGGATCGTCGACTTCGTTGATTCTCCTGAGCGGGGTGGAGCGCCTTTGGGGGAAGGGACTTTTCCGGCCTCTGGACCTCTCCCTCGGGCTGGCGCATACCGACGCCTCGTCGCCGCCGGACTGAGGATGTTTATGGCCAGGTTGTCTGAAGGCCGAATTCAGCAGCTCATCGACAGGTTCGAGGAAGTGGAGGCGCGCATGAGCGTCGCCTCCGACACCCGTGAGATCGTCAGGCTTTCCAAGGAGCACGCCGAGTTGCGGCCCGTCGCGGAGATGGCGCGCACCGTTCTCTCCATGCGCGCTCAACTCAGCGAGACCGAGGCGATGCTGCAGGACCCTGAAGCGGATCGGGAGCTCGTCGACCTAGCCTATGAGGAGGTTGGGGATCTGCGGAACAGGTTGCCCGGGCTAGAACGCGAGATGCAGTTGATGCTGGCCCCGAAGGACGCCGATGATGAAGCAAGCGCCGTTCTGGAAGTACGTGCCGGGACGGGCGGAGATGAAGCCGCCTTGTTTGCCGGCGATCTTTACCGAATGTATCAGCGATATGCTCAGGGACGCGGCTGGCAGGTCGAGCTGGTCTCTGCCTCGGAAGGCGAGGCAGGCGGTTACAAGGAGATCATCGCCTCGGTGACGGGGCAGGGGGTGTTCGGGTGGCTGAAATTTGAGAGCGGCGTGCATCGGGTTCAGCGCGTTCCGACCACCGAGGCGAGCGGACGAATACATACCTCTGCAGCGACCGTGGCGGTGCTTCCCGCACCTGAGGAGGTCAATATCGACGTCCGGCCCGAGGATATCCGCCTGGACACCATGCGCGCCTCCGGCTCTGGGGGACAGCATGTCAACAAGACCGATTCAGCCGTCCGTATTCTCCACATCCCGACCGGCATCATCGTGACATCGTCTGAGAAGTCCCAGCACTACAACCGCGCCAAGGCTATGGAAGTGCTGAAGATCCGTCTCTACGAGCGCGAGCGGGCCGCCAAGGACGCGGCCCGTTCAGAAGCCAGAAAGTCCCAGATCGGATCGGGTGACCGGTCAGAGCGGATCAGGACCTACAATTTTCCCCAGGGCCGCGTCACCGATCACAGAATCAATCTGACGCTGCACAAGTTGCCGGAAGTTCTTGCCGGCGACGGGCTCCAGGAGCTCCTCGACGCATTAATCGCCGAGGATCAGGCCGAACGGCTGGCGGCGCTTGAGATGGAAGGCTGACCATGTCGGGTCGTCTGGTCTCTATCTTCAGGCATCCGGTCAAGGGCCTCTCGCCTGAGATGCTGGAGAACGTGGCGCTTGAGCCCAACGGCTCGCTTCCAAATGATCGGCGATACGCCGTCGAGGTAGGCGCCTCCGGCTTCGACCCCTCAGCCCCTGCCCACGTATCCAAGATGAAGTTTGCAGTACTGGCGAGGTTTCCGGAACTCGCGCGATTGCGGACGCGCCTTCAGGACGCGTCGGGCCTTTTTCGGGTCGAGGACGACCATGGGTTCGGTGTAGACGTTCCGTTGGACCGGGAGGACGGACGAACCGCGCTCGCCCGGTTTCTGGAGGCCTACCTTTCCGGCTCCGTGCAAGCAACGATGCGGGTTCTGGAGGGCCCCGGGGGTCATATGTTTTCCGACCACCCCCAGGGGAGGGTGTCTGTTCTGAACCTCGCGAGCGTGAGGCTTCTGGAACAGGCCGTGGGTCGTCCCATCGACCCGCTGCGGTTTCGGGCCAATCTCCTGGTCGATGGGTTGACGCCGTTTGCCGAGGACGACTGGAGTGTCGGGAGCGCCCTGCGGGTCGGCGAGCTGGAGTTCAGCGTTGTTTCCCCTGTTGTTCGCTGCGTCGCCACGCATGTTAATCCCACATCCGGTGAGACCGACATTGATCTGGTCGAACAGCTGAGGACGGTCTTCGATCGAACGACCATGGGAACCTATCTTGTCGTCGCACGCGGGGGGCTTTTGAAGGTCGGCGATGAGATGAAGGCCTCGTGACTGCGCATCGACAGACCTGGCTGGACGCCCTTCGCCACGCCGCCCGCCGGCTAGGGGAGGCGGGGATTGAGGCCCCGCTGAGAGATGCGCGACTTCTTCTCGGCGAAGTTCTGGGTGCGGATCCGGCTCGCCTGATCTTATTGGAGACAGATCCGGCGTCTGAAGAGGATCTTCACCGTTTCTCTGAGCTGGTGACCCGGCGAGCCGGGGGCGAGCCGGTGTCCAGGATCAAAGGGCGCAGAGAGTTTTACGGACGGCCGTTTGAAGTGGGGCCGGGTGTCCTTGACCCGAGGCCAGACACGGAAGTCCTGGTCGACGCCTGCCTTGCTCGTTTGCCCAGGGGGGGGCGGCTCCTCGATCTCGGCGTTGGCTCGGGCTGCATCCTTCTCTCCGTGCTGGCTGAAAGACCCGACGCATCAGGTGTCGGTGTCGATGTGTCGGAAAGTGCGCTCGCCATGGCGCAGAGGAACGCGCAGGAGATCTGCCCGGGAGAGCGCGTCGCCTTTCATCTCGCCGATTGGGCCCGCAAGGGTTGGGCGCAGACCCTTTCAGGTCCGCCGTTCGATATCGTCGTTTCGAATCCACCTTATATTCCGTCAGCCGACATCGCGGATTTGGATCGCGAGGTGCGTTCCTTTGATCCTCTCCTGGCTCTGGATGGGGGACGTGACGGGTTGGACGCCTATCGCCGGATCGTTTCGGCGGCGCCTGGTCTGCTGTGTCCGGGCGGCTGGCTCATTCTTGAGGTGGGGATCGGTCAGGCCGGCGATGTGACTGCGTTGGCGGCTGCCGTGGGGTTCTCTGATCTGGGAGCGCTGCGAGATCTTACCGGACGCAGGCGGGCGGTTATTGGGAGGCGTCCCGAAACCCGGGGCTGAAACGATCGCTTTCCTGGGGGCGGCTCATCAAATCGCTTGGCGGCCCCAGCTAAACAGGATATGACCCTACCACGGTATCGCTTCGCGTTTTTGCCAATGGTAGGAATGGTCGCGGCCGGGCGCTGTCGCAATATAGCGAAGCCCAATTCCCTCCAGCGGGGCGTTATCTATTGAAACAGGATGGTTTTATGAAGCGTCAGCGGGGACGCGGACGTAAGCCCGGTGGCGGCGGCGGCGGCGGCGGTGGCGGCGGCGGTGGTGGAAACCATGGCAACCGGCCGTTGGAGAGTAATGGTCCGGAGGTCAAGATCCGCGGGACGGCGGCTCAGATCTACGAGAAATACTCCCAGTATGCTCGTGACGCCCAGTCTTCGGGCGACCGGGTGAAGACTGAGAACTATCTGCAGCACGCTGAACATTACTATCGCATCATGGCCGCGACGATGCCTCGCGAACAGCGCATGCAGCAGGCCGAGAATCCGGGTTTCAGCTCGAGCGGCGGTTATGAACGGGATTCGGAAGAGCCAGCGTCTGAGGCGCCTGGCGCTTCAGAGCAATCAGAGACTGAGGGTCAGGTCACGGTCTCAGTATCCGAAACCTCATCTCCAGACTTGGCGGAGTCGGACGCTGAAGAGGCGGACGGACGCGGTGACGATGATCTGGAAGCCTCGGCTGGCGGCGATCGCCCCGAAGGTCACGTCCGGTCTCGTCGGCGCAGGCAGCGTCGTCGACATGTGGATGGCGATGGGCAGGAGCGCTCCCAGGGAGGCGACACCGAGGCCCGGTCGGCGCTCGACGCTCTCGCTCAGAAGCAAGGCGCTCTTGCGGGGGGCTGACCTTCGGCGCTTGTTTGCACTTCGTTCCTGAGCGGCGCGTTCCTCAGGAGATGAGATCGCCAGCTCTCGGCTTGATAGCTCTCTGCTCCATGCCGGAAGGGTGACCTTATGCATCGACCGGAAAATCTCGAGGTGGATGAGGTTGAGGTCACATTCGATCCGTCTCGATTTGACGTGGACGCCATTCACCGCTTCCTGGTCGGCGCTTACTGGTCCGCTGGCATCCCTCGCGCCGTTCTGACCCGGGCGATTGCAGGGTCCCTATGCGTGGGAGCTCTTACCAATGGCGCTCAGGTCGGCTTTGCGCGCCTTGTGACGGATCGTGCGACCTTCGCGTATTTGGCGGATGTGTTTGTTCTTCCCGAGCATCGGGGAAAAGGCGTTTCCCGAAAAATGCTGGAGGCGCTGTTCGCCCATCGAGATGTGCAGGGACTTCGGCGGATGATGCTTGCGACACGGGACGCGCATGACCTCTATGCCAGATTCGGCTTCACACCGCTTGGCTCCCCCTCTCGCTTCATGGAAGCGCACAAGCCGGACGTTTATTCAGCCAGCCATGAGGCCTGAGCCTCTAGGCGATGAGGCGTCTCAACGGCGCGCCCCCCGGCTATCGCCTCATCGGGCTTGCGCCGCTGCGTCCGGCGAGGGGCAAGCCGGACGCGCCGGGCGTCTTGAGGACGGCGCAAGAAGCATCTTGAGGCTTCGATCGGATCGTCCGGCGGAAGCAGATAACCGCCTGTCGGGCCGGAGGCTGGAATTCGCCAGAGTTTAGCCCATGGCGAAGACAGCGATCTTGTTTCCGTCAAGATCGCGGAAGTAGGCGCCGTAAAATCCACCGTCGCCTCTGGGGCCAGGTTTACCTTCACAGGCGGCTCCAAGAGCCATGGCCTTCTCGTACATGGCAGCTACCTTCTCAGGAGACCCGGCGTTGAGCGCGATCATCGAGCCGTTCCCCGCAGACGCTGCTTGTCCGTCATGAGGCTTGAACACGCCGAACATCGCGCCTTGTGGAAACCCATAGAGCTGTCCCGAGGGGGCCTCGAACACTCGGCGGCCGCTGATCTCGGTGAGCAGCTGGTCATAGAAGCTGAGCGCTTTCTCATAGTTGTTCGTGCCAATTGTCGTGTAGCCGATCATCGTCTCATCTCCTCAGACCGAGAAAGGAATCGACCACGCTCCGTCTCTGGGCGCAAGGGGCCTTTAGGCCGGCTGTCGCTAGCTCATCATCTGTCGTGTGTTTGTAGCTCATGAAGTGTCGTGTTTCGAAGCGCCCTGGAACAAAGAGGGCACGATGGGCACGGCATCCATTCATGTGGGTATCAGGACGATGAGGTTTATGGATGTTTATGA
>CAIKWZ010000037.1 GCA_903831255.1 uncultured Alphaproteobacteria bacterium
AAGCAGGATTCGGCTGCATGGCGGTCAACACCGTCATCGAACTCGCAGGCGTGGACGACGAACTGGCCGCAGCTGCCAGCGCATGGCTGACAAAATTGCAGATCATGTTCGAAGAGTGCCTGTGCGAGGCCGGCTACTCTCCGGCACGCGCAGCGGAATACGCCGCCTATCTCATGCTGGTAAATGAAGGTGTCCGCGTGGCGAGCCGCCGCAAACTCTCCAGTCGTCAAAGCCTCAAGGCAATTGATACTGCGCTTCGCCTGCTGCAAACAGCACCCCGCTGAACGGACCACCGCTGACCTGCCCTTGGAGTTTCGGGCCTCGCCAAGCTTGAATGACAAACGTCCGCTTCGGGCCCCGACTTCACGCCCTTCCGGCGTTGCTACGACTGGCAGGGTCGCTCGGGAATTGCCGGTCGCTTCCGCCCCGCTGATCAGGCGGATCATCGCCCAACAGCGGTCATTGACGCGCGGCGCTGACAAGTTAAGTGCGAAGGGCCTAGTGCGATTCTCGGTAGTGGCGAGCGCCGCTTGAAATCGCGAATATTTCTCGAAGCGGTTCTAGCCAAGGTGCGCCGAAGATCACTTAACTTGTCAGGACCGCGTCGAGGTATGAACTCGATCGGCCCATCTGGGGAGGTCTGGTAAGAGATGGTCGAGGTTTCAGGGATTCTATTTCTGGCAGCGGCGGGATTGTCGCTGCTCGGCGTTCTCGCACACGAGATCGCTGGCGCGCCAAAGGTTCTGGGCCCGCTCCGCGGTTCCGGCCTGCCCGATAGCGTCATCTGGTTGCATCATTTCTCATGGCATGTCGGCTCCGTAGCTGTGCTCGCCATGATCGCCTTGTTCCTGCTGGCGGTCTGGCAACCTGACGGATTTGCGTATGCCGCGGTGGCGACAGCGATGAGCGTCGGATTCGCTGCGCTCGGAATTTCACTCGCCATTTATGGCAATCGGGCGCTTTGGCGAACCCCGGCTCCCTATCCATGGACCCTTATCGCCATTCTCGGCGGTGTCGGGCTTCTGCTCGAATGGGGAGCTCCATGAGCGGCTCAAACGGCGCGAATGTCCACTCGGGGCCCCACTGCTGCTGGAATACGGAATGTGGCGATCCGGCTTAGTCGATCCATAGCTGCCGATCACCTCTGCCCTGCTGATCAGGCAGGAGCTCGCCCAAAACCCGCCGGATGGGCCTTTTCGGCTACCGGCGAGAATGTGGTGCTGATCGACCGTCGGGGTCGCCGCGGCTTCCCTAGGCTGATGCTGCCGCCTAGAGTTTCGACATCGGGTAGCGGGGGCTGGCATGCGGTGCGGCGGCGCGAGTGGATATGCCCTGTGGCGAGGCCGAGGATGGTCGGATCGATCCCTGTTGGGTTCGAGTGACGAAGCCGCAATAGCTCACGCAATCGGCGACAAGGTAGAGGCGGCCTACCGGCGCAGCGATCGGTTCGACAGGCGCTGCCGGCTCATGGACACATGGGCGGGGCGGTCCGATGATACTCGATGGGATGATTGTTGCGAGTACCTCGAAGGGCCCTCTGGGACGCGTTTCCGTGGCATGGGCCACCCCGCTCCTGGCGAGGCGTTGGCCGTCTTCGTTGGAGGGCACCTTACCGTCGCGTTCAATGCGTTCGAAAGCCATACCTGCAGATCATCCCTTGCTCAGGCTGAAACCGACGTCGGCGTGGAGCTGCGGTCGACGTAGCGCCAGTGTCCGGCACATGGCGCACGGCGAAACACACAACAACGAAGGCGAGACTCGCCCCGTTCAACCCTGAGGGGAGCGATGAGCAAGTACGGCCCGATCCTGCGACTGCATTTGAACGCAGCAATCAGCACGTCTAGGCTGCCGAGCGCAACTAGTCTTGGGGGAGCTAAATAATGTCGCCGCGATTCAGAAAATCATTCCGGCTGTTTCCGGGGGTACGTCTCAACGTCAGTCGGGGCGGCATGAGCGCGACGATCGGGGTCAAGGGCGCGTCCATCAACGTTGGCAAGCGCGGCGTCCGCGCGACGGTGGGTATCCCTGGCACCGGCGCTTCTTGGACCTCTTCCGTAAGCTCGGGTCAACGGACAGGTGTCAACGCAGCACCTACTGCTGTCGCAATTGAAGAGCCAGGGCTCGAGCCTCAGGTCTGGACGCCGAGCGACGCAGCGCCGCGCTCAACCGGACCCACGCCGTCCCTGTGTGGCGCCTACGTGCCGATATCTGGGACGCGTGAAATTGCGAGCGCAGCCGTTGATGGATTGACCAGCCAGAGCATGAGCGACTTCCGCGCAATGATCGCCGATGCGCGTACCCAGCGCTCAGCAGTGTCGCAGGACCTGGCTGCGGCACGCGCCAGGCTTTCCAGTCAGAAAGCTGAACTTGATAGCAGGAAATCCAGTCTCTTCCGTTCGTTCTACAAGAAGACGATTGCGCGCCTCGAGGTAGAAACGGTGAGCAGCGTCCAGGAAGTTGGAGAGCTCGAAGACTGGCTGGCCGCCACACACATCAGCGTTCAGTTCGAAACCAGTCCGGCTGCCCAAGGCGCTTACGCCGCAATGCTGCGGGCCTTCGACAGTATGGCGAAATGCGCCTTCGTCTGGGACATTACATCCGATCTGATCGTCGATCGCGCCGCGGCCAGGTCGTCCGCAAGCCGCGGCGTCCATCGCACGGCGGTCCAACTGGACCTTTCCGACAACGAACTTCTGCAGTTTGAAGGAAGGGCCTTGCGGTTCGGAAACGTGAATGGCGACGACCTACTGGTTTATCCCAGTATCATGCTTGTCCCACGTGTCGACGGCGCATTCGCCATCCTGGATCTGCGCGAGATCAACATCACCGCGTCCACCATGCCATTTGTAGAAGACGAAACTGTTCCGCCAGACTCCACCGTCATTGGTCAGACCTGGACCAAGGTGAATAAGGATGGGTCGCGAGACAAGCGCTTTGCCGATAACCGTCAGATCCCGATCTGCGAGTATGGTAAGCTCACGCTGCAGAGTAGCTCGGGCCTGAATGAAGAGTACCAGACCTCAAATGCGGCAGCAGCGCTGGCCTTCGGCGCCGCATTCTCGGCCTATCGCGATGCACTCGGAACAGTGGATGGCGCTGGGTCCGCTAGCCCGAGTTAGAACCTGAACAGCGGTCGCCTCCGCCCCTTTCGACCCTTGTCCGATCGAAGGTAAGCGGTGGTCTTCTCCCACATGGCGCGGTGACCTGCGCTTGGATTTTCGGGCCTCCTCAAGCTTGAATCACGACCGACAGCAATGGGCCCCGACTTCACCGAAGCCCAGATTGTGGCAATCCGGCTGAGTCGATCCACAAGCGTCGTTCAAGGGTCGTGCCGATCTTCGGCGGTTCATCGCCCAGATGCTGTCGTTCGTAACCCGGCGCTCCTGGCCAGGGTGCGGCGCTGTGTCCGCTTCTGTTTTGGACGCTCGCCCCTAGCATGAGTCGTGTGACCCGGTCGAAGTCCATACCTTTCGGCTATCGGCGCGACAGCGCGGTGCCAGCGTTCGACGGCGCGTCGCCCATCATCATTTTCGACGGTAAGTGCATGCTGTGCTCGCACTTCGTGCAATTCGTTCTGCGTAACGATCGGCGTGGAAGGCTGCGTTTTCCTGCGGCTCAGGCTCCTTTGAGCGAAGCGATCTACGCGTATCTCGGTCTGCAGACCGGAGACTTTGAGACATACGTCGTTTTGGAGAACGGAACCGCGCGCGTGAAATCTGATGCCGCGTTGCGCATCTTTGCGCTGCTCGGTCTGCCCTGCTCACTTATGTTCCTAGGAAGGATCGCGCCACGGTTCGCCCGCGACGGAATCTACGATTGGGTTGCACGTAACCGGCTGCGCTGGTTTGGCGCGCGCGCCACTTGCTATGTGCCCACGGCAGCGCAGCGGGAGCGCTTCATCGCATGAGGATGCTCATTGTCGGCGGCTATGGCACATTTGGCGGTCGCACCGTCGAACTGCTTGAGCATGATCCGCGATTGACGCTGCTCGTTGCCGGCCGCTCGATGGAGAAAGCGCGGGCCTACTGCGCGCAACGCCCAGCACTGGGAGCGAAGCTCGAACCTGCGCAATTTGACCGAGATGGCGACCTCGCCGCGCAAATTCGGGCGCTGAAGCCAGACATTTTGCTCGATGCGAGCGGTCCTTTTCAGGCCTATGGCCCCGACGCATATCGTCTCGTGGAAGCCGCCATCGACGCGCGCGTGCACTATCTCGACCTCGCCGATGGCGCTGACTTTGTCGCCGGCGTGGCTGCGTTCGACGCGCGGGCGAGAGTGGCTGGGACCTATGTTTTGTCAGGTGTCTCCAGTTTCCCGGTCCTGACCGCCGCCGTGGTGCGAATGCTAAGCAATGGCCTAAGTCGCCTAGATGAGATTGCGGGCGGGATCGCGCCTTCGCCATTCGCGGGCGTTGGCGAGAATGTCATTCGTGCTATCGCGAGCTATGCGGGGCAGCCGGTGGCGTATCTCGGACGCACTGCGAAGACCATTGGCCGCCCCTTCACGCAGCAGCGCCGCTACACGATTGCGCCGCCCGGCCGCCTCCCGTTGCGCAACACAATGTTCTCGCTGGTCGACGTGCCGGATTTGCGTGTGCTTTCGGTTTTGTGGCCGGAGTTGAAACGCGTTTGGATGGGTGCGGGACCTGTACCAGAACTTTTACATCGCGCACTTATCTCCCTCTCATGGGCGGTAAAACTGGGCGTGGTCCGTTCGCTCGTATCGTTTGCGCCCCTGATGCACTGGGCGACCAACCGCCTGCGCTGGGGCGAGCATCGCGGTGGCATGTTCATCGAGGTCAAAGGCGCGCGCGCCGATGGCGTGCCGGAAACACGGTCCTGGCATCTGCTCGCAGAAGGCGCTGATGGCCCCTTGATCCCCTCCATGGCGGTCCAGGCGATCGTCCAGAAACATCTCGATGGCGCTCTGCCCCCGTTCGGCGCGGGCCTGCGTCGATGATGTTCAGCTTTCGGACTACGAACGCCTCTTCGCCGCCCGCACCATTTATACCGGCGTGCGCCCCGGTCTGCACCCGGATGCGCCACTCTATCGACGCATCGTTAGTCTTGCATGGGAAGATCTGCCGGCGCCTGTGCGCGAAATGCACAACGGCGTCGCTGCGGCGACGGGTGTTGCGAGCGTAGAGCGCGGCCGCCATCCCCTCGCCTGGCTTGCAGCGCGGATGATGAGCTTTCCGCCGCCGCGCTCAGAAATGCCGGTGCGCGTGCAGTTTACATCTGATGGTCGCGCGGAGCATTGGTTGCGGTCGTTTGGCGAGCACACTTTCTCCAGCCGTCAATATGAAGGCACGGGAAAATCCGAGCGACTGTTGGTTGAGCGCTTTGGCGCGCTGGAATTCTCCCTGGCGTTGGTACTGGAGGACGACCGGTTACGGCTTGTGATACGTCGCTGGCGCGCATTTGGCCTGGCGCTGCCCTTGTGGCTTGCCCCGCGCTCGACGGCCTATGAAACCGCCGAAAATGGCGTGTTCCAATTCTTCGTCGAGCTCAGCCATCCCGTGTGTGGGCTGATCGTTTGCTACAAAGGCTGGCTGAAGGCCGAATGACGGCTATGGGCCCCAGTGCCGCCGTAGGTAATGTTTGACCGGACTGTCCGGAGTCGGGGGGGTATTCCGGCCATAGGAATACGGCCGATTTCGCAGGATTTCACCTTGGAATGAGGTGGAGATCGCCGCCTCCACCGCGTCACATGTGAGGGCAGCGGCCTACGGTCTTGCTGCTCCGCCCCCCCCCCAAAGAAAGGGCGCGCCAGGTTTCTGGCGGCCCCTCTTGGCTTCGACTTCGCGAGCTCTACTCGGCAGCGACCGCAAAACCTGAGCCGGTCATCTCAAACCTGCCCACCCGAACAGGCGTAACTAACATGTCAGGGAGATAGCCTGTTTCTGCCAATTCCACGCCAACCTTGGCGGCAAGCTGGGCTTTCTTCAGCTTCGCATATGCCTTGATCTCTAGTTCCTGCGACTGTTCCGGCTGGTCGATAACTCCAGGCGCCCCGGAAATGGTTGGAAGCAGGGTAGATGAAGTCACAGCGGCAGTCGCGTTGAGCTCCGAGCATTTGCAACGTTGCAGACGGCGCTGAGTCAACAGATCCAGAGTACTCAAACTCCCCGTCGCTTGAGCCCAGCGCGAACCTCGCCCAGTCCTCCATCAGGCCGCGGCGCTTTTCGAAGAGATCTCCCCGTCGATAGGCTGCCTCCACCTTGTCGCCGATCGCGTGTGCGAGGGCAGCCTCTGCCACCTCTCGTGGATAGGCCGTTGTCTCCGCCGCCCAGTCCCTGAACGTCGACCGAAAGCCATGACCGGTCAGGTCATCACGGCCCATCCGGCGCAGCATCATCTGGAAGGTCATGTTCGAGAGTCGCTCGACTTCACGGGCGCTCGATTCAAACATGAACCCTGATCTGAAGACCTTCTTCTTCATCACGTACGCCAGGATTTCCAAGGATGCGTCCGTGAGTGGGATGCGGTGCTCCTTGCCAGCCTTCATGCGGACCGGCGGGATCGTCCAGATCTTCTTCTCGAGGTCGAACTCCGTTGTCTCGGCAAGAAGGGTCTCCGAGGTACGGGTAGCATTGAGGATGCAGAAGGCGAACGCCTTCGCGCCGATCGTGTCGATTGAGACCAGCTCGTTCATGAAAGCCGGGAGTTCGTTGTAGGGAAGAGCCGCATGGTGGGCGACGCGCTGGATCTTGGCGCGCGCCGGCAGGGCCTTGTCGAGATGACCTTTCCAGCGCGCCGGGTTCTCCCCGTCGCGATATCCCCTCACCTTCGCCCAGTCGAGAATGACCTCAATCCGACCACGAAGCCGGTTCGCCGTCTCTGTCTTCTCGGGCCAGATCGGATCCAGCACGCGCAGCACGGCTGCCTGGTCAACTTCCGCCACCGACCGGTCGCCAAACTGAGGATAGGCATAGTTCGAAAGCGTGGAGCTCCACTGCGCCCGGTGCTTGTCGTTCTTCCGCTTGGCGTCACCCTTTAAAGAGCGTGCGGTAGGCGTTTTGAGGCGAAAGGGCACGCAAAGCCGATACTGGGGATCGCCGTGGAAGACCTGGCCTGATCACGACCTCGCAGCCGGATCACCTTCGATCTACAAAGCCAAGCTTCACCCACTCAACCCAGTGCTCAAGGTGCCACCAGCTCGTTCAGCCATTCGCTGAGAAGGATCTTCGACTCGAGAAACATTTCGCGGAAGGCGAAAACCGATACAAAGGGTATCCCCTCAATGCGAAGAAGGTGCGTTCGAAACGTAGCGTCCTGCACTTTGCCATGCTGAAGGCTCTGCCCGAAACGCTTCTGCCGGTCTTCCCCTGCGTATACGTTGATAGCCAAATCGAGGTGCTGCATCTCAACCTCACCGAGAGGCGTGAAGGCCGGATTGTGAGTGTCAAGATGAATACAGCGTCCAACCATCAGTCCATTCGGATCGTCGTGATCGGCCCCCACCGAGTGGTCCAAGTCGATTGTTAGTTCATCATCAGCTCTGACGCTAGCCGGGGCATGGCCGGCGGAGCGCTTGCGCGACGCGGAGCCGGCCATGCTCCGGCTAGCGTCGGCACGAACACCTCCGGAGCAGGCGCACGATATCCGAGCGAGGCGTGAGGGCGCACTGCATTGAAGTGCCGACGCCAGGCCTCGATGATCACGCGAGCCTCTGCGAGCGAGTAGAAGATCTCACCGTTGGGAAGCTCATCGCGCAGCCTTGCATTGAAGCTCTCGACGAACCCATTCTCCCACGGACTGCCTGGAGCGATGTACGCGGTCTTGGCGCCGACCGCGGCGATCCAATCCTGCACCGCCTGAGCGATAAATTCGGGCCCGTTGTCGGAACGAACATGTTCGGGCACGCCGCGCGTGATGAAGAGATCAGACAGCACATCGATGACGTCGAACGACTTCAGCTTTCGTTCGATGCGGATGGCGATGCACTCGTGGGTGAACTCGTCGACGACATTGAGCATGCGATACTTCCTCCCCTCATGGGTGCTCTCCTCGACGAAGTCATAAGGCAGACATGGTTGCGGCGCTCCGCCCGGAGGCGGATGCACGATCC
>CAIKWZ010000038.1 GCA_903831255.1 uncultured Alphaproteobacteria bacterium
GCGTCCTCTGGAGATCGTAAAGAGGATGACCCCGGCGATCGCAGTCATGAAAACGCCAGTCGCCCAGTAGATCGCATTCTCCTTAGATAGCGCGCCCGATCCTTCAGGGAACCGCCGGACGACGTTGTACACCACGACGAAGGCGAGGACCGGGCCCAGATCGGTCCATAGTCCGCCAGCTCCGGTCACAGGTGGTTTGGGTGGGGTGGAGGTCGTCATGGGGTCTCCGGACCGGCGAAGTTGTGATAATGGGGCGACAGCCACAGAAGACTTAGCCCATTTGTCCAATCTGCATAAGGGCGAGTCCCACGCACAGGCACAAGGCCGAAAGGCTTCGCTTGAGTCCGAAGCCCTCCTTCAGAACGAGCCAGCCCATAATTGAGGCGAAGACGACGGCTGTCTCCCTTGTGGCGGAGATGTAGGCGACATCCGTGATAGAAAAGCCGTAGAGCGCCAGTGAGAACGAGACGAGTGAAAAGAGACCTGCGGCGAAACCAGCCTTGAGCACCCCCGACATGGCGCGCAGATAAGTCCCGCCGCGGGTGATCACGGCCGCTGCGGTGACCCCTATCCAGTCGAGCAAAAACAGCCATACGATGAACGTCCATGGTGATTCAGCGCTTCGCACGCCAGCCGCGTCGATAACGTTGTAAAGCCCTATGCATGCCCCTGTGGCGAGGGCCCATAATACGGCGGAGCGGTCTCCCGGGCCTGGCGCTTGTCGCGGCGCGACGAAAAAAGCTACTGACGCGCTGGCGACTGCGAGGCCCACGAGCGCAGGTGCCGGTAGGCGTTCGTGCAGGAACAAAGCGGCGCCAACGGCGGTCAGAAGAGGCGCCGAACCTCTCATAATCGGAAAGACCAGCGACAGGTCTCCCTTCGAAAGGGATCGGATAAGTGCTGTCTGATAGAGCCAGTGAGCAGGAAGAGAGAGACATAGCAATGCGATGGTCTCAGGGCCGGGCAGCGGAACCATAAACGCGCCCGGGAGAACCAGGAGAGCGGCGCTCAGCGCCATCACGCCTCGAGTCACGAGTATGTCGCCGCCGGCCTTCACGAGTGTATTCGCTGCCGCGAGGGAGAGCGCAGATCCGAGGCCGACGGCGAGGGCGGTCAGACCGTCGGTCACATCAGGCGCTCAGGCCGACAAGGGCCCGCGCAAAGGTTTCTGCGTCGAATGGCTGGAGGTCTTCGGGACGCTCCCCGACGCCAACAAAATGGATAGGCAAATTGTATGTCTCGGCGATCGCCACGAGCACCCCGCCTTTAGCGGTCCCGTCGAGTTTCGTCATCACGAGACCGGTGACGCCCGCCGTGCCCCTGAACACCTCCACCTGACTATGGGCGTTCTGGCCGACGGTTGCGTCAAGCACAAGGATCACGTCATGAGGCGCGCTGGCGTCCAGCTTTCGGATGGCGCGTACGATTTTGGCCAGCTCATCCATGAGCTCGCTTCGGTTTTGAAGGCGGCCAGCCGTATCGATCAGAACGATGTCCCGGCCCTCTTTTTGAGCCGTGGAAACCGCCTCGTAGGCGAGGGCGGCTGCATCGGATCCCTGGGGCCTGGAAATGAAACGGGCGTTTGAACGCTCCGCCCACACCCGCAATTGCTCCACTGCCGCCGCCCGAAAGGTATCGCCCGCAGCGAGGGTCACGTCCGCCCCCATGCCGGCGAGCCGATAGGCGATCTTTCCGATCGTAGTTGTTTTCCCTGATCCATTGACGCCGACGAAAAGGGCGATTCGTGGCGAGGGCCCATCAGAGAAGTCCACGATCCTTTCGCGTGGCCGAAGGATCGATACGATTTCGCTGGCGAGAGCTTCTTTTATCTCCGTCTCGCTGACGTCACGGTCAAAGCGACCCGTCGAGATCGATTTGGTCAGGCGGGCTGCAACCGTGGGACCCATGTCGGACGTGATCAGGAGATCCTCAATGTCCTCGAGCGCCGCCCGATCGAGGCGCTTCCGGTTCAAAATCGCGCCCAGGCCTTCCGCGATTTTTCCAGAGGAGCGGCGGAGGCCTTCCTGGAGCCTCTGAAGTATTCCCGCTTCACGGGTGGCTTGTCGCGCCGCCCGTTCAGCCGCGATCCGCGCCGCAGCGGCCTTCAGGCCGATGGGGTCAGTCTCCTCGACCTCGGCGGACCTGGAGGAGTTGGGGGCCTTCAGGTCCTGAACGCTGTCTTCCTCCCGGTGGGGTTGAGGCGCCGTTCCTGCGGCGTCTCCGGACACGAGGCTTGTCGAGACATCTCCCGACGAGCGGCCATCATCCTTGGCACCGCTGACAGTTTTTTTCCGGCCCCACCACAATATCATGCTATTCGACCTACGAGTTCGTTATCTGTCCGGCTCGCCAGAAAAACGTGCGCGGTCTCCCCGGCTTTTGGGGCCGCCCCCTCGAGCCGGATCGGTGCGAAGTTCGGCAGGCGTGCGCGACCTCCGCCCTCTACCAGAGCAATGGCGTTCGTCCCGACATGTTGCTCGAGTCTAAGCGCGAGCCGTTCACGACCCTTTTCCCGCAGCCGCGCGGCGCGCTCGCGGATCAATCCGGCGTCGACCTGCGGCATACGTGCTGCGGGAGTTCCCGGCCTGGGAGAAAATGGAAAGACATGAAGATAGTCGATGCCGCAGGCATCGATAGATGCAAGCGTGTTCTCGAACATTTCAGCGGTCTCGGTAGGGAAGCCTGCGATGAGATCCGCCCCGAACGCAGTTTCAGGTCGCGCGGTCCGAATACGGCTGCAGAGGTCGATGGCATCCTGTCGGGAGTGGCGTCTCTTCATTCGCTTGAGGATCATGTCGTCCCCTGACTGGAATGATAGATGAAGATGGGGAGCGATCCGACCCTCGGTGGTCAGCAGTTCGAACAGACGATCATCAATCTCGATAGCGTCCAGAGAGGACAGCCTGAGTTGGCTGAGGTCTGGAACGCGTGTGAGGATGGTTTCGACGAGTTGTCCGAGTGACGGCGTTCCGTCCAGATCGCCTCCCCAGGAGGTGAGATCGACGCCTGTCAGGACGATTTCAAAATGTCCACGATCATGAAGTCGTTGGACCTGTTCGACGATCGTCTCAGCGTCGGTGGACCGCGAGTTGCCTCGTCCGAACGGGATCACGCAGAAGGTGCAGCGATGGTTGCACCCTGTTTGAACCTGGACGAAAGCACGTGCGCGACCTTCGAGACCGTCGACAGCATGTCTGGGAGGGGGGGCTAGGCTCGTGAGGATATCGGCGACCTGGGTCCTGTCGGCTGCGTCGTCGAGCAGACTCTCACGGCGAAACGTTTCCGCCTTCAGCTTTTCGGTGTTTCCGATGACACGAGTGACCTCGGGCATCTTTGAGAACGACGAAGGGTCGATCTGGGCAGCGCACCCGGTCACGATGATCGCTGCGTCCGGACGCTCTCGTCGCGCGCGGCGGATCGTCTGGCGAGCTTGCCTGACCGCTTCTCCGGTTACGGCGCAGGTATTGACGATGACCGCGTTATCGAGCCCCCCCGCGCGGGCGTGATCGCGCATGACTTCGCTTTCATAGCTGTTTAAACGACATCCCAGCGTGAGAATGTCGACCGGCTTGTCAGAAGGGGGGGGCGGGTCAATCATGGCAGTGGGAGATAGGATGCATTCGGCGCCTTGTCATCTGGCCGGGTCATCTGGCCGGGTCATCTGGCCGGGTCATCTGGCCGATGGCCTCGCCGTTGGCGCGATTTGGGCTTCGGCCCAGGCGCTCTAAAACCGGCTTTCGTACTCCAGCTCGACCGGGCCCGTCATAATGACCCTGTCGGTGTCTCCACGCCAGTGGATTCCAAGTTCGCCTCCATCGGCGATCACAGTTGCTTGTCGGTCGGCCAGCCCGCGGCGAACTGCGGCCACGACGGCCGCGCATGCCCCGGTTCCGCACGCTCGGGTCAGACCTGCGCCTCTCTCCCAGACCCGTAATCGAATACGATTACTGCTCAGTATCTGAGCGAAGCCGACGTTGACTGCCTGTGGAAAGAGAGGGTGATGTTCGATCCGGGGACCGATGGTTGGAATGTCGACGGCCTCGAAATCGGGGATGAAGAACACGACATGGGGATTTCCCATGTTGACACACCCCCCCTGGCCGATCGGCACCCCCGCAAGAGAGTCGAAGGAGGTCTCCAGCGCCCGGGTATCCTGTCGGCGGGCCAGGGGGATCTCCTCCCACTTGAGGAGGGGCGATCCCATGTCGACCGATATCAGATGGTCGCCGGCTCGCGCAGCCGTGAGGGGGCCGGCTGCTGTTTCGATACGCGTTCTGTCTGCGCCTGTCTCCTCCATCATCAACCAGCCAACGCAGCGTGTGGCGTTGCCGCAGGCCGACACCTCCGATCCGTCAGAGTTCCAAATGCGCATGAAGACATCGCCGCGAAGCGATCGCTCCATAACAATCACCTGATCAGCGCCGGCGCCTTCTTTGGGGTCGGCAATCTGGCGGATACGCTCAGGGTCAAGGCGCAGGGCCTGCGATCGCGCATCGAAAACAACGAAAGCGTTGCCGGCGCCATTCATCTTGTAGAATTTCATGGGGCCGGAGTTTAAGGTCTCGAGAACGGTTCGGCTAGTAGGACACGTTCTGGGCGCCTGCGCAAAGACGGGCGTCTTGGGCGCTAAGGCGACGCGGAAGGTTAGGCGAGAGGGGGCGAGGATGGTGCGTGTGACAGGGGTCGCGCTGGCTCTGGCTCTTGGGGCCTGTGAGATCATGGAGAATAAGGTGACCGAGGCCCCAGTATTTGATGCCGAAGCCCATCTGTTTCTCGAGGAGGTCGAGGGAGAGCAGGCTCTGGGCTGGGTGCGCGCCCAGAACGATCGTACCCTCGAGCTCCTGCAGTCGGATCCCCGCTACGCACCCTATTACGAGGAAGCTCTCAGGATTGCGACGTCGCGCGATCGGATACCCTATGGGGCGCTCCGGAATGGATATGTCTACAATTTCTGGCAGGACGACCGTCATGAGCGTGGGCTCTGGCGTCGGGCGACCCTCGCCTCCTATGGGGAGGCGTCCCCTCAGTGGGAGACCATCCTGGATGTCGACGACCTCGCCAGCCGGGAGGCGCGTAACTGGGTTTACAAGGGCGTGTCATGTCTGCCTCCGGAGAACGCTCGATGCCTGATGTCGCTCTCTGATGGCGGCAAGGACGCGGTCAGACAGAGAGAGTTCGATGTGACGTCGCGCTTGTTCGTCAAAGACGGGTTTGACTTGCCTGAAGCAAAGACGACTGCTGTGTGGAGTGATCCGGACAGTTTGCTGGTGGCGACGGACTGGGGACTTGAGGCTGGGACGCCCAGCCTGACGGAGTCAGGCTATCCATTCATCGTCAAACGGCTTGATCGCGGCGGCCTTCTCGCCAATGCGGTGGAGGTGTTTCGCGGGGCTCGTCAGGATGTCGGGGCCTTTCCCTTTTCTCTGGAGGACGAGCAGGGCCGTCGCTGGTTGGGAGTCGTGCGGTCAGAGACTTTTTTCACATCCAGCTACCATCTCTTGAAAGACAAGGAAGCAGCGCCTGTGAGGCTCCCGCTTCCTCCTAAGGCGACGATCCAGGGACTGTCTTCCGACAGGATGCTGGCGACCCTGGAGCAGGACTGGAGTTCGCCCGACGGGCAGTCGTTTCTGGCCGGTGATCTGGTCGGTCTTTTCTGGTCTGATTTTCTCCTTAATCCTGATCGTCCGGTTTTTGAACGAATCTGGAGGCCGACATCCCGGCAGGCGGTTCAGGGAGTGTCTGTATCTCGTCAGGGTGTTTTGTTGACCGTTTCTGACAATGTAGTCCTCAAGGTCGCTCGGCTTTCGAGGACCATGTCCGGCTGGACGACGACGGATGCGCCTCTCCCGGCCAACGGATCGGCAGGCGTGGCCTTTGCCGACCCTTCCGAGGATGTCGCCTTCCTCAGTTACGAGGGCTATCTCAACCCCGACACCCTCTTTCAGTATGACGTGGCGAAAGATGACTTGAAGGTGGTGAAGTCGCTTCCGAATTGGTTCGATCCGAGCGCATTTCGGGTCGATCAGTTCGAAGTCGCATCCACAGACGGCGTTCGGATTCCCTACTTTATCGTCCGCGGGTCGGCGGCGGCCCCCTCAAAGCCTGCCCCGACCCTTTTATATGGGTACGGCGGCTTTCAGGTGTCTCAGACCCCCTCCTATTCCGGGTCCGTCGGCAAGCTGTGGCTTGAGCAGGGCGGAGTTTATGTCGTCGCCAACATCCGCGGGGGAGGCGAGTTTGGTCCGGCCTGGCACCAGGCAGGGCTCAAAACGAATCGTCAGATTGTCTATGATGATTTCATCGCAGTCGCTGAGGACCTGGTTCGGCGGGGGATTACGACGCGCTCTCAGCTGGGCGTGATGGGAGGGTCGAACGGAGGCCTCCTGATGGGCGTAATGTTCACACAGCGCCCGGATTTGTTTGCGGCAGTGGTCTGTCAGGTGCCGCTTCTGGATATGCTACGTTATCATCTCCTGCTCGCTGGAGCATCGTGGATGGATGAATACGGCGACCCCGATGATCCGGAGGAGAGGGCTTTTCTCGAGCGCCTGTCTCCCTATCACAACCTGAAGCCCGACGTTTCCTACCCTGAAATCTACTTCGAGACTTCGACAAAGGATGATCGCGTCCATCCCGCTCACGCTCGCAAGATGGCCTATCGCCTGCAGGAACTCGGAAAGCCGTTCCTTTACTATGAGAACATAGACGGAGGGCATTCGGCGGCCGCCAACCAGAAAGAGGCGGCCCGCCGCGCTGCTCTCGAATTCACCTACCTTGCGCGGAAGCTGATGGGTTCAGGGTCTTGACGCCGCAGTCATAAAGCGAATTCAGGCGATGATGTCGGGGGTAAGCCGGCTCATGAGCCACGAGATGCTGTCCTTGAGGCGGAGTTTCTCTCGCTTGAGGGCCATAATCTGAAAGGAAGACCCGCCAGCTTCCATCAGCGCGTTGATCTCGTCGTCGAGGTCGCGATGCCTTAACTTCAGCTCTTCGAGCCTCGCCAGCATGGCGTCAATGTTCGCAGGATCAAAGCGCTCCTCGCTCACGCTTGACTCCAGACCCGGAAGTCTCTCACGGACACCGACGTCCAGAGAGACCCCCTCGCTTCAACATGTGGGTTAACGACACCTCAGCCATGGTCATGAGGTTGTCAACCCGGATGTCGCCGTTCTCGGGAGGTTGGGGTCATTTGACCAGGACGGACGTCACAGACCCAGAGCCAGCATGATCTCTCACTTTTGCGGGAAGTGATGAGATTGTCGTGCGCTCAATCGCGCTTCTGTGGTGACGGGCGCGTCCGATCATGTTTTCATGAGGAGGTCGGCTTCCGGGATTGTTGTTTCAATCGTGAGGAGTTTCGGCCCGGTCAAATGGAGGCGCCCAACCAGTCAAATCGCTGCCAGTCACGCTAGGTCCGGTCATCTGCCTCATTGGCGATGGCCTGTTTTCAAAGAGGAAGACGACCCATGAGCTTGGATGCGCATATCCGGGAATTAGGCGAGCGGCATAGAAAACTGGAGAAAGAGATTGCCGCCGAGGTTCGGCGGCCCGCAGGTGACCAGCTTCATCTGGCGGAACTGAAACGCAGGAAGCTTCGGATCAAGGATCAGATCCGACACCTCCAACCTGATTGATCGTCGCCGATTTCGGGCGTTCGTCAGGTTTCATCAACAGACTTGGATTTTCCGAAATTGGCGAAGACTTCCGCAGCGGTCACTTCTCTCTGAGGGCCGTCCTCAGACGCAGGAGCTGACTCTGCGGGAGCGATCTTCCTTAACGTCGGTCCCGACAGTCGCACCTCTCGTTCGGCGTTGGCTTCCGCACGGCGGGATGCGGCCTTCGAGACGAGCTCATCGAGTTCAATCTGGCTGCAAAGTCCCAGTGTGACAGGATCGACCGGCTTGAGGTTCGGCGCGTTCCAGTGGTTGCGCGAACGCACGGATTCAATTGTAGATTTCGTCGTTCCGATCAATCTCGAGATTGCTGCGTCGCTGATTTCAGGATGATGGCGCAGGAACCAGGCGATTGCGTCGGGACGGTCTTTGCGCCGGGAGACGGGCGTAAACCTTGCTCCCTTTCGTTTGATCTCAGGCAGGGCGTCATGCTTGGGCGCGGGGGACCGCAAGCGGTAGGCGGGCTCGGCCTCGCCGGCGAGGATTTCCTCGCGGGTGAGTTCTCCGGAGGCGACCGGATCGGCGCCCCGCATGTTTTCGGCGACCTCCCCGTCGGCGATCCCTTTAACTTCCAGCGGATGAAGCTCGCAGAAGTGCGCAATCTGGTCGAACGTCAGGGTCGTATTGTCGATCAGCCAGACGGCTGTCGCCTTCGGCATAAGAATTCTGGCCATCTGCGGTCTCCCAAATGAACGCGCCCGGCTCTGCGGGCCGGGCTGTCCATACGTTGTGCGGATTGGATAGTCCTGAGCTGACGCTGATATAGGTCGGTTTGATCCGTTTGTGAATTCGTGATCGGCGCCCTTGGGCTGAAATCCTCCTAGTCCCGAGTCACCTCGAGGATGATTTTTCCTGCATGGTCGCCAGATTCCATCCGCTCATGCGCCGCATTTGCCTCAGCCAGGGGAAAAACACTGTCGACGAGGGGTCGGAACCGGCCCGAGCCGATCATGGGCCAGACATGATCGCGAACGCCGCTGGCGAGATGGGCCTTGTAGGCCTCCGTGCGTATCCGCAGCGTTGACCCCGTGATTGTCAGCCGCTTCATCATGATTCTGGAAATGTCCGCTTCCACTTTGGCCCCGTGAAGGAAGGCGATATAGGAGAGCCGGCCCATATCTCTGAGAATATTGAGATTTTTGTCGAAGTAAGGGGCTCCCACCATGTCGAGTATGAGGTCGGCTCCACCTGCGGATTTGATGATGTCTTCAAAGTCCTCGGTACGATAATTAATGCCGCGGCGCGCTCCGAGGGTTTCGCAAAGGCGACTTTTTGTGTCCGACCCCGCTGTCGCATAGACGACAGCGCCCCAGGCGGCTGCGATCTGGATCGCCGTTGTGCCGATGCCGCTGGCGCCTCCATGGACCAGAAATGTCTCGCCTGGCTTGAGCCGTCCCATTTCAAAGACATTGTTCCACACCGTAAGAACTGTCTCCGGCAGGCCAGCTGCCTCCAGAAGCGAAAGGCTGGGTGGGGCGGGCAGAACGGAACCTTCGGGGGCAAGCGCGTATTCTGCATAGCCGCCTCCCGGAAGAAGAGCGGTTACGGCCTCACCGACCGTCCATGATGTCACGCCTGCACCGACGGCCTCAACCCACCCCGACGCCTCTAGGCCGAGCGTATCGGGCGCTCCGGGCGGCGGCGGATATCGTCCCGCTCGTTGTATAAGGTCGGGCCGGTTGACGCCGGCGGCCTTGACCCTGATGAGGACTTGTCCCGGACCTGGCGACGGTCTCTCAAGGCTTATCAGCTCAAGTGGTTGACCGACGACGGATCGAACCGCTTTCATGTGTTTCGACATGGGAATTGTCTCCCGAGGGGATGGCGCATAGAGCCTTTCCTCTTGATAGCCTCCCGGCAGTGAGGTCAAGCTATCGAAGAGATGGCGATCTGATCGTCGGGGGATGATCGGGCGGATGCTGGGGAGTGCGGCTCAATGTGGGCGGATGAGGAGCCGGTAAAGAAGCCGGCGCGGCTTCTGGAAGACATGTCGATTTCCGAGTTGTCGGACCGGATTGAGACGTTGAAGGACCAGATCAGGCTCTGTGAAGTTGCGATTGCACGGAAGGAAGCGTCAAGAAAGGCTGCGGAGCAGGCTTTTTTCAAATCCTGAGGCCGTCTGTCGCGGCGCCGGATTTGCGTAGAGAGTTTGGGGACCGGGAATCACCCTGGGTCCTCGCGTGAGAGGTCGCCGGCGGTCTGTTGTCAGATCCCGGGCAGAGGCGGGTCCGGAATGAGCACTCAGGATGCAAGTCACTCGGTGGGGTCTCTCCCGGATGAGTGGAAGCGGCGGGTCGCCGATTTCGCTGCCTCAGAAGTTTTTGACCGTATGTTTCGGGAGGGAATGTCTCTGGTCGAGGAGGCGGCCGCCTATCTGGATGGTCCCGGGAGGATAGATTCTCGGACCCTGAGTCGGGAGCTGGCGCTTGTGTATGCGGCCGAAAGCATGGAAGTGACCACCCGGCTGATGCAGTCGGCCAGCTGGCTGGTGGTGCAGAAAGCCATTCGTGAGAAGGATATGAAGGTTGAGGAGGCGGCGGACGAAAAGTTTCGGCTCTCTGAGCCGACGCCGCCTCACGTATTTGGCGATGTCGAATTGCCGGCCGAGCTAAGGGCTCTGATGGCCCGTTCGCAGGCCCTCTATGAACGAATCTGGAGGCTCGACGAATCTCTTTATTCCGACAGTCATCAGGACGGCGAAAATCCCGTCATGAGACATCTCGATCGTCTGAGATCGGCAGCCGAGTCAGGGGCTTTCGACCCTCTTTCCGTGTGGCGAAACCGTTAACGGTCGCAGGCTCTAAACGGGCTCTCAAGAGACGGCGGCGCAAATCAGGCCGCTAGCCGATAGTCCGGCCGAGCTTAGCCCGCCGCTGAACTGTGTCGGCTTTCCTGTAAGACCCTAGTCGTGAAACCGGCGGCAAGCCTACTTCACAAAGCCTTTGAACTTGTCCTTGAAGCGGGACAGGCGGCCGCCGCGATCCATCAGCTGAGCGCTTCCTCCGGTCCAGGCCGGGTGGGATTTCGGATCGATATCGAGAGAAAGCGTGTCGCCTTCCTTCCCATATGTCGACCGGGTCTTGTAGGTGGTACCATCCGTCATCACGACATTGATGAAGTGGTAGTCGGGGTGGCCTTCACTCTTCATGGTCGGTCTCTGAGCTCGAACTTCGATCTTCCGAAGGCCCTCGCCGGACACGTTCCAGAGCGGGCTTGCTGAATTCGGGAGCGCGGCTAATACCCGAAGTAACTGGTGCTGGCAAGGCGCGCGGGATCCCCCCGGCTGAAAGGTGCAGATGACAGACAATTCGGGTCCTGGAGCGGCGGAGTTTGATCGGACCGCTGGAGCTCAGCGGTGGGGCGAGGGGACGCCTGATCGGGCCCGGGCGAAGTCTCTGAGGCCTCTGCTGGCGTTGACCCCTTATGTCTACCGTCAGAAAGGGGTCGCAATCTCGGCAGTCGTTTTTCTGCTGATCGCCGCCGGCCTCAACCTCGCTATCACCTATCCTGCGCGCTGGCTGGGAGAAAACGGGTTTTCAGGCGGCGATCCCTCCTCGGTGAACGCCGGATTCCTGGGAATCATTGTCATCGCTCTGGCGCTGGGCTTCTTTTCCGCGGTGAGATTCTACTTCTTCTCGCGATTTGGGGAGAGATTGGCCGCCGATCTCAGGGCGGACGTCTACGCCCGTCTCCTGTCTTTATCTCCGTCCTACTTCGCAAAGCTGAGAACGGGCGAGGCGGTCTCGCGCCTGACGGCCGACATCACGCTCATCGAGACATTTTTCGGATCGACCTTCTCCATGGCTGTCCGTTCAAGCGTAACCTCGATCGGGGCCCTGATCCTCATGCTGTTCACCAGTTGGAAGCTGACCCTTCTGCTGTTTGTTCTGGCGCCTGTCCTAATTCTGCCCATTCTTGGGATCGGCCGACGCGTGCGCAAGCTGTCGGTCAACGCTCAGGATCGTATCGCCGACACAGCTGCGGAAGCGAGTGAAACTCTCGACGCTATCGATCTTGTTCAGGCCTATGGCATGGAGCGCGATCGTGAGACGCGCTTTCGGGCAGCCGTCGAAGCCGCTTTTCGGGCCGCGTTGGAAAGGATTGGGGCCCGCGCACTGCTGACGGGCATCATCATTGCGTTGATGTTCGCAGGCGTGGCCGGAGTGATCTGGCTCGGAGCCCTGAGCGTTATGTCAGGCGAGATGACGACGGGGGCCTTCATCCAGTTTGTCCTTCTTGCTGTTTTCGGCGTCGGCGGTTTCGCGACTGTGGCCGAGGTCTTTGGAGACGCCATGCGCGCCTCCGGCGCCGCTCAACGGGCGTCGGAGATACTTGCGCAAACCCCGGAGATCGCAGCGCCCGCGCATCCGAAGACGATGCCAGATAGGATTGAGGGTCGCCTGAGCCTCAGTCAGGTATCGTTCACTTATCCGGGCGCGGACCGTCCGTCCCTGAGCTCTGTGAGTTTTGAGGCGCGCCCTGGTGAACTCGTGGCGCTTGTCGGACCGTCCGGCGCTGGAAAGTCCACCGTGCTGCGTATGCTTCTGAGGTTTTTCGATCCGAATGACGGAGCCGTTACGTTGGATGGCTTCGACGCCCGCGAGGTGGATCCCGCGCAATGGAGAGCGAGGTTTTCCTATGTTCCCCAGGAGGCCCCTATCTTTACGGGTGAGGCCGCGGCCAATGTCCGTTTCGGGCGGATGAACGCCTCCGATGAGGAGGTCAGGGCGGCTCTCAGGAAGTCGGAGGCTCTCTCATTCCTTGAGGCGCGTGGAGGGCTGTCGGCGGATGTCGGCGCTAAAGGCCGTTCATTATCGGGCGGAGAAAGACAGAGGATCGCCATCGCTCGCGCCCTGGTGCGGGGTGCGCCGGTCATGCTGCTTGATGAGGCTACGTCTGCTCTGGATGCAGGCAACGAGAGATTGGTTCAGAAGGCCCTTGAGCAAGCCAGCGAAGGCCGGACAACGATTGTGATCGCTCATCGTCTGGCGACCGTGCGTCGGGCTGACAGGATCATTGTCATGGACGGCGGCCGGGTGGTGGAGGAGGGCGATCATGAGGGGCTGGTGAAGGCGCAGGGTCTTTACGCTCGCCTCGCCGAGCTGCAGTTCACCTCAGGTTGATCTCAGCGTTTTCCCTGCGGCGGGCCTCCGCCCTCGAGACGCTCGACCAGTTTTGCCGCGAGGCTCCGATTGCCAACGACCAGATCGCCCTGGCGTGGGTCCGATTTGTTAAGGCCGATAGCGAGGCCTCCTGCCTCCTTAAGGATCACCAATCCTGCTGCCACGTCCCATACCTTAAGCCCGCGTTCCCAGAAACAGTCGAACCGTCCTGCTGCGACCCAGGTGATGTCCAGCGCTGCCGAGCCAAAGCGTCTGACCGCGCCGACGCATTGTGTGACGATATCGAGCTCGGCGAGGAAACGTTCCCGGCCCGGAGTTCCAAGCTGAGGAATTCCGGTAGAAACGATCGCCTCTTCCAGCTTTCGACGGGCCGCCACTCTGAGACGGCGGTTTTCCAGCCAGGCTCCTTGGTCGGTTTCCGCCCAGAAGAGTTCGTTTCTCATCACGTCAAAGACAACCCCGCCCCGCAGCTCGCCGTCTCGCTCAAGCGCGATAGAGACCGCGAAGTGCGGCGTTCCATGCAAGAAATTCAGTGTTCCATCCAGCGGGTCTATGATGAAGCGATGAGATTTGTCGGTGCCCTCCACGAGGCCTCGCTCCTCCATTATGAAGCCGTAGCCCGGCCGGGCCTTCGAGAGACGCGAGTGAATAATCTCCTCCGCCTTCAGGTCGGCTGTGGAGGCGAAGTCTGCAGGTCCTTTCTGGGATACCTGAAGGTTTTCGATTTCCCCGAAGTCGCGCACAAGGCGTCTGCCTGCGGCGCGCGCGGCGTCGATCATAAGGCTGAGTGTAGGAGACGGACGGGACATGTCGGTTCCAGTGATTTGGACGGCGCAGGACGGAGCGCCGTCTTCCCCTAGATCATCATCGGACAGGAATGAAGCAAGGGCCGGGGCAAAGTTGACCTATTTTGCGATCAGCCATCATTTGTTTCAGGCGGCGGATCGTCACTCGAGGCCCGACGCCGCGGCGTCGAACAGGGTGTTGAACGCCCTGACGGCCGCCTCGGGCCCCTCGGGATGGGCCCAGACGCCAGAAGAGACGGCAAGAAAGTCCGCTCCCGCCTCGACGAGAGGAGAGGCGTTAGCGGTCGTAACCCCGCCGATCGCCACGCATGGAATCTCGATCATTTCCTGCCACCAGCTGAGAAGCGAGGGGTCGGCCTGATGGAGCGTCGCCTTGGTTTGGGTTGGATAGAAGGCGCCGAAAGCCACATAATCTGCACCGGCTTCTCCAGCCTCAAGGGCGAGATGACGACTATCGTGGCATGTGACCCCTAGAATGCGATCAGGCCCCATCAGCTTGCGCGCCCGCGCGCAGGCCATATCGCCCTGCCCGAGATGGGCGCCATCGGCCCCGAGCTCGAGCGCCAGATCAGGCCGGTCATTGATCAGGACGGCGACGTTCCTGGCCTGGGCGTCGGCCATGATGGCGTCCGTGAGCGCCCGAATCTCATCGTCAGGCGCAGGCGATCCCGATGAAGTCTTGAGGCGGATCTGAAGGCACGCGACATCGCCCGCATCCAGCGTCGCCCTCAGGACGGCGGCGAACGCGCCAATTTCCGGAACACTCGGCGGTGTGATGAGATACAGGCGACAGCGAGGAGACTTCATCCTACTTTAGGAGCAAGTTCGCGAGACGAGTAGCGCTTCGCCATCTGCGCCAGGGAAGCGGGACGGATGCGTGAGGCCATTCCCTCTGCCCCAAACTCCTGGAACCGCTGAACGCACACGGCCTTCATCGCGTCCTTCGCCGGTTTGAGATAGCTTCTCGGGTCAAATTCTCGGGGGTTCTCGGCAAGATATCTTCGGATAGCGCCCGTGATCGCCATGCGATTATCCGTGTCGATATTGATCTTCCGGACCCCGTGCCTGATCCCTCTCTGGATCTCATCGACCGGGACCCCCCACGTCTGCGGCATCTGCCCGCCATACGCGTTGATAACATCCTGAAGCTCCTGAGGAACCGATGATGATCCGTGCATGACAAGATGGGTGTTTGGGAGTCGTCGATGGATCTCCTCGATGACATTCATCGCAAGCACATCTCCGTCCGGCTTACGCGAGAACTTGTAGGCGCCATGACTGGTTCCCATCGCTATGGCGAGCGCGTCGACCTCCGTCGCCTTCACGAAATCGACGGCCTGGTCCGGATCGGTCAGAAGCTGTGAATGATCGAGCGCGCCCTCCGCTCCATGTCCATCCTCCGCCTCTCCCATGCCTGTTTCCAGCGAACCGAGGACGCCAAGCTCGCCTTCCACGGAAACGCCGCAGGAGTGGGCCATGACGACCACCCGCCGGGTGACATCGACATTATAGGCGTAGTCCGCCGGTGTCTTCGCATCCTCCTTGAGTGAACCATCCATCATCACTGAGGTGAAACCATACTGGATCGCGGTCGCACAGGTGGCGGGGCCGTTCCCGTGATCCTGATGCATGCAGACCGGGATATGGGGGTAGAGCTCCGACATGGCGTCGATGAGATGCTTCAGGACGACGTCATTGGCGTAGGACCGAGCTCCGCGGCTTGCCTGCATAATCACAGGCGCATCGACCTGAGCAGCGGCCTCCATGATGGCCAGCGCTTGTTCCATATTATTGATGTTGAAGGCGGGAAGACCGTAATTGTGCTCTGCGGCGTGATCCAGAAGCTGCCTCAGCGTAATTCGCGCCATCTCAATACTCCTTGCTCGTCCCGATATCCTCATCGACGGGTCACCGCCGACGAAATTTGGTCCCGACCCCGTTCAGCCGGAGAATCGGCGTCCGCCTCGTGTTAGATCTTGAGCGCCTCGACACCGGGCAGAGCCTTCCCCTCCATCCATTCGAGGAAGGCGCCGCCGGCTGTCGAGACGAAGGATAGGTCGTCTGCGACTCCGGCCGCATGAAGTGCGGAGACCGTGTCTCCGCCGCCGGCCACAGCCACCAGACGTCCCTGACGAACAAGATCAGCGGCGTGCTGCGCTGCCGCGACTGTTCCCCGATCGAATGGAGGGATCTCGAAAACCCCGAGCGGTCCATTCCATACGAGCGTCTTCGAATTCTCCATCGCTCTCTTCAGGCGTGCGACTGTTTCAGGTCCTGCGTCTAGAATACGCTCGTGCTCGTCTACTTCCCCGAGCCCCCGCACACGGGCGGGCGCGCCGGGCGCCATCTGCTCGGCGACGACGATGTCGATCGGAAGAAAGAGCTTACAGTTGTTGCGACCCGCAAGGCCGATGATGTTTCTTGCAGTCTCCGCCAGATCCTTCTCGCAATAGGACGCCCCGACATCATGCCCTTGCGCGTAAAGGAATGTGTTGGCCATGCCCCCGCCGATGGCGAGTTTGTCGAGGCGCGTAACAAGATTTTTCAGGAGGTCGAGCTTAGTTGAGACTTTCGAGCCTCCGACGATGCCGAGCACCGGTCGCTGAGGAGAGCCTAGCGCGATGTCCAGCGCGCTGAGCTCGCGCTCCATGGCGAGCCCCGCGTATGAAGGCAGACGTCTCGCTATGCCCTCAGTGGAGGCGTGGGCCCTGTGAGCGGCGGAAAATGCGTCGTTGACAAAGAGGTCGCCGAGCCGGGCGAGTTCGGCAGCAAACGATGGGTCGTTCGTTTCCTCTCCGGCATGGTACCGGACATTCTCCAGAAGGGCTACCTGTCCTGGAGCGAGATCAGCCACGGCCGCCTGAGCCGCTGGTCCGATGCAGTCGTCCGCCCAACCCACGGATGTTCCAAGCAGAGCCGAGAGAGGGGCGAGGATCGGCTTTAAACTCATTTCCGGGACGCGCTTGCCCTTCGGTCGGTCGAAATGGGCGAGCAGCACTGTGCGCGCGCCGCGAGAGGTGAGAAATTCGATCGTCGGCAAAGCCGATCGCAGACGGGTATCATCCGCGACGGCGCCATGGTCCATCGGCACGTTAAAGTCGACGCGAACGAGGGCGATCTTTCCCGTCAGGTCTGCATCTTTCAGTCGTCGAAACGTCATGATCCCCGCCTTGCCGAACCCGCCGATCTCCCGGCTCCTCGTCCCGATCGCCCTGTGCGATCAGATCAGGCGCGCCATAGCCAGAGCGGTGTCTGACATGCGTGTGGCGAACCCCCACTCGTTATCATACCAAGACAGCACCCTCACCAGCTGGCCGTCTATCACCTGAGTTTGGGCAAGAGCCACGGTGGAGGAAGCCGCCACATGGTTGAGATCCGTGGACACCAGCGGATCGTTCGAGACCGCCAGAATACCCTTGAGCGGACCGGAACTTGCAGCCGTCTCGAGGGCCTGATTGATCTCCTGGATCGTAACCGCCCTCGAGGGGACGATCTTCAGATCGACCACCGAGACGTTAGGGGTGGGAACTCGAATGGAAGATCCATCAAGGCGTCCTTTCAGCTCTGGAAGAACGAGGCCTATGGCCTTGGCTGCGCCTGTCGAGGTCGGAATCATTGAAAGGGCGGCCGCCCGGGCCCGATAGAGGTCCTTGTGCATCGTGTCGAGCGTCGGCTGATCGCCTGTGTAGGCGTGGATCGTGGTCATGTAACCGCGTTCGATGCCGCACAATCCGTGCAGAACTTTCGCTACGGGAGCGAGGCAGTTGGTTGTGCACGACCCGTTCGAAACGACATGATCGGAGGATGTAAGCGTATCATGGTTGACGCCGAAGACGATCGTCTTGTCAGCGTTGTCTGCTGGGGCGGAGACAAGAACCCTTCGCGCGCCGGCGGCGAGATGAGCCGAGGCCTTATCCTTCGCCGTGAAAATCCCCGTGCATTCCATCGCTATGTCGACGTTCAGATCCTTGTGCGGCAGTCGCGCAGGATCTCGTTCCGCTGTGACCTTGAAAGACTGGCGGCCAACCTTGACCACATCCCCGGAGATCTCCACGGGCATCCCGAGACGTCCGTGAACGCTGTCATACTTAAGAAGATGAACGTTCGTTTCGATCGGCCCCAGATCGTTGACCGCGACGACTTCTATATCGCGACGGTCGTGCTCAAGGATTGATCTCAGAACCAGACGGCCAATTCGCCCGAAGCCGTTGATTGCGACACGCACTGTCATTTCACCATCCGCCCGTTTCTATGAACCGGTCGCGCGCGTGGGCTTCGACCAGCGATTTTATTGCGGTCATAGAGGATTTTTAGGAAATGTGGAGACCGCTTCTGGTTGAATCCCCGGTGATTCTCCCGGTCGACGAACAAAGCGGTGCGGCCCTCGCCTTAAAGCCTCGACTTAACCGCCTTGACCACCGCGTCAGATGTGATCCCGAACTCCCTGTAGAGTTCTTTGTACGGCGCGGATGCTCCGAAGCCGTCCATGCCGATGAACCCGCCATCGGGGCCGATCCAGCGGTCCCATCCGTCCCGAACCCCGGCCTCGACGGCGACAGTTGCAAGGCCCTGGCCCAGGACCTCCCGGCGATAGCTCTCGCTCTGACGAGCGAAAAGAGAAAAACATGGAAGGGAGACAACCCGCGTTCCGAGGCCCGCCGCCTCGAGCTCGTCCTGGGCCTTAAGGGCGATCTCGATTTCCGATCCGGTGGCGAGAATCGCCGCCCGCTCGGGAGCGCGCGCCGGGCGCAGGATGTATCCCCCTCTCGCGACGAGATTGTCTGACACGTGAGTCGTCCGAGCGAGGGGGACGTTCTGACGCGTGAGGGCTATCAGAGACGGGGCTCCTGCCGACTGGAGGGCGACCTCCCAGGCTTCAGCGGTCTCCACCCCGTCGCAGGGCCTGAAAACCAGCAGATTGGGCATCGCCCGCAGAGAAGCGATATGCTCCACGGGCTGATGAGTCGGGCCGTCTTCGCCGACCCCGATCGAATCGTGGGTCATCACATGGATGACCCGCGCGCCCATGAGCGCTCCCAATCGGATGGCTGGTCGGGAATAGTCTGAAAAAACAAGGAATGTGCCTGAATAGGGGATGACGCCCCCATGCAGCGCCATTCCATTCATGGCGGCCGCCATGGCATGCTCACGCACGCCATAGTGAATATAGCGTCCGTCATACCGATCCGGCCCGAGAGGCGCCTTGGCGGCAGCCGTTCGGGTATTGTTGGACCCGGTGAGATCCGCCGACCCTCCGATCATCTCCGGCGTCAGTCTGGTCAGGACTTCGAGCGCGGCTCCGGACCATTTCCGGGTTCCGTCTGATTTGGCGCCCTCGGTGACCGATCGTTTGTGAGCTTCAATCGCCGAAGCCATCTCTGTTGGCACGACGCCCGCCACTGCGGCCTCAAATTCGCCGCGACGGCTCGAATTGTTCAACCGCTCCTGCCAGGCGAGGTTCGTCCCGCGGCTCCGCGCACCCGCCTCCCGCCAGGTCTTCAGGATGTCCTCCGGAATGACGAATGGCTCGTGGGGCCATGAGAGGGCTGATCGGATGCCAGCGACTTCCTCCGCCCCGTATGGGCCGCCGTGCGCCGGCCCCGTCCCAGCCAGTTTGGGTGCGCCGAAACCGATGATTGTCCGACAGGCGATAAGGCTTGGCGCATCGCTTGTCTGGGCCTCCTGCAATGCCTGCCGGACAGCGTCCTCATCATGCCCGTCGACCCTGCGGACATTCCACCCCGAAGCCCTGAAGCGTTCGATCTGGTCCGTGCGATCCGCCAGCCCTGTCGAACCGTCTATGGTGACCGCGTTGTCGTCGAACAGGACGATCAGGCGGTTAAGCTTGAGGTGTCCTGCGAGCGTGAGCGCTTCCTGGGAGATCCCTTCCATGAGGCACCCGTCCCCGGCGACGACATATGTCCGGTGGTCAACGAGGGCGTCGCCGAAGCGCGAATTCATGTGACGCTCAGCAATCGCCATTCCCACCGCTGTCGCAAGACCCTGGCCCAGCGGTCCGGTCGTGGTCTCGACCCCCGGCGTGTGTCGGAACTCAGGGTGACCGGGAGTTTTGGAGCCCAGCTGACGAAAGTTTCGGATCTCCTCGATTGTCATTTCGGGATAGCCCGTCAGGTAGAGGAGCGAGTAAAGAAGCATTGATCCATGGCCGGCCGACAGAACGAACCTGTCTCGATCAGGCCAGGCGGCGTCCTGAGGATCAAATTTGAGGAACTCTCTGAAGAGGACGCTGGCGGCGTCCGCCATGCCCAGCGGAAGACCCACATGACCGCTTTGCGCCTTTTCCACAGCGTCCATGGAGAGCGCCCGAACGGCGTTGGCGACGGGATTTGAAACGATCATGGATGTCTTCCTGTCCGGGATACGGCCATTGGTTAATGGATATCGTAGCGGCGGCAAAGGGGCATTCGTCCGTCAGAGCGCCATTGCGAAGTCCGCCTCGGCGCCACACAGTGCCGCGGCCATGAGCGAAGACAGGGATAGTACAGGCGATATGGAGGCCGCCGCGCGGAGGCTTGAGGAGGCCGTCGGCCGCCTTGAGGTGCGCCTTGACGGCCTCTTCGAACGCCTCGATTCCTGCCTTCCCTACGAGCGGGAGGCCGAGGCCCTCCGTCTGGACAGGACAAGACTGGCGAACGATCTGGATGCCGCGAGGTTCCGCGAACGCGAGCTGCAAAAACTGGCGGATGAGGCCTCTGAAGCGCTTGGGGCTGCGATCGCTGAAGTTCGTGAGGCGTTGGGGAAGGTCTGAGCTATTTGACGCAGGATGGATGACGGTGGCGGTCTCACGCGCTGAACTATCGATTTCCGGAAAGCGGTATCTCTTAAGCTGTGCTCCGGGTCAGGAGGCCCGACTTGAGGAGCTGGGCGCTCGGTTTGACGCTCGCGTCCGGGAACTGGCGGAAGCGATGGGCGACATCGGCCCTGAGCGCTTATTCCTGGCAGCAGGATTATCCTTTATCGACGAACTCGATATCGAGACAGCGGGCGGAAATGCGCGGGCACTCGATGAACGGATACGAGGACTTGAGCAGCGTGCGGCCTTTGCGTTGGCGGAAGCGGCGGCTCGAATTGAGGCATTGTCAGTCCGTGTTGAGGAGGCCGGCGAACCTGAGGGACGCTGAGGCGCGTCCGGGCGCGGTCGTTTAGGCCGCCTGTCCGGCGGCCCACCCCGAAGACCAGGCCCACTGAAAATTGTAGCCCCCCAGCCATCCTGTGACGTCCACGCACTCCCCAATGAAGAAAAGGCCCTTGCGACCCTTCGCTTCAAGAGTTTGAGAGGAGAGGTCGCGAGTATCGACGCCGCCGACGGTGACCTCGGCGGTCCTCCAGCCTTCGGTTCCGCTCGGTCGCAACCGCCAGTCCTGAACGGCCTCCGCGACTCGCCGCAGTTTGAGGTCGGAGAGATCCGCCAGACGCAGATCTCCAGCAGTTGTCTCGGCGAGGTGAAGAGCGAGACGTCGGGGAATCATGTCCGACAGACCAGAGGTCAGGGTCGCCTTAGGGCGCTCCTGTCGCGCGATCTTAAGATCTGTCAAAACGTCTCGTCCTGGCGCGAGATCGATAGACACGTCGGAGGGCGTTTTCCAGTACGACGAGGCTTGCAAAACCGCCGGTCCGGACAAGCCGCGATGAGTGAAGAGGAGGCCTTCCTCAAAGGTCCTATCGCCTGCAGTGACGCGAGCGGGCGTTGATAATCCGGCCAGCGCTGAGATGGCGTCGAGAGTGGGTGGTCCGATCGTGAAGGGAACAAGGCCTGGCCTCGGATCGACGATCCTCAGTCCGAACTGGGCGGCGACATCATAGGCGTAACCCGTCGCCCCCATTTTGGGTATCGACTTGCCGCCGGTCGCGATCACAAGCGATGAGCAGACGAACGTCTCTGAGGCGGCGCCAACGATAAACCCATCCGTCCCGCCTTCTAAGCTGGTTGGACCAACGCCGAGCTTCAGGTCTCCGCCCGCCTCGCGAAGATCTGAGAGCAGCATAGCGATGATCTGCTTCGCCGACCCGTCGCAGAAAAGCTGTCCCGCTGTCTTTTCATGATAGGCGATCTGGTGCGCCTCCATTCTGGCGATGAAGTCATGCTGACTGAAGCGTCGCAGAGCCGACACGCAGAAGTGCGGATTATCTGAGAGAAAGGCCTCCGGCCTACAGTTCAGATTTGTGAAGTTGCATCGCCCTCCGCCCGAGATTCGTATCTTTTCAGCGGGCGCTTGATTATGGTCGATGACGAGGACGCGTCGTCCTCGACGACCGGCCTCTATGGCGCACATGAGGCCGGCAGCCCCGGCCCCTATGACAAGAACATCTGTGACGATGGTCGCCATCGCCTCAGGCAGCTCGCTTGTCGAGTACGTGTTGGCAGGCTCTGGCGGTGAGAGCCATGATGGTCAGAGCCGGATTTTGACTTCCCTGGGAGGGAAACGACGCTCCATCGGTCACAAAGAGCCCGGGCATATCCCAGCATTCGTTATGAGGGTTGAGCACTGAGGTCTGTCGATCAGTTCCCATGCGTGCAGTTCCGCACTCGTGAATGGCGACGCCGGGAGTGGAGGGGACGGTATCGACGTGAGTGAGAACAGCTCCTAGGGACTTGCCCAGCTCGCGCAGCGCGCTGGCGGCCTCATCAGTCAGCTTCAGGTCGTCCTCATTGTAAGAGTAGTCAATTTCGAGCCCAACTGGGCTGCCGGCCTTATCCGGCGTCACCCGGATATGATTGGAAACCCGAGGCGACCCCTCAATGAACGCCACAGCTGTGAAGAACGATGAGCGACCAGATGGATAGGTGTAGAGTTGCACGCCGTATCCTCTCTCTTTTCCTGCACCGCCGTCCCGCAGGTCAAATCTGGGAAGAGCGAGGCAGCGGCCCGGAGGGGGGGCGACGGGATGGTGCGTATCGTTGATGACGCCCTCCGCCCTGACGATGATCCGGTCCGTCAGGTTGGCTCCGAGAACGCCGCTATCTTCTCCCGGCCGACGACCGTCGGGAGTGGACGAGGCCATGAGGATACGCGTGCTTTCGATGGTCGAAGCGCAAAGAAAAATGATCGGCGCTCGCGACGACCGCAGAACGCCATCCCTCTTATCTCTCCATTCTGCGCCGCCGGCTCGACCGGAGTCATCGGGAAGAATGCGTTCGACGACGGCCCCGGTCCTGCAGGTCAATCGTCCGGTCGCCGCCGCAAGGGCGATGCTTGCCTTCGGAGGCGCAAAGCGGCTCATCATAATCTTTGCTTGCGGCCATCGAAGGCGAACACCGGCCATCAATCGCGCCTCCAGGGCGTCAGGATCGATCCGGCGTGAGATCAGGCTGTCGGGGGGGCAGGAGAAGCCATCCTCTCGTCCCGAGAGACCTAAGAGTGTCTCAACATCCTCATACCAGGGCGTCAGGTCTTCAAGCGTGATCGGCCAGGCCGGACGGTGGGGCGAGGCGGGTCGGAAATCCGATTGAGCCAGGCGATAATATTGCCAGCCATGGCCAGGGACGATCATACGTCCGCCCAGGGAGTGGGTGCGTATCCATGAAAAAAGTCGTCCCGAAGGAGTTGCGTAGGGATAGTCACGATCGTCAACAAAGGCCTGCGGCATCTTTTCCCAGGCGTAACACTGGGTCTGGATGGGTTGACGAAGGTTACCCACCGCACGGAGCGCCCTTTGGGCCAGGCGTGCAACGGGTCGGGCGAGGCGGAAGGCCAACGGAGAATTAGCCGCCACGCGGGTGAGGAATTGGGTGGCGGTTGTAAACGGGCGCTTCCGGATGGACGTGTTCATTCCCGCATCGAGCAGGAGCACATTCAGCCCCCCCTCGCAGAGCTTCAGGCAGGCCAGCCCGCCGGCGGCGCCGGAGCCGACGACGATAGCGTCGAACCGCTCTTCCGCTCCGAGGCGTTCGCCTCGCTTGATGGAGGCTTTGAGCGAGGGAGGGATCATATCCTCAGGCCTTGGAAGCGGTCGCGGGCGTCCTTCACGTGTCGCCCTTCAGACCATGACGAACCGCTGCTATCCGATTGAGTATCAGATTTGTGTCTCAAACTGGTAAAGTTTCCCCCCTTGCGTGAGAGCCTCGCTATCCCGCTTCCTCAGGTCAGAGCGCCTCGCCCCCCATGCTCAGGCGCGATCGATGCGGCGTCCTGAGGCGCGGGTGTCCCCGGATCGGGTTAGGCCAGCCCCGGGTCCGGCGCCGCACGGTTTGTCCCTTAAAACCCGCGTCGAGGAGGGGGGGTAAGCCGCCAGGAGCCTCCGGGGACGAGGCGGGCGGGGGAGGAGGTCTCCCCCGCAGTTTGGACAAACCTGATGAAGGTCCTCACTGGAGCATGTGGTGCAGAAGGTACACTCGAAACTACAGATCACCGCGCCCTCGGCGTCCGCCGGCAGATCCCGATCGCAACACTCGCAGTTAGGCTTGAGAATGAGCATGGTCCGGATGGTCCTCTGAATGCCTGAGATCGAGGGTCGCTCAGGCCGGAGGTCGGATCCTTCCCGAGGCGCCGCAGCGCGGGCTGCCAGAAGCGAATCTTGCATCAATCAGCAAGGTTGACGAAGAGGCGTTTTTTCAGGCTGTCATTCTGTCCGCGGCTGGACTCCGGCTTGAAAAATTCAAAAGCAGTTCAAAACATGTGCGGGAAGTTTAGTCAGTCAATGACATGGCGGCAGCTGGTTGATGCCTCCCAGCCCCTGATGCCGAGGCCCGAGGAGGCGTGTGCGGTCGTGACGCCCATGACGCCGGCTTACGTGGTCGGGGTCGGCGGGGACGGCCGAAGATGGGCGGCGCCTATGGTCTGGGGGTTTGTCGAGGGCGGAAGACTGCGCCACATTCATGCCCGTGGCGAGACCTCGAACATTCGGCCGACCTTCCGGAGGCCCTTCGCAGAGGGGCGTGGAGTGGTGATGGTGCGCTCCTTCAACGAAGCCGATGAACCAAGGCCGGGTCGAACACGTCAATGGGTGATCGCCCCTGGTGGCGCGAAGGAGATCGCCATCGCTGTTCTGTTCAGAAAACAGGAGGTCTATCACGGGCTCGAGTTCGGATTTGTTCAGGTCACCACGGGCGCCAACGCAAGGATAGCTGCGATAGGAGATCGGATGCCGGCGGTGCTTGATCCCGATTCGATCTCGGTTTGGCTCGGCGAGGTCCCCGCTTCCGCCTCGTCTCTGCTTTCACGGCTTCGTCCGTTTGAAGACGATGCCGACTGGACGATAACTCCTGAAGTGACCACAGCTGCTGGCGGTCCTGGCTCGGGTGATCGGCAGTTAAGTCTCTTTTGATTAAACCCGCCCCCTTGAGGGCGGCGCGAGGGTGTGACCACCCGAGATGAGCTTGCCCCGGGGCGATTGGGTGATCTATGCCCTGCAGACAGAGCACAGCGTCCCGATCCGCCTCGGCGCGCTGTGTCTCGGGGAGGGTGAACCCCTTCACCTGACCCCTAGGATCTAAGTTTCGGAACGGACGGTCTCATGTCAAATCCATTCAGCGCGCTGTCGATCGGAACCGGATCGGTTTTGAAGAACAGATTCGCGCTTGCCCCGCTGACGAACACCCAGAGCCATTCAGACGGGACCCTGAGCGAGGATGAGTACCGCTGGCTCGTAAAGCGAGCTGAAGGGGGATTTGGACTGACGATGACCTGCGCCGCCCTTGTCCAGCGCGATGGGCAGGGTTTTCCAGGTCAGCTTGGCGTCTATGAGGATCGACATGTCGAGGGGCTGGCTCGCCTGGCGGAGGGAATTAAGGCCCATTCGAGCCACTCTGTCGTCCAGCTGCATCATGCCGGCATGCGCGCTCCGCAGGCGCTGATTGGAGGGACCCCGATCTGTCCATCCGATAACGCTGAGACTGGAGCGAGGGCCATGACCTATGATGAGGTCGTCAGAACACGGGACGCCTTCGTAGCCGCGGCCCGGCGTTGCGAACGGGCGGGGTTTGATGGCGTGGAGATTCATGGCGCCCATGGCTATCTTCTGTGTGAGTTTTTGAGCCCTGAGCTCAATGTCCGGGACGATCGCTACGGCGGCGATATCTGGGATCGATCGCGGATTATTTCTGAGATCATTGACGGCGTGCGAAGCGAATGCCGGCGTGAATTCAGTCTGGGCGTTCGTCTCTCGCCTGAACGCTTCGGTTTGCGGCTGGCCGAGATCCGTGACCTGGCTGCGCGGCTGATGGCGGAGGGCGCGATTGATTATCTTGATATGTCCCTTTGGGATATCTTCAAGGAACCGGTTGAAGATGAGTTCCGCGGACGATCGCTGCTGTCCTGCTTCACTGAACTCGACCGCGGGAAAGTGAAGCTGGGCGCCGCGGGAAAGATCGCAACGGGCGAGGATGTGGCGCGCGCGATGGATTTGGGTCTGGACTTCGTGGTGGTGGGACGTGCAGCGATCCTGCATCACGACTTGCCAGAACGGATCAGGGCGCATTCGGGTTTTTCGCCGACGTCTCTGCCTGTCACCGCAGACTATCTCAGAGAGGAGGGGCTGGGGGAGCCCTTTATTTCATACATGCGGTCCTGGAAGGGCTTCGTGGCGGATGAGGGCTGACGGCCGACTGGCCGCTTAGTGACGCCAGGATCTGGGTCTGCGCGCAGCGCGGTATGACGAGACGGCGGTCACCCGACATTCCTCAGAAATTCTCAATCGCGATGATGGCTTTGCTCTCTGGACGTTTCAGGCGCCTGCCTCCTTAGGGTGAGACTGAGGAGGCTGGGTCGCAGCTCCTCCCGTAAGGCTCTTCAATGGTCTGAAGGGCGCTATGGCAGGAGACGCGCCATGAAATCCGCGAAGGTGAAGCTATTGGATCAGGCGCGGGTTCGCGTTGGAGCGTATCTGCTTGTTCTTCTAATAGGGGGGTGTGGCGACAGTGGAAACCTCCCGCCATCAGAGAGACTGGCGTCGCCCCGGATCAGTCTCGGGGCGGATGAGCTGCCTCGAGATCGGTGGCTGACGTTGAATGACGCGATCCCGATTTCTCCGGATGGCGCTATAGTGAAGGACGAGGCTGATCGACCCTACGGGTATGTCAGGTTGGGCCAAGCCGTCCCGAATTTCTCCACCACGGCGTTCGGCGGGGGTCAGGTCACGCAGGAAGCATTTCGGGGAAAATGGACCATCATCGACTTTTGGGGTGTCTGGTGCGGAGATTGTCGGGTTGATGCGCCGCTTGTCGAGGCGCTCGCCCGAGATCTCAGGGACGACCCGGAGCTTTCCTTTCTGTCGATCCACTCCCCTCCGAGCCGGGAGAGGGCGGACGAGGCCTATGGGCAGTTTGGCTCGCTCGACGCCTATTTCGCCGCGCGCGGAGAGGTCTATCCCACGGCTCTCGATACGGACGGCGCGCTGAGAGAGGCCTTTGCAATCAGCTGGACCCCGACTTACCTCCTCATTGGTCCCGATCTGACCATTCGGGCGTTTCGGACCGATCTGAGTGTTGGAGGTAAACGCGCCGTCAGGATGGCTTTGGACGAGGCGCGCGCCATTCGTCAGGAGTTTGAAACCGATCGCCCTTAGGGATTATTGACGTCACTGACCTTTCGGCGATCAAATTGGATTCAGCCGTCCCATCGATCCAATCAGCCCTCGAAGATTTTCATCAGCGCCGGTCTCTATGGCTGCAACAATCGCTTCCCCCAGATGCCGGGTTGTCGCCTGCGGGGGCCATTGGTGATAGTTCACATCGATCTCCGAATGAGTCGGGAGAGGGGACCGCGCGAGTGTCATGATCCCTCGCGAGATAGCCGAGCAGGATAGGGCCTCGGGTCCTGCCCGAAGGACCCCCAGAGCCTTTTCAAGAAAAAACCTCGGACCCGATGAGCGCCGCCAGAGTCTGAGTAGGACGGCTCCGAACGCATGATCCGTCGGGCCTATCCAGGAGCGCATGCGCGTCACAAAGGGGTCGCCCGGCCAGTCGCGGAAGCATAAATTCAGTTGAACGACGCCTGTCTCCGCAAGGTGATGCGGCATAGCGTTGAAGAAGGCCTCGAGGATGGCCTCTCCGGCCTCAAGCATGTGCCTCGGGCGAAACTCCGTTCCTACAGGAGCATTGAACACAATCTGATCGAAGATCTGACCCCTGAATGCTTCGAATAGGTCCGATTGGACGAACGAGACGTTATCAATCGAGTTGAGCCGCGCATTGAGCTCGCCCATCGCCAAGGCCCGCGGGTTGATATCCGAGGCGATGACATGATCGCTCCACTGAGCCAGCTGAAGGGCGAGTATTCCGCATCCCGTTCCGAGGTCGAGCGAAAGTCTACGCCGGCGACTGGGCATCAGGCGGGCGAGGGCGGGGCCTTCCCAGAGGGGATCGACGATCAGGCTCTCGCCCCTGAAGCCTGACTGCGGGTGATCGGTGACAAGCACTTTCCCAAGCACATGCCGGACCGCGAGGCGGGCGATCAGGCGGTCGCCTGGGCAGGTGTCGATGATCTTAAGCGACCTCAGGTCCCTGACCGCCTGGGAGCCCATGCAGTCCTCGGCTTCGGACCGTCTCATCGGCCTCCCCGAGAAGACTTTCGCGGCGCCGGCGGGATCATTAAGAAACGCTCGAGTAAGCCCCTGTCCCAATCGGGCGCAGTTCACCTGAGAGATCTGGTCGGAAGCGAGCGCCGGGAGAGGCATGATAGGGGTCTTTTCGCTAGTGGAGAGAGCCGGGCGAGATACGAAGTACCCTGAGCAAGAAGCAGGCCTTGAACTTAGAGGCCTGACGCTATCCTTCTTGTCTTCGGGAGCGCATGGACTTGATCTGGCCCAGAAGGGGCCCTTGGGGGAGGCGCAGATGAAGCTGACAGCACTTCGGATGGTGGTGACGGCGCTAAGTGTTGGCGCAGCGACCTCATGTGGAGCGGCGCGTCTGTCGGATGGACGGGGAGACCGTGAGGCGTCCGGACCCTGTCAGGTTCGCCCCGGCGCGCCGGGGGCTGAGGATTTCGCTATAGATTGGGAGAGGGGACATTTGTTCGTGTCCTCCGATGATCGCAGGGCCCAGCAGATTGAAGGAAACGGAGAAGATCCACCCTTGGGTCGAGTACTCACGCTGGCCGCTGAAGATCCTGACCCCAGGCGCCCCATCGTGCAGATGGACAGCCAAAATCTTCCAGAAAGGTTTCATCCGCACGGGATCGGTTTGTGGTCTGCGCCGAACGGGGAACGCGTTCTCATGGCGGTCAGTCATCCCCTCGCGCCTGCTTATGAGGGATCCGTCATCGAGATATTTGATGTCGACCCGGATGGGGGCCTGAGACATCGGCGTTCAGTGTCGGCGCCGGGGATGACGCGCCCGAATGACGTCGCTCCAACCGGACGCGACAGTTTTTATGTGACCATCGAAGGTTCGGCGAAGGCGGGATCCATTGGGGACCTGATCGGCATGGCGACCGGCCAGGACAGAAGCGGCACGGTCTGGTTCTTCAATGGGAGTTCAGGCCGAAAGGTTGGCGAGGGGTTCTCTTTCGCAAACTCACTTGCTTTGAGCGCAGACGGGAGCAGGCTTTTCGCGACCTCGACGGTTGCGCGCGATCTTCATGTCTTTGAGCGGGATCTGGTTTCGCAAGATCTGGTTCCAGTCAGGGTGATTGATCTCGGCTCGGGGCTCGACAACATCATGCTCGATCCGGTGGATCGGATGTGGATTGGGGCCCATCGCGATCTGCCGGCGTTCGTCTTCGGTCACGCGAGGAACGCTCGCCGGCAGGCGCCCAGCCAGGTTCTGCAGGTTGAGGGAGCGACGGGTGCGGGCGAGGCCGTTGTCCAGGAGGTCTTTGCGTCCGACGGGGAGGATCTCTCCGCGGCTTCTGTCGCGGTCAGGATCAACGGCCGACTGATCCTCGGGGGAATTTATGATGACGGACTTCTGGTGTGTGATGCGTCCCGCGCCCCTTAGAAGGCTCGGGCGGAGCCTCGATCCCTGACGGGCCCGGTTTCAGCCGTCCCCGATCAGAAGTGAGGCGTATCTTGACCGTAAGGCCTTCTTGTCGATCTTTCCGGTCGCCGTGAGAGGGGCCGTATCGAAGATGATGCGGTCAGGCATCCACCACCGGGCGATCAGCGGCTCGAGATGCGCGCGAACGTCCGCCTCGCTTACTGCCCCGGGCGCATGGGCCTCGATGACGAGGACCGGGCGCTCCTCCCATTTGGGGTGCGGGACGCCCACCACTGCGGCGATCTTGACCCCCTTGCAGGCGCTGGCGGCGTTTTCAAGATCAATCGAGCTGATCCACTCGCCACCCGACTTGATCACATCTTTCTTCCGATCAGTAATCCGCATGAAGCCATCTGGATCGATCGTGGCGATGTCTCCGGTGTCGAACCACCCGTCCGACCTCGCCGCATCGCTCTCCTGTCTGTAATACCGCTGGATGGTCCAGGGCCCCTTCACCAGCAAGGCGCCTGAGCTCTCTCCGTCCCAGGGGAGCTCTAACCCCTCTTCATCCTCGATACGCAGTTCGATCCCGAACTGGAGGCGTCCTTGCCGTGTCCAGATGACCTCCTGCATCGCGTCCTCACCGCGATCCGCCAGCGCAGGCGTAGGTGTGGCGACGACACCGAGCGGACAGGTTTCAGTCATACCCCAGATCTGGAGCACAGTGACGTCGTAGCGTGTCTTGAACGCGCTCGCCATTGCGCGGGGAACAGCAGAGCCGCCTATGACCACGCGCTGCAGGCGACCCGGGGTCTCGCCCGTGGCTTCAAGGTGGGCCAGATACATCGTCCAGATGGTTGGCACTCCGCCTGTGAAGGTCACGCCCTCCCCCTCGATCAGGTCCTGGAGACTCTGGCCGTCCATCTTGTCGCAGGGCAGGACGAGCTTGCATCCGTTTACGGGCGCTGCGAAGGGCAGTCCCCATGCGGTGGCGTGGTAAAGGGAGGAGCACGGCATGACGACATCGAAAGCAGAGAGGCCGAACGCACCCGACAGTCCGGCTGCAAACGCATGCAGGACGATGGCGCGATGAGAGTAGACCACGCCTTTGGGGTCTCCCGTCGTCCCTGACGTGTAGCAGAGAAAGGCCCCTGAGTTTTCATCGATTGTCGGCCAGTTGATTATTGGAGAGGCGGTCCGAAGGAGGCTGTCATAGCCGAGGACGTCGGGAGCCGGCGCGTCCTGCTCGCACATCATGACATAGGTTCGTATATCCGGCAGCCGGGGCTTGAGCCGTTCAATGAGCGGAAGGAATGTTCGATCGAAGAACAGGATCTGTGAGCCGCCGTGATTGAGGGTGTAGACGATCTGGTCTTCAGACAGTCGCGGATTAGCGGTGTGGAGAACGGCGCCGATGCCTGGAACAGCGTAGAACAACTCGAAGTGGCGATGGGTGTTCCAGGCAAGACTGGCGACCCGGTCGCCGGCTCTGACCCCCAGGCCGCGGAGGGCGTTTGCGCAGGAGCAGACCCGGGCATAGACCCCCCGATAGTCAGATCTCCATAAGGGCTCATCGACAAGCCGTGACACCACTTCCTGGGTTGGATGCGCGCTGGCGGCGAACCGAAGAATGTCAATGATTCTCAGCGAGGCCGTTTGCATCAGACCCTGTGTCATGCTTTGTCCAGTCTCTCTTGGAAGCGGGGCGATAGAGATAAAATCAGCATTGTCTGAAAGCGGCAACGGACGTTGCTGAATGATTGGCGGACCACGCTTCGGCCGTTCCTAAGAGAGCAGGGTAGAGCAGGGTCTGGCTGACTGTTCTTTGATAGACCGGACGTTGACGCAGGCAGGCGATAAGGGGATCAGACCGAACATGAAGGCGGATGTCGAACCCTTTCGGGCGATTGTGATCAGTCGTCTCGCCCACGAGCTTGAGCGTCAGGGGCGATCCGTCATCCACATGGAATTCGGTCAGCCTTCCACAGGCGCGCCGGAGAGGGCGCTTGTCTCAGCTCAGAAGATCCTTGCGTCCGATCCCATGGGATATTGGGAAAGTCCGGACCTGAAGAACAGAATTGTTCGTCGATATGCGGATGTTCATGGGGTGAACCTCTCGGCCGATCAGATCACACTCACCTGCGGAGCGTCGCCCGCTCTCGTGCTTGCGCTCACCGCTGTCTTTTCCCCGGGCGATCGCGTCGCGTTGGCTCGCCCCGGCTATGTTGCTTACCGCAATACCCTCCGTGCGCTTTCGATGACGCCGGTTGAGATTCCCTGCGGCGCAGAAAGTCGTTTTCAGCTGACCAGTGAACAGATTGAGGCGCTCGATCCGCCGCCGGCGGGGATCATCGTCGCCAGTCCAGCCAATCCAACGGGGACGATCATCTCTCCCTCAGGCCTGCAGGCGATTGCACAGACGGCGCAAGCCCGCTCTGTGCGTATCATCTCTGACGAGATTTACCACGGTTTGACCTATGGACCGCGCACCGCCTCGATACTCGAGTTCGATCCTGACGCGTTTGTGGTGAACTCGTTTTCCAAGTACTTCTCAATGGTCGGATGGCGTTTAGGTTGGCTTGTCTCTCCGCTCTCTCATGTGGATAGGGTGCGCGCGCTGGTTGGAAATATGTTTCTGACCGCCCCTTCGCTCAGTCAGCATGCCGGCCTCGCGGCGATGGACAGTTTGCCTGAGCTGGAGGGCCATGTAGCTGTCTACCGACGCAATCGCGATCTGCTCATGAAGGCGTTGCCGGAGATGGGGCTGAGCCGCACGGCGCCTCCTGATGGCGCGTTCTACATCTATGCCGATATCGGACACCTGACCTCTGACAGCATGGCCTTCTGCGAGCGGCTTCTCAGGGACACGGGAGTGGCGACCGCGCCGGGCGTGGACTTTGATCCGATCGAGGGCGGCCGTCACATCCGGTTCAGCTTCGCAGTGTCCACGGATCGGATTCTGGAGGCGATTGACCGTATGACCCCATGGTTTCGGGAGCGAGGTCGAGAGGCCCTTGCGCCCGGCGAAGCGTCATGAGCCCCAGGTGACGTCGGGCGTCACGAACACTGATTGTTCTCGCCTCGCAGCCATCTCTCGCCGTCGATGAGAACCCCGTCGGACGCCTGTCGCAGGGTGTATCGAAGACTGTCTCCATCTGAGGTCGACAGAATGAGCTCGCCCGTCCCCGAGAGGGGACCTTGCACACGCCAGGTTCCCGCGAGGCCGCCTTCGAAGGCGCCGCTGGCGACCCCTGCCGTAAAGCCCCCCCCATCAACGCGTTTCACGAACGACCCGTTCGAGCAAAGCCAGAGCTCGTGTTTCTCGCTATATCCGTTCCCGGAATAGAACTTCACAAGATACCGGCCCATGAGCTGCCGCTCCCAGTCGGAAGCCGCCTGGGGTCGCGCAGCGCCGATCTCGAAAGTCGTCATGAGCTGGTTAAGGGTCGCCTGAACGGCGTCTGACCCCGCCGACGGGACGAGAGCTATCAGGGTGAGGGTGCGGCCCGGGCTGACTTCCCTGATCATAATCGACCCCAGAGTCGGCGATGGGGCGCCTCGAACGCTGTATCGGTTGGTGTGGATCCCGCCCTTGACCGAAGGCGCCCCGAGGGGGTCAAGAACGATGCCGTCTCCGAGATCGATCGATCCGCCAAGTTCGGCGACGGCCTGCTGGAGCATGCCCTCGTCAAGTGAGGCAATCACCAGGCTTTGGCCATCCGGACCGACCAGCGCGGCTCTGTTGCCGTCCGAGCCCTGAGCCGCCCAGCCGGGGGGAGGAAAGAGAGATAATCCTCCCGGAAGGTCAACCCTCGGGCCGCTCGACCGACCTGGCGCTGGCTCCGGAGGGGCGGGATTGTCCGGCGTATCGGCATCGTCTCCGACATTGATCATGGGGGGCTCCCCTGAGCTCTGGGTCTGAGGTGGGTCGAGCGCGGCCTCCTGCGAACGGTTCTCGGCGGGGGAGGGGCTGCAAGCCGCAGCAAGAAGAATGGCTGCGCTGAGTGCGGATCTCGCTCTTGAAAACATGATCATGACCACCTCTGCCCGTGTAGACGCGCCATGAACCATTCTGACCCAATTCGCGAGCTTCGCAATGCTTAGACAAGGCATGGGCAAGCCTTCCATCGGCTCGCTTCGGGCGTGATCCCATGGCACGCGGGCGGCGGGTCTGATATAGACCCGATGCTTGAAATCGGCGGGCGGCGCCCCGCTGGCGCGGACATGTCCCCTTTCCCGGCAGGGAACATACGGACAGAAGAAGAGGGTCTCATGGAACTGATCAGTCAGACGGCCGTCGAGGGGGTTCCGGGGCCCGGCTATCCGGAAGCGTACCCGCGTGTGGACGGACTTGCGTTCAACGATGTTGTGACATTTGTGGCCGGGCAGCCCTATGAAGCTTTCAGACGGCTGCGGGCGACCTCGCCCGTCTGCTGGCACCCAGAATCCAACGGACTCCCTGGCTTCTGGGTTGTGACCCGACATGCCGACGTCATGCGCGTCAATGGCGATCCTCAGACCTTCTCCTCGCAGAGGGGAGGGATTCTCATGAACACCCCTGCCCCGGGAACGGGTCATGTCCTCCTTGGCCGTGCGTCATTTGACACGATGATCAACATGGACGCGCCTCACCATCTGCAGCTCCGGCGCGAACACATGCCGTTCTTCACCCCGGGCTACCTCAATCAGCTCAAGTCGAAGATTTCTCTGGAGGTCGAGAGACTGGTGTCCGGCATGGCGGGCAAGGGTGAATGCGATCTGGTAGACGCCTTTTCGTCCCGATTGCCGTTATTCACTCTGTGCGAAATCCTTGGCGTTCCCGAGGCTGACCGTCCTCGTTTTCTCGAGTGGATGCATTATCTCGAACTGGCTCAAAATCTCGCCGCGGATCAGGCCGTCCAGCAGGTGGCGCCGTCCCTGGAGCTCATGCAGTTCGTGTCGGATTTCAACACCAATGTGGCGGAGATGTTCGATTATGGACGCTTCATGCTCCACAAGAGGAGGGCGGACCCTCAGAACGACCTGATGACCGCTATCGCCCGGGCGCAGGTCGATGGCCAGTTCCTGAGCGATGAATATCTGGACGGATCCTGGCTTTTGATTGTCTTCGCCGGCAACGACACCACTCGCAACACCCTCTCGGGCGCCATGAAGCTGCTTACGGAGTTTCCCGATCAGAAGGCGCTTCTCGCTTCACGGGCTGATCTGCTCCCGAACGCCGCCAACGAGTTTATCCGAATGGTGAGCCCTGTGATCTACATGCGCCGTACAGCGCTTTCCGACGCCGAAGTCGCGGGTCAGAAGATCGCGGCAGGTGAAAAAGTGATCATGTACTATGGGGCGGCCAACCGTGACCCTGATGTCTTCGCTGATCCGGATCGGCTGGATATCGCCCGGTCAAATGCGGACAAGCATATCGCTTTCGGATACGGCCCGCATGTCTGCCTTGGCAAGCGCGTGGCGCAGATCCAGCTGGAAGAGGCTTATCGGCAGTTGCTGGCTCGGTTCCCGGACATTGAATGGAACGGCGATATAGATATCGCCCCCAACAATTTCGTGCATGCGATCCGGCGCCTGGGCGTGCGTTTCTCGTCCTGACCTCCTCGAGCTTTTAGTCTTCGGCTCCATAACCCTTGTCTCCGCCTTGAGACAGGGCGGGTCCAGGTTTGCAATTTTTCCGGATGGCTTCGGCTGTAGGCGCTTTCCTCGGAAGGAAGGACGCGAAGCGCGTGCGGTTTTCATGATCCTGGCGAGGGACGAACGCTGGGTTGCAAATCCCTCTTGACAGAGAAAAGTCCGGCCATATTTTCGACCCATCCAGTTTATAGATGCAAAAAAGAGGGGCAAGATATGGGTGATAGAGTTACGTCTGTGCATGAGCAGATCACGGCTCAGATCGTGTCGGATCTGGAGCAGGGCTGCATTCCATGGGTTCAGCCATGGCGGGACAGCGGTCCCGGCTGGCCAGGGGGGCTGCCCAGAAACGCCGTCTCAGGCCGACCCTATTCGGGGGTCAACGTTCTTCTCCTATGGGCGGTAACTGCAGACAGGAGGTATCAGTCGGGACGGTGGTTGACGTTTCGCCAGGCTCTTTATCTCGGAGGCTGCGTTCGCAAGGGCGAGAAGGGTGCCCAGATCGTCTTTGCGGATACCCCACACCGGGCCGCGCCTACTGAGGATGAGCAGGAACAGGCGCCGCTTCCAGGGCCGCGAATTCTGCGTCGCTTCACCGTGTTTAATGTCGACCAGTGTGAGGGTCTTCCGGCCTCGGCCGCTGGGGATCGGCCGAAGCAGTCCTCTGACGAGATTTTCATACCTCGTGCGGATGCGCTGGTGGCGGCCTCTGGCGCAGACATCCGGGTGGGTGGTTCTCTGGCGTTCTACGCTCCGGGTCCTGACTATATTCGGATTCCTCCGCCGGACGTTTTCTACGATCCCATCAACTGGCACAGAACGCGCCTCCACGAGCTTGCGCACTGGACTGGACATTCGTCCCGTCTGGCTAGGGATTTCACAGGTCGTTGGGCCAGCGAAGCTTACGCCCGCGAGGAGCTGGTGGCTGAACTGTCCGCAGCCTTCCTTTGTGCGGAGCTGGGGATATCGCCGACTGTTCGACACGTGGATTACATCGGCGCATGGCTTCATGTTTTGAAGGGCGATAACCGGGCCGTCTTTCAGGCGGCATCGCTTGCATCGCGCGCAGCGAACTATCTTCTGGGGTTTGAGGCAGGCCTTGATCTCGGTCTGCATAAGTGTGCGGGTCCGTCGGCTTTAGGTCAGGCCGCCTGACGCATCAGTTCTTTCCGTCAGAGGGTTCTGGCGGAAGGAATGCATCCCCGAACTGGTAAAAGTTGAACGTTGCACGCGGACTTTCGACAAGCGGGGGAGAGGCGTATTGTCTCGCCTCCCGCCACCAGAGATCCTTGAGCTCTTCGAGTTTTGAGGGGTTCTGGCTCGCCACATCGACAGACTCAGAAAAATCAGTCGGGACGAAGTGAAGGGACCATTCGTCCGCGTCGAAAGGGTCTCCTATCCTGTGCATCGCGACAGCCTTCCAGTCTCCTGCCGTAATGGACCTGTTGCCCCGAAGTTCGAAGTATTGAACGCTTCGTGGGGCGGGGGCCTGTCCCGAGGCGAATGTGGTGAGGATGGATCGACCGGCCACAGGTAACTGGGGAACTCCGTTGATGACATCCGGAAACGAAACTCCAGCGGCCTCCGCAATGGTTGGGGCGAGGTCGATGACATCGACAAACTGGGATCTGACGGCTCCCTGATCCTGGATCCGTTCTGGCCAGGAAATGATGAGCGGCGCCCGCACCCCGCCAGCCTGCGGCCAGACCTTGTAACGTTCGAAGGGCGTGGCGCCGACCATGCCCCATGGACGTGGATAGAGCGCCGAAGAGCGAACGCTGCCCAGGTCGTCAAGTTGTTGATCCATCGCCTCTATGGTCATGGATCCGGAATAGGGATGTTCGAAGCGGCCCACCTGACCTGCTTCTCCAGCCGCCCCATTGTCGGACATCAGTATGATGAGGGTGTTATCGTAATCTCCAGACTGCTTGAGATCCGCGAGCAAGCGTCCGATCTCCGCATCGGCATGATCGACAAACCCGGCATAGACCTCCATGAAACGTGCGAAGACCCGCTTCTCGGTGTCAGAGAGGTCTTTCCACCGACGATCGCCAGGATTGGGCGCCGGTAACCGGGTGGAGGCAGGGATGACGCCAAGCGCCTTCATGCGCGCGAAGCGCTCGAGGCGAACGGCATCCCAACCCTGGTCATAGGCGGCTTCATAACGGTCGATCGAAGTCTTGGGCGCCTGAATGGGAGCGTGAGCGGCTCCGAGGGCGAGATAGAGAAAGTAAGGCTTCTGCGGTGAGGCGCCCCGGTGAGAGGAGAGCCATGAGATCGCATGGTCCACAAGATCCGACGTAAGATGATACCCTTCCGTCTCCTGTCGTACGCCGAGGACCGTGTTGTCGGACGCGAGAAGGGGACGAAACTGGTCGGTCCATCCACTCAGGGAGCCATAATACTTGTCGAAGCCGCGTTGAAGGGGCCACGAGGCGCGGGCGCCTTCGGGGGTCTGTTCGTATTCTGGAGCGAGATGCCATTTGCCGAGCGCATATGTTCCATAACCTGCAAGCTGCAGTCGCTGTGCAATCGTCTGGATGGTGTCTGGCAGTTCGCCCTTCGTCTTGCTGAGGTCGCTCGGATCCGCCGCCTTCAGTCGTGATGGGAGCTCACCCATCCGGATGGACTGGGCGTTGCGCCCAGTGAGAAGCGAAGCGCGTGTCGCAGAGCAGATGGCTTTGGTGTCGAACCGGTTATAGCGCAGCCCCTCCGCTGCAAGGCTGTCAATCGCAGGTGTCCGGATCTCGGATCCGTAGGCCCCAAGATCTGAGAACCCCACATCGTCCAGAACGATGACTATGACATTTGGGCGATTGGGAGCCTGTCTTTCCCCTCCCGAAGACGAGCAGCCTGCGAGCATCAGGAACAGGAACATGCAGCCGATCGTCCGGAGGTTCATCATAGGCGCTCCTGCAGGTCGTCCCATCTCGCGAGATACGCCCAATGTGGCATACGAAAGATCCGCCATTCAACGTGTCCTCGTGGCGGCTTAGCGGTCGGGCGACAGAAAAAAGCGGTTCGCTTTCCCGTCGATAGGGTCTAAGAGCCCGCCCTAATGATGCGCATGCAAGGATAGGCAAATGGATCTCCTGGAGAGCTTGAACTGGCGATATGCGGCGAAGAAGATGGACCCCGCGCGGCCCGCGTCTGAAGAAAGCGTCAAGCGCATCATTGAGGCAGTGCGGCTGGCGCCGACATCGAGCGGCCTTCAGCCTTTTGATCTGATCGTCGTGCGCAGTGCTGAACTGCGAGAGAAGATGAAGCCCATCGCTTTTGGACAAGGCCAGATCACCGACGGTTCGCACGTTCTCGTCTTCGCCGCCTGGGACGATTACACGCCTGAGCGAATCAACATGATGTTCGACCTGACGAATGAGCAGCGCGGCATGAAGAACGAAGGGTGGGAGAACTACCGCAACTTCCTGTTGAACGCCTATCCGCCTCGCGGAGCTGAAGCTAACTTCCAGCATGCCGCTCGCCAGGCTTATATAGGACTGGGCGTGGCTCTGGTTGCCGCCGCAGTCGAAGGGATCGACAGCACGCCGATGGAGGGCTTTGACCCAGCGAGCGTTGATGAACTCTTGGGACTGAAGGCGCGCGGGCTCAGGAGCGTCTCGCTTCTGGTGCTCGGTCATCGTGAGGCTGACAAGGATTGGCTGGTCGGACTGAAGAAGGTCCGGCGTCCGGCTTCGGACTTCGTCATTTCCTTCGACTGAGGCCTGGAATTTCCTTTTCCCGTGTCTGCTTCAGGGTGTGGACATGTGAGATAGGAGCGGGCCCCGAAGCGTCGAGAGCGACTAAAGCCGACCCACGCAAGGCGTCCCGGGGTTATCGAGCCGCCTCTGTCTCAGGCGCGTCTGGCGCTCATGGCGATTTCAGGGTTGGCGACTGTGAGTTCAGTCGCCTGACGTCGGTGATCTTGAGCAGACGTTTCATCGACAGCCGATCGGCTTGAGGCGTTCAGTAGAGATGGGTTGGCGGGCGAGGACGCTCACCCGGAATTGGCGGCCTTCCGACATTCTGCGCCGGTCCTGGAGGTCGATAGAATTGCGGAGGGTCGCCGGTTGGCCAGCGTCCCGCGAACTCTCTGTTATCCCATCGCCTTCAGGACCCTGTCCCGGAGCATGAGGCCTCGATTATTCCGGGAAATCAGCTCGCGAAGCGAATGGTGCCGCCTAGGTGACTTGAACACCTGACCCTCGCATTACGAATGCGATGCTCTACCAGCTGAGCTAAGGCGGCCTGCGAAACCTGATCGCAAGGCCGCCGCTATAACCCGACGACCCCGGGTGTGGCAAGTTCATGTCTGAGCTTGATATTGGGGCTGCGGAGTAGGGCGAGGCGGGTTGCAGGCGGGGTATCAGGGCGCCCAGCACGCGACTGAAAGGCGCTGATTTGGGCGGGCGATCTCCGGCCAGACGGCGTCTGGCCGGAGATTTCAGAAATCAGGCGGGTTTGCGGAAGCGGAGCGTCTGGCGGTCGCTCTCCCCAATCGCCTTGTACTTGGCGGCGTCGAAGCCTTCAGGCGTCACCCCGCCGCGCGGCGCGGTCCAGGAATTAGGAGGCAGGGTCCAGACCCCGAACGGATGATCCTTGGTGTCCTTCGGGTTGGCGTTGATCTCTGATTCCGCCTCGAGCACTAGGCCGGCCTTGGCAGCCGCCGCGACAATGGTCGCCTTCGAGACGTAACCGTCGCTGGCCGCACGGCCATTTGCGACGGTCTCAGGTCGCGGATCAGCCCGATGTTCAACCACGCCGAGCACGCCGCCAGGCTTGAGAGCTGTAGCGAAATCCGTCATCGCCTTGTCGAGAAATCCTGGCTGCCACATCCAGTTATGAATGTTCCGGAAAGTCAGCACCATGTCGGCGGAACCGGCGGGAACTAAAGGACCGGACTCGCGGCCGAAGGGCACATAGCTCTGGGGTCCCCAGACGTTTTGGTCGGCTACCGCGGCGACGGGATTGCCGGTGCCGATATACTTGCCTCCGGTAGCCTTCAGGTACGGCGCAAGAATCTCAGGATAGTAGCTGCCAGGTGCGATTTCGATAACCGTCATTCCGGGCTTGAGGCCGAAGAAGGTGAGGGTTTCGGCCGGATGGCGATGGATGTCGCGAACGGTGTTGGCTGATGAGCGCGCCGGGTTTGCGACGGCCGACTTCAGTTCCGCCGAGACTGCGGTGGAGCTGGCCGCTTGAGATGGGGTCGAACTGGCGGAACCAGGAGCCTCCGAGGTAGCGCAGGCGGTCGCCAGCGCGATCGATATGGCGGTCACGGCGAGTTTCAATTTCACGGGGACAATCTCCTTTGGCCGCAGAGTCTGGGCGTGAGGACCCTACAGTCGGCCCGCCTCTTCGCAAAGTGCTCGCCCGGACACAAGCGCGACAAAAGCTGGAAACGGAGACGTTTCCGCAGGAAGCGCCTTAAGACCCCAAAGAATAGAGGGCTATGAGCTCTGCGCGCTTCGACCGAGCAATGCCTTGAGGGCCATAAGAAGGCTGGTTTCGTCAGGCGAGGAGGCGATCGCAGTCTCGGTGGCGTAGTTTTTGAGCGGCGCTGCAGCTGCCGGGGAAATCGCGGCGATGCGCAGCGGCGATGCAGTGCTTCGTAGGCTGAGAAATCCCGCAAGAATAGCGGCGGCGCGCGGGGAGTGGATCAGCACCGCATCGACAGGATCGCTCCCGGTCAGGTGCCGCTCAAGGATGGGCCCTGGCCGGGAAAGCGGGGCGGCCCTGTAAAGCGCCCGGAAGAAACATGTGCGCCCGGCATCGTTCAGTCGCCCGCACAGATCTCCCCGGCTTTCCTCGTTCCCAGCATGAAGCACCGAGTATCCGTTCGGAAGATCGGCCTGGATACGATTGAACAGGGCGCCTGCCTCGCCATCGGCGGAGACGACGTTCAGAAACCCCATGGCGCGGGCTTCATCGGCGGTGCGTCGGCCGACGCAGAAGGCTGGCTTGTCCCGGATCGGACACAGTGCGGAAAACATACGAACGCCATTGAGGCTGGTGAAGGCGAGGGCGTCGAATGCGGGCAGGTCCGCTGGCATCGGCTCGAGAGAAAAGATCGGCTCGCAAAGAGGCGTAAGGTCGATATCCCGAACGCGACGCTCGCTCTCGGCCGCGCCCGGCTGTGAGCGGATGATCAGCACCCGGCCTCTCATTTGGGCTCTGGGAGTTCGGTCCCTAGGTCGGCGGCGCGATGGGACGCCACATCCTCCGCCAGGAACAGGCCAAGCTCCTGCGCGTCACGTTCGCTGGGATAACGCGAAAGCGCTCCCTCTGCCCGCCACCTGCGGCCGCCGTCGTCGGCAAGCACTTCGCCCCACATCTCAGCGCCTTCGGGGGTCAACCGGAAGTGCGCGGCGATTGGAGTTCTGCAAGAGCCGTCGAGGCGCCTGAGAAAGGCCCTTTCGGCGACTGCAGCGAGGCGCGCTTCGCGATCATCGGTGGCGGCACAGGCCGCCTTCAGCCACTCGGGCGCGTCCACATGGAGGGTGACGCCGATGATGCCCTGCCCGCCTGCGGGAAGGAGCTCTTCGATCGGGAGGATGGCCCCGGCCGCCTCGATCATGCCGAGGCGCTTGAGGCCGGCGGCGGCGAGCAGGGTGGCGTCAGCCGCGCCTTCGGAGAGCTTCCTCAGGCGGGTCTGCACATTGCCACGGAACATTACGACCTTGAGATCAGGCCTCAGCGCCAGAAGCTGTGACCGACGGCGAAGGCTTGAGGATCCTACGACAGCCCCTTGCGGAAGCTCCTGAATGGACCGGTAAGGCCCAATGAGACAGTCGCGTGGGTCTTCTCGCGGGAGATAGGCGGCGAGGAAAAGATGCCGGGGAAGACGGACCGTCATGTCCTTAAGCGAGTGAACGGCGATGTCGATTTCGCCAGCTTTCTGAGCCCGATCGAGTTCCTTGGTGAACAGCCCCTTTCCACCGGCATCCTGAAGGGGTCGGTCGAGGATCTTGTCGCCCGTCGTTGTGTAGGGATGGATTGTGTATCGGATCCGCTCCCCGGCCATGGCTCTCAGTCGTTGAGCGAACATCTCCGCCTGGGCGAGCGCCAGCGGGGATCCCCGCGCACCGATGCGGAGCGCGGGCGGAGACCGCTCGGCCTTCTTAGGGGCGCGCCTAGACCGTTCCATGCCTCCGGACTCCGTATTCCGCCTTCCCGGGGCGAGCGCGCACGGCCGTTGACGGCTTGGCCGAGGGGAGCGAGCGGCGTACAAGCGCCGCTGTCATGATGCAAGAGATCCTCACGGTTCTGGGAATTGAGACCAGCTGCGATGAAACCGCGGCTGCGGTCGTCCGTCTTGCAGACGGACATTGCACCGTCTTGTCCGACCGTATCGCCAGCCAGACAGAGGAGCACGCCGCTTATGGGGGGGTGGTCCCCGAAATCGCCGCCCGCGCGCACGTGGAGCGGCTGGACGGTCTCATCTCCGCCGCCCTTGAGGATGCTGGCGTTGATTGGGACGATTTGTCGGGGGTGGCGGCGACCGCCGGGCCCGGCCTGATTGGCGGGGTCATGGTCGGCTTGTCGATGGCCAAAGGGATTTGTCTCGCCAGAGGATTGCCCCTCATCGCAGTTAACCATCTGGAGGGGCACGCCCTGTCAGCTCGCCTGTCAGGAGAAGTTTCGTTTCCATTTCTTCTGCTTCTCGTGTCGGGCGGACATTGCCAGTTCATCGCTGTGAACGGGCTCGGAGAGTATGAGCGGCTGGGGACAACCATAGACGATGCCGTGGGAGAGGCGTTCGACAAGACGGCCAAGCTCCTGGGGCTTCCCGGACCAGGGGGCCCTGCCGTCGAAAATGACGCTCGAAGGGGCGATGCTTCGGCGGTGGCGCTGCCGCGGCCATTGTTGGATCGGGACGATCTCGACATGTCATTCTCCGGGCTTAAGACGGCTGTCAGGCGCGCGGCTGAGGCAGCCCCCCTGACGCCCGAGAGACGGGCTGATATCTGCGCTTCCTTCCAGCAGGCGGTGACAGACGTTCTGGGCGTAAAGGCCGCGAGGGCGATGGCGATATTCGCCAGAGACCGCGCTGGTCCAATGACGCTTGTGGTGGCTGGCGGTGTGGCGGCCAATCAGACCCTGCGAGCCCGATTGGAAGCCGAGGCGGTGCGGGCAGGGTTCTCCTTTATGGCCCCGCCGATGCGATGGTGCACGGATAATGCCGCAATGATCGCCCTTGCAGGGGCCGAGCGTCTCAGGATCGGTCGCATTGACCCTCTGACGATCGCCGCGCGCCCGCGATGGCCGCTCGATATGCGATCCGCTCCTGCCTTTGGCGGCGGGCGTAAAGGCGCGAAGGCCTGAGGACTGTCGAGCCCAATCTCAGTTCAGAGGAATGCGGACGGAATAAGCCCCGCCCATCTCAAGCGAGTAATAGCCTGTAGCCTCGTCCGCCGGATAGAGCTCCTCGATCTGGTCGAGAAGCGGAGGGTCGATCCTGTCGCCGTGGCATGTCAGACATGTCTCCTCCATCGCCACCGGCTTGATCCATCGGAACACTCTTTGTCCCGTAGCCTCATCGACAATCTCGGAGATTTCTAAGGTTGCCGGATCCACGCCCCCTTCCATGGCGAAACGGAAAATTTCGAGCTTATCGCGTTCCCAGTCATCGGCAGCATTGGCTGGATTGCGGACCCTGAGCGCCGTTCGCCCGACGTCGATCCGGCGGCCTGCGGCGGGTATCGAGTGCGTCCCCTCGATCACGGTGAGATAGGCGGTGAGGACTTGCCTGGCGTCAGTCCCGTTCTCCAGTGAACCTAGCGCCATGACATGTAACTCCTGATCTAGGCGCAGCGCGCTTTGCCGGGCCGCAAGGACATCCTCGGGCGAGGGAGGGGAGGGATTGGGATCGCACGCGCCTGTAAGCGCAATAAGCAGGAGGAGGGCCGTTCGCACGATCTGCCCGCGACCTGGCCCTGGCGACAGGATTGACGAGACAGGATCGCGCCTCTCACCGTCGATGGACCGAACGAAAACCGCTGGGCGGGTTTCATCGATCATGAAACCCGCCTCAACCAGCGACGACGTTTATGACGGCCTTGAAAGTGCTGGCGGCCGGTTCGGAGGCCGGCTCCCAGGGACGGCGCTGCGCCAGTTGGAGTTCGTAGCGTCCGGCCGCAACGGCCCGGAAGGTCGTCACTTCCCAGTGATTTCCGCCCGTGAAGCCCGGAATGTTCTGATTGCTTGACGTGGCCCCGCTCAGACCAGCTGTCACCTCAAGTCCCGTGGGTAGATTTTCCGGAGCCCAGACATAGCCCGCTGTCGGAACGCCGGACAGGGACACTGAGAACGTGTCTCCGACTTTCACCTCGATGGTGGAGCCGTTGTCTGAGGCTGTCAGATCTCGGACAACGCCGGCGGCGACGGGCGCCGGGAGGCTCTTCGAGACAGCGTTGCATACGACGCTTTCCCCTCTGGTCCACACAGCCTGCGATCCCTGAAGGTCCAGGCTGACCCCGTCTTTCGCGTACGACCGCCCGGATCCGCCTTCTGCATAGGGAAGGCTGTGAACGCTTCCATCGCCGGTTCGGACGATCGCGCTGTCTGTTTCGCCCGACTCAATCACGACCTCGAGGGTCTCCCCGCCGTCGCACTCGAACGCCATAGCGCGTGCGAAAATCTCTTCCGGAATGTTATCGGTCGTCACAGCTTCGGTCTCTCCGCCTGATGCGGGTTCCTGAGCGGATTGCTCGCACCCGCTGGTCGCCAGCGCGATGATGAGAACGGTCGCCGTAAGTCCTGAACGCATCCCCATCGCCATCTCCCCGGATTGATCGGATGTCGATCCGCACACTCGGGCTCCGGGGCCGTGAACGCAAGGAGAATCGGGCGCCCAAAGGGTCGGGAGCCCGGCCTCTGGACTGAGGGCTTCCGGTCGTGACCCGATGAAACGAATCTTCTAAGAGATCAGATATGATTTCTCTCGCCGCCACTTTACATGCATTAGCCGCCTTGTGCGCTGGAGGCGCTGCAGCGTCCGGGTGGACGGTGGCGGTGGTGATCGCCAACATCGCATTTGACGGCCTGGACCATGGCCGCGCGGATCGCCACCTGCGACAATCTCTGATCTCTTCGGCGCCGCTGCAGGCTGGCTTGCTGGCCTTGGCGGCAGCTTTCGCCCTGTTTTCCGGAGCATTTGCAGCGGCCTTGACGGCAGCCGTGTCGGCATTTGGCTTTCTTGCCAACCTCTGGACGCTTGCGCCTTCCGACGAGAAGGCGCCTCAGGGGGTGCGTCGAAAGAAATCGACCCGCCGGATTGTCGCCGTCGCCTTGACCCTCATGGTGACCGCGGCGGCGCTGACAGCAGGCGTTCTGGCGGCCTTTGGCGTCTGAGCGTCTTTTTGCAGCTTCAGGAGCGCTGTTCCGGAGCGAAAGAACGCCCGCCGTCTTGTGAGATCGCCTCTCCGACCGAATATACCTAGGCTCGGAGTGATGAATGAGAATTCCCGACTGGCTGGTGTATTCGGTAGTCTTGGTGGTGGTTTTCGCCGCCATCTTCGTCCGTCGAGAGGATGAGGGGTCTTCCCTCGCCCCGGCCCCCAGGATTGAACGGCTTGAACCGCCGCCGCCAGTGATTGCGCTGGGGCCCGTTCTTCCTGCGTCCGATCCCTTCGATGAGAAAGTGCTGGTCCAGGTGGGGGCTGTGGAGGATGGGGTTGGAACGGCATTCGCCATCAATCGCTCCGGCGCCTGGCTGACGGCCCGCCATGTGGTCGACGGCTGCTCAAGGATCGGGCTTGTGGTCGGTGGCGGTCGGGTGGCTGAAGTGGATGAGGTCCGAGTATCTGACGATTCGGATCTTGCGCTCCTGTACACAGATCGCGCACCCCGCGCCCTGTCGCTTGACCTCGACCGTCAGCTTCGTGTGGGCGAGGTCGGCTTTCATGTGGGCTTTCCCCACGGGGCCTTCGCTCAGGCGTCCTCCCAGCTTTTGGCGCGGTCTCAGCTGGTGACCCGCGGTCGCTATGAGGGCGAGGAGCCCGTTCTTGCGTGGGTTGAGACCGGACGTTCGTCGTCCTCCGGCGCCAGTCTGGCGGGCATGAGCGGGGGGCCTGTATTCGACGATGAGGGCGCTGTGGTCGGCGTGACAATCGCCGAGAGCCTGGGGAGAGGTCGGATTTACACTGCGGCGCCGGCGTCCATCGATCGCTTTCTTGACGAAAACGGCTTCACCCCGGGGCCGGAAGAGGCCATGACGACGGCCATGGTCTCCGGAGCGCCAGACGCGGAACGGTTGCGACGAGACCTCGCTGTCGTGAAGGTTGTCTGCCAGGTGAACGCGCCGTGACGCTCCAGTCTCCAAATGTCTTTGCTGATCGTCTGACGGAGGGGGTGCGCCGTCTCGGACCCCTGTGTGTAGGGGTCGATCCGCACCCGGCTCTGATTCCGGAACTCTTCGGCTCGCCTGGCCCTGCATCTGCGCTGGCCTGGGGAAAGGCTGTGATCGATCGATGCGCGGGCAGGGTGACGGTCGTCAAGCCGCAGGCGGCGCTCTTCGAGCGCTGGGGAGCTCGGGGCGTTCTTGCGCTGGAAGAAGTCTGCGCAGCGGCGCAGGCCGCGGGCTTGATTGTCATTCTGGACGCCAAACGCGGCGATATCGGATCCACGGCGGAAGGATATGCTGAGGCCTATCTGGGGGCGGGGGCCTCTTGTCACGCGGATTGTCTGACTGTGAACCCTTATATGGGTCTCGACACGATCGAACCTTTTGTCGCCGTTGCGGAAGCCCGCGGTCGGGGAGTGGCGGTTCTGGTGCGCACATCCAATCCGGGCTCCGCCGATTTTCAGTCGCTCAGGGTGGGGGACGAGCCCCTTTATATGAAAGTGGCGCGCTCTCTTGCGCCCATGACCGAGCGACTGATGGGGGCGTCTGGGTGGTCCGGTCTGATGATGGTCGCCGGCGCAACCGGCCCGCGGGAGGCTGCGGAGATTCGAGGCGTTGCGGGACGAGCTCTGTTTCTCGTGCCGGGTTATGGCGCTCAGGGGGGAGGCGCGGAGGCGGCGCTCTCGGGCTTTGCGCCCGGCTATGGCGGCCGTGAGGGTGGGGTGGTGAATGCATCTCGTTCCGTGTCCCTTCCAGACGCAGCGAGAGGACTGTCGAAGGCTGCGGAGTGGGATCAGATCGTTGAGGCGGCGATCGAGTCCGCTCAGGCTGACCTAGTTAGGGCGGCGGCCAATGGGGGCTGAAGACGCCCGGAAGGGCTGACATCCCCTCGATCCGGTCCTACAATGGTAGCTCGGGAGGCGGTCCGGAGGCAGGTCCGCTGCATAGGGAGGCGAGAATGAAGCTTCGGTGGGCGATCATGGGCGGTGCGGCGCTGCTGGCGCTGTCGGCTTGCTCGGAGAAGGAAGCTGCGCTTCCTGCGATCACGGCGGCTGAGGTCGATGGAGCCGCGATCGCTGCGGCGGACGGTCGGCCTGGCGTCTGGCTCTCTCATGGGCGCACCTACTCTGAGCAGCGGTATTCCCCGCTTAATCAGATCAACGCCGACACGGTGGGCGACCTTGGGCTCGCCTGGTATGCGGATCTGGACGTGGGTCGCGGGATGGAGGCGACGCCCATCGTCGTTGACGGCGTGATGTATGTGACCTCAGCCTGGTCGATGGTCTACGCACTGGACGCCAAGACGGGAGAGCGGAAGTGGACGTTCGATCCCAAGGTCGACAAGTCCCGCGGCGTGTTCGCCTGCTGCGATGTCGTCAACCGCGGCGTCGCCATCTGGCAGGGAAAAGTTTTCGTCGGCACCATCGATGGTCGCCTGATCGCGCTGAACGCCAGTGACGGTTCTGTCGCCTGGGAGCAGGTCACGGTCGATCAGAGCAAGCCTTACACCATCACCGGGGCGCCGCGAGTGATCAAAGGAAAGGTCGTCATCGGCAACGGCGGCGCTGAGCTCGGGGTCCGCGGCTACATCACCGCCTACGATGCGGTCACTGGGGAAAAGGCCTGGCGTTTCTACACAACCCCCAATCCTGACAAGAAGCCGGATGGAGAGGCTTCCGATAAGGCGTTCGCTGAGAAGGGCAACGCGACATGGTCGGATGAGGGGCGCTGGCGGACGGATGGCGGCGGCGGAACCGCCTGGGATGCGATGGCGTATGATCCGGATCTCGACATCATGTATGTCGGCACCGGGAACGGGTCGCCCTGGAATTATCGGTTGAGGTCTCCATCTGCGCCTGAGGGCGGGAACAACGACAACCTGTTCCTGTCGTCCATCCTCGCGCTGAAACCGGATACGGGCGAGTATGTCTGGCACTATCAGACAACCCCGTCCGATACCTGGGACTACACCGCCACTCAGCACATTATGCTCGCTGATCTCGAGATCGACGGTCAGACGCGCAAGGTGGCCATGCAGGCTCCGAAGAACGGGTTCTTCTATGTTCTGGACCGGGAGACCGGGGAGCTTCTCTCGGCAGACGCTTTCCAGAAGATCAACTGGGCGACGGGTGTCGATCTTGCGACGGGTCGGCCCATCGAAAATCCAGCGGCGCGGTTTGCGGATAGTCCCTTTGAGGCGGTTCCGGGTCCCCTGGGAAGTCACAATTGGCATCCGATGGCGTTCAGCCCGGAAACCGGACTGGTCTACATTCCGGCACACACCCTTCCTCAGATTTTTACTTCCGAGCAGCCGGGCGCTAAGGGGCAGGTTTATTGGAATACCGGCCTTGAGTTTGCCGCAGCGCCCGGGCCCACTCCCGACGAGGCGATGCGCAAGGCGGCTCGCGCGGCGCTGAAGGGTCAGCTCGTGGCGTGGGATCCGGTGGCGAAGAAACCCCGCTGGACGGTGGATTACCCCTCGCCCTGGAATGGCGGCGTGCTGGCGACTGCGGGCGGTCTGGTTTTCCAGGGCTCCTTCGATACCGCGCTTCGGGCGTATGATGCGGCGACGGGCGAAAAGAAGTGGGAGACGAATACGCAGTATCCCTCCCTCTCGGGGCCGATGTCATACGAGATCGACGGTGAGCAGTATATTGCGACCACGGCGGGTTGGGGTACGGCGTTCTCGCTGACGGGCGGAGCCCCGATCGACAAGGTTGGGACCCCCGAGCTCGGTCGGGTGATCGTCTACAAAGTCGGCGGCAAGGCGGAGCTCCCTGAATATCTCACGATGGAGCTTGATCGGACACCGGCGGGCCCAAGTTTCGGCGCGCCTCAGCAGATCGGTCTCGGTCAGGTTCTTTATGACCGCAACTGTCTGGTGTGCCATGGATCGCTCGTTGTCTCGGGCGGCGCCATTCAGGACCTTCGCTGGGCGCAGTCCCCGGGCGATAAGGACAGCTTCCGAAAAGTCGTTCTTGAAGGGCAGTACGCGTCAGCGGGGATGGCGAGCTTCGCTGGAAAGCTGACGGCCGATGAGGCTGAGGCGGTTCGTTCTTACATCCTGTTCCGGGCTAACGAGGATGCCGCGCCCGCCGCGGCGAACTAAGCAGTCTCAGATCGCCCTCGCGCCGACGGCTCGAGGGCGATCCTTCCCTGGTTTCGCGACGATGGAAAGGATCCCGCCTGTCAGGCGGGTTTTCTTTTATTTGGGGTTACAGAAGCCGATAAACGCCGGGGCTTCTTTGGGTAGGTCCTTCAACGAGGCGATGTGAGGCGCGCTGACGGGCGTGGCCGGATCGCGGACGAAGACCCAGGTAGGATCTCCCTTGTCCGTGACGAAGGTCACCGTCTCGGCGCCCGCCATCTCTCTGAGTTCCGCCGCAGAGAGGCTGAAGACGAACTCAGCATCTGAGGCGCGGGCCGCCGTTTCGAACCGACCTTCCAGCGATCGCGTTTTACCCGCCACCCGCAGCTGATAGGTCGCTGACTGTCCTTTCCTGTCCGTCGGCTGCCGCCCGAGGCGCGCCGTGATGGCGCCCGTGTCGGCCGAGCATGTTGCGGAAAGGCCCGCCGGAGCGTTCACCGAACCGCCTGAGGCGATCAGGGCGAGGATCGGGCGTTGAGGCAGGAGACGTTCATCGGCCACCCATAGCGAGGAGGCTCGCAGGTCGAGCGCCGGCGCTGGAGCGGGCTTGAGAGAGATCGCCCCGGCGGTTGGGGCAGGGGCGGCAGGCGCCGCTTCCGGCTCCGGATTGGCGGCGCACCCAGTGGCGGCGAGCAGAGCCCCGGCGAGAATGAGATATCGGGTCATGTTGGAGCTCCCTCTGACGTCGGCGTCCGTCGGTGGACGTCTGTTAAATGGTCACCACGACTTTGCCCTTGGCCCGCCGCTCGGAGAGCTCTCGGATGGCGTCGGCGGCCTGGGAGAGGGGATACGCGTTCGAGATATGGGGCTTGATGGATCCTGCCCGGTAGAGCCGGAACAGGTCGGCCAGATTCTCTTCATGTCCTTTGGGGTCTCTGGCGACCGCCGCGCCCCAGAAGACGCCGACGATCTGGCAGGACTTGAGGAGGGTGAGGTTGAGGGGAAGCTTGGGAATTCCCGCCGGAAAGCCGATAACGAGGAACCGGCCCTCCCAGTTGAGGGCCCGGACCGCCGGTTCGGCATAATCGCCGCCGACCCCGTCATAGATAACGTCTACGCCTCCGCCTGAGATATCCTTGATCTGGTCAGAAAAAGCCTTCTGCTGGTCCTTCGACAAGGGATTTGACGGATAGACGAACCCCTTGTGAGCGCCCTTAGAGATCGCGAAGTCGACCTTCTCCTGGGACGAGGCGGCCGCGATGACTTCGGCGCCCATGGCGCGTCCAAGCTCCACCGCAGCGAGACCAACCCCGCCCGCGGCCCCCAGAACAAGGAGTTTCTCTCCCGGCTGGAGCTTGCCTCTGTCTTTGAGGGCGTAATGGGACGTTCCGTAGGTCATCAGGAAAGCGGCAGCCTCTTCAAACGGCATGTCGTCTGGCATCGCAACCAGACGGCGGGCGTCGAGAAGGATTTCTTCCGCCATGCCGCCCGATCCGCAGGAGGCGAAAACGCGGTCTCCCGGCTTAAAGGCAGTGACGCCTTCGCCGACGGATTTGACGACGCCTGAGATTTCGCCGCCTGGCGAGAAGGGGCGAGGCGGCTTGAACTGATACATGTCCTGAATGATGAGGAAATCCGGGAAATTGACCCCCACCGCCTTGACGCTCACGACCGCCTGGCCTGGGCCTGCGCTCGGCGAGGCGATCTCTTCGAGCACCAGGCTGTCGGGAAGTCCCGGGGCTTTTGAGAGGATGGCTTTCATGGGGCGCGGCTCCGTGTCTTATTGGCGAGGCTCAAAGGCGTTTGTTCGTTTTGGCTGTCGACCGGGAGGCTAGCGGTCCCATGCGACGGTGTGAAGGCCGCCCGAGCCGTTGGATCATGATTTCGGGTCGTTGAATGAAACCTCTTCGCGGATATTTCGGGATCGGCGCCGAGGGGGTCTCCAAGCCGATGAATCTCGGCGCGATCATGCGCACCGCGCACGCCTTTGGGGCCAGTTTTACCTTTTCCGTATCCGCCGCCCGGAACATTCGCCTCGCCTATAAGTCCGACACCTCCAAGTCCTTCGACCATGTTCCTTACTACGAATGGGACACGATTTCCGATATGCGTCTGCCGCAGGGATGCGTCCTGGTCGGGGTCGAGCTGACGGATGACGCTGTTGATCTGCCGGCGTTTCGCCACCCTACATCCGCCGCGTACATTCTGGGTCGTGAGAGGGGGGATTTGTCGGAGGAGATGCTTTCGCGCTGCGCTCACGTCGTGAAGATTCCGACGCGCTTCTGCATAAACCTGTCTCTTGCTGCGGCGCTGGTCATGTATGACCGCGTGACGAGCCTCGGGGGATATCCTTCCCGTCCCATCATGCCAGGCGGGCCGCCGGGCGGGTCGGAAACGTGAATTCGAACCTGCGCGCTGTTAACCGAGTGCGTTCCTGAGCGGGCCGAAGACCTGGCGATCCTGTATCAGTTTCGGTCGATTTTCCCCGAGATCGTTGGAATTAAGCGAGACCTGTTAAGCAGGATTTCAGCGCTCCGTGCCAGTTTGATCCGCAGGGTTGTTCGCAGGTTCGCTCCTGCGTTCGGACAGGTGAAGACGCATGGCTAAGACCGTTCTCGTCGTTGACGATGATCCCACTCAGCGCCGCCTGATGCAGGCTGCGGCCGAGAAGCAGGGGTTTCGCGCGCGTGTGGTGGACAACGGAGAGCTGGCGCTTGCCGAGGCCTCTGATCCCCGTCAGGGGGTGGACGTCGTCCTTCTTGATTTGGTGATGCCGGGACTGTCAGGAATGGAGACACTCGAGCGGCTGATGGAGCGCCGCCCGGATCTTCCCGTGATCGTGCTGACGGCGACGGGCGGGATCGACACTGTCGTCCAGGCTATGCGGGCCGGAGCGATCGACTTTCTGGTCAAGCCCGCAAGCCCTGAGCGTATCGGGATTTCCATCCGCAACGCGTTGAAGGTTTCGGACCTGCGAGGAGAGGTGAAGCGCCTGACCCGAAAGTCTGAGGGCGCAATGGGCTTTGAAGACATGATCGCCGGCGCCCCGACCATGCGTCAGGTGGTGCGACTGGGCCAGCGGGCGGCGTCCTCCGGCATTCCTATTCTGATCCTCGGTGAAAGCGGGGTCGGCAAGGAAGTGATTGCAAGGTGTATTCAGGGAGCGTCAGACCGGGCTGGAAAACCCTTCGTCACCGTCAACTGCGGGGCGATACCGGAAAATTTGGTGGAATCGATACTCTTCGGCCACGAGAAGGGCTCATTCACCGGAGCTCATGAGAAGAAGCTCGGAAAGTTTGTCGAGGCGGACCAGGGGACCCTGTTCCTTGATGAAGTCGGCGAGCTGCCCCTCGAGATGCAGGTCAAGCTGCTTCGGGTTCTGCAGGAGGGAGAGGTCGACGCTGTCGGTTCGCGTCGCCCGACCAAGGTCGACGTTCGGATTATCTCTGCGACCAATCGGGATCTGGCGACTCAGGTGCGCGAAGGGCGGTTTCGCGAGGACCTCTACTATCGTCTAAATGTATATCCGATCGAGGTGCCTGCGCTTCGCGAGCGACGCGAAGACCTACCGGCCATGGTTGATCACTTCATCCGGCGGTTCAACGCTGAAGAGGGACGGACGGTTCCGGGCGTCACGGCCGAAGCGATGAGCATGCTGATGACATACGATTGGCCGGGCAATGTCCGCCAGCTGGAGAATTCAGTGTTCAGGGCGATCGTGCTCTCGGACGGCGACGCCCTGACGCCCGATGACTTCCCTCAGATTTCGGGTCTGGTCTCTCCAGCGCGCTCCGTCTCAGAGGGGGCGGCGGTCATGACCACAGATGTGACGACCGGCCAGAAGCTCGCCATCAGCGACGAGGCGGGCGATCTTAGGACCCTCGAGGCGATTGAACGCGATCTCATCCAGTATGCGATCGACCACTACGCAGGGCACATGTCTGAAGTCGCCCGACGCCTTGGAATTGGTCGCTCGACCCTTTATCGGAAGGTCCGGGAGTATGATCTGAAGGTGCGCGACGACTTTGAGATCGATGAGGCTGTCTGATTAAAGAGGCCTCGGGGCGCGAGAGGCGTGGTCGTGACCGGAGGCGTGACCGGTCTCACAATCGCGCAACGTCCTCTCGCTGCGATCTGCTGACGGTCGTTTTTGAAACAGGAAAAGCCGGAAACGGCATATCCGCTTCCGGCTGTCAGTCTGAACCGACGTGGAAAAAGCCTCAGGTCTTGGGAAGAAGACCTTCGCGCTGAGCGCGCTTCCGAGCGAGCTTCCGAGCGCGACGAACGGCTTCCGCCTTCTCGCGGGCCTTCTTCTCGGACGGCTTCTCGAAATGGTTACGGCGCTTCATCTCCCGGAAGAGACCTTCACGCTGCATCTTTTTCTTAAGCGCTTTCAACGCCTGGTCGACGTTGTTATCGCGCACCACGATCTGAACGATGTGTCACTCTCCATTAGTCAGGTCCGTCTCCTTTTGGGGATGCCGGACCGGAAGAATGCGTTCCCGTCACCCGGCATGCCGGGGGAAGAACGCATTCAAACGCGTTGAATTCATCTCGCTCATGACGAGCGATCCGCGGTGCGATAGCATAGGAAAACGGACCTGCCTACTGTTCCGTAAGAGGAGAGGGTCATGAATCTGGGAGATCACGCGGCCACGCCGAGCGAACGCTTCAGGCTGAAGCTTCTGGAGGCCATGCTTGAGGTCGCTCCGGACCTCGGATGGACACCCGCCTCCCTGCAGGAGGCGCGCGAGCGATGCGGTCTGACGCAGGGAGAGGCGGATCTGGCCTGTCCTGGCGGGGTAGGCGATCTGCTGGAGGAATTCCATCATGTGATGAGCGCGATGGTCGGGCGGCGCTTGGGTGAGGCTGATCTCGTCGGTATGAAGATCCGGGACAAGGTGACGTTCGGGGTTCGCGCCTATCTTGAGGCGCTCGAGCCGTTCAGGCCTGCGGTTCGCAGGGCGATCGCCTCTCCCCTGGGCCTGTTCGCAGGCCCCAGGGGCCTTTGGGGCGTAGCGGATGCGATCTGGTCTGGTCTTGGAGATCGTTCGACCGACTTTAACTGGTATTCCAAGCGAACCATTCTGTCGGGGGTTATCGCCTCGACCCTTCTTGTATGGCTGGCTGGGGACGCTGCAGAGACCGAGGCGTTTTTGCAACGAAGGATCGCCGACGTGATGACCTTCGAAAAGACAAAGAGCAAGGTACGATCGTTCTTCACCACTTCGCCGACCGAACCACAGCCTCCCGGATCAAGGTCCTGATCTCGGCTGATCGCCCGCGCCCTGTTCTTTGAGCCCGAGGTCAGGAGCGCTCCGCCAACCTGACCACATGGCCCATCTTACGGCCTTCGGCGGCGCGTCGTTTGCCGTATAGGTTGATCTTCGCTCCGTCGCGGAGATGATCGGGCCAGGAATGAGCCTCTGCTCCGAGAAGGTTGAGCATCTCGCCGTCTGAATGACGTCGCGTATCGCCGAGAGGCCAGCCGCAGACAGCCCGGATATGCTGTTCGAACTGGCCTGTCAGGCAGGCGTCTTCGGTCCAGTGACCAGAGTTATGGACCCGTGGGGCGAATTCGTTCGCCAGGAGGCTCCCATCGCGGGTGACGAACAGCTCAAGGGCCAGGACGCCGACATAATCGAGCTCCGCCGCGAGGCGGCGGCCCATCGACTGTGCTCGCTCCAGAAGCTCGGATGGAAGGTTGGCCGGAAAGGTTGAGCGTCGCAGAATCCCGCCCTGATGAACGTTTCTTGGGCAATCCCAGGTTCGGATATCGCCATCCGCGCCGCGTGCGAGGATGACGGAGATCTCGCAGTCGAAATCGATAAGCGCTTCCAGAACGGCGCGCCCGCCCTGCATTTCGGCGAACGCAGCATCTGGGCTTACGACGCCCGAGAGACGGATCTGCCCTTTGCCGTCGTAGCCGGAGAAGCGTGTCTTGAGGATTCCTGCCCCTCCAAGCTGATCGAGCGCAGGTTGAATCTGGTGGGCGGCGTCGATGCGCGCGAAGGGTGCGGGCTCGATGCCGATCTCCCGAAAGAACGACTTCTCAGCCAGTCTGTCCTGGGAGATGGCGAGGGCCCGGGCGTCGGGGCGAACCCTCGTTCCCGCCGCCTCGACGATATCGAGCGCTTCGGGCGGGATATTCTCAAACTCCAGCGTCGCCACCTTCACGCTGGCGGCGAACTCCTTGAGCGCCTCGCGATCGGTATAAGGAGCGATGAACGTCTTGCGCGCCGTTCGCGAGGCGGGGCAGTCGCTCTCAGGGGCAAAGATGTGGACGTCGAGGCCGAGTCGGGCGGCTGCCAGAGCGAGCATACGGCCGAGCTGCCCTCCGCCGAGAATGCCGATGGCGTCCCCGGGCTGGGCGTAGGGCGCCGGAAGGACTGTGTCAGTCACTGTGTGTCGCTCACCGTTTCAGGCGTCGCCTCGCTTTGATTGCGTCTCCACGCCTCGAGCCGCTGCGCAAGAGCGCGATCGGAGAGTGCGAGGATGGATGCCGCCAGGATGGCGGCGTTGGCCGCGCCCGGTTCTCCGATGGCGAAGGTCCCTACGGGCACGCCGCGTGGCATCTGGACGATGGACAGAAGACTGTCGAGGCCGGAAAGGGCGCTTGATCGAACGGGGACCCCGAGAACCGGAAGGGTCGTCATGGACGCAATCATGCCCGGCAGGTGAGCCGCCCCCCCGGCGCCGGCTATGATCACCTGCACCCCGCGGGCGTGGGCTCCTTTGGCGTGCTCAAACAGCCTGTCAGGTGTTCGGTGAGCGGAGACCACGCGCGTCTCATGAGGGACCCCGAGACCCTCAAGAATGGCTGCCGCTTCGCGCATTGTCGGCCAGTCAGAGCGGCTGCCCATCACAATACTGACCAGAGGAATGGCGGCGGGTGAGGCCGACTTTTCAGGGCCAGGGTCAGGCGCGTTTGCGCTCATGCAAGTCTCCCGATGGCGATCGAACGCCTTTGCGCCCGGTCATGGCTGCCGCGGAGTATAGGTCTAAAGGGTGCGTCCGCAACATGGGCGTTGGGGCCCGTCCTGCGTATACGGTTAACCATCTCCTAACGTGGATGGTGTGAACTGAAAGTGTCAAAGAGCTGAAAGTATGAACCGCAGGCCCGCCTCACCCCCGGAAATCTTGGACCCAGAGGCCGATGAGCGGGTCTCCGGGGCCGTCAGCGTCGCGGACCAGGATAGGCTGACCCGGGCCGCTGGCCTGCTGGGCGTTCCGACCGCACATCTGACCAGGCCGGTTCAGGGCGCTCTGATCGCCATGCTTGGGGAGGTGGAGGCGCTTCGGCGCGAGCTGGCGGAGGTGAAGGAGGCGTTGGCGGAGGCCGAGGCCTCGGCGGACTTTGATCCGCTCGTCTCAGTCTACAATCGCCGAGCCTTTCTCCGTGAGGCCGCGCGAGTGGTGGCGATGGTGCGTCGTCACGAAATCGAGGCCAGTCTGATTTTCTTTGATCTGGATCGCTTCAAGGAGATCAACGATCGGAACGGTCATGCTGCGGGCGATGCGGCTTTGCGGCAGGTTGGAGAGGTTCTGATTAGTCAGACGCGGGAAACCGACATCATTGGCAGGCTGGGGGGAGACGAGTTCGCTGTCGTTCTGACCCACATTCGCGACGATGCTGCTCAGGCGAAGGCCGAGGCGCTGGCGCAGGCGATTGCCGCTTCTCCTGTCCGGCATGAGGGTCGTACCTTGGGCCTGAGCGCCTCGATCGGGGTTGCGCATTTTGGCCCGGACGCCTCGATTGAACAGTTACTGGAGGTCGCCGATGAGGCGATGTTCATTCGCAAGGCTCGTCGCTTCGAAATCCCGCAGATCGGGTTGGCCGGGGTCGGTCGGACCCGTGAAACGGGCTCCTAGCGGGGGCCGGGCGGACGACCCCAGCCGCGCCCGCCGCCCCAGACCTTTTCGCCGATCAGGCAATCCGTCTTTTCCGCAGGGAGTTTGAGCTGCACCCGTTGCAGCCCATCGGACGAGACCCCTGAGGCGTCGGCGAACTGGATCGGGGCGGTCTCTGGCGCGACCTCCAGGCCGGCGATTTCCATCACCAGTTTCTTGCGTATCGTCGCGGTGAGGTGCTTGAGGTCGTAGACGGGAGCGATAAAGGCGGCCTCCCCTCCGATCACGCAGTGCTTGTAGTAACGGTCCAGATGGTCAATGTCATAGAACTCCCGGGGCTTGTTGAGCATAATCGGAAGTCCGTTGATCGTGATCCTGCGCTTGATCACTTCGTCCCGTGTGAGGTCGACCTGCGGTCCGGTATTGTTGGCCCCGTCGCCTGATACGTCGATGACCCGGCGCGCACCGGAGAATTCGTTCGTCTCGATGAGCTCTGTCGCCTTGATCAGGGCGCTTGATATTGAAGTTCTCTGCTCACCATAGATGGGCTCCTTCGCCAGACGATCGGCGAACGCCCGCGAGGACGCCTCAGAATCTATAACTGTCCAGGGAATGATCTGGACCGGTTCATACATGCCGGCCCACTCCATATAGGTCACGGCGATGCGCCCTCTCGGGCCAGAGGTCATGGCGTTGATGACGTCTTTCTGGCGAAAGGCGTCGACATAGCCATTTCGTTGCAGTTCGTGCTCGTCATAGTCCATGGACTGGGAGACATCGACGGCGAGCACCAGCTCGAGGTCCACCGCCTGCAGCTTCTGAGCCAGGGCGAGGGATGGCGAAAGGGCGACGACAAGGGCGGACAGCGCCGCCGAGCGCAGGCTAACGAACGAAAAGGGCATGCTCAGATCCTCACTCCTCTTTCACTCTGCCGGTCTCCGACCTCGGGTGCAAGGCGAAGGGGATCACGAACGCACGAGCTCCAGACGGACAAGTCTTGGTTCTCGGGGCTTGGTCTGAGGCCAGAAAGTCCCTGAAGAGCTTGACCTTTGTCGCGTCTGGAGCTAGTTCCCGGGACCATTCCGCGCAGACTTGTTTTCTGCGCCTTGATCAGGACGACCCTGGCCGCTGAGAGGCGGATCAACCGGATGAGCCTGACGAGGTCCCCCGCCCAGCGCGTTGCGCCCGGCGGGGCGTTTGTCGTTTTTCGGTCGGATCGCCCTTTGTGGCGCGCTGGTCGAGGGTCGGCCGAGACGGCTGCAGGAGGGGTTGGACGGGCTCGCCGATCAGGAAGGGAGGAGAGACATGTTTGAAGCGTTGACCGAAAAGCTCTCCGGGGTTTTTGACGGCCTGACCGGGCGGGGCGCCCTGTCCGAAAAAGATGTGTCCGACGCGCTGCGTGAGATTCGCGTCGCTCTGCTGGAGGCGGACGTCGCACTTCCGGTGGTGCGCAAATTCATTGACGATGTAAGGCCCAAGGCGGTGGGCGAGAGCGTAATCCGGGCGATCAAGCCCGGTCAGCTGGTCGTGAAGATCGTTTACGATGCTCTCGTCGATGTTCTGGGCGGGGATTCGGAACCCGAGCGCCTGAAAATCGACAGTCCTCCCGCCGTCATCATGATGGCGGGCCTTCAGGGTTCAGGCAAAACGACGACCACCGGAAAGCTGGCCCGGCGTCTGAGAGAGGCTGATCGCAAGAAGGTTCTTGTGGCGTCACTGGACGTTCGGCGGCCTGCAGCAATGGAGCAGTTGCGCATCCTCGCCGGGCAGGCCGGCGTTGAAGCTTTGCCGATCGTGGACGGACAGCTTCCTGCGGACATTGCGAAGCGGGCGCTGAGCGCTGCGCGCCTTGGCGGCTTCGACGTTCTTATTCTCGATACTGCGGGTCGCACCACTCTTGACGAACAGATGATGGAAGAGGCCGCCACGATTGCCTCGATCGCTCGCCCCCAGGAAACGCTTCTGGTGGTCGATGCGTTGACAGGTCAGGATGCGGTCGAGACCGCCCGCCGCTTCCATGAGCGTCTCCCTCTCACAGGTCTCGTCCTCACCCGTATGGATGGCGACGGTCGCGGCGGCGCCGCACTTTCGATGCGCTCGGTCACCGGACTGCCGATCCGGTTTCTTGGGAGCGGGGAGAAGCTTGACGGTCTTGACGTATTCGACGCGCGACGCGTCGCCGGGCGGATTCTGGGTCAGGGCGATATCGTTTCCCTCGTCGAGAAGGCGAAAGCCGAGATTGACGAGGCCGAGGCTGAAAAGCTTGCGAGGAAGATGGCCAAGGGCCAGTTCGATCTTGAGGACCTCGCCGGCCAGTTGCGCCAGCTTCAGCGCATGGGAGGGCTGGGCGGGCTGATGGGCATGCTGCCAGGCGCTCAGAAGGCGAAAGCGGCGATGGCTGGAGCGCAGATAGACGATCGCATGCTGAAGCGTCAGGAAGCGATCATTCTTTCGATGACGCCGGCAGAACGACGCAAGCCCGATCTTCTGCAGGCCTCTCGCAAGCGCAGGATTGCTGCGGGGGCAGGCGTCGACGTGGCCGAGGTGAACAAGGTGCTGAAGATGCACCGGAACATGTCGGACATGATGAAGAAGATGGGCAAGGGCGGCATGAAGGGCATGGCCCAGGCGATGGGGTCGATGATGGGCGGCGCCCCGGGGCAGGGGCCTCAGCTTCCGCCTGGCGCCTTGAAGGGGCTGCAGGGCCTCGGCGGCGCTCCTGGCGCTCCGAAGCTTCCGGGGCTTGGCGGCCTGCCGGGCCTCGGTGGGCCCAAGAAGGGGGGCAAGTGATGACTGACGCCGGACCCTCAAATCCCATTCCGGAGCTCGCCCGGCTGCGGGCTTCGATCGATAACATCGACGCGGCGCTTGTGCATATGCTGGCCGAGCGCTTCCGTTGCACCAAGGCTGTCGGCGAGCTCAAGGCGGCGCATAATCTTCCGGCTGCCGACAAGACGCGCGAGACGGAGCAGATCGCCAGGCTGAGGCGGCTTGCCTCGGAGGCCGATCTGGATCCTGATTTCGCAGAGAAATTTCTTGCGTTCATTGTGACGGAGGTGATCCGTCATCATGAACGTCTGAAGGAGGCGCGCTCGTGAGCGGCCTTAAAGACAGGCAGCCGACAGGCGGCCCGGACGCAGCGCAGTATGGTTGCGCTTGTTCGGTCGTTCCGCGGCGTGTCTGGAGAGCGTCCGTCACCCCTTGTCTGTTAATTGTTTCACTCTGAAAGGTCTGTTCCATGTCCCTCAAGATTCGTCTGGCTCGCGGCGGCTCGAAGCACCGTCCTTATTATCGCATCGTCGTGGCCGATTCCCGGTCTCCGCGAGATGGCCGCTTCATCGAAAAAATCGGCTCCTACAATCCGCTGCTGGGCAAGGATGATGAGAAGCGCATCGTCCTCGATCTGGACAAGACGCGTGAGTGGCTGGCGAAGGGCGCACTGCCTTCAGATCGCGTAGCCCGCTTCCTCGGCGCCGCAGGTCTCGTCAAATGGGAGCATGGCGACAATCCTCAGCGCGGCGAGCCGGGTGAGAAGGCCAAGGCCCGCGTCGCTGAGCGTGAGGAACGCGAGGCGGCCCGGCGCGCGGCAGAGGAAGAGGCGCGCAATGCGCCGGCCGAAGAGGTCTCTGCTGAGGAAGAAGCGGCCGGGTAGGCCCTCTTGTCTGCGATTATCCGCGAGGCGGGGCCTGAGGATGATGCGTTCATTCTCGCCCTCAATGCATCCAGCGAACCCGCTTTGGGTCCGCTGGATGCTGAATCGTGGACGCGCCTGAAGACGCTCGCCTTTCGCGTTCTGGTCTCTGAGGCGGGGGCGGAGCGACTGGCTTTCATGGTGCTCATCAGGCCAGGCTCGGCGTATGGCAGCGATAACTACGCATGGTTTGAACAGCGTTTCGAGCGACACCTTTATATCGACCGCGTGGCGGTCAGCCCCTCGGCGTGGGGAAGGGGTCTCGGCAGAGGCCTTTATCAGTACGCTTTCGCGCTGGCTCGAGAGCTGGGTGAGGCGCGTCTGACCGCTGAGGTGAATGAGCATCCCCCCAATCCGGAAAGTCTCGCCTTTCACAGGGCCCTTGGCTTTCGCTCCCTGCTCTCGCGGCCTTCAGTGTCGGGTAAGGTGGTGGCGATGCTTGAGCGCCCCGTGGAGGGAGCATGACATCTTCATCCCCCCGTCTGGTTGTGGTCGGACAGATCGTCGGTGCCTTCGGGGTTCGCGGAGAGGTCAGGGTGCGGTCATTCACGGCGGACCCTGAGGCGTTGTTTTCACTTGGAACGCTTCTGAACGCCCAGGGAGAGGCCCTGATGACCCCCGTAAGGAGCCGGCCCCTTGGCGACCTGTTCGGGGTGATTGCGTCTGAGGGCCGCTCCCGCGAGGACTGGGAGGCGTTGCGTGGGACACTGCTTCACGCTCCGCGCAGCGGGCTACCCGTGCTGGAGGAGGAGGAGGTCTATGTCGCCGATCTTCTTGGCTGTGAGGTTCGCCATATAGACGGGCGTCTGATCGGCATCGTGACCGACGCTCCGAACTTCGGCGCCGGCGACCTCATTGAAATTCGCCCTGAGGATGGCCGCGCATTTTTCCTGCCCTTCACCCGGGAGTGTGTGCCGGAGATCGACCTCGAGGCTCGAAGGCTTGTGATATCTCCTCCTGAGGCCTTCCTGCCTGAGAGCTTTCAGCGGCAGGAAGGCGAGGGCGACACAAACTTGTAGTAGAGGCTGGCCATGCGGCTGCTTTCGAGCAGGGTGCGAACGATGGCGCCGTCTGGCGCGGGATCGTCGATACGTACCTCAAGCGTTTCGGTCAGGAAGGCGGCAAGGTCATCCGGCAGGGTTCCGGAATTGCGCCACACCACCAGACAGGCCCCCTGCGAGGTTGCCGGAGGCAGAGCGCCGGATGGCGCTCCTGCGTCCAGAACCCGCGCTTCCGGGAGCTCGGCGCGTAGATTTCCCATGAGGTGGATGTCCGATCCTACCAGTGTGCCCCCTTCGAAGCCGACCTCTCTGAGCTGCGCCGCCCATGCCGCGACGGGAGCGTAAGGACGACACTTCTCATCCGGACATGCCCTGATCTCAAGCGGTCGCTCCGCCAGGCGTCCCGCAAAGACGCCGATCGCGATGAGAATGAGAAGGGCGGCGAACCCTCGCATCGGGATCGGGAACTCCCCCGCGCGCTTCACGTGGACGAACAGCCACATCGGGAGCAGGAAAAGAGCAGGTGCCGTCCATGCGGTTTTGAAGGATGAGACGCCCCCGAACACGGCAAGGAGATAGAGGAGGCCTGACAGGAGAAGGGCCCGTCCAAGCACCGATCTCCACGCGACATCGTGAGTCTCCTCGTCCGTCGAACGACGAGCGAAGACCGGGTAAAGAACCGGGGCCCACAGCGGCCAGAAGAGGATGCTCCAGAGAAGCGAGAAGGGCAGGCTGAAGCTGAGGGCTGCGCGTCCCAGAGAGGAAAGACTGACGAGGCGCGTCTCCCACCAGGAGCGCAGATCCTCCGCTCCCAGACTCGCAGGAAAGGCCTCGAGGAGGAGCGAAGATGGGATGGTCATGGCGAGGCTGTCACCGGACTGCCCGGCGCCGGGCTGAGCGGCGAGCCAGATCAGAAAGGGTGAGGCGACCGCCCCGGCGGTGACAACTGCGAGAACGAAATTGATCAGGCTGATGCCTTGCCGGAAGAACGCGACAGAAAGCACGCTTGCGATGCACGCGACGGGCAGGATTGCATATAGGGGATGTGCAAGCAGACCGACACCCGCGACGAGACCCAGATAAATCCAGTCCCCCTGACGTCTCCAGGTGAGGACGCGTGCGAGGGCGTGGAGGGTCAGAGACAGGCACGCCGTCAGCGCGGCGAGGCCCAGCATGTCCTCATGGACGCCCCACCCAAGACCATAGGTCAAGGTCAGCGCGCCCGCCGCCGCGGCAGCGGCGCCGGGTCGGACGATGATGATCCGGGCCGCGAGATAGTAGAAGCTGAGGGCAATAAAGAGAAACACGTATTTCAGCGCGACGGCCGCTTCAGCCGTGCGGCCCCACCACGACGACGTCACTGAGATCAGCCATGCTGTAAGGGGCGGCTTATCACCGGCGTATCCTCCCTGAAGAGACTGAGAAAGCAGGATTTGTTCAGCCTCCTCAACGGTCGCGACGGGGGCGATGAGGACACGCAGCGCCCAGTGAGCGAGGCAGAACAGACATATGATCTGAAGGACGAAGGATGCTTCGAGGCGCGAGGCGCGCGATAACCAGGCCACGCGCTCTTTCGCAGGCCGTTCGGAGCGGTCTGGTCTGCGAGGAGCGGGACGGGGCGGCACGTGCTGGGGACCTTCAGGCGATGATTATGGCAACATAATTCAGGGACGCTGGCGCGGATCTCGCCACTCTTCGGCGACGCCATACCCTCCGCGGCGAACGAGCCAGATCATACCCGCAAGGTCGATGACGCCGGCGCCCAGGCGACCCAGAAAGCCATATTTGGAGACCCCGTGGACGCGCTCCCGGTCGGTCACCGGCGTTTCCAGCACATCCCAGCCAGCCCGCTTGATGAGAGCGGGAAGGAAGCGATGCATGGCCGCGAAATAGGGCAGGTCCTCAAATGCTCGACGTCGGATGAGCTTGAACCCGCAACCGGTGTCGGTCGCTGTGTCGCGAAGGCAGAAGCGCCGCACGCCATTTGCGATCCTTGACTGCAGCCATTTGAACCCGCTGTCGTTCCGGCTCGTTCGGCGGCCGCAGATGATGCCGAGACCGGGAGCATGACCGGCGAGAATGTGAGTGTCGTAAACGCGGCGGGTATCGGCCGGATCGTTCTGTCCGTCGCCATCGAGAAGCTGGACCCATTCGCCTCGGCAGCTCCTCAGCCCTGTGAAGAGGGCGGCTGACTTTCCCCGTCGCTCGATATGGGTCAGCAGCGTGATGCGGTCGGGACTGCCCTCGCGGGCCTTGCGCAGCTCTTCGCCTGTCGCGTCGCTGGAGGCGTCGTTCACGCAGACGATCTGATAGTCGAGACCCGCCAGCGCCGCATGAACTTCGTCGATCAGCGGCAGGATGTTTCCCGCCTCGTTGTAGAAGGGTATGAGGACTGAGAGTGAGGGGGGCGTTTCGGACACGAAGGGAACCCCGCAGCATTCGGCGACGGCCGCCTCAGGCGGCTGGATGGAGACGCGGATGGATGTCTACCATATCTGGTGTTCTCTGAAAGACGGTCGTGAGGACCGCGCCTTCGCTTCGGCGGTGGGCGCCTATCTCGATCATTTCAAGGCGCAAGATTTGATAGTGTCGTGGCGTCTCCTTCGACGCAAGCTGGGCTTCGGGCCTGAAATCCTTGGAGAGTTTCACATCATGATCGAAACCCGCGACCTTGCCCAGCTGGATGCGGCTTTTAAGTCCGCCGCCGGAAGGGAGGGGGAGACGGAACGTCTTCATGCCGCCGTGTACTCGAAATCGACGGGCGTTCGGTTCGCGCTGTCCCGCGACTATCCCGACAGCCAGAGTTAAACGGCCCAGGGAGAAGCGTTGTCTCTCGGCTAATTTCGAGGGATGCGTCGGAGGTCTTCTTCTGGTAAGGTGTCGTCAGGCAGACCGCTGATGGCGGTGAGGGGCCTGTGCGCCCCGTGATGAAGAGGTTCACATGGCGGATACGGCAACGACCAGCCAATCTCAGTACAAGCCCAGCTTTGAGGAATTGCGGGTGAACGGCATTCCGCGGGATGGCGTTATTCCCCCGGCGTCCGAGCTGGATTTGGCGACCTACGACATCACCGACCCCGAGATCTGGCGCCGGGATGCGTACTGGGATCGCTTCGCCCGGATGCGCAAGGAGGATCCGGTTCATTTCTGCCCGGACAGTCCCTTTGGCCCTTATTGGTCGGTGACCACATTCAACGAGATCATGACCGTAGATACGTCCCATGGCGTGTTCTCATCCGAGGGCGGCATCACCATGGCGGATCAGGACGAGGACTTCGCCCTGCCGATGTTCATCGCAATGGATCCTCCCAAGCATGATCTGCAGCGCAAAACGGTTCAGTCCATCGTCGGCCCTGATAATCTCAAATCCTTTGAGACGTTGATCCGCTCTCGCACCAGCGCCTTGTTCGACACCCTGCCTGTCGGGGAGGAGTTCGACTGGGTGGATAAGGTCTCGATCGAGCTCACCACCATGATGCTCGCCACTCTGTTCGATTTTCCCTTTGAGGATCGCAGGAAACTCACCCGCTGGTCGGACGTCGCGACCGGTCGCGCCAACCCTGAAATCGTGTCAGGCGAGGAGCAATGGCGCGCCGAGCTGATGGAATGCCTCATGACTTTCACGGGCCTCTGGAATGAGCGTGTGAACGCTCCGCCTCGGGGAGACCTTGTCTCAATGCTGGCGCATGGAGAGCACACGAGGAACATGACCCCTCAGGAGTTTCTCGGAAATCTTATCCTGCTGATCGTCGGTGGAAACGACACGACCCGTAATTCCATGACTGGCGGGGTCTACGCCTTTAGCAAGTGGCCCGATCAGTTCGCCAAGCTCCGGGCGGATAACTCTCTCATTCCATCTGCGGTTTCGGAAATCATTCGGTGGCAGACCCCGCTCGCCCACATGCGCCGAACCGCGCTGGCTGATTACGAGCTGGCGGGCAAGACCATCCGCAAGGGCGATAAGGTCCTGATGTGGTATGTGTCAGGCAATCGTGACGAGAAACACTTCACCCGCCCGGATGAGTTGTGGATCGAACGGCCTCAGGTGCGGCGTCACTTGTCGTTCGGTTTCGGGATTCATCGCTGTGTCGGCAATCGTCTGGCGGAGATGCAGCTCCAGATTCTCTGGGAGGAGTTCTTCAAGCGTTTTGACGCGGTTGAGGTGTTGGAGGAGCCTTCGCGCGTCCCCTCCGCCTTTGTGAAGGGCTACGCCCGGATGCCTGTGCGGCTGACGGCGAAGGCTCGCTGAGAGACGCGCTCAAAGTCCTTTGGGAAGCTTTGAGGTCGCAGCCTTTCTGATCCTCTCATAGAGGGTGA